>CAKOWZ010000001.1 GCA_934129745.1 uncultured Clostridia bacterium
AATAATTAAATAAATAATTAAATAAATAATTAAATAAATAATTAAATAAATAATTAAATAAATAATTAAATAAATAATTAAATAAATAATTAAATAAATAAAAAAACCTCATATGAGGTTTTTTTATTTTTCTAGATTATCTTTTGCAACAGTAATAAATAATTTAAGTCTATTAGTTTGATTTGTTTCACTTGCCCCTGGATCATAATCAATAGGGGCTATATTAGCCTCAGGATATTTTGAACGAATTGTTTTTATTACTCCTTTTCCTACGACATGATTTGGTAAGCAGGCAAATGGTTGAACACATACTATATTAGGAATTCCATTTTGAATATATTCTACCATTTCAGCAGTTAAAAACCATCCTTCACCAGTTTGATTTCCAATTGATAAAATATCTTTTACATTTTCTTCTAACTCCCAAATATTGCAAGGTAGTAAATATCCTTTTTTAGAATTTTTTAATGCATTAATTTCATCTTTTTCTAATAAATCAACCAATTTAATTACAGTTTTAAATATACTTGCTTTAACATTTCCAGATTTTATTAATTCGTTAAATGTAATTTTATGAGTGCAAGCAAATTTTACAAACCCCATAAAGTCTGGAAGAATTACTTCTGCACCTTCTTTTTCTAATTTATCAACAATATAATTATTTCCAAAAGGATGATATTTGATTAATACTTCACCAACAATTCCAACCTTAGGTTTTTTTACTGAAAAATCTACTTCGATTTTTTCAAAATCTTCAACCATATCATAAATACTTTTCTTGAATTCTTTCAATGTAGATTTAGTAATAAGTCCTTTACATTTTTCCATCCATAATTCAAATAATTTATTTGTTTCACCTTTATTAACTTCATATGCTCTATTTTTGGCAGATAGTTTTTGAAGTAAATCAGCATAAATACACATTTTTAATAATCTTTCCATTAATGGAATTGTGATTTTAAATCCAGGCATTTTTTCCATTCCAACAACATTGAATGATATTACTGGAACATTTGCAAACCCTGCATCTTTCAATGCTTTTCTAATAAAACCTATATAATTTGTTGCTCTACATCCACCACCTGTTTGAGAAATAATTAAAGCTGTTTTATTTAAATCATATTTTCCAGATTCTAATGCTTCAATCATTTGCCCAGTAACTAAGATTGAAGGATAACATGCATCATTATTTACATATTTTAAGCCAGTTTCAACAGTGTGATTAGTACATTCACGTAATAATACTAAATTATATCCAGAAGCTCGTACAGCAGTTTCAAGTAAATCAAAATGAATAGGTGCCATTTGAGGGCATAAAATAGTATATTCACTTTTCATTTCTTTAGTAAATATTTTTCTATTTACACTATAATCTCCATCACCTTTTTCAATTTTTGCATTTAGTCGTTTATTCATACTTGCAAGAAGTGAACGTATACGAATTCTTACAGCTCCAAGATTATTTATTTCATCTATTTTAATTAGTGTATACATTTTTCCATAACTTGTTAAAATTTCTTCAACTTGGTCAGTTGTTACAGCATCAACACCACATCCAAAAGAGTTTAATTGAATTAATTCCAAATTATCAGTTCTACCAACAAAGTCCGCAGAATTATATAATCTTGAATGATATGTCCATTGATCAACTGCACGTAATGGTTTTCTTTCAGTTGTTAGGTGACATACACTATCTTCAGTTAAAACAGAAAGACCTAAACTTGTAATTAATGTGTCAATTCCGTGATTTACTTCAGGATCCATATGGTAAGGTCTACCTGCAAGAACAATACCTTTTAAATTATTTTTATTTAAATATTCAATTGTTTCTTCACCTTTTTTACGAATGTCTTTTTTATAATTTTGATATTCTTCTTCAGCTTTTTTAGCAGCTTCAAACAATTCTTTTTTAGTAAAATTGTAACTAGCAAATTCCGGCAAATCCATAATTGTTTTAACTAATTTTTTTGCTTCAAAAGGAAGAAATGGATTTAAAAAATTAATATTTTTAGTTTTTAATTCTTCAACATTATTTTTTAAAACTTCTGGGTAAGATGTAACAATTGGACAATTATAATGATTATTAGAATCTTTAAATTCCTTTCTTGAATAAGGAATGCAAGGATAAAAAATTGTTGTAATTCCAGAATTTATTAAACTAATAATATGTCCATGTGAAAGTTTGGCTGGGAAACATACTGATTCTGAAGGCATAGATTCAATACCCTTTTCATATGTTTTTCTAGTACTTTTTTCTGAAAGAATAACTCTAAATCCTAAATTTGTTAAAAAAGTGAACCAGAATGGATAGTCTTCATACATATTTAAAACCCTAGGGATTCCAATACTTCCACGTTTTGCTTCTGTTGCATCTAATGGTGTATAATCAAATGTTCTTTCATATTTATATTTAACCAAATTTGGTAAATCTTTATTTGAACTTATAATTCCTTCACCTTTTTCACATCTATTTCCTGTAATACATCTGCTGTTATCACTAAATTTATTAATTGTTAATAAACAATGATTTTCACATCTTTGACAACGAACATGAGAGGTTTGAATTTTTAAATTATCAAGTTCTTCATTTTTTAAAATAGTTGAGTAATATTCCATATCTAAGTTGGATTCATATTGTTGTTTAGCAAGAAGAGCAACTCCATATGCACCCATAAGTCCTGCAATATCAGGACGAACTACATTATGACCAACAATTTCTTCAAATGCACGTAAAACAGCATCATTATAAAAAGTTCCACCTTGAACAACAATGTTGTCACCTAATGTTTTCATATCTCTAATTTTCATAACCTTTTGAATAGCATTTTTTATTACTGAATATGAAAGACCTGCAGATATATCTCCAACAGTAAAACCTTCTTTTTGGGCTTGTTTTATTTTTGAATTCATAAAAACTGTACATCTAGAACCTAGATCAACAGGATTTCTTGCTTCTAATGCTGAATTAACAAACTCATCGATTGATAAATTCAGGCTTTTGGCAAATGTTTCAATAAATGAGCCACATCCAGATGAACAAGCTTCATTTAACATGATATTATCTATTGTGCCATTTTTTATTTTAATATATTTCATGTCTTGACCACCAATATCAACAATACTTGTAACATTTGGCATAAATTCCTTTGCAGCAGTATAGTGAGCGATTGTTTCTATTTCATTTAAATCAATTTTTAAAGCGGTTTGAATTAATTTTTCACCATATCCTGTAACCCCACTATATCTTATTTTTGCACCTTCAGGAAGTTTTGTATATAAATCTTTAAGCATTTTTATAACACTATTTAAAGGATTTCCTTCATTACTTCCATATAATGAATATAGTAAATTTCCATCTTTATCAATAAGAACAAGTTTAGTTGTGGTTGAACCTGCATCAATTCCAATATAGCAATCTCCGGAATATATTGATAAATCTTCTTTTTTTACAGTATCTTTACTATGTCTGATTTTAAAATCCTCATAATCAGCATCAATTGAGAATAAAGGGGGAAGTGAAGCTGATGATTTATCAACTGAACTTTTTAAAACTTCTATTTTGCTACTTAATTTTTGAGGAGTAATAGGTAAAACATCTAAAGAATCAAGGGCAGCACCTTTAGCAACAAAAAGATGAGCTTCATTTGGAATTATTATTTGTTCATCTTTTAAATGTAAGGTATCAATAAATCGGTTTCTTAACTCTGATAAGTAGTTTAATGGACCACCTAAAAATGCAACATTTCCTCTAATTGGACGGCCACATGCAAGACCACTAATTGTTTGATTTACAACTGCTTGAAAAATTGAAACTGCGATATCTTCTTTTGCAGCTCCTTCATTTAAAAGTGGTTGTACATCTGTTTTGGCAAAAACTCCACATCTTGAAGCTATTGGATAAATTGTTTTATAATTTTTTGCTAATTCATTTAATCCAGCAGCATCAGTATGTAATAAAGAGGCCATTTGGTCAATAAATGCACCTGTTCCACCCGCACATGTTCCATTCATACGTTGTTCAATAAATTTATCAAAATAAATTATTTTTGCATCTTCACCACCTAATTCAATAACAACATCAGTTTGAGGAATATATTTTTCAACTGAGCGTTTGCAAGATACAACTTCTTGAATAAATGGTAAGTCTAAAAATTTAGCAGCAGACATAGCTCCTGAGCCTGTAAGAGCAATTGTGTAATTATAATCTGGATATATATTAATTAAATTTTCTAACACTGTGCAAATTGTATTTTTTGTATCTGAATAATGACGTTTATAATCTTGAAAAACAATATTTAAATCTTCATCTAGTACAACAATTTTTACTGTTGTTGAACCAACATCAACACCAATATGTAATATTTTATTCATATATTTTTTCACCTCTCAAAATTATTTAAAATTCAAAACTTATTGTACATTTAAATAGGAAATTTGTCAAATCTTTTTATAAAAATTAAAATACCTGAAATGTTGATTCCCCAAGGAAAAAACAGTTAAAAAATAAAGGAAAATATAATAATAAATATAAAGTAAAATGTATTAAAAATAATATATTATTAAAATAAAAAGTGTTCTAAAAAAAGCATGTCTATAATAATATTAATTAAACATTTAAATTAGGAAAGGGTGAATAAAATGAAATCAAAAAAAATATATTTTATTTCTATAGGAATTTTATTAATAATTTTGGGTGTTATTTTATGGGCATATTTTAATAGGGATGAACAAGTAATTGAAAAATCAAATGAAATAGTTCCTAAAGAGGAAATTTCTGATGAGCAATTAAGAAATACAATTATTTCATTATATTTTATTGATAATGAATCAGGTGAATTAAAAATTGAAAGTAAATTAATTGATGCAAAAAAATTATTAAATAATCCATATGAAGAAATAATTAATCTATGGTTACAAGGACCTGAAAATAAAAAATTAAAAAATAATTGTTCAAAAAATGTAAAATTAAATAATACAAAATTGGAAGGTGATTGCTTAAGTGTTGATTTTTCAAAAGAATTTATTGAAGAATTTACAGGTGAAAAAGGGGAAGAGTCTAAAGTAATTTATGGAATAGTTAATTCATTGACAGAATTAACAGAAATAAATTCAGTAAAAATACTTATAGATGGAGAAGAAAATAAATATTTAGGTGATTTTAATTTGTCAGAAAAATATTTTAGAATTAATAATTAATAATAAATTAAATATTTTATAAAAATAATAGTGAAATAAATAATTAATAATTTAAATAAATAAAAATAATGACAAAATAAATAGTTCATAATTAAAATAAATAAAAAATAATGAAAAAATAAATAAAAAATAAATAATTAAATAATTAAATAATTAAATAATAAAATAATAAATTAATAAAAATAAGAAAAAATAGAAGATTATAATCTTCTATTTTATTATTTTATATAAGTGAACTCCTTTTGATACATTTTTTAAATTGTTTAAAAAACATTCTACATCTGCCAAGGATTTAATAATATTTTTCTTTTTTTCAGGAAGATTAAATTTATTATTTTTACATGTTTTATTACATGAATTATTACAATGTTCATTATAATTAATATAATAATTATTATTTTTCAATATAAAACATCTCCTTTATTAATAAATTATAATTTATTAATAAAATATATTATTTATTAATAATATTTTAAAAAAATATTTAAAAATAATTAAATATATTATATAATATTAATTATAAAAAAATATGTTACAGAAAAAGGTGAGAATAATTTTAAAAGAAAATGAAAGAATTGATGATTTACAAATAAATAATTTAAAAATAATTCAAAATACAGATGGTTTTTGCTTTGGAATAGATAGTGTTATATTATCAAATTTTGCAAAAGATATTAAGAAAAACAGTGTTGTAATGGATTTAGGAACAGGAACTGGAATAATAGGTTTTTTGTTATTAGCAAAAAATAAAATAAAAAGAATGATTGGAATTGAGGTACAATCTGAAGTCGCAGATATGGTATCGCGAAGTGTTATATTAAATAATTTAGAAGACGAATTTCAAATTATTAATTGTAATATTAAGGATATTTTAATGCATGTAAAAAGAGATTCAGTAGATGTTGTAGTCACTAATCCACCATATAAAAAAATAAATACTGGTGGAAAAAATGAAAATCAGAAAAAATTAATCTCACGACATGAGATTTTGGCAGATATATTTGATTTTATAAAAGCTGCAAAAGTAGTATTAAAGGATAAGGGAATATTATATATGGTACATAGGCCAGAAAGATTATCAGATATAATTTGCGGATTAAAAGAAAATAAAATAGAACCTAAAGAAATAAGATTTGTATATTCAAGAGAAAATAGTAATGAAGCTAAATTGGTATTAATTAAGGCAGTAAAAAATGGTGGAGAATTTTTAAAGATAGAAAAACCTTTGTATATATATAATAATGATGGTGAATATTCAAGGGAAATATTAGATATGTATAATAATTAAAAAAATAGTAAAAAATAAATAGAAATTAAATATTAAAAATAATAAAAAAATAAATAAAAATTAAACGTTAAAAATAATAATAAAAAATAAATAAAAATTAAATATTAAAAATAATAATAAAAAAATAAATAGAAAATAAATATTAAAAATAATAATTAAAAAATAAATATTAAAAATAATAATTAAAAAAATAAATAGAAAAATAATAATTAAAAATATAAAATTGTACAATAAATTAATAATAAAAAATAATAAATAAAAAAATTAGAAATAATAAAATAAATAATTTAATCATAAAAAATTAAAAGGAGAAATAAAAATGAATAAAAAAGGAAAATTGTATTTGGTGGCAACTCCTATTGGAAACTTAGATGATATAACTATTAGAGCTATAAAGGTTTTACAAAATGTTGATTTAATTGCTGCAGAAGACACAAGACACAGCTTAAAATTATTAAATCACTTGGAAATATCAAAACCATTAATAAGTTATCATAGGCATAATGAAGAAAATAAAACAGAGGTGCTAATAAATAAATTATTGAATGGCGAAAATATAGCATTGATTACAGATGCAGGTACTCCTGCAATATCTGACCCAGGGGAAGAGGTTGTTAAACAGGCAATAGAAAAAGAAATAGAAATTATTCCAATTCCTGGTGCATGTGCTTTAATAAATGCATTAATTTGTTCTGGAATGAATACAAGAGAATTTGCTTTTTATGGCTTTTTACCATTAAATAAAAAATTAAGAAAAAATAAATTTGAGGAAATAAAAAAAGAAAACAAAACTATAATTTTATATGAAGCACCACATAAAATAAATCAAACTTTAAAGGATATTTTGCAAGAAGTTGGAGATGTTAATATTGTATTAGCAAGAGAATTGACAAAAATTCATGAAGAGTTTATAAGAGGAAAAATAAGTGAAATCATTGAAAAATATACTGATTTGAAAGGTGAAATGATTATTGTTTTAGAAGGAAACAAATTCGATAATTCTACAGATAAATTAACAGAATTATTAAATAATATGAGTATAGAAGAACATTATAATTATTATAAAAAACAAAATTTAGAGAAAAAAGAAATAGTGAAAAAAATGGCAAAAGACAGAAATGTAAATAAAAATGAAATTTATATGAAAGTAATAAATTTTAATTAATGATAAATAATTAATTTTAAATTAAAAATTAAAATAATAAAATATAATAAAAAGGTATAAAAAACAATAATAAAAAATAGGTAAAAAAGTAAAATTAATAAAAGGAATAAAATAGATAAAAAAACTAATATAAATAATTAATAAAAATTAATTATTTATATTAGTTTTTCTTTTTCTTTTTATTTCTCTTTTCAGACAAGACAGAAATTTTGTTTAAACAATTCTCACAAATTTGTTTATCCTTATATGATTGCAATCCTTCTGATTTGCCACAGAAAATACAGCTTACTTCATATTTTTTTAAAATAATGCTTGTACCATCTACATAGATTTCAATAGGATCTTTTTCAGAAATATGAAATTTATTTCTTAATTCAATAGGAATAACAACTCTTCCTAATTCATCTAATTTTCTAATTATTCCAGTTGATTTCATAATGTTTACCTCCTAGTTTTGCGATATAGTACATTCTAGCACAATTAATAAAAAAAGACAATATAAAATGTAAAAATTTTCCAATTAATAATAATTTCAAAACGAAAATAACATTTTTATAGAAACAAAACTATAATATTGTTCTAAAAAAATAAATATTGAATAGTTTTATAAGAGGATGTGAAAAAAAATGCTAAATAAAATATGGCCAGTTTTTATAATAATATCATTTGTTTATGCAATTATTTTTGGAAATATTGAAAAATTAAATAATGGAATTTTTGAATCAACAAAAAGCGCAGTAGAATTATGTTTGACTTTTTTAGGAACAATTACTTTGTGGAATGGAATAATGCAGATTGCTTATAAAAGTAGACTTGTTAATAATTTAGTAAAAATATTAAATCCTTTTTTAAATAAATTATTTCCAGAATTAAAAAATAATCAAAAAATAAAAAAAGAAATATCGATGAATATTATTGCAAATATTTTCGGACTTGGAAATGCAGCTACTCCATTAGGAATAAAAGCTATGACAAGTATGCAAGATGTTAATACAGAAAAAAATACTTTATCAAATTCTATGATGATGTTTATAGTATTAAACACTGCATCATTGCAATTAATACCAACTACGGTAATTGCAATACGAACATCATTAAAGTCTGAGAATCCAACGTCTATAGTGTTTCCAATTTGGTGTGCAACAATATGTTCAATTATTGTAGCTGTTTTATCAACAAAAATAATAATAAAAAAGAGTAAATTTAAATATTAAAAGAATTAATAAATAATTAAATAAAAAATAAATAATAAATAAATAAATAATAAATAAATAATAAATAAATAAAAAATAATAAAAAAATAATAAAAAATAATAAAGATAATAATAAAAATAATAATAAAAAAATAATAAAAATAATAATAAAAAATAATAATAAAAATAAATAACAGAAATAATAAATAATAAAATCAATAACAAATAATAAACAACTCAAATAATTAAAAACAAATAAAATAGGGGAAATTAATATGAGTATTTTAAATTATATATCAACAATTGCAATGCCTGTAATTATTTTAATAATAATTTTGTATGGATTTATTGAAAAAAATAAGGTTTTTGATATATTTATGGAAGGTGCAAAAGAGGGGGTACAAATAGTTTTTAATTTGATTCCAACTCTTATAGGATTGTTTGTTGCGGTTGGTGCATTACGTAATTCAGGAATATTAGATGCAATTATTAATATTATTTTACCTATATTAGAAAAGGTGAATTTTCCAAAAGAAATTATGCCATTAGCTATATTAAGACCAATATCTGGAAGTGCAGCAATGGCTGTGGCAACAGATATAATGAAAAATTATGGAGTTGACTCTAAAATTGGTAAAATAGCTTCTGTAATAATGGGATCTACAGAAACGACTATTTATACTATTGCTGTATATACAAGTGTAGTAAAAATAAAAAAAACAAGAGGAGTATTAATTGCGGCTCTTATTGGGGATGTGGTTGGAATGGCAGTATCCGTATGGGTTTGTAACTTTTTGTAGAATTTTGTCGAACGATTTTTCTTGACATTTTAATATAAAGGTTGTATTATTTGAATAAATAAACAATCTTTTTTCAGGAGGTTTATTAATGATAAAAAAGATCATTATATTCTTAATTATTTTTATTCTTGTGAAATTTTTTCTTGAAAGATTTCTCACTAATTGTATAATAAAAAAATTAAATAATTAATTAATCAAATAATTAAATGAAAAACTAATTAAAAGATTATAAAATTAATAATAAAAAATGATTAAATAAATAATTAATTAAATAAATAATTAAATAAATAATTAAATAAATAATTAAATAAATAATTAAATAATAATAGTTTTTAATTTTGCAGGGAGAAAATAAAAATAAAAAAAGAAAAACTATGCCCCAAATATATTAGTTTTGTTCTTACTTATTCTTTTGAATTTTTTCGTGATATATAAAATGTCCCCCAAAAATATATGAAACATTTTTCCCTGCAATTATATATAATATTATAAAATAAATTATAATATATAAATAAAAATAGATGAAAGAGGAGTTGAAAATAAAAATAAAAAAATAAAACAAAAAAATAAAATAAAAAAATAAAATAAAAAAATAAAGTAAAAAGTAAACGAAAAATAAATAAAAAATAAATCATAAATAAAAAATAAATCATAAATAAAAAATAAATCATAAATAAAAAATTATTTATGATATGTTTCATTATTTGAAATTTTAAAAGCCCTATAAATTTGTTCTAATAAAAAAACTCTAAATAATTGATGTGGAAATGTCATTTTAGAAAATGATATCAATTCATTAGAAATTGATAAAACACTATTTGAAATTCCAAGTGAACCACCAATTATAAAATTTATAGTACTATATTGATTTAGAGAAATATTTTCTAATTTTTTGGAAAATTCTTCTGAAGTAAATTGTTTTCCTTTTAAATCTAAACAAATATTATATGAGTCTTTTTTTATGTTATTAATAATATTTTGACCTTCCTTTTCTTTAATAGCTAATACTTCTTTTTCACTTGGATTATTTGGAATTTTCTCATCTGGAAGTTCAACAATTTTTAATTGACAATATTTGCTTAAACGTTTGAAGTATTCATCAATTGCTTCTCTCAAATATTTCTCTTTAATTTTTCCGACACAGATTATATTTATATGTAACATATGTTTATATGCTTTACTATATACTATATAATATATAACAAAGCAATCTCCTTTCAAAAAATAGTAAATTGTATTTTTATCCAACATCAATTAATGGAGTGTGATTGAAACGTGTTGCAACACTTAGTTGAATACTTTTTTCTGGTATATTGTTTTGAATTATTTCATCCATAACAGTTTTATATGCTAATTCTGGAAAATTATTTTCTCTACTTAAGTGACCTAAGACAACTTTTTGTAATCCTGAATTAATTAAATGTGAAACTGTTTGACTAGCATTGTCATTTGATAAATGACCTAAAGGACCAGAAATACGTTGTTTAAGGTGGTATGGGTATGGTGAGCATTTTAAGATATTAGGGTCGTAATTTGATTCTAATAATAAAAAACAACTTTTTTCTAGCGTTTTGAGTATTTCAGGTGTCATATGACCAATGTCTGTTGCTATACTTATTTTTTTGTCATTATGGAAAATATTGAATGCACATGGATTTGCAGCATCATGAGGAATTGGAAATGGATGTATTTGCAAATCTCCAATAAAAAAATCATTGGAAAAGTCAAATATATTAACATTTTTAGGTTGTATTTTATTTTTTTGATCAGGCATAGCTTCTAATGTTTCAATGTTTGTATAAATTGGAATATCATATTTTTTTGATAATGTACCAAGAGATTTTACATGATCAATATGTTCATGTGTGACTAAAATTGCGTCAATGTCCTGTATATCAACATTTATATCTGAAAGTGAATTAACAATTTTTTTTGCACTTTCTCCGCAATCAACTAATAATTTTGTTTTATTTGTTTCAACATATAAACTATTTCCTGAACTACCACTATATAGACTACAAAAATTAAACATTTTATTCTTCCTTTTCTAAAATAAATTAAGTGTAGTATTATAAACTTAATATAATAATTTTAATACTACACTTTTGAATGTTTTCTGGATAGGTTAATAATATGACAGCTAATGATACTAATAACATTATTAGTAGTAAGCTTTTATAATATCATAAATAATAAGAGTTAAATAAAATTTGTAAAATATTTAAATTATTCTTCCGTTTTTGTGTTATCGGCATGAATATGTAAATTTTATTATATTGTACTTATTGTTTATTATTCGTAAACTCTTATGATATCTGCTCAGACGGATTAATTTGAGGTAATTAAAGTAAAACAAATTATTCCGTAACTCTTGTGATATCTGCACCAAGTTTTCTGAATTTTTCTTCAATATTTTCATAACCTCTATCAATGTGTGATAAATTATATAATTCTGTTGTTCCATCAGCAATGATACCAGCTATAATTAATGCTGCACCAGCTCTTAAATCTGTTGCATAAACTGGAGCTCCAGATAGTTTTTCAACACCTTCAAATACTGCTGTTTTTCCTTGAGGAGTAATATTTGCACCCATTTTATTAAGTTCATTTGTGTATTGGAATCGAGATTCCCATATACTTTCATTAATAATACTTGTACCCTCTGCAATTGATAATGTAACTCCCATTTGAGGTTGTAAATCTGTAGGAAATCCAGGATATGGAAGAGTTTTAATGTTTGCTTTTTTAGGTCGAGTATTACACCATACTCTTATTTGATCTCCATCTTCTTCAACATGTCCACCAATTTCAATTATTTTTGCAGTCAAACATTCTAAATGTTTTGTGATACAGTTTTTTACTAAAATATCACCTTTAGATGCAACTGCTGCAAGCATAAATGTACCTGCTTCTATTTGATCTGGAACAACTGAATATGTAGCACCACCTTTTAATTCAGAAACACCATTAATTTTTATAACATCAGTTCCTGCACCACGGATATCGGCACCCATTGTATTTAAAAAGTTTGCAACATCAACAATATGTGGCTCTTTGGCAGCATTGTCAATAACTGTTGTTCCTTCAGCTAAAACTGATGCAAGCATAACATTTATTGTTGCTCCAACTGAAACCATATCCATATATATAGAAGTTCCAACTAATTTGTCTGCAGAAGCCTGAATTGTACCATTTGAAACAGTAACTTTTGCACCTAAAGCTTCAAATCCTTTTATGTGTTGATCAATTGGTCTTGCACCTAAATTACATCCACCAGGAAGACCAACTTCAACATCTTTGCATCTACTTAATAAAGATCCAATTAAATAATAAGATGCTCTAAATTTGCTTGTCATGTCTAAAGGAGCTTTATGTCCACAAATATTTGTTGAATCAATAGTAATTGTATTATTATCAATCCATTCAATTTTTGCTCCTAATTTTGACAAGATTTCGCAAGAAATTTTGACATCACTAATATTAGGTAAATTTTCTATTGTACATTTACCATTTATAAGTAAAGCAGCTGGAAGTATTGCAACTGCTGCGTTTTTTGCACCACTAATGATAACCTCACCTTTTAAAGGGGTTCCACCATGTATAACTAATTTTTCCAAAAGATTACCTCCTAAATAAAATTGTATAAATAATCATTATAGGTTATACCATAAAATGGTTTTTTTGACAACAATAATTTGAATTTTATTTAAAAAAATAAAAATTTGCTACTTATTTAATTAAAATAATTAATATTTATATATCAAAATAATATATTATATAAACAATAATTAAAATTTAAATATTCAAATAAAATATTATATATAATAAAATTTATATATACAAATTAAATATTAATAATATAATAACTTGCATTAATAGTATAATAATTTATATATTCAAATAAAATTTTGTTATTATAATTTTGAAAACAATTCAATTAATTTAAATTTGAAATTAATATTTGGATTGTTTTTTTCATTTATAATTGCATATTCCTCTTCAGAAAGTTGCTCTTTTATTGTTTGTTTAGATTCATCTGGAACTATTCCTGTAGACATGTCAACAAAACATAGTGGGGGAAACATTACACACCACCAATTTTGACCAGCACTTTCACCAATTTCCACCTTTAATGCATCATAATATCCTGCTGGAAATGAGATATCGCCGTAGTATTTTGTCGGAAAATAGCAATTACCAATTTCAACTTTTACATCATAATTATAACCATTTTCTCTAATAGTTTTAATTGCTATATCACGAAAATCTTGCTCATGTTCTTTTGCAATTTTTATTGCATCATCTTTTGTAGACATATTTTGGGTTAATGTATTCATATATTTAATTAGGTTATCACGAACAATGTATTTTAAATTTTGATCTTCTTCTGAATCACTGTTTGCGATAACGTGTAGTCTAAATACACTTTCTGATATATCATTAGATACTGCAGCAACATATGAAAATGCTGATATTGCAATATAAATTAACAATAATGAAATAACTAATATAATCCTTTTAAAAATTTTCATAGAAAATCCTCCTTTGTGTTTTTTTGTGTAATTAATATAATTATTGACTACATTAAAAAAATTATACACAAAAGGAAAAAAATAATAATTTGTCGAAAATCGATGTCGAAAATAGGCGAACGATTTATTTGTAATATTATTGACATATTTGAAATAAATTGGTAAAATTTTCCATATAGTTTTTTACTAGGAGGCAAAGGAAAAAATGGAATATGTGGGACAACAAAACATAAAAACATATTGTAATTTTTATGTAAGTGATTTACATTTATCTGTAATGTTATTACCATATTTGAGTAAACAGATAAATGAGGATGTTGAAATAACCACTATTTTTGAAAATGTAAAAAAAGAAAATATTGAAGAAGTATTAGAAAAATTAAATGTAAAAAATAAAGAAAAAATATTAAACATAAATTGGTTTAATAGTAATAAAGATAAAAATGAAGAAATTGAAGATACAATAAAAAATAATTTACAAAAGAAGAAACAAAATGTTGTTATAATAGGTGGTAATGAAGATTATATTAATGAAAATAATTCAATGATTTTTGAATTATTAAATAATGTTGAAAATATAAATAATATTAAAGTTATTAATTGTTATAATATTGAAGAAATTAAATCAGATATGTCAGAAATTGTTAAACAGTATGATGGAATTTTAAATACATCAGGGGAAATAGGAATTAATGAAAATAAGATATAAAAAATAATTAAAGATAATTCATATAAATAACAAAATATAGATCGTAAAAAATAAATCATAGAGATAATGAAATATAGGCCATAAAAATAAATTATAGAAATAATAAAATATGAGCCATAAAAAAATAAAAAATATAGGTTATAAAAAAATAAAAATCAATTATAAAAATAATAAAATATAGATAATAAAAAAATCATAAAAGTAAAATATAAATCATAAAAATAATAAAAAATATTGACTAATTAAAAAATGTGGTATAATATAAAAAAATCAAAATATTTATACAGATGATTTGAAAGGAGCAATTTTATGGAAGAAAAATATGAAGCAGCATTGAAATGTTTGAAAAAACATAATCAAGAGCATATTTTAAAAAACTATGAAAAATTATCAGAAACAAAAAAGGAAAAATTATTAAATCAAATTTTAACAATTGATTTAAATCAAATTGGAGAATTATATGAGTCAACAAAAAAAGAAATAAATTTTGCAAATGATAAAATAGAACCAATAGACTATGTAGAAAAAGCAAAATTGTCAAAAGAGGATTTTGAAAAATATAAACAATTAGGTGAAAATGCGATAAAACAAGGAAAATATGCTGTTGTAACAATGGCAGGTGGTCAAGGAACAAGACTTGGACATAGTGGACCAAAAGGAACATTTATGTTAGGATTACCAAATGATAAATCAATTTTTGAAATATTGATAGATTCAATAAAAGAAAATAATGAAAAATATGGTGTTACAATTCCTTGGTATATAATGACAAGTAGGGAAAATAATGAACAAACAGAAAACTTTTTTAAAGAAAATAATTATTTTGGATATGATCCAAAATCTATAATCTTCTTTAAACAAGGAGAATTACCAATGTGTAGTGAAAATGGAAAATTATTAATTGGTGAAGATGGATTAATTAAAGAAGCTGCAGATGGACATGGTGGAATTTTTGAATCTATGAGAAAAAATGGAATCATTTATGACATGAAAACTAGAGGTATTGAGTGGGCTTTTGTTGGACCAGTTGATAATGTTTTAGCAAAAATGGTTGATCCAGTTTTATTGGGTGTTACTTTAGATAAAAAAGTTTTAGCAGCAGGAAAAAGTGTTGTAAAAGCAGGACCTAAAGAAAAAGTTGGTGTATTTTGTAAAAGAAATGGTAAACCAGGTGTAGTTGAATATACTGAAATAACAGATGATTTGGCTGAGGCAAGAAATGCAGATGGTGAGCTTGTTTTTGGTGAATCACATATAAATTGTAATTTATTTAATGTAAATGCAATTGATGAAATTAGTAAAAAGAAATTGCCATACCATTGTGCTCATAAAAAAGCAAAATATATTGATGAAAATGGAAATCTTGTATCACCAGAAAATCCAAATGCTTTTAAATTTGAATCATTTATTTTTGATGCATTTGACATGTTAGATGATATGGCTATTTTAAGGGTTAAAAGAGAAGAAGAGTTTGCACCTGTAAAAAATGCTACAGGTAATGATAGCCCTGAAACAGCTAGAAAGTTGTATATGGATTATTACAAATTATAAAAAAATATTATTTATTAATCTAAAATCGGTTTTGGAAAAAAATTCTAAAACCGATTTTTTAAAAAATAATTTACAAAATTTAAATTATATGTGATAATTTAAAATAGGATAAATAAGCATAATTTTATATATGCAATATTATAATTAAATAATAAATATAAAATAAGTGATGGAGTAGGGTATGGATAAGGTTGAAAATAAGGTAAATAAGAATTTTGAAAATAAGGTGAATAAGAGTTTTGAAAATAATGCAAATAAAGATTTCGAAAATAGGGATACAAGTGGAGATACAAAGGTATTTAAGATAATAAAAAAAGAAGATATTGAAAAAGAAAAGGCAAGACAGTTACAAAATAAACAGGCAAAAATGAAGGAAAACGAAAAAATAAATGGTAAAAATGGAGAGAGTAGGGAATATAGAAATCAAATATTGGTGAAAAATGAAAATAATAGTAATAAAATAAAAAGAGAAATACAAAATGAAAATATTATTAATAAATTAAATAGTAATACTGTAAATATGGATAATGTAAACAATTCAAAGAATGCAATAATAAGTGAGAATAATATAAAAAAACAAAGGGCTGAAATAACGAGTGAAAATAATATAAAAAAGCAGAAGGCTGAAATAGCAGGTGAAAATATTATAAAAAAACAAAGAACTGAGATAATAAATGATAATAATATGAAAAAGCAGAAACCTGAAGTAACACATCAAAATATTGGCAATAAATCAAATGGTGAAGTAGAAATTTCGAATGGTGTGAAAAAATCAAAAATTGTAACAACAGATGAAAATAATAGCAAAAAAATAAAAAATGTAATATCAAATGAAAATAGTATTGAGCAATCAAAAAAAGCAATAGCAAATGAAAATAATATTAATCAATTAAATAATGAAAAAAACAATGAAAATAAATTAATTGTTCAAAAAAATGATTTAAAAATAAAAAATAAAAATAATTTAAAAAATGAAAAACGTGTAAATAATAAAACAGATGATAACAAAAAATATCAAGCAAAAAATAATAAAAAAGATGGTTTAATTATTATTTTAGTATTAATAATTACAATCCTTGTAATAGTAGTATTTTCAACTATTTTTGGAATAATTAATATGAACAGTAATAAAATTGTAAAGGGAGTAAAATCAAACCAAATTGAGCTTGCTGATTTAACAAAAGAGGAAGCAGTTGAAAAATTAAATAGTATATTAAATAATAATGAAAAAAATGTTGTTGTTGTAAAACGTGGTGATGTAAAAAAAGAAATCAAATTAGATGATATTAATGGGAAATTTGATGTTGAGGATGTAGTAAATAAGGCATATAATTTAGGCAGAGAAAATGATATTGTTAAAGATAATTATAATACTATTTTAATAATAATAAAAGGTGAAAATTTAGTTGCAAATTTTAGTTATGATGATGAACTTCTTACTAAAAAAATAAATGAATTGTGTTTAGAAATACCTGATTTGGCAACTGATTCATCATATATAATAGAAGACAATAAATTAATTATAAAAAATAGTAAAAGTGGTGTTGCAATAAAAACAGATGAATTTAAACAAGAATTAATAAATGCATTTTCTGGAAATATAAAAGAATTTGAATTACCTGTAGAACATATTGAAAAAAAGAAAATAGATATTGAGGCAATACATAATGAAATATATAAAGAGGCTGTAAATGCGTATTATACAACAAATCCATTTAAAGTATATAAAGAAGAATATGGAAGAGATTTTGCAATAACATTAGATCAAGCTAAAAAATTACTAAATGAAGATAAAATCGAATATGAAATTCAATTAAAAAATATAAAACCTAGTATCACTGTTGCAGACTTAGATTCAGGTGCTTTTCCAAATGTGTTATCAACATTTACTACAAATTATGGAACTGGTGATGCTAACAGAAATGCAAATATTGCACTTGCTGCAAAAAGTATAAATAGTACAGTAGTAATGCCTGGAGAAGTTTTTTCATATAATGATTTAATTGGGGAATGTTCAACTAAAACAGGTTATAAAACAGCTACAATTTACTTAAATGGAAAATTGTCAACAGGTGTTGGAGGAGGAATTTGCCAAGTATCAACTACATTATATAATGCTGTTTTAAGGGCAAATTTAGAAATTGTACAAAGAAGAAATCATTCATTAGGAGTTACATATGTTCCTGCAGGTCAAGATGCAATGGTAAATATTGGAACATCTGATTTTAAATTTAAAAATAATAGAGAATACCCAATTAAAGTTGTTGCATATGTTGGAACAGGAAGCATTACATGTCAAATTCAAGGACTAAAACAAGATCCAGAATATGAAGTAAAATTAGAATCAAAAACAATTGAATCAACAGAAACTAAATATAAAGTTGAAACATATAAAGTACTTTATTTAAATGGAAAAGTTGTTTCAAGAACATGGCTTTCAACTGATACGTATAAACGTCATTAATGTGAAAAGGAGAATATTGATGGAAAGTTTTTATAGTTATCAGAAATTAAAAAATGATTTATACAATATGAAAAAAGAATTTCCATTTTTAGAAATTGGAAGTATTGGAAAAAGTGTGTTAGGAAAAGAAATTCTATATATAAAAATTGGAGTTGGTAAGAAAAAAATATTTTATAGTGGTGCATATCATGCAAATGAATGGATAACATCTCCGTTATTGGTAAAATTTGCAAAAGAATATGCTTTAAGATATGTGAAAAATATAAAAATGCTAAATGTAAATTCTAGACAGTTATTTGAAAATACATGTTTATATATAGTACCAATGGTAAATCCTGATGGTGTAGATTTAGTAAATTATGGATTAGAAAAATTTATTAATAATATGGAAAAAAATAATGATGTAGAAAAAAATGATAATGAAGAAAACGATTGTAATAAAGGAAAAAACGAAGAGTTATTCACAGTTTTAGAAGAAAATGTGGATAACTCTTCTTTAAAACTGGGGATAATTGAAAAACTGAGTAGAATTGAAATAAAGAGAAAAATTGAAAAGGTCAAAAAAATTGCAAAAAATTATCCGGATATTTTATTTCCAAAAGGGTGGAAAGCAAATATTGATGGCGTTGATTTAAATTTGCAATATCCAGCAGGATGGGAAAATGCAAAAAAAATAAAATTTGCACAAGGATTTGATAAACCTGCACCACGCGATTATGTTGGAAAAAAGCCATTAGAGGCCAAAGAGGCTATTGCAATTTATAATTTTACAAAAAAGCACAATTTTGAAATGGTTATTGCATATCATACTCAGGGAAAAGAAATATATTGGAAATTTGGAGAATGCACTCCAAGAAAATCAGAGAAAATTGGAAAAAAATTTAGTGAATTTAGTGGATATAAATTGGCTGATGTTCCGTATAACTCAAGCTTTGCAGGTTATAAAGATTGGTTTATACAAGAATTTAATAAACCAGGTTATACAATAGAAGCAGGAATAGGTGAAAATCCAATTCAGATGGAACAATTTGAGGAAATTTGGAAGGATAATTTTGGAATTTTAGGTTTAGGAATTGAGGAAATTATTAATTAATGGGAATATAAAAAATAAAATATTTATAAAAATAAATAAAATATCTTGTTATATCAAAAAAATTTTGATATTATACAAACATAAAAAGGTTTATAGGAAACCTAATAAAAACCTAAATTTGTTTACAAGGATGGATGAAAATGGAATTTATAGAGAAATACAAATATTGGGCAACTAGTGATGTATTTGATGAAAATACACATAAAGAGTTGGAATCAATAAAAAATGATGAAAATGAAATCAAAGAAAGATTTTATAAAGATTTAGAATTTGGAACTGCAGGATTAAGAGGGATAATTGGAGCAGGAACAAACAGAATGAATAAATATACTGTAACAAAAGCAACACAAGGATTAGCAAATTATATTTTAAAAAAAGGAAAACAAGACAAAGGTGTTGTAATTGCATTTGATTCAAGAAGATTTTCACAAGAATTTAGTAGATGGGCAGCATTATGCCTAAATGCAAATGGAATAAAAACATATCGTTTTGACACATTACGTCCAACACCTGAATTATCATTTGCAGTAAGAGAATTAGGGTGTGTTGCAGGAATTGTTGTAACAGCAAGCCATAATCCTCCTGAATATAATGGATATAAAGTTTATTGGGAAGATGGAGCACAAATTGTTCCACCAATAGATGGAGAAATAATTGCAGAAGTAAACAATATTACAGATTATTCAACAATAAAAATGATGGATTTGGAAGAAGCTATAAATAAAGGATTATACAATGTTGTTGGAGAAGAATTAGACAAAAAATATATAGGAGCATTGAAAAAATTAGTTCTTAATCCAGATGTTATAAAAAACAATGCAAAAGATTTAAAAATAGTATATACACCATTACATGGAACTGGAAATATTCCTGTTCAAACAATTTTAAAAGAATTAGGATTTGAAAATGTTTATGTTGTTCCTGAACAAGAACAACCTGATGGAGAATTTCCAACAGTAAGTTATCCAAACCCAGAAGATCCAAAAGCATTTGCACTTGCATTAAAATTAGCCAAAAAAGTTGATGCAGATATTATTTTGGCAAATGACCCTGATGCTGATAGATTAGGAGTTTGGGTTAAAGATACAAGTTGTGAAAACAGCAAAGAAAAAAATGATTCTGAAAAAACTGAAAATGAATGTTGTTGCAGTTGTGTAGAAAAAGAACCACAATATAAAATGTTTACAGGAAATATGTCAGCATTATTTATTGCAGAATATGAATTATCACAAAAAAAAGAAAAAGGAATATTACCAAAAAACGGTGCAATGGTAACAACAGTTGTGTCATCAGATTTGACAAAAGCAATGGCAAAAGAATATGGAATGAAATTATTTGAAGTACTAACAGGATTTAAATGGATTGGAGAAAAAATCAAACAATTTGAGCAATCTGGTGGAAAATATGAATATGTATTTGGATTTGAAGAAAGCTTTGGATGTTTAGTTGGAACACATGCAAGAGATAAAGACGGAATTGTAGCAGTAATGGCAACATGTGAAGCAGCAGCATATTATAAATCAAAAGGAATTTCATGTTGGGAACAAATGGAAAACATATATAAAAAATACGGATATTACAAAGAAGGTCAAATTGCACTTACATTCAAAGGAATTGAAGGTGGAGAAAAAATGAAATCAATTATGGACAAATTACGTAACAACCCACCAATGGAACTAGGAGGACTAAAAGTCCTTGAGTTCAGAGATTATCAAACAGGAGAAATTAAAGATTTTAAAAATGGAAACATGACCAAATCTGAAACAGAAATAAGAAAAACAGACTTACCAAAATCAAATGTATTATATTTCGAACTAGAAAATTCAAGTTGGTGTTGTGTACGCCCTTCAGGAACAGAACCTAAAATAAAATTTTATTGTGGAGTCTGCACCAATAGTGAAGAAGAATCTAGCAAAAAATTAGACGAATTAAAAGAAGTTTGGGGCAATATTTAAAATTGGACAATTGGGGACGCGTCCCTGTTGCACGCATCGTGCAATAGGGACGCGTCCCAATTGCTCATTGCATAAAAAATACTTGTTTTGGAAAAAATGTAGTGATATAATTTGAACAGAAAAATAGGAAAGGAGTTTTTGTAATATGGCAGATGGTACAAAACTTAAGGAAAAATTGTTTAATCAAAAGAAAAATGGATGGGAAGGTTTGAGTGAGAAACAGAGAAACGAAATTTTTAATTATTGTAATGGATATATGGGGTTTTTAAATAAAGGAAAAACTGAGAGAGAGATTGTTAAGACATCTAGGGAGATGGCTGAAAAGGCTGGGTTTAGGGATGTGAATTCTTTTAAAACATTAAAACCTGGGGATAAGATTTATTATGTTAATAGGGATAAAAATATTTACTTAGCAGTAATTGGAAGTGAGCCTATTGAAAATGGGTTGCATATAATTGGTGCACATGCTGATTCACCACGTTTAGATTTAAAACCAAATCCTGTTTATGAAGATGGAGGTTTTGCATATTTAAAAACACATTATTATGGTGGTATAAAAAAATATCAATGGACAACAATTCCACTTGCAATTCATGGTGTAATTGTAAAATCTAATGGTGAGAAAATTGAAATTTGTATTGGGGAAAATGAAATTGATCCAATATTTACAATTACAGATTTATTACCACATTTGGCTCAAGAACAAATGGAAAGAAAGCTTAAAGAAGGAGTAAAAGGTGAAGATTTGAATCTTTTGATTGGAAGTATTCCTTATGATGATTCAGATATTTCTGAAAGTGTTAAATTAAATATTTTAAATATATTAAATGAAAAATATGGAATCACAGAAATCGATTTTTTAAGTTCAGAAATTGAGTTAGTGCCTGCATTTAAGGCTCGTACACTTGGATTTGATAATAGTATGGTTGCTGCATATGGTCAAGATGATAAAATATGTGTGTATACATCATTAACTGCAATATTGGAAATTGAAAATCCTAAAAACACAGCAGTATGTATGATTGTAGATAAAGAAGAAATAGGAAGTATGGGAAATACAGGAATGGAATCACATGTATTTGATACATTTATTTCTGAAATTTTAAATAAAATGGGTGTAAATAAACCAAATTTATTAGATAAAGTTTTTGTTAATTCAAAAATGTTGTCTGCAGATGTTGATGCTGGATTTGATCCAATTTATGCAAGTGCATCTGAAAGAAATAATTCAGCATTCTTAGGTAGAGGTGTTGGTGTTAATAAATATACTGGTGCAAGAGGTAAGTCTGGAGCTTCTGATGCAAATGCTGAGTTTGTTGCTTGGGTTCGTAATTTGTTGGAGGAAAATGATATTAGATACCAAATTTCTGAATTAGGAAAAGTTGATTTAGGAGGAGGAGGAACTATAGCATACATTTTAGCTAATAAAGGAATGGATGTTATAGATTGTGGTGTTCCTGTTTTATCAATGCATGCACCTTATGAAGTTACTAGCAAATTTGATGTTTATTCTGCTTATAAAATGTATAAAGCATTTTTTGCGTAGAAATTTTTTGAAAAAGCAATTTTGTATGAAGAAACATATGGAGAAATAATTTAAGTAATATTTTAAAAAGTGCATTTTGGGAGATAATCTCAAAATGCACTTAAAAAATGTCATGAAAATTTAATAATTGATTAATACATTACGGAAAACAAATATATAAGAAATATATATCATTTTACTACTTTGAAAAAATATTTAAATATATATAAAATGTATTTATAAGAATAAGTATATAAAAAAGGAAAGGTAAAAACTACGAGCAAAAGATACAACAAAATAATAAAAATCAATTGCAATTGCTCTAGCTATAATCATGAGTGTTATAGTTATTGTTTTGATTTACTCAAAAGATGAGAAGGGGGAAAAACAAAAGATGGAAAAAAAGAAAAATAATACAGGTGTAATAGCATTAACAGTTTTATTAGTAATAGTAACTATAGCTTCTTTAGTTGCAGCTACATATGCTTGGGCAAAATATACATCAACAACAACAGGAAACACAACAGCAGTTGTTGCAAAATGGAATGTTGCTGGTAGTTCAAAAAATTTAACATGGTCAAAAACATATACACATGTTGTTGCTCAAAGATTAGCTCCAGGAACAAGTGGAACTATTCCAGTTACATTTGGAATCAGTGACACAGAAGTTGATGTTCACTATAAAATAACATTAGTAAGTGCTGAAAACAAACCAACAAACTTAAAATTCTATACTGATTCTACTAAAAAAACACCAGTTTCTGTAGGTGGAACTGCATATGAAGGAACAATAGCTGTTAAAGGAAGTGACTTTAACGGAGCTTTATATTGGGAATGGCCTTATGAAACAACAGGTGGAGATGCAACTGATACTGCAGAAGGAACAGCAGCAAAAACTATGAAAGTACAAATTAAAATAGATGCAAACCAAGTTCAACCAGGTGCATAAAAATAATTTGATATAAAAACATGAGGGATTAGCCCTCATGAAAGAATATACAATTTCATATATTTTTTCATGAGAGCTAATTTTGAAAAAAAATGGTAAATAATTTGTGATAATATGTTTTAAGTGTAAAAATAAAATGTTTTTATTTTAAATTTTATATTTTGGTGTTATCAGAAATTAGTTTATCAAAAATGGAGATCTTGTTGAATTCCCTAGAGGTTTAAGCGTTTGGAAAAAAACGACAAAAACGTAATAAATAAAAAAATGAAAAATCAATCTAATTAAAAAACACAGTATTTTCAAGGGACTCGGGAATCAAAATATTACAAAAATATTACATTTTAAGAAAATCGAAAAAAGTACTTGTCAAAAGTTGTCGAAGATGTTATCCTAAATTCAGGAGCGATACGAAAGGAAAAATGTTATGAAGGAAAAAAATATACAAAAGAAAAATGAAAATAATATATTCATAAGAAAAAGAATCTTACAAATTATTATAGTGATTTTTTCATTAACATTATTACTTATTACATTAATAACATTAGCATCAACAGTAAGAGCATCAAATCTGGCAATTGGAAGATATAGGTTTTATATAATGAGAACAGATTTACAACCAGAAATTGCACAATCAGGAGATTTAGTAATTGCTCATAAAACCAATCCAGGTGAAATAAAAGTAGGAGACAGCGTAGTATATGGAGATAATGATGTTTACTATTGTGATAAGATTATTGAAGTGAATAAATCTAATACAGTAAATAAAGTTATTTTAGCAGAAAAAGATGGTGTTAAATATCAATTTAATGAATCTGATATATCTGGAAAAGTTGTAAAAAGATTTTATAAATTAGGTAATATAATAGCATTTTTGAAAACTCCAGTTGGAATTGTATTTTTCATGTTATTCTTAATTTGTTTGTTTGCTTTATTGAAAATTTTAGTTAATTATTATGATAATGATGAAATTAATGATAAAGTAAAAACAAATGATGAAATTGAAAAATAGAAATTTAATTATGATAATACTTAAAATATGTATAATATTTTAATATTATAAATATTCAAAAGACGAAAGGGGGGAAACTAAAGATGGAAAATAAGAAAAAAAATACAGGTGCAATAGCATTAGTAGTTTTATTATTGATAGTTACTATAGCTTCTTTAGTTTTAGCTACATATGCTTGGGCTAAATATACAACAACAACTTCAGGAGAAACAACAGCAGTTGTTGCAAAATGGAATGTTTCTGGAAGTTCAAGTGATTTAACTTGGTCTAAAACATTTACACACGTTGTTGCTGAAAGATTAGCTCCAGGAACAAATGGAACTATTCCAGTTGAATTTGGTATAAATGATACAGAAGTTGATGTTGATTATGTTATAACACTAGTAAGTGCTACAAACAAACCAACAAACTTAAAATTCTATACTGATTCTACTAAAACAAAAGAAATCACTGTAGGTGGAACAGCTTATTCAGGACAAATAGCTCATGGTGGTGAAAAATTCACAGGAGCAATTTACTGGGATTGGCCATATGAATCTGGTGATGATGCAACAGATACAACAGAAGGTACAGCTGCAAAAACTATGACAGTATCAATCAAAATAGATGCTACTCAAGTTAAACCAGAATAATAATAAAGTTCTAATAAAGAGCCATGGGGGATTAGCCCTCATGAAAGAATATATGAAAGATAATATATTCTTTCATGAAGGCTAATTTTTTTAGTTTGAAAATTTTATCAAAAGAAAAGAGGGGAAAAAATGAAAAATACAGAAGAAAAAAAGAATGCAATTAGTGAAAAAGAAATGTATAGTGAAGGATATAATGAAAATTATAATTCAGTTAAGGTTGAAAAAAATATAATAGTTGTATTAATAATATTAACATTAATTTTAATGTGGTTTTCGACATTTTTTATACATGATATTATTGAAAAAGGAACATTGAAAGATACGAAATCTGTTGCAATAATTGAAAATGGAAAAAATGATAATGATAAAAAAAATAATAATGATAATAGCAATAATGATAACAATAATGATAGCAATAATAATAACAATAATAATAGTAATGGCAATAATAATTCAAATAGTGATATCAAAGATCCAGATGACAATATAGTTGATAATAATGATAGATTTAAAGTATTGGAAGGTACAAAACAATGGAGTGAATTAAAAGAATTAGATATGTTTAGTAACAGTTATTTTCCAGGTGAGAAAAAAATAGCTCCAGGTGTTAATGGTTCATATAGTTTTACAATTGAAAATTACGCAAAATATACAATGAAATATGACATAAATTTTGTTGAAGACAATCCATATAATGTTAATATGGCATTTAAATTAAAATTAAATGGAAAATATATTGCAGGAAATGAAAATACATGGGTTATGTCTAGTGAAATTGATCAAAAAAGTGTAGAGATAAATTCAATGAAAAATGATATATATACTATTGAATGGAAATGGAAAGATTCAGAAAATGATACTAAAATTGGTGAAACAGATGGTGCATATTACAAAATGAATGTTAGTGTACATGCTGAACAAGTTCAGTAGTTGGTATGTTTATAGGGATATTTAGCAAAAGATAGAAAGGAAAGTGAAAAAATGAAGAAAACAAAAGAAAATGATGAAGTTAATAAGATTGAAATTGAAACAAAAAATAAGAATGAAAAATTGGCTGAAAAAATTGAAAAAGATGTTATAGAAAATATGGAAATTGATGAGATTGGTGGGGAAAAATCAGGAGAAGAAAGTAAATCAGGTGTTGAAAAAATGGAATCAAAATCAGATGAGAAAAAACCACATAAAAATAAATTTCTAAAAATACTAGGAAAAATCGTATCAGCAATCTTATGGATTGTAGTAATTCTAGCACTTGCAGTTTTAATAATGACAGTAACATCAAAAAGAACAAGCATATTTGGATATAGAATGTATTTAATAATGTCAGGAAGCATGGAACCAACAATACATGTTAGAGATGCAATAATCACAAAAGAAATAGATACACCACAAACAGGAGATATAATCGCATTTGAAAATGGTGGAATCATTACAGTGCACAGGATAATACAAGAATACACAGAAGGTGACAACAAATTATATCAAACAAAAGGTGATAATAATTCAGGAATAGATTCAGGACTTGTTCAAAAATCTCAAGTAAAAGGTAAAGTAATATGTAATATGCCATTACTAGGAAGAACAGTTTTATATTTGCAAAGTCATGTTGAAATATTGTTCCTTTTAATTGGTGTTATTATTATAATTGCAATAGCAAAAATTTTAATAGGGAGGTTGATGTAATTTGAAAAATACAGAAAAAAATAAAAAAATATTTCCCATAAAAGCCCAAATTATGGCCTTAATAGTAATAATCCTATTATTATTAATATTAATTTCAGGATTTGCATACGCAAAATATATTCAAACAATACAAGGAAGTGCAACAGCACAAGTTGCTAAAATGATTTGCACAATAGACGTAAAATCAAGCAGTGAAGATGAAAAAGGAAACGTTATACAACCAATAGACAAAACAGTGGTAAATCCATACTGCATTATCACAGTAAAAGACTATTCAGGAGAATCTACAAACCCTACAGCAATAACAGAAACAGATGTAAGTTATAAAATAAGTGTAGAACCAAAAAAAGACGCAAATGGTGAAAACACATTTGAATTACCAGAATATTATTGGTATGAAATATCATCACCAGAATCACAAACAGCAACAAAAATTGCAACATCAACAGCACTAACATCAAGCATTTGCTCAGACGGAGATTTCAAAAGTGGAAAAGCAGAAACAAGATATTATAAAATTGTATTTTTGAACTCTGGAGAACAAGATATTACAAGATATGTTGACTTTAATTTAACAGCAACACAAGTGCAAAGTAACTAGGGTGTACAATTGGGGACGCGTCCTAATTGCTCATATGAGCAATTAGGACGCGTCCCCAATTGTCCGCCAGATTAATTGATGTTGTATAATAACTATATATTATATTACTTCTACTTAAAATTATTTTTTATCTTTAAAATTTCCTCTTTACTTGTTTCAGTTACTTCTGAAATTAGTTCAATATCTAATTTTTTATTTAGCATATTTTTTATAATTTCATGTTTATTTTTTAATATTCCTTCAGAAATTCCTTCAGCACGCCCAGCTTTTCTTTCATAATCCAAAGCATCACGTTCATTTCTCTCAGCATCAGCGATTCTTTCGGCAATTTCTCTTGCTTCTTCATCATCATTAAGTAATTCTAATTTTGATTCTGCATTTTGAATAAGTTCATTATCCATATTCTTAATCTCCTCCAAATCATCATTAACAATAAAAGTCAGCCATTGCTCAAGAGCACTAGAAATATGCTTACATTTCTTCTTAAATTTAGGCAATTGAATATAATGCATTTCTAATTTATCAGTTAATACCTCAAAATTATAATCACGTCTTATGCGTGCAATCTCATGAAATGGAGCATCTGGCTCAAGAACATTATAATCCAAAATCCAAATACAAATAGTTTTAGGAAGATCAGTATATCTCTGTTTAGCCTCCAAATCCTTAGAAGATAATCTTTCAACATAATATAAACTTCTATCAAAAGTATTATGAAGATTTTCCATTTGCATTTCAATATTGACTTTAATATTATTATTTAAAGTTGCCAAAATATCCATTCTACTAAATTTCTTTTTTACAGCATCAGCATCAATATGAGCCTGTTTAACAGATTCGATTTTAACTATTTCAATATTTGTTAAAATAGATTGTAAAAAACTTTTTAAAATTTCTCTACAATCAACATCACCAAAAACTCTGCTAAACATATAGTCATTTGTAGGCCTATATTTATTGTTAGTTTTATTATTTTCTTCTATAATTATCACCTCTATTCTAGCAAAACAATAGGAAAATTTCAAGAAAAAATCTAAAATTTTAAAATTTGACATAATAGATTAAAACTTAATTAGATTTAACATAATATAATTCAATATAATTCAATTTTCTCAAAAAATCATTTGAAATAAAAACATTTGAAATAAAAACATTTGAAATAAATATAGTTAATTAAACATCAATTAATCCCACACTATTAAACCACAAAACCACCTAAATATCAACAAAAATCGTTCGTCAAATTTTGACAAAATTCGAACAAACCAGCATACAATTGGGGACGCGTCCTAACTGTTCAAATGAGCAATTGGTACGCGTCCAAAATTGTACATTTGAGCAATATGGACGCGTCCACAATTGCCCGTATGTGTTTGGCGGGTTTTGTCACAGAATTGAAATAATAAAATAAAAAATAAAGTTGAAAAATGTCATATAAATTTAACATTACTGTATTAGCATTAGGGAAGGTATTAATATAGAGTTTTTATTGATTTTTAAGGACTTGAAAACATTATTGACATGATTGTAAAATGTAAATATAAAAGATTTGCAATAACACCTGACATACAGAAATTCGGGCTGTAGATAGGAATTGATGGATGATGAGGTGGAGAGCAAGAGGAAGAAAAAGCTAAAGAGAAAGGGAGAGGAAGGAACGTATGAGCGAAAATCAAAACAAAAGACTAAAATCAATCGCAATTGCTGTAGCAATACTTATGGGTATTGTTGCTGTTGTTTTTGGTGTTTCAAAGTTTGTTGTCACTCAAAATGATAGCAAATCATTGAATTTCGGTGAATACAGAGTCCAAGAGACCGAAGTAAAATTTGCACCAAAAGACACAACGATTGCAGAAAATGAATACACAGGTGGGGAGGTGATTGTTACAATTTCTCCAAGTGTATTGGCACAGGCAAATAATGGTAAAGCTGAAAACCAAAAAATGAAAGTGCAATATCAAATAACTGAATTAGATGACAAAACAGGTGTTGTTGAGAGCAAATGGGTTGATTACACAGGACCATTTAGTGTTGACCACAATGTTACTATTAACACAAGACTTGTTTCAGAATCTGACGAAAACTTTGTTGGACCAGTTACAAGCAAAGATGTAACACAAATTGCTGTTGCAAAAATTACAAGTGGAACAGGAAGTACTGCAAAAACAATATATTATAAAACACTAGAAGAAGCAATAAATGCATGTCCTGAAAACACAAGTTCTTCAGCAACAAAAATCGAAATGGTTGCAAAAACAAAAGAAAATGTTACAATACCACAAAATAAAAATATTATATTAGATATTGCAGGATTTAATGTTAGTTCAGACACAACAAATCCAACAATAACAGTTGCTGGTAAATTTAATTTAATAAATTCAAAAAATGGAGATGATGCAGAAGCAGTATATTCTGTTAATGATGCCGCAATTAAAATAACAACCACAGGTGAATTCACACTTGGAACAAATGAGAGTGGTTCAAGTGATTTAAATGTAAGTACAACAAACCCAGTAATCAGTGGTAAAACACATGGTATTGAAATTGAAGAAAACGGAAAATTCAATTTTTATGATGGTAAAATAATTGCACCTGCAGATGAAGATGAAACAAAATTTGGAACAAAAGCAATAAATGGAGCAAACCCTGAAAAAGAAGATTCAACAACAGGAAACAAAGATGTAACAAAAACTCCCGAAAATTATATTGTTAATATAGAAAAAGATAAAAATGGAAATGAAGTTGCTACACTAGTAAGAACATATGTAGTAACATTTGATGCAGATGGAGGAGAGACAACATTTGCAAACAAACTAGTAATAGGAAATAAAGAATATGGTGAATTACCAGTAGCAACAAAAGAAGGATATCAATTTGTAAAATGGACAAATGGAGATCAAACAATTGAAGCTACAACAATAGTAACAACACTAAAAGATCATACATTAAAAGCAAATTATACAGCAAACACATATAAAATATCATATAATTCAAACACAGCATCAGGAAAATTAGCAGATACAACAGCAACATATGATAAAGAAGTTCAATTACCAACAAACTCAAAAATCACATTAGCATTAGTTAAAAAAGGATATACATTTATAAACTGGAATACACAACCAGATGGAAAAGGAACAGCATATAAACCAGGAGCAACAGTTAAAAACCTAACATCAGTAAATAATGGAACAGTAACATTATATGCAATATGGGAAGATAAAACAGCACCAAGTGATACAGCACCAACAGGAACAACAACAACAAACACAATTAAAATAACATCTAACCAAACAGATGAAGGTTCAGGAATAGATAAAACAACAATACAATATGCAATAGGAATTGACACAAACAAAAATGGAACAATAGAAGAAAATGAATGGTCAGCATGGCAAGATTCAGACACATTTGCAAATTTAAATGCAAATACAGAATATTCAATAAAAACAAAAGCAACAGATATAGCAGGAAATGGACCAACTGTTTCACAAATAAATAAAATAAAAACAAAAAATATTGAAAATGCAACAACAGAAATACATAAAAATACAGCAGATGGAGAAAAAATTACACCTGAAACAGACCCAGAAAACAAATCAAATCCAATAAATACAAACATAAACATTACAATAAATTTACCTGAAACAGATAAATCAAAAACAGGTAATGAAACAACAGGAACAACAACAACAGTTACAATAACAAAACCAGATGGAACAACTGAAAGCTATCCTGAAGGAACAACAAACATAGATTTAACAACAGAAACAGGAACATATGAAATAAAAATAACAACAACAGATGGAACAAACACAGTAGAAGACAAATATTATGTATTTGTTGATAAAACAGCACCAACAGTTTCACCAGTAAAATCAACAACAACAAATACAATAACAGTAACAGCAAATGCTAGTGATAAAGATAGTGGTGTTAAATCAGTAACATATAAATTAAAAGATGAAAATGAAACTGAAATTTCAACAAATACAACAGGAAAATTCGAAAAATTAAAAGATAACACAAAATATAAAGTTGAAATAATAGTAATAGATAATGCAGGAAACACAACTACAACAACAATTGATGCAACAACAAAAGAATTAACAATTGGAAAATTAGATTTCACAGAAGTAACAAGTAAAGATGTAATTCCAGCAATAAAAACAAACCCACAAACAAATGATGAAAAAGTTTGGACAAATGAAAATGTTAATGTAAAACTTACAAAATCATCAACAGGAACAACAACATATACAGTAACAAAAGTTGGTGGAACAACATCATCTGCATATTCTGCAGACACACAAATTGCAACAACAGATGGTGATTATGTTGTAACAATTACAACAACAGATGGAACAAATACAAAAACAGAAAGCTATTATTTTAGTGTTGATAAAACGGCACCAACAGTTGCAATTAATCCAAATGGAAAAACTCAAACAATTACAGTTGGAAATAATCAAGATAATATTACAGCAACACTTACAGCAACAGATAAATTAAGTGGTGTTGTTACAACAAAATACGCAATTTCTGAAAGCAAAACAACAGAACCAACAAGCTGGTCAGAATTTGTTTCAGGAACAGCAGTAACACAAACAAAAACAGGTGGTGTTTACTATATTTGGACAAATGTAGTAGATAAAGCAGGAAATAGAGCTACAAGTGTAAAAGTTTCTAATGCTTATGATATAGGTTATGCAGTTGAATATGATGTAAATGGTGGTACAGGAACAATTACAACTCAAAGAAAAGTTAAAGGTACAAATTTAACTTTATCAAGTACTGTTCCAACTAGAGATGGATATTTATTCAAAGGTTGGGCAACTTCTAAAACAGCAACTAGTGCAGAATATAATGCTAGTAGTGTTTATAGTAAAGATGAATCTATTAGATTATATGCGGTTTGGAGTGAAGTTGTAGCAAGTACTACTATTGGTAGTGTTACTACAAATTATGATAGCATTCAAGGTGCAATTGATGCAGCTGGAAGTAACTCAGGTGCAGTTGTTACAATAATTAAAAATAATGTTATTGAAGCTGTAACAGTTGCAGCTGGACAAAATTTGGTTATTAATACAAATGGTAAGACTTGGAGTATGAATACTTCAGCATGGATGATTCAAAATAATGGAACTTTGACAATTAGAGGTAATGGTACAATAACAAAAGTAACTGATGAGGAAAGCTATTCAACAATTACAAATAAAGGTATTTTAAATATTGAAACAGTAAATATTGTGTCAGAAAAATATAAAGGAATTTACAATTATGCAGGTGGAACTGTAAATGTAAAAGGTGGAAAAATTCAAGGATATAATTCAGCAATTTATAATGGTGGTACTGTTGTAGTTAGTGGTGGAGAAGTTGAGAGCAAAAATAATGCAGGTATTTCAAATGATGGAACATTAACTATAAACAATGGAACTGTAACAGGAGCAATTTATGGAATTCTTCAACCAGAAAGTGGAAGTGGAACAGTAACAATAAATGGTGGTACAATAACAGCAAAAGGTGGTCATGGAATTAGAACATATACAGGAAATGTTAAAATTACAGGAGGTACAATAAATGCACAAGGAAAATATCAAGACGGAATTTGGACATCAAAAACAGGAAACATAGTAGTTACAGGAGGTACAATAAATGGAGGAGACGATGGTGTTGTAACAACATCAACAGGGAATATCACAATAACAGGTGGTACAATTAATGCAACAGTAAAAAATGCAATTAGAGGTAATACAGGTTCAACAATCACAATAGGAAACAACCAAGATGCTGTAAGCACAACATCACCAGTAATATTTAGTACACAAAAAGGTGTAGTAACAAATGGCTCAACATTCAACTTCTATGATGGTATTATTAAAGCACCAACAGGAGAAACAATCACAGGAACAGTTACAGCAACACCTACGGGTTACAGTGTTGTAAATGGTTCAGAAACAATAAATAATATTGAATATCAAACAGCATATTTAAGTAACCAATACACAGTAACATTTGATACAAATGGCGGAAATGCAGTAACACCAACAAGTAAAACAGTAACATATGGAACAACATATGGAGAATTACCAACACCAACAAGAACAGGATATACATTTAATGGTTGGAAAATAAAAGGAACAGAAACAACAGTAACAACAACAACAAAAGTTACAACAGCATCAGCACATACATTAATAGCACAATGGACAGCAAATGAATACACAATAACATTTGATCCAAACAATGGAACAGTAGACCCAACAACAAAAACAGTAACATATGATGGAACATATGGAGAACTACCAACACCAACAAGAGAAGGTTACACATTTAATGGATGGTATGATTCAACAAACACAAAATATGAAACAACAACAAAAGTAACAATAACAGCAAATCAAACATTAACAGCAAAATGGACAGCAAAACAATTCACAGTAACATTTAATCCAAATGGAGGAACAGTTAGTACAACAAGTAAAAAAGTAACATATGACAGTGCATATGGAGAATTACCAACACCAACAAAAACAGGTTACACATTTGCAGGTTGGTATGATACAACAAATAAAAAATATGATGAAACAACAATTGTAAAAATGGCATTAAATCATACATTAACAGCAAAATGGAATGTAATTACATATAATTTAACATATGATTTAAATGGAGGAGCATTTGCAACAGGTGTAACAAATCCAAAAACATATACAGTAGAAGATAAAGTAACATTAAATCCAGTTTCAAAAGTTGGATATGTATTTGTGGGATGGCAATTAACCACATTAGATGGAAAAACTGTGGATAACCAATCTACAATTAATGAAATTCCTGCAGGAACAATTGGAAATAGAACATATAAAGCAATATTTGAAAATGGTGAAGTAGGATATAAAATTCACCACATGTTACAAAATGCAGATGATGATAATTATACAGAATATAAAACAGAACTTGTTACAGAATTAAGAGGAACAACAACAAAAGTAAAAACAGGTGATGTTATTACATTAGATAGCAAACAAGGTATAACAATATCAAATTCAACATATGAAAAATCTACAACAACTAAAGATGGTGCACAAGGAACATCTGTAACAGTTAAAGCAGATGGAACAACAGAAATATATGTTTATTATAAAAGAAATACTTTTGCATTAACAGTTACAGAAGGTGAAAATACAAAAAATGCAAAAGGTAGTGGAACATATAAATGGGGACAAAAAGTTACAATTTCTGCTAGTTATGAAAATTTAGCTGGTTATACATATTCAGGATTTGCTTGGACTACTACGGATACAAGTATTTTGGGTAGTACAACAGCTACAAGTACAACATTAACAATGCCAGCTAAGGCTACAAGTGTAACAGCAACAGGTAAGAAAACTATAAATCAATATACTATTTCATATGTATTAAATGATGGAACAGTTAGTGGTACAAACCCTACAACATATAATGTAGAAACTAGTGATATTACTTTAATAAATCCTACAAAAACAGGTTATACATTTACAGGATGGACAGGAACAGGGTTGTCTTCTGCAAGTACAAAAGTTGTAATTGCAAAAGGAAGCACAGGTAATAGAACATATACTGCTAATTGGACTGTTAATAATTATAATTTGAACAAAGTTGGAGTGAGTGAGAATTTAATTACGAATGGCGATTTTGAGGATTATACAATTGTTAATAATTCAGTCATGAAGGTAATTAATGGGGTATCACATACATGGGATGGAAATTTAAATGGTGTTCCAGGTGATCCAACAAAATCATATAATATTACTGATTGGGGAACAGGATTAAATAGCGGAGTTGAAGTTCCTGAAATTGGATATCATGCACATATGAAAATTGTTAATGGAAATAGTGTGGGTGTCTTAAAAACAAATGAGGATTATGCAGGAAAAACAAAAGCTGATGTTTCAGATGGAACAACAGTTGCTGAAGGAACAGTTGCTTTAAATAGATGGCTAGGCTTTAGACAAGCAATTCAAGGAGAACAATTAAAAGCTGGAAAAACATATACGATTTCAATGGATATATATAGAGTTTCTGGATCAAGTGTTGTTTCAACAGGATTATTATATGCAACAAATACAAATACAGAATATTCATTTAAGAGTGGAAAAAAAGCTATGATTCCTTCCAAAGTTGGAAAATGGGAGACATTTAGCTATACTTTTAAATTAGATGAGGATTATTTGAATACTAAAAATCCAGCTATATATATATATGGACATGAAGCAAACCAAGCAGGTGAAATATATATAGATAATGTCCGCCTAGAAGAAGTAACAGATGATACAAAAACATCAAAAGAATATAACACAACATATACAACAGAAGACCTTGCAATACCAACAAAAACAGGATATACATTCCAAGGTTGGTACAGTAATTTATCAAACACAACATCATTAACAACAACAGATATATTTAATGAAAACAATGCATATTTTCCATCAATAACTACACCAAACTCAAACGCATACATATACGCAAAATGGAAAACACATTCATACACAATAAAATATAATGGAAATGGTGCAACATCAGGAGAAATGGTATCAAGCACACAATTATATGATGATACAATTACATTAGCACAAAATACATTTACAAAAACTGGACATACATTTAAAGGCTGGTCAACAACATCAGATGCAACAACAGCACAATATACAGATGGAGAAAGTGTAAGTAAACTAGTATCAGAAGATAATGGAGAAATTACATTATATGCTGTATGGGAAGCAAACAGCTACACAGTAACATATGACTACGGAACAAATGGAGGACAAGTTTCACAAACAGACACAACACAAACAACAACAACACAAGTAACATATGGAAAAACAATAGACCTAACAAAAACAGCATATAAATCAGGATATACATTTATAGGCTGGAGTACAACTTCAAGCCAAGCAAATATTGTAAAAACAGCAACAATGGGAGCTGGAAATATAACATATTATGCAATATTTGCAAAATTAACAGTTTCACCAACATCAATAAACATAGATTTAAGCACAACAAATACACAAGCAATAACAATAACAGGTGAAAATTATGGAACATTAACATATACAATAGATGATGAAACAGTAGCAACCGTAAGTAAAAACACAAATAATCAAAATGCAAATGTAACATTATTAAAAAATGGAACAGCAAAAATTACTGTAACAAGTTCAACAAAAGACACATCTGGAAAAGCTTTAACAGCAACAATTCCAGTTACAGTAATAACAACACCAACAGGTATTACAGTAAGCCCTAAAACAGCAACAATAGGTGTTAAATCAAGTAAAACAGTAACAATTTCACACACAATTACACCAACAACATCAAACAGCAAAAATACAGTAACATATACATCAAGTAACCCACAAATTGCAACAGTTGATTCATCAACAGGTGTTGTAACAGGTGTTGCAAATGGAACAACAACAATTACAGCTGAAACTAAAAATGGAAAAACAGATACAGCAACAATTACAGTTGATGGAAATGCACCAACAGTAACAGTTGCAAGAGATAATGCAAGTTATGCAAAAACACATACAGCAACAGTTACAATAAATGATACAACAATAGGTTTACCAGCATCACAAACAATAAGTTATGCATGGTCAACAAGTTCAACAACAGCACCTACAACATGGGAAACAACAACACTTTCAACAACAGCTGGTACAAAAACAGCAAATGTAAAAGTAACAAAAAATGGTGTAACAGGAACATATTATTTATGGGTAAAATCAGGAATTACAGATAGGTTTACAAATACAACAATAACAAATTATATTAATAAATCACAAGCATTTTATTTTGACAACACTGTACCTGTAATTGCAAAAAATGGAAATTCAAGTCCAACAAAAGCAAGTCCAACAAGTACAATTACAATACCTTTAAAAATTACAGAAGCACATTCTGGAATGAATACAGGTACAACAACAGATGCATTTACAGCAGATGATATTGTTGTAAAAGTAGCAGGAACAACTGTAACTCCAACAACAAAAGAATTAACATATAGCACAGTATCAAGTGGAGTATATAGTTATACATTAAAATTAGCTGGTGTAACAGGAACAGGAAGTTTAACACTTGAAATTGCAGCAGGAAAAATTGCAGATAAATCAGGAAATACAAATGCAAAAACAACAATTACAACAGGTATAATAATGGATGAAACATCATTTAATGCAAATATTACATCAAATGTAACAAGCCCTACAAATGCAAGTGAAATAACATATACAATTACATTTAATAAAACACCAGTAGGATTTGCACAAGAAGATATAACAGTTACAAATGGAACAATAAAAACATTTACTAAAGTAAGTGATACAGTATATACAATTTTAGTAACAAATACTGGAACATGTATACAAACTGTTGGAATAAAAGATGATTCATGCACAGATTCATCAGGAAACACAATTCAAACAGTAACACCAATTTCAATAACAATTGATAGAACAGCACCAGCAGAACCTACAATTTCTGTTAAAGCAGATTCTATAACAGGTACTGAAAAAGGTAAAATTGAATCAGGAAAATCTGGAACAGTATATACAGGTGTTGAAAACACATATTTAACATTTGGTGCAATTGATGGATTACAAACAGGTAACACAGGTATTGCAGGATATAAAGTTTCAACAGATCCAAATGCAGATTTTGCAAGTTTGGAAACAGTTCAAAACATTAATTTCACAGCAACAACTGATGGAACAACATATTATGCAAAATCAATTGATAATGCAGGAAATCTTTCAACAGGAATTACACAAGTATTAGTTAAATTAGTAACATTAAGTGTTACACCAACAAATGTAAGTGTTGAAAATGAGAAAACAACAACAATTACATCAACAGGTGTAAATGCTGGAACAATAACATGGACATCTTCAAACACAAATGTTGCAACAGTTTCATCAACAGGTGTTGTAACAGCTAAAAAAGTTGGAACAACAACAATTACAGCAACATCTGGAAATGATAATACTGTTAAAGCAACAAGTACTGTAACAGTAACAGCTGGAAAAGTAACAGTACCAAGTGGTATTACAGGTTTAATATATAATTCAAAAACACAAACTGGTGTTGCAACTGGAACAAAATATAATGTAACAGGTAACACAGGAACAAATGCTGGAAATTATACAGCAACAGTTAGTTTAAAAGATAGCACAAATTATATTTGGGCAGATGGAACAAAAACAAATAAAACAGTTAAATGGTCTATTGCACAAAAAACAATTACAGCAACAGCAACAGCACCTAACAAGGTTTATGATGGAACAGTAAATGTAATAGGTGGAACAATTTCATTAACAGGTGTTGAAACAGCTGATTCAACAGATGCAACAAACCTTGTTAAAGCAACAGGAAGTTTTGCTTATGCAACAGCAACAGTTGGTAATTCAAAAACTGTTAATGTTACAGGAATTACACTTTCTGGTGATGGTAAATCAAACTATAAATTAAAATCAACAACTGTTACAACAACATCAAATATTACTGCTAAACAATTAACAGTAACATATGCTGGAGAATCTGTAGTTTATGGAACAGCACCTAAACTTCAATTAACAGTAACAGGATTTGTAAATAATGAAACACCTGAAACAGCAGATAGTTATGTAGCTCCAACAATTTCAAATACAAATACAAAAGTTGGTTCATATACATTAACACCAGTTGCTGGAAGAGCAACAAACTATACATTTAAAGTTGTATCTGGAACATTAAGAATTACAGCAAAACCATTAAAAACAACAGGAATTACAGCAACATTAAGTGAAACACAATATACTTATGATGGAAAAGCAAAAAAACCAACAGTAACAGTTAAAGATAATGGTGCTAATTTAATAGAAACAACAGATTACACAATTACATATACAAATAATAAAGATGCAGGAACAGGAACTGTTACAATTACTGGTAAAGGAAATTATTCTGGAACAATTTCTAAAACATTTACAATTAAACCTGCAACATTAACAGCAACATATGCAGGTGAAACAATTACATATAATAAACAAACACCTAAATTAGAAGTTACAGTAACAGGTTTTGTAAATAATGAAACACCAGCAACAATTTCAGGTTATATTGCTCCAAAAGTTACAAACACAAACACAGCAGTTGGAACATATACATTAACACCATCAGGTGGTGCTGGTAAAAACTATACATTTACATATGTATCTGGAAAATTAAACATAGTTCCACCACTTTCAGAATCAATAACAGCAAGTATTAGCCCTACATCATATAATTATGATGGAACAGCTAAAAAACCTACAGTTTCAGTTTATGATGATACAACTGAATTGGTTTTAGGAACAGATTATACAGTTACATATAGTAATAATACAAATGCTGGAACAGGAACAGTAACAATTAAGTTACAAGGAAATTACTCAGGTACAATAGTACGTGAATTTACAATAAATAAAATTGCAATGGTAGCAAGTGTTAATATTGATAATTGGACATATGGTGATACTGCAAAAACTCCTAGTGTAACAATTACAACAACAACAGTTAAAAATAAAACTATAACATATTCATACACAGGAAAATCAAATTCAGGAACATCATATTCATCAACAACAGCTCCAACAGATGCAGGTAGTTACACAGTAACAGCTACAATTGTTGATACAGATGGAAACCATACAAATAAAATAGTATCAAAAGACTTTACAATTGAAAGAGCAACATTAACTCCAACAGCTAAAGCAAATGATAAAAATTATGATGGAACAACATCTGCAACAGGTACAATTACATTAACAGGTGCAAAATATACAGATAAACCAACAGCAACAGGTACATTTAAATTTACATCTGCTGATAGTAATTCAAATAAAGCTCAAACTGTAAATGTAACAAATATTACATTAGCAGATACATGGAAAGGAAATTATGTTGTTAGTCCAACATCATTAACAACAACAGCTACAATTAAAACAATAGCAGGAAAAATTGACACATTAACAATTTCAGATTATACATATGGAAGTACACCTTCTGTACCTGTAATTGAATCTGAAACAAATGATATAAAAAATGTAACTTATTCATATTCAGGAACAAAATCAGATGGAACAAAATATGGACCTTCTGCAAATGCTCCAACAGAAGCTGGAAGTTATGTGTTAACAGCAACAATACCAGCAAACAGTAATTATAATCAAGTTACAAAAACTGCTGAATTTAAAGTAAATAAAAAGACTTTAACACCACAATTTACAGTTTCTAATAAAGTATATGATGGAACTACAACTGTAAATGTAACAAAACAAACAATTTCAGGAATTGTTGGAACAGATGATGTTTCAATGGTTGTTGGAAAAACAGCTAAATATTCAAGTAGTAATGTTGGAACATATACAGTAACATTTAGTGGATTATCATTAACAGGAACAAAATCTTCTAATTATGCATTATCTACAACAAGTGTTTCTTTAAGTTCTAAAATTACAGCTAAAGAATTAACAGCAACATATGCAGGTGGAACAATTACTTATGGTCAAACACCAATTACAACAGTTAATGTAACAGGATTTATATCTGGTGAATCAGCAGCAAATGCTGCAGGATATACAGCACCAACAGTTACAATAACAAATACATCTGCTAATACAACTGGATATACAATAACACCAACAGGTGGAAAAGCTACAAACTATACATTTAAATATGTATCAGGTAAATTGATAATTAATCCTAAATCAATTACAAGTTCAGATGTTAAATCTGCATTAGATACAACATCTTACACATATAATGGAACAGCAAGAACACCAGGTGTTACAGTAACAGATGGAACAACAAAATTAGTTAAAGGAACTGATTATACAGTTACTTATACAAATAATACAAATGCTGGAACAGCAACAGTTACAATCAAAGGTACAGGAAATTATTCAGGTACAAAAACATTAACATTTACAATTAAAAAAGTAACATTAACAGTATCTGGAACATCAAATTCAAAACCTTATGATGGTAATACTACAGCAACAGGCTCTGAACCTACTTTAACTGGTGCAGTTAATAGTGAAACACCAGTACTTAAATCAACATATACTTATGAATTTAGTAATGCAAATGCAGGTTCAAATAAAACTGTTTATGTTAAAAACTTGGAATTAGAAGATGTATGGAAAACAAATTATCAATTAAGTTCAAGTAGTTTAACATTAACAAATGGAACAATTAATAAAGTTCAATTAACTGCAACATATAAAAGCGAAACAGTTGAATTTGGAACAAGCCCTAAATTGGTAGTTGAAATTACAGGATTTGTTAATAAAGAAACAGAATCTGTATTAACAACTAAACCAACAGTTTCAAATACAAATACAGCTTTAGGTGTTTATACATTAACACCAGCAGGTGGAGCTGCAACAAACTATTCATTTAAATATGTTTCAGGAACATTGACTATTATTAAAAAACAAGCTAATGTAACAGTTACACTTAATCCAACATCATATGATTATGATGGAACAGCTAAAAAACCTACTGTTACAGTAGTGGATAATGACACAAAGAAAACAATGACTTTAAATACAGATTACACAGTTAGTTATTTAAACAATACTAATGCAGGTACAGCTACTGCAGTTGTAACAATGATTGGAAATAATTCTGGTGAAGCTAGAAAAGATTTCACAATTAACAAAATTGATATGAATTCAAGTGTTACAATTTCAGGATGGACATATGGAAGTTCTGCAAAAGCTCCTGTAACAACAGTTTCTACAGCAACTGTTAAAAATTATGAAGTTACATATTCATATTCAGGAACAACTAATGCAGGTACAAAATATGGTCCTTCTGCAACAGCTCCTAGTCAAGCTGGGTCTTATACTGTAACAGCAACAGTAGTAGATTCAGATGGCAACCATAATAATGGTGTTGCAACAGCTACATTTACAATTAGTAAATTACAAGTAACTATTCCAACAGCTAAGACCGGTTTAAAATATTCAGGTTCAGTTCAAACTGGTGTGGCAGCTGGTTCTAATTACACAATTTCAGGTAATACAGCTACAAATGCTGGAAGTTACACTGCAACAGTAAGTTTAAGTAATACAAGCAATTTTGCATGGAAAGGTTTAACAGATGGAACAAAATCAACTACAATTCCATGGTCAATTGCAAAAGTTAAATTAACTGCAACTGTAACAGCTAGTGGAAAAGTTTATGATGGAACAACAGCAGTTTCTTCAGGAACTATTACATTAAATGGTGCAGTAAATAGTGAAAAACCAACTGCTACAGGAGATTTTGCTTTTGCAAGCTCAGCAGCAGGAACACAAACAGTTAATGTAACTAATATTGAATTAGGTGAACAATGGAAAACAAATTATGAATTAGGTAATACAACAGCAACAACAACAGCTGAAATTACTAAAAAAGCAATGACTGTTGTACAACCAACAAATTACAGTGGTACTTATGATGGAAAAGAACATTCTATTTCTGCAAGTGTTACAGAACCTGCAGTAAGTGGAACAGATTATGAAATTTATTATAGTACAACTACTCCATTGACATCTGAAAATTATTCTACTTCTGGAAGTAAATTATCTTCTGTTGGTAGAACAAATGCAGGTACTACAACTGTTTACTACTATGTAAAAGACTTGACTGGAAATTATCAAGATTTTGCATCTAATGCAAATTCTAAAAATGGAACAATTACAATTGCAAAAGTTAAATTAACACCTTCAATTGGAAGTTTATCTTCTAAAACTTATAATGGAAATACAACAGCAACAGGTACAATTAGTTTAACAGGTGCAGTAAATAATGAAGTTCCAACAGCAACAGGTACATTTACATATAGTGATAAAAATGTAGGAACTGGAAAAACAGTTAATGTAAGTTCAATTAAACTTAGTGGAAACTGGGGAACAAACTATACATTAACAAAAACCACTTTAAGTTCAACATCTGGTGTTATTACAGCAAAACAATTAACTGCAACATTAAAACCAAATGATAAAACTTATGATGGTAATACAACAGCAACTGGTTCAATTAGTTTATCAGGAATTGTTGGTTCAGATGTGGTTACAGCTTCAGCTGCAAGTTATACATTTAATAGTAAAGATTCAGGTACTAGAACAGTAACAGCTAAAACTATTACATTAAGTGGTACAGATTCTAAAAACTATACTTTAAGTACAACTCAAGCTGCTTCTATAACAGCATCAGCTAAAATTAATAAAGTTCCTGTAATAATTAAATCAATTGTTGCAAATAATAAAACATATGATGGTAATGTAAGTGGTAGTGGTACAATTACATTATCAGCAGGAGTTAATAATGAAACTCCAACAGCAACAGGTACATTTACTTTCTCAGATAAAAATGTTGGAACAGCTAAAACTGTAAATATTACAAAAATTGCATTAAGTACAACATGGACAACAAATTATAGTTTAGCTACAACAACAAGTTCTGCTAAAGCAAATATTAATGCTGCAACTTTAACTGCAACATATGCTGGTGAAACAATTACTTATGGTGATACACCACAATTAATTGTTACTGTAAAAGGATTTGTAAATAATGAAACTACAGAAACTGCAGATGGATATAAAGCTCCAAGTGTAAGTGCTTCAAATCTTTCTGTTGCAAATAGCCCATATACTCTAACACCTTCTGGTGGGGCTGCAACAAACTATGTATTTAAAAATGTTAGTGGTAAACTTATTGTTAAACCTTATGACAAAAATTTACCAACAGTTACTTTGAATCCAACTACATACACTTACAGTGGAAAAGCTTGTACACCTACTGAAACAGTGACATTAAATGGTAAAACATTAGTAAAAGATACTGATTATACAGTAGCATATTCAAATAATATAAATGCTGGTACTGGAAAAGTTACAATTACTTTAATTGGTAATTATTCTGGAACAGTTGAAAAAACATTTACAATTACAAAAGCAAATGGTTCTGGTTCTGTTGCAATGAATGGATGGACATATGGTGGAACAGCAACATCACCTGTACCAACTTCTGCAACAAATGGAACAAGTAGTGTAACATATGTGTATTATACAAATTCAAGTTGTACAACAAAAACATCAACTTCTGATGGTGCAACAACAGCTGGTGGTAAACCATCATATGCTGGTACATATTATGTTAAAGCTACATTTGCAAGTACATCAAATTATAATGCAGTTAGTGCAACAAAAGCATTCACAATTACTAAAAAAGAAGTTACAATTAAATCTATAACTTCAAATTCTAAAGTTTATGATGGTTTAACATCAGGAACTGGAACAATTACATTACAAGGTGGAGTAAATAATGAAACTCCAACAGCAAAAGGTACATTTACTTTTGCAGATAAACATGTGGGAACAAGCAAAACTGTAAATATTACAGGAATTGCATTAAATAGTGCTTATACAAGAAATTATGTATTAAATACTACAAGTTCTTCAATTAAAACAGGTGTAATTACTAAAGCTACATTAACAGTTACATATGCAGGAGAAACTATTACATATGGTACATCTCCAAGTTTAACTTTAACTGTTACTGGATTTAAAAATGGAGAAACAGCTACAACAGCAAGTGGCTATACTGCTCCAACAATTACTGCAACAAGTAAAAATGCAGGAACATATACATTAACACCAACAGGTGGTTCTGCAACAGATTATGCATTTAGTTATGTTTCTGGTAAATTAGTAATTAATAAAAAAGCAATTACTGGTTCAACATTTACAGCAAGTTTAAATACTACTTCATATGTATATGATGGTGCTGCTAAAACTCCTACAGTAACTGTAAAAGATGGAAGTACAACATTAGTTAAAGATACAGATTATTCTGTTACTTATAAAAATAATACAAATGTTGGTACTGCAACAGTTACAATTACTGGTAAAGGAAATTATTCAGGTACTAAAACATTGACATTTACAATTACAAAAGCAAGTATGAGTGTAACTTTAACAAATTATTCAGGAACATATGATAAATCAGCACATGGAATTTCATTAACTGGAATTTCAAGTAATGATGTAACAATTTATTATAGTACAAGTACTGCATTAACATCATCAAATTATATAACATCTGGAACTACAACAGCTCCAACAAGAACAAGTGCAGGTACTACAACAGTATATTATTATATTAAAGATAATACTGGAAATTATAGTGATTATGCATCAAATGCTAAGTCAAAAAATGGTTCAATTGTAATTAGTAAAAAATCTGTTACAGTATCTGTAACAGCAAATAATAAAACATATGATGGTACAACAACTGCAACACAAAAATCTGCACCTACATTAACTGGTGTGTTAACTGGTGATACAGTAACAGCAACTGTTGGTAAATATACATTTGCAAGCAGTAATGCAGGTACAGGAATTACAGTAACTGCAAGTGGAATTACAATTAATAATTCTAATTATAAATTAAGTAGTACAACAGCTACTACAACAGCAAATATTAATAAAAGAACATTAACACCTACAATTTCAGTTAATAATAAGGTGTATGATGGTAAAACAACTGCAACACAAAAATCTGCACCTTCATTATCAGGAGCAGTAAGTGGTGAAACAGTTGGTGCAACTGCAACATATGTTTTCTCAGATAAAAATGTTGGAACAGGTAAAACAGTTACTGGTACAGTAACATTAGATACAGCTACAGCTAAAAATTATGTTTTAAGTACAACAAAACCTACAACAACAGCTAATATTACAGCTGCAACTTTAACTGCAACATATGCAACAGAAACAATTAAATATGGTGAAACACCTAAATTTACTGTAACTGTAACAGGTTTCGTAAATGGTGAAACAGCATCTACAGCAGAAAATTATGTTGCACCAAAAGTTACATCTACTGCAACAAATGCAGGAACATATGATGTAACAAAAACAAATGGTTCTGCAAAGAACTATACATTCACATATAATATTGGAAAATTAATAATTAATCCAAATACTAATGTTGAAATGACTATTAGCCCAATATCTTATGATTATGATGCAACAGCTAAAAAACCTACAGTAACTATGACAGATACATTGACAAATAAGGTTATTCCTTCTAGTGAATATACTGTAACATATTCTAATAATATTAATGTTGGTACAGCAACTGCTAAAGTTGTGTTTAAATCTGGTCAAAACCATAGTGGTACATATACAAAAACATTTACAATTAAAACTTCATATAGAAATTATGTTGTAAATCACTATGTACATGATTTAGGTGCTTCAACATATACATTATTAGATGGTAAAGGTGAAACTAAATCAGGTGTTACAAATTCACAAGTAACATTAGCAAATTTGAAAAAGACAATTCCAGGATTTACATATGAGGCAGGATATACTACAGGTAATACTACAAAACCAACATCTGGAGCTGTAACTACAGCAACAGTTTCAGTTGATGGTACATTAGTAATTAATTTGTATTATAGACGTAATCATTTGAATATTAAATATAATGTAAATGGTGGAACAATGGCTATAACACATGGTGATGGATATTCAATTGTTGATAATTATATTGCTGTAAATTCTGAAACAGTTCTATGGAGAGGTGTTTATGGAAGTAGAGTTGGTAATGTAATTTCAGGTGATAAATATGAAATTGATGAATATGGTTTAGCTGATTATAATAATCCAGGTGTTATCAATCTTGAAAAATCTGGTTATAGGGCACAAGTTGGTAAAGAATGGGCTCAAAAATCAGATGGTACTGGTAAAACTTATGATCAAGAAGTTTCAACATATCTTGCAACACAAATGGCTGCAGATTTAGGTCAAGATTTGAGTAAAGGTGATGTTACAATTACTTTATACTTAAATTGGGTACCAGATAATTATGGTTTGGTTGATGATAGTAATACAAATAAAGTATTAAAATATTATACAAAACTTGAAGATGCTTTTGCAGAAGAAAGTCTTGTAAAAGGTAGAAATTTGTATGTATATGAAAATGTAACAGATGCAAGTACTTCAGCAGTATGGGATACTGGTACAGCTAGTGATTATGTTGGAATTAATTTAAATGGACATACTATTACAACTAGAACTCCAGTTGTAAATAATGGAAGTATGAATATCTGGGGAACTGGTAAATTACAAAATGCTACTAATGGAACAGAAAGAATTGTTACAAATAATGGAACAATGACAATTGGTGCAAGTGTTGAAATTATTGGTAATTCAACTTCTGCAGGTGCAGTAGTAAATGAAGGTATATTAACTTCAAAAGGTGATATTACAAGTAAACACAAAGCTATTATTAATGGTTATTCAGCAGCTACTGCAAGAGTTACAGTAACTTCTGGTACAATTACAGGTGCTAATTATGGTATTGAAAATAAAGGTACAAATACTTCTGAAAGTTCTCCAGCTGTAAAAGTAACTGGTGGAACTATAACAGGAACAGCTCAAACTGGTATATTAAATAGTAGTACAGGTTCTGTTATTGTAACTGATGGTAGTGTTAATGGTGGTGTTTATGGTATTTTAAATGATTCAACAGGTATAATTACAATAGGTACAAATGATTCTACAATTAGTATTACAAGCCCAAGTATTACTGGTACATCTAAAGGTGTTGGAAATGCTTCTGGTATATTTAACTTCTATGATGGTGTTATTACTGGTAGTGCAAATAATGCAATTTCTGGTAATGTAAGTGCAACTCCAGCATCAGCAGTTGTATATAAAGAAACAAGTGGTTCAACACAAATTGCTAAATTAGGTCCTAGTGCTCCTACAATAAAGGCACAAAAAGATAATTCTTCAGGTAGTGTTATTACAAGTGGAACATGGGTAAATGGTGGTGTTTATATAACACTTACAACAAGTAAAGTTGGTTCAGGTGTAAGTAAATATCAATGGAAGAGTTCAACACAAAATGATCAATCTTGGACAACTGATTCAATTACTACAACAAATGGAACAGGTGTAATTACATTCTCTGTTGAAAGAAATCAAGATATTAACTTTAGGGTAATTGATACAAATGGTGTTCCTTCTGAAATCTCAACATTTAAAGTTTGTGTTGATAAAACAGCACCTACTGTAACAATTACAAGAAGTAGTTATAATAAATTTAGTTGGAAAGCAAGTGATTCTGGTTCTGGTATTGCAGGTTATGCAATAACAAAATCAAGTACAGCTCCATCAGCATTTACATCTGGATCATTAGCAAATGGAACATATACAATAGATGCGACACCTGCAGCTACATATTATGTTCATATTAAAGATAGTGTAGGACGTGTAGGTTCAGCAAATATTACATCTTATTTATTAACAAAAACACAAGGAACTGGAACAACATTGACAATTAAAGAAGGTAGTTCATCAGGAACTGCACTTGGTACAACAAGTGTACTTAATGGAACAACAATTTATGCTGCAGCAAGTCTTGCTTCAGGATATAGTTCATTAGGATTAACTGTTGGTGGAACAGCATTTACAAGTGGAAGTACTAAAACAATTAGTGCTAATACTGAAGTTAAATCAACTGCAACACCAAATACATATACAGTAACATTAAATAATCAAAGTGCAACTTCAGCTGGAACAACAAAATTCTATTATCAATATAATACTTCAAAAACAGTTAATAGTGTTGTGTCATATTATTATTCAGATTCAACTTGTAAAACACCATTAACTAATGGAAACACAATAACTAAACCTACTAGAACAGGTTATACATTTGGTGGATATTATACAGGTACAAATGGTAGTGGAACACAATATGTTGATGCAAATGGTAAAGTTATAAATAATAGATATAAAGTTATTGGTAATGTAACATTATATGCTAAATGGACTGCTGGTGGTGTAACTTATAAAGTAAATCACTATGTACATGACTTAGGTGCTACAACATATACATTAAATAGTACTGAGTCTTTAACAGGAACTACAAATTCTACTGTTACAGTAGCTAATTTGAAGAAAACAATTCCAGGATTTACATATGATGGTGGATATACTACAGGTAGTACAACAAGACCAACATCTGGAGCTGTAACTACAGCAAAAGTTTCAGCTGATGGTTCATTAGTAATAAACTTGTATTATAGACGTAATCGTTTGAATATTAAATATAATGTAAATGGTGGAACAATGGCTACAACACATGGTGATGGATATTCAGTTGTTGATAATTATATTGCTGTAAACTCTGAAACAGTTATATGGAAAGGTGTTTATGGAAGTAAAGTTGGTAATATAATTTCAGATGATAAATATGAAATTGATGAATTTGGTTTGGCTGATTATAATAATCCAGGTGTTATTAATCTTGAAAAATCTGGTTATAGAGCACAAGTTGGTAAAGAATGGGCTCAAAAATCAGATGGTACTGGTAAAACTTATGATCAAGAAGTTTCAACATATCTTGCAACACAAATGGCTGCAGATTTAGGTCAAGATTTGAGTAAAGGTGATGTTACAATTACTTTATACTTAAATTGGGTACCAGATAATTATGGTTTGATTGATGATAGTAATACAAATAAAATAATAAAATATTATACAAAACTTGAAGATGCTTTTGCAGAACCTGGTTTTGTAAAAGATAGAAATATTTATGTATTAAAAGATTTAACAGATAGTAGTACTGATTTGACATGGAATACAGATACAGCAAGTGATTATGTTGGAATTAATTTAAATGGACATACACTTACAACAAATGTTCCAATAGTAAATAATTGTGTTTTAAGTATTTGGGATAATGGTACATTACAAAATGCTACAAATGGTACAAAAGAAGTTCTTAAAAATAGTAGTACAGGATTATTAAATATTTATGAAAATTCAAAAATTATTGGTAATTCAACTACTACTCCAACAATAGCAAATGAAGGTTTATTATTTGTACAAGGTAATGTTACAAGTAAAAATTATAAAGCTATTGTTAATGGTAGTACATCTGATAAAGCAAGAGTTGAAGTTAGTGGTGGTGTAATTACTGCTAAAGATAATGGTATTGAAAACATTAAAGGTGTTGATGCTTTAGAAGAGGCTCCTGCAATAAGTTTAAGAAGTGGTAGTGTAACATCTACTGGTAAAATTGGTATTTCAAATAATTCTACAGGATTAGTTTTAATAACAGATGGTACTGTTCAAGGTAATACATATGGTATTTATAATGAAACAACAGGTATAATTACTGTTGGTATAGATGATTCTACAGTTAGTATTACAAACCCAAGTATTACTGGTACTTCTAAAGGTATTGGAAATACTTCTGGTACATTAAACTTCTATGATGGTGTAATTAAAGGTAGTGCTAATAATGCAATTGATGGTTATGTAAGCTTTACACCAGAGTCATCAGCTGTATGTAAAGAAACAAGTGGCTCAACACAAATTGCTAGATTAGGGCCAGCTGCTCCTACTATAAAAGCACAAAAAGATAATTCATCAGGTGATGTAATTAGTAGTGGAACATGGGTAAGTGGTAGTGTTTATATAACACTTACAACAGATAAACCTGGTTCAGGTGTAAGTAAATATCAATGGAAGAGTTCAACACAAGATGATCAATCTTGGACAACAGATTCAATTACTACAACAAATGGAACAGGTGTGATTACATTTACTGTTGAAAGAAATCAAGATATTAACTTTAGGGTAATTGATACAAATGGTATAACTTCTGCAACTTCAACATTTAAAGTTTGTGTAGATAAAACAGCACCTACTGTAACAATTACAAGAAATAGTTATAATAAATTTAGTTGGAAAGCAAGTGATTCTGGTTCTGGTATTGCAGGTTATGCAATAACAAAATCAAGTACAGCTCCATCAGCATTTACATCTGGATCATTAGCAAATGGAACATATACAATAGATGCGACACCTGCAGCTACATATTATGTTCATATTAAAGATAGTGTAGGACGTGTAGGTTCAGCAAATATTACATCTTATTTATTAACAAAAACACAAGGAACTGGAACAACATTGACAATTAAAGAAGGTAGTTCATCAGGAACTGCACTTGGTACAACAAGTGTACTTAATGGAACAACAATTTATGCTGCAGCAAGTCTTGCTTCAGGATATAGTTCATTAGGATTAACTGTTGGTGGAACAGCATTTACAAGTGGAAGTACTAAAACAATTAGTGCTAATACTGAAGTTAAATCAACTGCAACACCAAATACATATACAGTAACATTAAATAATCAAAGTGCAACTTCAGCTGGAACAACAAAATTCTATTATCAATATAATACTTCAAAAACAGTTAATAGTGTTGTGTCATATTATTATTCAGATTCAACTTGTAAAACACCATTAACTAATGGAAACACAATAACTAAACCTACTAGAACAGGTTATACATTTGGTGGATATTATACAGGTACAAATGGTAGTGGAACACAATATGTTGATGCAAATGGTAAAGTTATAAATAATAGATATAAAGTTATTGGTAATGTAACATTATATGCTAAATGGACTGCTGGTACAGTAAGCTATAAGGTTAACCATTATGTTCATGATTTAGGTGCTACAACATATACATTAAATAGTACTGATAGTAAAACTGGAACTACAAATTCATCTATTACAGTAGCTAATTTGAAGAAAACAATTCCAGGATTTACATATGAAGGTGGATATACTACAGGTAATACTACAAAACCTACATCTGGAGCTAAAACTACAGTTACAGTTTCAGCTGATGGTTCATTAGTGGTAAACATATATTATAGACGTAATTATTTGAAAATTAAATATAATGTAAATGGTGGAACAATGGCTGAAACACATGGTGATGGATATTCAGTTATTGATAATTGTATTGCCGTAAATTCTGAAACAGTTTTATGGAGAGGTGTTTATGGAAGTAGAGTTGGTAATGTAATTTCTGGTGATAAATATGAAATTGATGAATATGGTTTAGCTGATTATAATAATCCAGGTGTTATCAATCTTGAAAAATCTGGTTATAGGGCACAAGTTGGTAAAGAATGGGCTCAAAAATCAGATGGTACTGGTAAAACTTATGATCAAGAAGTTTCAACATATCTTGCAACACAAATGGCTGCAGATTTAGGTCAAGATTTGAGTAAAGGTGATGTTACAATTACTTTATACTTAAATTGGGTACCAGATAATTATGGTTTGGTTGATGATAGTAATACAAATAAAGTATTGAAATATTATACAAAACTTGATGATGCTTTTGCAGAAGAAAGTTTGGTAAAAGGTAGAAATCTTTATGTATATGAAAATGTAACAGATAGCAGTACTTCAGCTACATGGGATACTGGTACAGCTAGTGATTATGTTGGAATTAATTTAAATGGACATACTGTTACAATATCTACACCAATAGTAAATAGTGGTAATATGAATATTTGGGGAACTGGTAAATTACAAAATGCTAATAGTGGAACTAATAGAATTATTACAAATAATGGAACAATGACAATTGGCGCAAGTGCTGAAATTATTGGTAATTCAACTTCTACAGGTGCAATAGTAAATGATGGTACATTAACTTCAAAAGGTAATATTACAAGTAAACACAAAGCTATTATTAATGGTTATTCAGCAGCTACAGCAAGAGTTACAGTAACTTCTGGTACAATTACAGGTGCTAATTATGGTATTGAAAATAAAGGTACAAATACTTCTGAAAATTCTCCAGCTGTAAAAGTAACTGGTGGAACTATAACAGGTACAGTTCAATCTGGTATATTAAATAGTAGTACAGGTTCTGTTGTTGTAACTGGTGGTACAGTTACTGGTAGTGTTTATGGTATTTTAAATGATTCAACAGGTATTATTACAATTGGTACAAGTGATTCTACAATTAGTATCACAAGTCCAAGTATTGTTGGTACATCTAAAGGTGTTGGAAATGCTTCTGGTACATTTAATTTCTATGATGGTATAATTAAAGGTAATACAAGTGCTATAAGTGGTACAGTTACTGCTAAACAATCTGGATGTGTTGTTATTAATGGTACTGAAACAATAAGTGGAACAACATATAAAACAGCAGTATTAGGTCCATCTGCACCTACAATAACTGCAAAATTAACTGATGCTAATGGTGCAACATATACTAGTGGTACATGGACAAATAAAAATGTTTATGTTGAGGTAAAATCTGCTAGTGTTGGTGCAGGTATTAAGTCATATAAATGGAGTGAAGATGGTGGTTCTTCTTGGATTACAGATAGTTTGACAACAACAAGTGGTGTTGGAAAAATTACATTTACTGGTGCTAGAAATAAGGAAATTTTATTTAGAGCAATAGATAATAATAATGTTGCATCAGAAACTTCAAAAATAACAATTAGAAAAGAAGTAACAGCTCCTACAATAACATATGGAACAAATGGTGGAACATATACAATTTCAGCAGGTTCTACATCAGTAAGTATTAGTTCAAAATTGACAGCAGCAGATACTGGTGGAAGTGAATTAAATACATTGAAATATGCATGGTCACAAAGTAATACAACAACACCAACATCTTGGACAACATTTACAAATTCTGGTACTGTTTCAAAATCAGCAACAGGTGGAAATTGGTATTTGTGGATACAAATTGCTGATAAAGCAGGAAATACTTTAACAACAAAATCAAATGTATTTACTGTAAAATATCAAGTTAAATATGATGCAAATAATGGAACAGGTGCTCCAAGTGCTCAAACTAAAACACATGGAACAGCATTAACATTAAGTAGTACAAAACCATCAAGAACAGGATATACATTTAAAGAATGGAATACAAAATCTGATGGTTCAGGAACTGGTTATGCTCCAGGAGCAAGTTATACTACAAATAGTGCAGTAACTTTATATGCAATTTGGACAGTTAATAGTTATAATATTACATATAATTATAATAGTTCAAAAAATTATATTGACCCTGTGGCAACAAGTGTTGATGTTACTGGATTTACAGGCTCAGCAAATAGAAGTGTTACTTTAGGTACAATTGATGCAAGTGAATTAGAGGCTGGAGATAAATTACAAGTGTCATTTACAGCATCATATAGTGGTTTAACAGTTGCTAGTGGTCAAACTGGTAGTGCTGTATTACAAGGATATGGTGATGTAACAGCTTGGAGCCCTGAATTCCCAAGAGGAAGTAAGGTAAACTGGAAAGGTACAGGAACAACTACATATTCATATACAACATCTGCTTTAACATCTTCTTTAGCAACAAATAATAAATTTACAATTCAGTTAAGAACAGATTATTATACAGGTGGAAAAATTACTGTTACAAATCTTAAAGTTAAAAAAGTTAGAACTAAAACAGTATCTAAACAATATGGAACAGAGCTTGGTACATTGCCTACAACAACTGAAAGTGGTTATACATTTGATGGCTGGTATACTGCAGCAACTGGTGGAACAAAGATTTCATCTACAACAAAAGTAACAGGTACTACAACATATTATGCTCATTGGACACCAGTTAATTACACTATTACTTATAATAATAATGCAGGAAAGAATTATATTGATTCTGCAGGATCAAGTATTGAGATAACAGGATTTACTGGTTCAACAAATAGATGTGTTAACTTAGGAACAATAGATAAAGGTGATTTAAAATCAGGTGATAAATTACAAATTTCATTTAAAGCATCATATACAGGATTAACTGCTGCAAGTGGTCAAACTGCTAGTGTGTTAGTACAAGGTTCTGGAGATGTAACTGGTTGGTCACCAGAGTTCCCAAGAGGTACTAGGGCAAATTGGTTAGGTACAGGAACAACTACATATTCATATACAACATATGCTTTTACAACTTCTTTATTAAAAAATAATAATTTTACTATTCAATTAAGAACTGATTATTATACAGCTGGTACTATTACAATTACTGATGTTAGGGTAACAAAAGCAACTGGAATTACAACAACAACAGCGTCTAAAGCTTTTGATTCTCAACTTGGTACTTTACCAACTCCAACTGAGAGTGGTTATACACTAGATGGTTGGTATACTGCTGCAGATGGTGGAACAAAGATTTCATCTACTACAACAGTAAGAGGTGATACAACATATTATGCTCATTGGATTAAAAATAATTATGAAGAATTAAATTCAAGTGGTACACATGTTAAATATTATGAAACATTGGCTGGTGCAATGAGTGGTGTAACAAGTGGAAATACTGTTAAAGTATTGAAGAGTAGAACAGAAAATGATGTTGCAACATTGAGTAGTGGTAAAACTGTAACATTTAATTTAAATGGTAAATATATAACTACAACAACAGATATTACAACATTAATTAATAATGGAACATTGACAGTACAGGATTCAGTTGGTTCTGGTTATATTAAAAATACTTCTACAAAAGCATCTAAGGCTATAATTGAAAATACAGGAAAATTATCATTAAGTGGATCAAAAGATTTTGTTATAGGTGGTAAATCTACACAAACAAGTCAATGGTTAATTAATAATAAGGGTGGTTCATTGGTATTAAGTAAAGGAACATTACAACAAGAAGGTGCTTTAAGTGGTGAGGCAAATAGGTATGCAATATATAGTTCTAGTGGTGGAAATGTTACAATTTCAGGTGTAACAATTAAAACAACATCTAGTTTAACTACAGCAAATGATAATGGTATAGTGTTCTATGGAAATAATACATTAAGTATGACTTCAGGAACAATAACTACAAAAGGAACACCAATTGTGTCATATGGTTCATTAACTTCTGAATCAGCACCAGCAGTTAAAGTAACAGGTGGAACAATTGAATCTACTGGAAATTATGGTATATCAAATGAAGGAGGTGGATTAGTATATATTAATGGCTCAAGTGCTTCTATAACAGGAAGTAAGGCTGGTATGTATAATAATGCTTTAGGAAGTTTTAAAGTAAATAATGGAACAATTAATTCTACTTCAGATGGTATTTATATCAGAACAGGATCTTTAACTGTATCTGGTGGAACTGTAAAAGGTGATAATTCTGCTATTACTAATGCGGGTCCAACAACAATTAATATAACTGGTGGAACTGTAAATGGTGCAAATGTAGGATTAAACTTGAATGCAGGAAATGCATTAATATCAGGTGGTGAGATTACTGCAGGTGGAACAACAAGTGATGGTACTTCTGTAACAGAAGCTTCATGTATTGTAAATTCTGGTTATGGAAAAGTTACAATTACTAGTGGTACAATTAAACCACAGGTTGGTTCAAATTATGCAATTAATAATAAAGCAGGTACTATTGAAGTACTTGGTGGAACAGTACATTCAAATATGGGTGGTACAGCTATTAAGGCAACTAAGGGAACTATTGTATTAGGAAGTAAAACTTCTCAATATGAGGGTGCTTATGTTGATGGATATATAGCAGGTATTGATTTATGTGATAGTACTGAAGAGGTAACACTTGAGTTAGGTGCAAGTACAGATACTACTGTTGATACAAATACTGATATTACAGCAAGAAGACCATATATTAATGCAAAAAGTACAGCTATTAAAGGTGATAGTAGTACAAATATTAAGGTTATATTTAGAAATGGTAGCATTAGAACATATGGTGGAAGTACAGGTTCAACTGGTGGAGGAATAACTCGTATTTATCCATTCTTGAATATTCCTGAATCTCAGATAACTGCAGTAAATGGATATTTCATCCAAGGTATGGGTTCTGTTGTAATGTCAGAAACACTTACATATTTAAGACCAAATTCAGAGAAGAGTTCAGACGAGGTAAGTGATTCTGATGTGGCAATTCATAGCGGATCAAGTAGTTTGATGGCTGCTGTTTGCGATACTGGTGGTTCTGATGAATCTAAGTTGTTGGTTACATCTAGAATTATGAAGTTGATGGCTGTTGATAGTGGTGATTCTGGTAGTGATGGTAGTGATGATAAAATAGATGATAAAGCAAATAATGATAGTAAGGCAAATGATGATTCGGTTGAAAATACTGATAATAATAGTGGTGATGATACTACTGGAAATACTGATGATAAAGTAAATGGTGAAAACACTGATGAAAATACTAAAGATAATAATGGAAATACAAATGAAAATGGTGCAGGTTTAGGTGATGGATCAAATGATGGTTCAAGTACTGGTTCAGGTGATGGATCAAATGGTGATTCAAAAGCTGATTCAAAGGATGGATCAAATAGTGATTCTGCTACTGGTTCAGATGATGGTGAAAAATCAGATAATTCTGATACAGTTGTGGTAGAATTACAAGTTGCACAAATTAATGATAAAAAATATTCTTCAATCAGCCAAGCAATTGATGCTGCTGTTGAAGGAGATACAATTACAATATTAGATAATATGAATTTAACAGATGAAGTAAATATCGGGCCAAATAAAAATATTAATTTAAAATTGAATGGCAAAACTATAACAAGTACTTCTATAAATTCAATTAATAATAATGGTACATTGACAATTTCAGGTCCTGGTGTTATTAAAAATGATAGTGCAAATGGTACTGTTATTTATAACACAGGAATAGTAAATATTGAAAATGAAGCAGTAATAACAACAAGTAAAAATGGTGGTAAAGGAATATCTTCTTCAGTTAATGGTTATGTAAATGGAAATTCAGCTGGAAACCAAGATGGTAAATCAGGAATTTTAAATATGAAATCAGGAAAAATCGTAACTGAAGGTATTGGTTCAATTGGTATTTATAATATTAAAGGAGCTGTAGCAACTGTAGAAGGCGGAATTGTTGAAACAAGAGGTAGTGGAAGTAAAGGAATTTATAATGATTCTAAATTAAATATCGGTAAATCTGATAATAATGCTACTACATCAGAAGCTGGAAATAGTAAAGTAAAAATCATTGTATCAGATGATGATTCAATTGGTATTTACAATGCTAAAAATGCTGAAACTTGCGTAATCAAAGGCGCTGAAATCACAGTTCAGGCAGAAAATATTGAAAATTATGAATTAATTAAAAATACTAATGAGTTTAAAGCTAAATTAGAAGCTAAAAAACCAAGTTATGGTATTTACAATGATAGTAAAACAGATGTTACAATTGAAACAGCTGTAATTAAAGTTGAAAGATTGAAAGGTGTGGGTATTAAAAATAATTTTACAGGGTCTATTACATTAGGAAAAGAAGACAATACTATTAATATAGCTGTACCAATCATCTATGCAATTGCAGACAATACAACTGCTATTGAAAACAGTGAAAAAGGTCAAATTTGTTTCTATGACGGTAAAATTATCTCAATTAGTTCTGTCAAAGACTTATTCACTAAATTATTGCAAAATAGCGAAGTTGTTGAGGAAAAAGGTTCAAGTAATGTAGTTTGTTATTTGAAAAAAGTTATTATTGAATAATGTGTGTACAATTGGGGACGCGTCCAGATTGCTCAAATGAGCAATTGGAACGCGTCCCCAACTGCTCTCCAACTGTTCAATTAAAAAAGTGAAAAAAATTAATATAAGCTATTGACACCTGTACAAAAGTATGGTAATATAATCTATGTTACGGGTCAGTAGCTCAGTTGGATAGAGCATCGGCCTTCTAAGCCGAGGGTCGGGGGTTCGAATCCCTCCTGGCTCACCAAAATTAAAGCAAGACTTTGAGTCTTGCTTTTTTTGTACAGTTTGTATGGGTGGCACAGATTTTACGGTTTTAGGAGTTGTAGGGTTTGTGTGAATTATATAATTTATACGTTTTATACATAAACAAAATAAAAGGAGGATTTAAAAATGCTAAATGCAGTAGGTGTAACAGTAAGATTTGGGAAAAGAACACTTTTTGAAGATGTAAACATCAAATTCAACAAAGGATGTTGCTATGGTATTATAGGTGCCAATGGTGCTGGTAAATCAACATTTTTAAAGGTTTTATCAGGGGAATTAGAACCAAGCAAAGGAGAAGTTACTAAAGAAAAAAATGAACGTTTATCTGTTTTAAAACAAGACCACTTTGCTTATGAAGAATATACAGTTTTAGATACTGTTATCATGGGAAATCAAGAATTATATTCTATTATGCAACAAAAAAATGAGATTTATGCTAAACCTGATTTTTCTGAAGAAGATGGCATGAAAGCAGCTAAATTAGAAGAAAAATTCGCTGAGTTAGATGGATGGAATGCTGAATCTGATGCTGCACAATTATTAAGCAATTTAGGAATTGACACAGAAAATCATTATAAAATGATGAGTGAGTTAGAGGCAAAAGAGAAAGTTAAGGTTTTATTAGCTCAAGCTTTATTTGGAAATCCTGATATTTTGTTATTAGATGAGCCTACAAATGACTTGGATTTGAAGACTATTTCATGGCTTGAAGAGTTTTTAATTAATTTTGAAAACACAGTAATTGTTGTATCACATGATAGATATTTTTTAAATAAAGTTTGTACTCATATTGCTGATGTTGATTTTGGAAAAATTAAGATTTTCCCTGGAAACTATGATTTCTGGTATGAGTCTAGTCAATTAGCTTTAAAACAAATGAAAGAAGCTAATAAAAAGAAGGAAGAAAAAATTAAGGAATTACAAGACTTTATCGCAAGATTTAGTGCAAATGCTTCTAAATCTAAACAAGCTACTTCTAGAAAAAAATCTTTGGAAAAAATCGAATTAGATGAAATTAAACCATCTAACAGAAAATATCCATATATTGACTTTAAACCAGACAGAGAACCAGGTAAAGAGATTTTACAAGTTAAAAATATTTCTAAAACTATTAATGGAGAAAAACTTTTAGATAATGTTTCATTTACAGTTAAACAAGGAGATAAAATTGCCTTATTAGCAGATAATGAAATTGCTAAAACTGTTTTATTTCAAATTATAGCTGGTGAATTAGAACCAGATGAAGGTGAATTAATATGGGGAACAACAATTTCAAATGCTTATTTCCCTAAGGATAATAGCTATTTGTTTGATACAGATGAAAGTATTACTGATTGGCTTCGCAAATATTCTAAAGATCCAGATGAAACTTATGTTAGAAGCTTTTTAGGAAGAATGCTTTTCTCTGGAGAAGAAGCATTGAAAAATGTTAAAGTACTTTCTGGTGGTGAAAAAGTTAGATGTGTACTTGCTAAAATTATGCTATCAGGTGCTAATTTCTTGACTTTTGACGAACCTACAAACCATTTGGACATGGAAAGTATTACAGCCTTAAATAATGGAATGATTAAGTTCCCTGGTAACATGATTTTTACTTCTCATGACCACCAATTAATGGAAACTGTGGCTAATAGGGTTATTGATATTAAGAAAAGTGGAGTTGTTGATAGAGAAGTTAGTTATAATGAATATTTGGAGATTGAGTGAGTAATTGGGGACGCGTCTCCAATTGTTCAAAAAGAGTCGAGTTTGTAAACTCGACTCTTTTTATTGATGGCTAAATTCTTAATTAGGTGTTATTTAAAGATTTTAGTGAATATGGAGTAGATTACCATTATAAAGCAGAAAATTAATATGGTTCCATATATTGTAAAATGATAAATAATACTTCCGAGTACCCATAAAATCGATGCAATACCCCAGTCATAAGATTGAAGAAGAAGAGCATCAATTACAGTCATTTTAATGGTATCTGAGTATTCTTTTACACTTACTATTATACAAGTGATATCAGATATAACCATTAGTATGATGAAACCTGGATTTATTAAAAGTGTATGTGCTTGACCAAAATCGTTTACAGTTTGTATATTTTTGATAATGTACAAACAAATGAAAAAGATTCTTACATAGCGCAAAACTTTTAATAATCCAAAATCCCATAATTGAAAATGTTCTTCTGGTTTTTGACTTGATGGGATAAAAAGACATAATATGCTGAAAACAATCAATGATATAATAGCTGTAATCAGGGCATATTTTATGTTGCCTTTATATGTTGTTAGATATTTTGAGTAGTCTATAAAATTTAGCCGGTGTAGGAGTTCAGAAATCCCTGAAATGATGTAAGTTACAAGCATGTAAATGCCTCCTTTTATGATATTTAGTATAAGTCAATTCTAACATATTATGTAAAATAAGTCAATAAAATATTTAGGTGGAGCATTATTGCAATTTATACAAAGATTTACACAAAAAAATTTCCTTGACAAAGGTCGAAAAATAGTATAAAATATACATATATTAGTGAGTTGTGATTTACTTTTAAATAAAAGTAAAATTTTATATTTTATAATTTCAGTGAAATTTAATATATTTAAGTATTGATTAAATTACAATAAAAATATATGGCACATGTTATATATATGATACATGTGGCACATATAAAACAATAATTATAATGATGTATAGAATATAAAATTTTGTCACAATAGAACTTGTATAAAGTTAATTGTGATTTTTTTGACGAAAGATTTGACAAAAATTTTAGAAAAAATCGATGAAATAAGTCTAGCCCTAAGTTAAAACGTATTTTACTAATGAAAATGTAAGGCTAAATTTTATGAATCTTAAAATTCCGTAAGGTTATATAAAATAAAGCTTTAAAACAAAATATTACATTTATATTAAATTTAGTAAAATATATATTTTAAGGGCTTTTTTTGTTGAAAAAAGTATTGACTTTATTTATAATTAAAATGATAGTAAGTATAAAAGATATTTATTTAAAAGATAATTGCATAAGAGATAGTTACTAAATTATCAAAAAGGCAGTTATAAAAAAATATTTATCAAAAAAGATGATTATCAAAAACAATCAAAGACAATTAAAAACAATCAAAAAAAATTAAAATGCAATCAAAAGATAATCATAAAAATAAAGACAAAAAGTAAACACAAAATGGAAAAGGAAGTAGGAGATGTTCATGAAAATTATGAAAACTAAAAACACAAGCAAATTTATTAAAATTATAATCATGGTTGTTGTTTTAATGGGGATTAATTCAATGTTTTTTGCAGAAGTTAAGGCAGATGATGATATGCCAAATGTAGATAGTATTTTCTCAGCAGGAAAACAATGGATAGAAACAGGAAGAGAGAAGAACCAAAACAAATATAACAGCCCAGTGGAATTTGTTAATGAATTAATGCCAATTGGTCAAATTTTGGTTTCAGTAGGAATTGGAACATTAACAATTGTTTCTGTTATTATGGCAATTAGGTGGATTACAGCTACTCCTGATAAACAGGCACAATTGAAACAACAATTAATAGGTTTGGTTGTTGCAGCTTTTGTAATTTTCGGGGCTGTTGGAATATGGGAATTTGTAATACATGTTATGAACTCAACTAATATAGGTGGAGGAGTTCCAACATCTTCTATAACAACTATAATCGATTCAACTAAACTTGTATAATTTTACTTGTATGATGTTTATAATTCATATAATGTTTAATTTGTATAATTTTTATATAAAATAATCGAAAATCAAATACAAAGGAGGAATCTATATGTCAACACATTATATACCAAAAGATTTAAGAGGAGAGACAAGAATTCTAATTATCTTCACAGTAAAATCACTTATAACAACAGCAATTTTTGGCGGAGTTGGAGTTGTTTTTTGGTTAATATTTAAAGCATTTGGAATGGGATTTGCAGGTCTTATTATTTTACTTATTTTAGCACTTATAGGCTATGGTTTTGGAACACTAAAAATTCCAAGGATAACAGGATTGCCATTTACTAAAAATATTGAAGGTGATTCAATGGATGATGTTGTAATAAGATATGCAAAATTTAAAGCAAATAAAAAAGTGTATTCATATATGAAGGAGGATAATTAAAAATGGAAAGTACTTTAGTTATAATTTATGTAATACTTGCAATTTGTGTTGTTCTTGCTATTGGATTGGCTGTGGTTCTAGGATATGTTTGGTATAGAGACAATAAACGCAAGGGAAATTTTAAATCAAAGGAAGAAAAAAGTAATTCTGGAAGTAAATCATCTAAGATTGGTCAAACAAAATTACAAGGAATTGAATCAATGTCTAAGTTTCTAGCATTTGATACAATTGTTGATAGTATGATTGTTAGAAAAAACAGAACTCAATATGTAATGGTTTTAAAATGTAAAGGTATTAACTATGATCTTTTAGGTGAAGAAGAAAAATTGGCTGTTGAAAGTGGATTTGTTCAATTTTTGAATACACTTAAATTCCCAATTCAAATTTACATTCAATCAAGAAGTTTAAACTTAAAAAACAATATTGATAAATATCAAGAAAAACTTGAAGCTGTAAATGCTGATATTGTTAAAATTGATAATCAAATTAAAAGAGAAAAAGCAAATGGTAGATTAGATTTAGTTCAAAAACTTGAATTTGATAGAAGAAGAAAAGTAAACATTTTGGAATATGGTGTTGATATAGCAAATTATGTTGCAAGATTAAGCCAAAATAGAAATGTTTTACAACAAAATACATATGTTGCAATTTCATATTATACAAGTGAATTCGGAGGACAAATTAGTAATTATTCAAAAGAAGAAGTTGATAATATAGCATTTTCTGAATTATATACAAGAGCTCAAACTTTAAGTAGTGCTTTATCTTCATCAGGTGTTAGTAGTAAAGTTATGACATCTGAGGAATTGGCTGAATTATTATATATTGCATATAACAGAGATGATTCTGAATTAATCAATATTAAAAAATCTGTTGAGGCTCAATATGATAGTTTATATAATACTTCAAAAGATATCATGGATAAACAAAAAGAAATGATTGAAGAAAAAGTAAATCAAGAAGCAGTTCATTTAACAGAAAAAAGTTTGGCAAAAGCTAATAGAATATTGAAATTAAGACAACAAAATAGAGAAGAAATTAGAAGACGTGCTATTGCTTATGTTGAAAGATACAAAGGTGATATGACAGAAGAATTATTTAATGAAACTAAAAAACAAATTCAAAAAACTGATATTACTAAACCTGATTATGACAAAGATGAACCAGAATTAAATAAAAGAGAAGAAACAACAGGTACTAATTCTGAAAAAACTGAGCCAGTAAAAAGAAATCCAGAAGAAAATGGTAAAGAAAAACGTGAGTTAACTGAAGAACAAAAAAGAAGAATAATAGAAGAAAGAAGAAGAATGGCAAGAAGACAAGAATTAAGACGTGAAGCAGAAATGAGAGCAAGAAGAAACATAGCTGAAAAAGGTGAAATGGAAAGAACTACAACAAGAGAAAAATCAATACAAGAAAATGAAACTGAAACAGGTGTAAAACGTAGAGTTCCTCGTAGAAGACCAACTGAAACATCAGCACAATAAAAACTAAAGAAAGGAGAACATGAATAAAATGGGGTTATTTAAAAAACAAAAAGCAACTACAAATCAAGTGGTTGAAAAAAAAGAAGAAGATAATAGTATTCTAAATAAAAATAAAAAGAATTTAAAAGATATTATAGCACCAGCTGGTGTTGATGCTACACATACAAATTACTTAGAAATTGTTTCAAGTACAACAAAATATGCTAGAAGTATGATAATTTCTACAATGCCTAGAATGTGTACTTTCCCAGAATTTTTAAGAGGTATGTATTCTTTTGGTGATGCAAATATTTCAGTATTTATTAAACCAATTACTGAAAATACATCACAAACAGATTTAAATAGAAGAATTAATGAAATTGAATCTGAAAGAATTGTTGCAGCTGAAAGAGGAGATATAAATAGAGAAAGAATTTTAGCACAAAAAAGAGCTGAGGCAGAAGAATTAAGAGATTCAATTGCAGGAGGATTTAATAAATTATATGAATCATCTGTAATTTGTACATTATTTGCATATAACCTTGAAGACCTAGATAAACAAACTGAATTATTATCAACAGAAATGTCTAAAACATTAATTGGAATTAAACCAGCATGGGCAATGCAAGAAGAAGCATTTAATTCAAATATTCCATATGTTGATAATAAAATAAAAAAATCACATACATTTGACCGTGCTTCAATGGCAACTGTATTCCCATTTTTTAATTCAGATATAGGTCATGAAAATGGAATTCCTTTAGGATATAACAGACAAACAGGATTACCTATTTTATATGATAATTTTAATAAAGCTTTAAATAACTATAATATGGTTATTTTTGGTAAATCTGGTGCTGGTAAATCTGTTGCAATAAAAACATTAACAGCTCGTTCATCAATTCTTATGGGAATTGAAAGTTTGGCATTAGATGCTGAAGGTGAATATGGAGCTGTTGCTGAAGCATTAGGTGGAATAAATGTTGTTATTAGTCCAAATTCAAATACAATTATTAATTTATTTGATATTGAACCAGAACTTATAAAAGATGAAATTACAGGTAAAGAAAGAGCAATATTAAATGTTGAAAATAAAGTTGAAGATGTTACACAAGCATTAGTAACAATGGCTAGAGGTAGTACAAGAAGTACAGAAGTTAATGAACTTACAAAACAAATTATTGCAGAAACTGTTAAAGAAGAATATGAAGCTTATAATATTACAAGTGATGTAAACAGTATTTATGTAAAAAGAAATGAAAGAGCAATGGAAGATAGTTATTTAGGAAGACAAAGAAAAGAAATGCCTACAATTGGTTCTTGGTACAAGAGATTAATTAAAAAAGCAAAAGAAAATGATAATCCAGATTATAGATTCCATTATAGTTATTTAGCTAAAGTTATGAGACAATATGTACGTGCATTAGGTGGACAAATGGCTTATTTTGATGGACAATCTACATTTGAATTATTAGATGAAATTCCATTTATAAATCTAGATATATCTCAACTTGAAGAAAGATTTGCAAGACCACTTGCACAACAAATTTTACTTTCTTGGGTTTGGGAAAAATATGTTAAGAAAAACAGTGAAGATAAAGATAAAGCTTCTAAGAAAAGGGTTTTGGTTGATGAAGCTTGGATGTTACTTCCATACCCAGAAGCTGTAGATTTCTTAAATACAATGGCAAGACGTGCCAGAAAAAGAAATGTTTCACTTGCTGTTATTTCACAAAAATTCCAAGACTTTTATGAGAAACAAGAAGTTCAAGTTGTATTAACATCATCTGATACTAAATTATTCTTAGCTCAAGATAAGTCTGAAATTGGTTATATAAAAGAAGTATTCAAATTAAGTGATGGTGAAGCAAATTTCTTGACTACATGTACAAGAGGTGAGGGATTACTTAAAGTTGGTGAAGATACAGCAATTATTGCTATTAATCCAACTAAAAAGGAATTCGAATTTATTGAAACAAACTTAAATGAATTGGCTAAAAGAAAATAATTAAAAATCAAAAAATGAAAGGAGGTTTTGGTGTGAAATTAAAAAAAATGTTTGCTGTGATTTTAATTATTATAACTTTATTTAATTTAATATCAAGACCTTCTTTTGCTGATGATGAAGATGCAAAAGTTGATATAGGCCCACAAGAAACAGGACAAGCAACAGTTACAAATGATTCTGGAAAAGACTTGATGACAAGTATTACAGGAACAACATATTCAAAAAGTGGTATATTTAAAAGTGTTGCATTTCTTCTAACATTAGTACCACATGCGGCAAATCAACTTATGGAATCATTTGTTGAAGTAACATCAAATGATAAAATGAGTAAATTTACAATTTATGATACAGTATTAGGACATTATGATTTATTTAATCTTAATTATCTAGAGATTCCTAAAACACTTGATTTAGATAAAAGTACAGCAGTACAAGAAACATATGTAATGAATCAAATTAAATATCATGTTATACAATATTATACAATAATAAGAAATTTTTCAATTGCAGTAAGTTTATTTGTTCTTATATATATTGGAATTAGAATGGCTATTTCAACAGTTGCAGAAGATAAAGCGAAATATAAAGAAATGCTTATAAATTGGATTGTATCTATTATTTTAGTATTTTTATTACAATTTATTGTTATTATAATTTCTTTTGTTTTAAAATATGGATTAAATTTAGTAAACAACATAGCTAGTGCATGGGGACTTAAAGAATTTGAAAGTCAAATCTATTCTGGTGCAATAAAAAATCTTACTACAAAGGGATTTAATGTATTTACATCTGTTGTTATTATATATATATTAACATGGTATCAAGTGAAATTTTTCATATATTATATGCGTAGAACTTTGGAAGTAAACTTTTTAATTATGGTATCACCACTTGTTACTATTACATATCCAATTGATAAAGCTGGAGATGGCAAAGCACAGGCATTTGGAGCATTTATGCAAGAAATAATAATGAAATCTGTAATACAAATAATACATGCTATACTTTATGTTGTATTTTTAGGGACTGCTGGTGTAATTGCCTCAAATATGCCAATAGTTGCAATTCTATTTTTTGCAGCATTATCAAGAGCAGAAAAAATAACAAGAAATATATTTACTGTTAAAGAAGATGGATTCCAAAAGGCTGATGTCCCTGTTAAATTGCCATTTATCAAACATTAATAATAAAATATCAATTTTTCAATTTTAATATTTTTATAAAACATATTATTTAAAAATATTAAAATTGAAAGATTGTAATTGTAAATTAATAATAAGGAGATGATAATTAAAAATGATAATAGATAATAAAAAGAAAAAAATAATTATAACTATTGTATTAATTATATTGTTATTTTTAATTACCATTTTAATAGTAAAAATTCAGCAAAAAAAGAAAAGACAAGATCTTATTGAACAAGAAATTCAAAGGGTTAAGCAATATACAGCAATTACAGATTTTCAAACATTAGAAGAAGTTGCATTATATTTGAATTGTACATTGATAAAAAGTGAAGAGTCAAAAAGGAAAGATGTTAGTACAGATGTTTATATGAAATTACCAAATGATGTGACTTCAAATATAGATAACAACAGAAATTTTATTGAAAATCTTATTCAATATTGTGCATCTGTTCTAAAATATAAAAGCTTTATAATTATTGACCAAAAAAATAATTTGACTATTCTAGTATATTGTCAAGAAAATGAACAAGTAGTTGAAAAATATTACATAAATGATATTGAAGACTATTTTGATATTAAGCAAAATCAAAATAATTTAGATAATTTAGAAATAATTAATCCAATTACAATAAATGTTACATCAAATGAATTATCACAAATAATTTCAAATAATTGGAAATTAGATAATCTTAATTTAGGAACAGTAGAATCTATTTATAGAAATTATGATATATATTTTGATGAAGGATTTGAAGTAAGGAAAGTAGCTGGAAAAGTATTTAATATTGTTTTTAATGAAAGATATCAAAATAATGTTGTAAATGATTTAAATGTAAGATCTAACAAACAAGAAATTGAAAAATCCCTAGGGAAACCTCAATTTGAAAGTGGTAATTTAATTGGTTATAAATCTGAAAACATATATGTGTTTTTCTATAAAAATCAAATTTCTATTTACAGAGTTGAAAAATATGATACTGAAAAAATTGCAGAAATTATTGAAAATTATCAAACAAATGGTGATATAAATAATCTTGTTAATCAAATAAAACAGGTATGGAAAGATTATGATTTTTATGAATATGATAAAGATTATGCTAATCTTAAATATTCATTAAAAGGGTTAAGTGTAAAATATGATTCAACAACTAAAAAAGGAATAATTATTTATAATAATTACAGTGGAAAAATCTTACGGAAATACTGAATTACAAGATTATGCTAATAATGAAAAACAATTACCTAATAATGTGTTTATTGAAAATTCAGATTCGGTTTTTGAAACTGAACAAAATAGAATTAATACATTAGATGATAATAGTAAAAATAATAATAACACATCAACAATTATACCAAATATTAGTAATAAATTTAAGATTTATAAAACATCTGGAAATAATGTAAAAGGTTTATATAGTGTTAGATTTATTTCAATTAATAATGAGTTTCCTAATTCAGAATTAAGAGAAGCCATTACAAGTGGGATTTGGTATGATGACATACATTTTATTTATTCTGTAAAAAATAGAGGAATATTTATATATGATGCTCAAAATCGTACATATAAAACAGTTATTACTGGTAATGATGAATTTAAAATTCAATGGTATGGTGATAATATAGTTTATTATGATGATGGAAAAACTGTTGATGTAAATTTTGAATAATAAATAAAAGTAATATAAAAATTGATAAATAAAGAAAGGAGGTAGCAAACAAATGAAACAAATAAAAGAAATTATGAAAAAAGTTTTAGTAGTATTTATGATAATTTGTGCGCTACTTCCAACTTTATTTTCAGGGATAGTGTTTGCTGATGATAATAATAACTTGACTACTGAAAGAGCTGGTAATTTTGCGGCTAACTTTGCTATTAATTTTTATGAGAATTGGAGTAGTGTTAGTACTGTTGAAGTACAAGGAAATGTAACATCTGGAACTACTGGAGGAAATCAGGGAATTCTTGATGCAGCAAACGAGATTTATACTAATTTAGTTAATTATCACCATAATGTTAGATATATTCCATATTCTATGGTATCAGTTTCTGCTATAGCTGTTGCAACTGACATAAGTTCATTAAATTCAATTGATTGTTCAAGCTTTACAAGTGGAGTATTATATAAATATTTTTTAGACAATCAAGATAAATATGGTGATACATATAATGCATCTATTATTTCAAACACACAATATACAGGTGCAATGAAAGCAAATTGCGATAGTGGCGCATATACTCAATATGGAATAGAAACATATAAAAATAACAATGGTACAACTCAAAGATGGGATGGAAGTAAATTTGTTGATGATACAAGTTTGGCTAGTGGAATTGATTTTTTACAACCTGGAGACATTGTTGTTTCAGATGAGATAGGACACACTAATATTTTTAAGGAAAAAGCTGATGATAGTCATTATGTTGCATATGATTGTGGAACATATCAGAAAAATGTTGGTTGGTGGAATAAAAGTTCAAATGTTGAAGAATGTTTAACAACTGCCAATAATATGTGGGTAAATGGAGCATATGTTATTAGGGTTCCTTCAAATGGAGGATCTTCAGGTTCAAGTACAGCTAAAAAATATGAACAACGTGGAGAAATAAAAACAGAATATGATTCAACAATAAATCCAAAAGATGATGTTAATCCAAAAACAGAAGGTAATTATAAATTTAACAATATTTCATGGATAGGTTTTGTATATAAAAACGCATTATTTACAAGTAATTCAGGAAAAGATATTAATAATATTTTAACAGACTCAGAAAATGGAATAACAATAAATACATCAAATTTTGATAATAAAAACCAAATACCAGGTGTTAAAGAAGAAGCAAATACATCAAAAATTATGGATATTGCTACTTTAATTTCTGATGGAAAAATTTTTCCAGGAGATATTTTATATATAGAAATTTTTGATGCAGATCATAGTGGTAGTGGACAATATTTATTATATGTTGGTGGAACAAAGGTAATTTATGCAACAGAAGATCCAAGACAATTACCAAATGGTGCATTAAAATATGAATTAATAGAAAATTATTTAAAAAGAATTAGAAGACAATTAATAGAAACTTATGGAAAAGATGCAGATTTACCACAATATGGTGTAACACAAGTATATAGAATAAATGCGCAAACAGCTGAAAGTTTAAAAGAAAGTGATACAAATCTATTTTTCAATGGAAAAGGATATTATTCAAAATCTGTTTATAATGGAATGCCTAAAATGGAACAATCATCTCTTTCTGGTGATAACTCATTTTTAAACTTAACATGGTTATTTACTGCAATTAAACAATTATTTAACTTCCTTGTAAATCTTTTTATTTATATGATAAGAATGCAAGTTATTGGTTGGGCTAATTTGGTTGAAAATTTATTACAACATATTATTTTAGGTTTAAGTGATAGTAATAATGATGCATCAGTTTGGGATGGATTATTTGGAACAAATGCAACTTCTGCTTCAGGTGATAGGGTTACTGTTGAAAGTATTTTCTTTAATAAAATACCTTTTTTAGATGCAAATTTCTTTAATTACAAAACAGCTGGTGGTAAATCACTTGAGATTGAACAAGAAGCATCAGGACCTGTAAAATTTGGTGAAAACAAAGTTGTTACAATGGCTCCAGATGAATCAAATATTGTGTATAAACTTAGAAAAAATTTGAATATTTGGTATGTAATAATAAGAAATGCTTCAATTGCAATTTTGCTATTTATATTAATATATTTAGGAATAAGATTAGCAATAACATCATCTTCAGAGAAAAAGGCTGAATATAAAAAATTGTTAATTTCATGGGTAACTGCAATGATTATTGTTATGTTTATTCATTTATTTATGTATTTAGTATTTGTTGTTAATGATTATTTTGTTGGAGTTTGTAGAGATTTGGGAGAAACAGCTGCTAAAGCTTCTGTTTCAGATTTACAACAAGAAACTAAAATTCAACAAGAGGTAAATCTTTATGATGCAATAAGAATTAAAGCATATGCATTTAATTGGAAAGAAGGAGTTCCAGCAACTATATTATATATATTTTTAATATATTTATTGGTAAGATTTTTCCTTATATATTTAAAAAGGTATTTAACAATATATATTTTGGCATTATCAGGTTCTTTTATGGGTGTTATATATGCAATTGAAAAAATAAATGGAAAGAAAACAAATACTTTAAATAAATGGTTTAAGGATTTTGCATTTAATGTTTTATTACAAACAGTTCATGCATTTATATATGTTATATTTATGGGTGTTGCACTTTCAGTTTCAGAAGATAGTTTAGTTGGTGCTGGTATTGCATTTGTAATATTGAATTTTATGTTAAAAGCTGATAAAATAATAATAGAGATATTTGGATTAAATAAAGCAGGTTCTTTAGCTGATGTTAATAATTATGAAGGCTGGAAACAAACATTACAAAAATTTATGCCAATGTATACAATTACAACAGGTGCATATGGTTTATTTAAAGAAAAAGTTTTTGGTGATTATAGTCTTATTTCAAGATTAAGATATATGACAACAGGAAAAGAAGAAGTTAAAGATGCTAAAAAGGTTTTGGAACAAAGAAAATATAATAGAATTGGTGCTATTTCTAGAGGTTTATATAATGCAGGAAATTGGATACAAAATAGAAGAATCATAGGAATTATACCTCGTGCTATTAATAAAACACCAATAAGACAATTATGGAAATATAATCAATATTATAGAAAACTTGGAAAACATCATAGTAAAGATTTTAATAAACAATATTATAAAGCAATTAAACAAGCTAAAAAAATGCAAAGAGAAAAATTCACAAGAAGTGCTACTATGATAAAAGATTTTATGCTTGGTTCAGCTGGAATGGTTGCAGCAACAGCTGTTGCAATTGCAGACCCTGTTGCAGGTGTTGCTTTGTATAGCAAATCTAAAAAAACAATTAGTAAATATGGTACTATGTCTAGATCTCAAAGAAAAAATAAAAGATATGGTGCTAGTGTTGATAAAACTAAAACTAAGTATAATGAAAAAAGAAGCATATATAATAATGCTCTTAATAAATATGAAAATAATCAAGCAAATTATGAAGAAAGAATAGCTGAATTAAAAGATAATTTGGCAAATGCACCAAAAAATTCTGAAGATAGATTTAAAATTCAAAGGGCAATTGATTCTTTAGAAGAATATAGAAAAAAGGAAGAGGCTAAAGAATTACATGATGCTGAAGAAGCTTATCAAAAAATGTGTGAAGCTAAGCTTGCTTATAAGAGTGCTAAACATGAAAGAAATCCAAAAACAAATGTTGGAAAAGCAATAAAAGATGTTACAACATTTATTCCAGGTGTTGCAGCAACAGTAACTGGTGCAAGTGCAATTGTAAATGCAATTGGTGATATGTCTGCACATGATGTTAAAACTGGATATAAAGCTAAAGATGATTATCAAAAACAACAAAAGAAATTAGATGATATGTCTAAAGTTAGTGATATTGAAAAAGCTATTAAAGAATTAAGTGAACAAATTAAAAACAAACAAAAAAGTTATGGTACTGCAAATGGTATGAGTGAAGAAGAATCTGATAAAGTATTTAGTGAAAATATTGATAAAACTGTAAAAGCAGCAAGAAAAACAGATGTTAAATCTTCTAAAATTACTAGAGCTATTAATGAATATATGTATGAAAATAGAGTTGATAAAATTTCTGAGAAAGATTTGGATGGTGTATTTAATAAATTACAAGAAATTGTTGGAACATCTAGTGGAAAAGTTCAATTTACTGATGAAGTTAGATATAAAGTTAAAAAAGCTTTTGAGGAAAAAATGATTGAAGATAAAAAAGGTAATGGATTTGATAAAAAAGATGCGACAACAACTATTAGAAAAGCACTTGGTGATGATGGTGTAATTAATTATGATGCAAAATTATCTGATACAGATCCAGAACTTAAAAATCTTTATGATGATTTATTACATAAGATTAAGGAAATTAATACTTATAATGAAATTGGAAAAGTAAAATATAAAAGTTCATTATCAAATATTAATAAATTATTTGATGAAATTGATAAAAAAGAAAAAAATAAGGAAGTAGGTGTGAAATGAAAGTAAAAAAACAATTAAAAAGAATAAGTTTAATTTTATTAATTCTAATAATTTTAGTTGGATGTTTTAATGTTAGTTATGGATCAATAACTGATAAATTAAATAAATTAAAAGATTTTGGAATTTTTGTAGCACAAAATGCTGGAGATCTTGCAGTTGAAGGTGTTGTAGGATATTTAGCACTTGGGTTGCAATTACTTGCAATGTTATTTTTCAATGCTTTACATCTTATTACAATTGCAATTACAGGTTTAAGTGGTGATACTGCAGCAACAATAGGTGATGTGGTTTTTAATAGATGTGGTCTTACTTCTGCTAATTTCTTTAATGATGTATGGGTTGGTGAACCAATTAAATTTGGAACATCATCAGCATCAATTCTTACTAATATAAGTCAATATTATTATATAATGAGAAATTTAGCGATTGCTATGTTATTAGGAATTTTGTTATATATTGGAATTAGAATGGCAATTACAACAATTGCTGAAGAAAAAGCAAAATATAAAAAAATGCTTATAGATTGGACTATAAGTTTGGTTTTAGTGTTTGTTCTTCATTATATTATTATAATTACATTTTTTATAAATAATACTATTGTACATGCTTTATCAGGTTTAGATGAAACTTCTGGAAGTGATTATGCTGGATTAATTATTCAAGGATTAATTCCTGGAGTTGGTATGGCTGATTTAATTGTATATGGTGCATTTGTTACATCAACATTAGCTTTTGTATTAATGTATTTGAAACGTACGATAGTTTTAGGTTTTTTAATAGTAATTGCACCATTAATTACTATTACATATTCTGTAGATAAGATAGGTGATGGTAAATCTCAAGCACTTAATGCATGGTTAAAAGAATTTATTTTTACAGTTATTATTCAACCTTTCCATTGTATTATTTACTTAGTGTTTTATTCATCAATGATGCAAGCTCTTAAAGGGGCAAATGAAATAGATTTGGGAAATCAAATTTTTGCTATAGCATGTGCATTTTTTATGCTTAAGGCTGAAGGAATTGTTAAAAAGATTTTTGGTATTCAACCAAATAGTATTGGTGATGCAATTGGAACAGGTGCTATGGCTGTTACAATGGCTACATCAATGTTTAAAGGTAGAGGTAAAAAACTCGCTGAAGGTAAAGGCGAAATGAGAGATATGAAAAATAATGCATCAAGAGTTGGTGATAATTTAAGTAACAATGCTGCTAGAAATCAAAGGACTGCAAATGAAGGTACTACTGGACAAGCTAATCCAGATGCAAATGCAGCAGGTGGAACAAATGGCGCAAATGGTTCAAATGGATCAAGTACAACAGATGGAGCAACTGCAACAGGTGGTAATAACCAAAATAGTGGTGGTTCTAATAATGGAAATTCTGGTCAGCAACCTGCACAACAATCTAGTGATGTTAAAGATAAACCAAGTTTATATGAAAGATTTAAAAATAGTAACTATATAAAAAGAAGAGGCGGAATTAGTGAGTGGGCTGGAAGAAAAATATCTGGTGCAGCAACAATGGCAGGATTTATTGCTGGTGCAACTGTAGGTGACTTTAAAACAGCAAGTTCTGTTGCGACTGCAACAGGAGGAATAGCTTCAAGTAAATATGATGACATAAGATATAGATCTGCTGAAAGAAAATTAGAACAAAATCAAAGAGTTTTTGCTGGAGCATATAATGATTTCGTTCAAGAATATATGGCTAGAAATAAGGGAGCTACTGAAGAAGATGCTATGGCTGAAGCTATGCGTATTCAAGAAACTGGTGGACATGGATTAGAGGAATATGAATTTGATTTATGGAATCAAATGGATCAACTTAAAGATGGTGCTGAGATTATGGGATATAGTGATGGATTTGATTATGTAAACGATACAATGAGGTTAGCTAGTGAAGGTGTAATTGAGCCAACTGATGATTATATTCAGAAAGTTTATGATAGACCAGAAGAAACATCAACAACAAGTAGTTCGAACGACTCAAATAGTTCAAACAGCTCAAATGGTTCAAGAAGAAATAGATATAGAACTGATGAAGATGTAGATTATTCAGATACTTGGGACAAGGCTAGAAAACGTTCACAAAACCCTGATAGAAAAACTACAATGGATGATATTTAAAAAATAATTTTAATATAAAGGTAGGTGATATAAATGAATGAAGATCAAGAAGATTTAGATAATGTAAATGACACAAACACAAGTGGTTTAGATAAAGAACAAAGAGAGCAAAGACAACAAAATAAAAGCAAACTTAGGAAAGATGCTGAAAAAAAGGCAAAAAAACATGTGAAAAATGCTACAAGAAAAGCTAGAAGAAAGGCATCTGCAGCACTTTTTAAACCAGTTGGTGTAACTATATTTTCTTCAATATTTGCTATATTTATAATTATTTTTATGATTATTGGTATTATTTCATTTATAACTACTATGCCTGGTATGGTACAAGAACAAATAATGAATAAAGTTTTAGGAGTTGTTGATGGATTAGGTTATCTTGTAAATGGACCTGACTATTATTTGGAACAATTAGCTAAAGATACAAGTAAAACAGCTCAGAAAAAAGTTTTAAAATATCTTGATGATATGGGTCTTGACCCAGCAGGATTGGGGTTTGCAGCATTTTATGAATGTTCAGAAGATGGAAATGTCGAATATACAATGAAACAAAATGAGACAACAGTTTCTGATAAAAATTATACTTTAAATTCTGTAATAAGAAATAAAGTTAATGATTCTGTTTCTGGTGTGCCTATTATAGGAAATGTTACTGATTTCCTTGTTCAATTTGCTAATACTTTAGACGAAAACCATGAAAGTGTACGTAGAACAATTGAAGATGACTTAATTTTCAAATACATTATATCTAATGAAAGAACTTATTTGGTTGATGATAGATCTAAAAAAGTTTTTTCAGGAATTGCTGATATATTTGGTGGAAAAGAAAACGATTTTACTGGAATGATTAAAATTGGTCAATGGTTTGATGGTTATGATATTTCTGTTGATAGAAAAAATAAAAAATTAACACTTACTACAAAAAACTGGAGTGAACTTTCAAAACAAGCAATGACTTATAATATGGATGGATATCTTGGAAGATATGGTATGCCACTTGAATTTTTGTTAGCAATACATATTGGTACTATGACATCTGATTTAACTGAAGAAATGATTACAAATTCTAATCTACAAACACAAGTTATTATTGAAACAGAAAAAAATGATTATGATATGGAATATAAGGTTACTTATAAAGGCAAAGAACTTAGTGAATTTACAGGTAAATTAAGTGATATGTCTAAATTAGAAGGATATGCAACTGGAAGTTATATAAAAAAAGATAAAGATGGTAAATGGGGAATTGAATTAACAGATTCACAAATTAATAAAATTAAAAAGAAATTAAATATATTTAGTTTATATGGTTTTATAGAAAAATTGGAATCTTTTAATTTCTCTGATTGGACAGCTGCTTCAGATATTTCTAATATTACACATCAAGCAGAATATGCTTTATTAGGTGAAGATGAATTTAGAGTTATTAATAAAATGGTTACACCAGAGTATTCATCTGAAGTTGGTTTGTGGACAAGCTTTTTTGGATATACTAATGAAGATATGCCAGAGATTTTAGTAGAAGATGAGGAAGATCAATCAGATACTTTTAAAACTGAAGTAAGTGAAAATAATGGAATAAAAATATATAAATATTATTATGATTTTGCTGTTGGTGTTAAAGATTCAGAAACACTTCCTTTAGAAGATGAAAATGTAAATGAATTTCATGGATATGATGAATCATCATTAACACAAGGTGAATATGAATACAACTATAATGTTGGATATTTACATGGTATTGAATATTATTTACAACAAGAACATACTAATGAATTAAAAAATGAAAATACTAGAAAAGCTATGATGTGTATTTTAAGCCAAATAGATGCATATTTGTATGCAAATAATTTATCTGATATGGATAGTAATGTTAAATTTACTAAATATAAATATTATAATAGAAGTAATGAATTTGATAATGAAGATGATAGTGCAATTGAGAAAAATTTTGGAGTTAGACGTGGAGAATTTAGTATAGATTTAAATTCAACAAATAGTAAAGATAGAGGATATAGATTATTATTAACACAAAAATTTTTAGATTTTTGTGATAGTCATAATGGACTTGAAAATGCTTCAGATGATGAAATTCGTGAGTTTTTAGAATCACTTTCAAAAGATATTACAGATTATATGGATAAAGTAGATGGTAGTGGAGACCAAGGTTTAACAGAAGATGAAGCACAAGATGTTGTTGATGATTTATTAACAAAAGTTGGTAGTGAATTAGCAGGTGACTTAAAAATTCCTACAGTAAGACTTATATTTAATACATTAAAAAATAAAAGTAGTGAAATGGAGAAGGTTACTCCTAGAATTACTAAAGTATTAAGACATTGGTATAAAGATATTATTTTTGAGTATGAACCTAAAACAGGTGAATATACTGAAGAATGGCCTATTGAGATTGAAGGAGAAGGTAGTGATGGTATTGAAGTTACTGCTGTATTGACTTCTAAAAAAGGTAATACAAGTTATACTCAAAAAGGTTCACCTTATGTTGTTAAAGGTGATGTTGTAACATTAGATGGTGAAGTAGTTGAAGATGAAGATATTTCTGGAACAACATATTTTGATACAACAAATGGTACATATAAAATTGGTGATGGTTATAGAACTACAAAAAAATTGTTTACACAAGGTAAATATTATATATATGATGGTTCAAAAGAAACAGCACAATCAATAGGTTATGCAAAATTGATGGAACAAGGATATAGAGGTTCAGATTCATATGGTATAGTTGCTGTAAAAAATGGAAAAATTATGCGTTTTAATTTAAGAACAGGTGATGAAATTAAAGAAAAATTTGGAGAAGGAATGTATAATTTTGTTTCTGGTAATATTGATGATTCAACAGATGGTAAAGAAATAATTCAAGGTGATGGATGGACTGTTATATTAATTGCATATGATGAAAATAAATCTGAATATATTATTAAATTTAATGATAGTTTAGAATATAAATCACCAGCAGAATATGATGTTAGTGAAACTAATAAATCTGTTGAAAGAATAAATTCATTATTAACAGCTTTAGGTGTTGTAACACAAAGAAAACCAGTAAGTTTTGATAATACAACAGCTGGTGGTGATATTGTTACATTAACTGCATTTTCTATTTTGGAGGGAATGCATTCTGAAGATGCTGAATTGATTTATAGGGATTTCAAAGAGTTTTTAATTGAATTAGGATATTATACAAAAGCTGAATTCGAACAAATTGAAACTAAAGTTTTAACATGGTTTATTCCAGAATATGTGCCTGAAAATATGCAAGATAAGATTAATTGGAGACAAAATAAAGATGAAGATGCACTTCTTTATGGCGCACTTATTTATCCTAAACAAACTGATGAAAATGGTGAGGTTACTCAAGATGGATTTGAACCTGATTTAGATGTTGTTGCACCTGGAAATTGCAGAATTATTGAAGTTGTTGGTGCAACAGATGGTGAACCTGCTAAAATTACATTGCAATTTGATGGTATGTCACAACCTGAAATTGGTATTTTAGATGGTTATACTATGATTATTAAAGGTATTAATATTTCAGATGTTATGACTGTTTATAGTGAAGATAATGATGATGGTATTGAAACAGATTTACAGACAATTATTGATCAAGGTTTGATTGTTAAAGCTGGTTCTGTAATTGGATCAACTGGTAAAACTAAAATTCAAGTTGTTATGAAAAATCAAAATGGTGGTCTTATTGATGATGTTGAGGATTATATGGGCCCATATATTACTACAAGTTATGAATATAATGGTGAGGGGTCTGTATTGGATCAGATTAAGGCTTTAAAAGGAAGTACTGAAAATTTTAAAGATGCTGGTTCATATGTAAATGGCTCAAAATATCAAACAGTATATTCACTATATTGGGATACTATTGTAAAATATTCTAATAAATATGGTACTGATCCATATTTGGTTTTAGCTTTTATATGTCAAGAATGTCCTGGAAATGGAACACTTGATGACATTCAACAGCATAATGGCTCTGGTGGAGGATATGGTTTAGGACAATTTCAATGGGATGCAAATATCGGATTTGGAAGTAACTATGTTGTTGGTTTTGCTGATGGAACAAAAGAAGAGTTTAATTTAGGAACTAAAAATGAGTTTTTAAGAAATACAGATTTACAGATTCATTTGGCAACAGCTATGTTTAAAGCGAAAACTGAAAGTTTTGGTGGTAATATATTGGCAGCATTACAAGCTTATAATTATGGTGATGGAGGATTAAAAACTGTAACTGAAAAATTGACTGGTTCAATGTCATGGGATGAATTTTATGAATATATGAAAAGTGATATATCAAATGAATGGATGAAATATAGAAAGCAATATCCACCAGGTGATCCAATGTATGTTGAAAATGTATTAAAATATTATAATATTGATAGATAGGGGGCACTTTAATGAAAAAAAGTCGAATTTTAATTTGTTTAATTATTGTTTTAAATATTATAATTTTAGGAATAATTATAGTTAAAATTAATAAACCTAAAGTGCCCGAAAATACTGAAATTGTGCCTATAACAACTGAAGAAGATAGGAAAATTTATCCAGAAAATTCATATCAATTAACTAGATTATATAGTGGTGTAACTGAGATGGATAAATTTTATTTGAAATTATATAAATGTGTTCATTATTTAAACAGAATTGGTAATTCATTAGAAGATGTTGTTAAAAGTGGTTCACAAGATTATTATAAGAAAAATAAAGATACAATTAAATTAAATACAGGAATAGATAATTCAGACGATTTTCAAAATTTTGTTGAATATGCTAGAAAATACAAAAATGGCGGTGAATATAAGAATATTGAATTATTACCAGATACTTTTGTAAAAACTAAAGATTATGATACTATTAATCTTAATATTAACTTGAATAATGGCGATAAATTAGAGTTTAAGGTATATATGGGAAATGTTAAAGATACTAAAGGAAATGTAAAGATTTTGCCTTTAGAAAAAAAATAATGTTTTGGTATATATTGAAAGTTTTTTCAAAAGATTCTAATGAAAGGAATGTTGGTGAATATGATTAAAGATAATTCTAAATTCAATAAAACAGATATGTTATTAGTTTTAATAATATTAATTCTGATTATTGTAAATATAATTTTATATGTTAAAAATTTCATACAACCCAAACAAGAAAATGTATCTCAGACTAATACACAAACAAACCAGGCATCTAATAATAAACAATCTGAGGAATCAGAAGAAATTATTGTTCCTAAAAATAATGAAGAATTAATTGAAAAATTATCTACTCAAAATGAAAGAGAAAGAATGGAATATTATTGTGGTATATTTTTTAAACATATAGAAAATGGTGAATATGATGAAGCTTATAATTTATTATATACAGAATTCAAAACAAAATATTTTCCAACAGTTGAAGAATTCGAAGAATATGCTAAAAAAACCTATCCATCTGATTGTGGCTTACAATATGATGATATTACAAGACAAGGTGATATTTATGTTTTAAAACTTAATATTTTAGATATTCTTGGAAGTAAAAATGATAGTAAATCACAACGTATTGTTGTTAAAGAAAATAATTATAATGATTTTGTAATTTCTTTTCAGGTGATATAGTTAATGTGATATGGTTTAGGTAATATAGGAGGGAAATAAATGGATTATTTTACAGATTTTAGAATAAAGGTAATGAATTTTTGTAAACGTAATAAAAAGAAAATATTTATTATTATAATAATCTGGTTAATAATTTTTATAATTAATCAAATATTAAAAAATAGACCAAAACAACTTCCAGCACCATCAACAACTTATACACCACATGTTTCTGTACTAGATGATGAAAAAGAGGTACCAGAAAAATATCAAAAACCAATAGAAAATACAATAGATACATATTTTAATTATTGTAATAATGGTGAATATGAAAAAGCATATAATATGATAACTAAAGAATGCTGCGAAAAAAATTATCCGACTTTGGAACAATTTACAGAATATATAAATGAGGTTTTTGAAGGAAAGAAAAAAATATATAATATTCAAAATTACTCAATTGTTGATAATAAATATATCTATGACATCAGAATTCTAGATGATATTTTGGCAAATGGAACTACAGATGGTTATTATTATTATGAAGAGAAATTTATTATGATAGAAGAAGATGGACAAATGAAATTATCAATTGCTGAATATATTGGAGATGAACAACCAAATATTGTTGTTGAAAATGATGATTTAGTTGTTGAAGTTACAAACAAATCTGTTGATTATGAAACTGAAACATATAGTATTAAAATTACTAATAAAACTGATAAATATATAGTAATTTGTGACAACACACAAGACAGTGAAATTATACTTGATTTAGGAGAACAAACTAGAAAACCTGTTAATTTGACAAATGGATTATTCTTTATAGCACCTAACTCTAGTAAAAAACAAGACTTAGTGTTTAACAAATATTATGACAATGGGCTTACTTCTCAAAAACTGATTTTTAATTCAATTCGTATTTTAAACTCATATGACTGGCATACAGGAACAACTCAAGATGATTTGGATAATGCAGTTAAATTATATGGATTTGATGTCAAACTAACAAAATAATGTGCAATAGGGGACGCGTCCAAATTGTTCATATGAACAATTTGGACGCGTCCCCTATTGCACACATCTTGACAATTACGGTTCAAAGGTGATATATTATAGTAAATTAATTTCGGAGGTAAAACACATGAGTAGAAGAGGTAAGAGATATAATGGAGAGCCAAAACTTAATATGAAAAAAGTTTTTGGTGTTATTGCAGTTTTTGTAGTGATTATATTGGTTATCATAGGAATAAAACAAATGTTGAAATTAGATAAAAACAAGACTATTGAGAAAAATATTGAATTAAGTTATTTTACACTATATAAAAATGGAAACTGGGGTGTAATAAATTCAAGTGGTGAAACTATAATTGAACCTTCTAATGGTGAAATGATTGAAATTCCAAACAAATCTAAGGGTGTGTTTGTATGTACTTATGATGTAAATACTGCAGATAATTCATTTAAAACAAAGGCAATTAATGAGAAAAATCAACAGATTTTTACAGATTATGAAAATGTATTTACAGTTCAAAATTATGATGAAAACAATAATTTATGGTATGAAAATAATGTTTTGAAAGTTCAAAAAAATGGAAAATTTGGTTTAATTAATTTAGATGGAAAAGAAATTTTACCTTGTGAATATGATAATATCACAGTTTTAAAAGGTGTAAAAAATAGTTTGATTATTAAATCAGATAATAAAATTGGAATGGCAGATTCAAATGGAAAAGTTGTTGTGCCTACTGAATATGTAGATATTCAGGCTATTGAAAATGATAGTAAAAATGGATATATAGTTAAAAATTCTGATTCAAAATATGGTGTCATAAAATCTGATGGAGTAGTAGCTCTTGAGTGCAAATATGAGGCAATAGATAATGTTATTGATAATAACAAATATATAGTTAAGGAAAATAACTCATGGAAAGTTTTGGCTGAAGATGGAACTGTATATTTAGAGGGTAAAGTTGATAATGCTTATGGTATGAATAATGAAAATGTTATTGTTAAACAAAATGGAAAATATGGTGTTTTAAATATTAAAACAGATTTGAAAATTCCTTTTGAATATGATGATTTAGCATATTTATGTGATGACAAATATGCTGCTAAAAAAGATGGTAAATTTGGAATTATTAATACTAATAATGAGGTTGTTGCTGAGTATAAATATGAAGCTATTTCTATGGGAAAATTAGGTGAATATATTAAAGCTAAAACAAGTGACAATAACTATGATTATATGACAAAAGATTTAGCTGTAAAATTCTCAGCTGGTGATGAAAGTATAGTAAATGATTTTATTATGATTAAAAATGGTAATGATATCAAGTATTATAATAATAAATTAGAAGAAAAATCAAACAAAGATGTTTATACATCAAACACATTATTTATAATTAAAGAAAATGGAAAATATGGTTTTGTTGATAAAGATGGAAAGATTGTTGTTGAAGCAAAATATGATGATGCAAGAGAACAAAATGCCTCTGGTTTTTCAGCTATAAAAAAAGATGGAAAATGGGGCTCAATTGATCAATATGGAAATGTTGTTATTGAACCAGAATATATATTGAAAAATGAAGATAATGTTGACTTTATTGCTAGATGGCATGTATGTGCTGATAAAAATGCTAATTATTATACTGATGTAAATGAAGCTGAATAATGAAAAAAAGCACAATTGGGAATTTTTCTCAATTGTGCTTTTTGCGCAAAGTTCGAAAATGTGCAATTGGGGACGCGTCCCAATTGTACACATTGATCAATTGGGACGCGTCCCCAATTGCACAGGAGGTAAAAAATGAAAATAAAAACAGGAACAGATATAATAGAGGTTAATAGAATTAAAGAAAGTATTGAAAAATTTGGAAATAGTTTCAAAAACAGGGTTTTTACTGCTCAAGAGATTGAATATTGTGAAAAGAAAAATATAAATAAATTTCAATCTTATGCAGGTAGATTTGCAGCAAAGGAGGCTGTATTTAAAGCTTTATCTGAATATATAGATAATAAGTTTAAGGTTCAATGGACTGATATTGAAGTTATAAATGATGAAAATGGAAGACCTTTTATTAATTTATATGGTGAATTTGAAAAAAAGGTTGGAAATAATTTTGATATTGATATAAGTATTTCTCATGTGAACCAAATGGCTGTGGCTAGTGCTGTTGCATATTTAAAAGATTAATATAGAAGGGAAGAAAAATTATGGAATTATTTGATAGTCATGCACATTATAATGACGAAAAATTTAATGAGGATAGAGATGAAATTATAAAATTAATTTATGAATCAGGTGTTACTAAATTTATTTGTGCTGGATATAGTTTAGAATCATCTATAAAAGCACTTGAAATAGCTGAAAAATATGATTTTATTTATACAATTTCAGGGATTTCTCCAAATGATATTCCTGGAGATGTTGATGATGAGAATTTAGAAGGATTATCAGATGATGAAAAAAATGAGTTATTCACAAAAAGTTTACAAATTGTGGATAAACAACTTGAAAAAATAGAGGAAATGGCAAAAAACAAAAAGGTTGTGGCAATTGGAGAAATTGGGTTAGATTATCATTGGAATAAGAGTAATAAGGAATTACAAAAAATTGTTTTTATAAAACAAATTAAATTAGCAAATAGGCTAGGGTTGCCAATTGTAATTCATACTAGAGATGCTGTTTCTGATACAATTGATATTTTAAAAAATGTGTGCCCTGTTGTTAAACCTGGTGTGTTTCATTGTTGTCCATTAAATCCAGAATTGATTAAAGAGGCATTAAAATTAGGATTTTATATATCTTTTGCTGGTCCTGTGACTTTTAAGAATTCTAAAAATGCTAAGATTGTTGTTGATATGGTTCCTTTTGATTATATGCTTATTGAAACAGATAGTCCATATTTGGCTCCAGAGCCATTTAGAGGAACTAGAAATGATTCACGTAATGTTCGTTATGTTGCAGAAAAAATTGCTGAATTTAAGGATTGTGATGTGGAAACAGTGGCAAAGTGCACTTATGAGAACTCTAGAAAAGTTTTTGAAATTTAAAAATGCCACGTCCAAAAAATGTTTTAAAAATTTTTCGAAAACATATTCCATAAAAAAATATTTAATGATATAATAACAACCAAGTAAGAAACTAAATTTAAACTTATTGACAAAAACGCTAAAGAGTTTGAATTACCTGAATTTTATTGAGATAAGACGAGAAAAAATGTAACAAAAATGTAATATTTAATTAATGAAATGCATATAATAAGGTAAGACATTAAGAGACACAAAGGAAATCACAAATTGAAAAAAAAGACAAGCAAAAATTGGCAAAAAATTACAAAACTGAAAGACTTAGGGAAATGTGAAATTGATGACAAAAGTTGCGTAAATTTGACAGAATTTTACATTTATGGTATAATTGACATTGTCTTAGTTAAAGGAGGGACAAATATCTTATGAAAAAAGATGATAAGGCTTCGATATCCTTGAAAAAGGTTATATCCGTAAGTATAGCACTTTTACTTTTTATGGGAATAAGTGTTATGGCCGTAAATTCAAAAGTAAATAATGTTAAAATTATCCTTTCAGATGGATATGAAATGGAAGTTTTAACAACAAAAGAGAAAGTTTCAGATATATTAGATGATAATCATATTATCTTATTACCAGAAGAACAGGTAATTCCAGGATTAGAAAGTAATATATCAGACAATAAGACAATCAGAATTACAACTGATAAAGATTTAGCTGTTAAAGTTACTGAAACAGTAGTAACTTCAAGTGATGTAAAGGCTGAAGATTTATTGGCTAAGAATTATGATAATGTAGTTGAAAAACTAGTTGTTGAAGAAACTACAATCCCATTTGAAACAGAAACTAAAGATGTTTCAACAGGAAATGGTGATAAAAAAGAAGTTGTTACACGTAATGGTGTAGATGGAATTAAGAAAACTACTTATAAAGTTAAATACCAAAATGATCAAGAAATATCTAGAACAGAAATATCTACTGAAATAACAAAACAGGTTGTTAATAAAACAGTAGAAATCAGAGATAATCAAGTTGTATCAAGAGCTACAGTTAATAGAGTTGCTTCTGAAGCAGCAGCACAAAATGCATCTAATGCAGCTGCAAGTGGAAATGCTTTAGCTGCAAGAGCTGAAGGAATGACTCCAACAGTTGTTAATTTAAACACATCAGCATATACAGCATCAACTTGTGATAAAGCTCCAGGAACACCTGGATATGGTGTTACAGCATCTGGTGCATATGCATCTGCATGGTGTACAGTTGCAGCTGGTAAAGGATATCCTTTAGGAACTATTATTTATATTCCATATTTTGCTAATAAGCCAAATGGTGGATGGTTTGTGGTTCAAGATAGAGGTGGAGCTATTGCTAATAATAAGTTAGATGTTTATATGGCAACTTATAATGAGTGTATTGCTTTTGGTAGAAAAACATTAGAATGTTATGTTTATATTCCATAATTTAATTTTGGAATAGTGGAATTTGATTTTGAAATTGCTTGACTTTGTGGATTTGTAAAATTTGTTTTAAGCTGATTTACAGTAAAAAAGTTAAAAGGCAAATTATAAATTAAATTTGAAAAAATGAAAGTTAGATTAGAAATAATTTAAAAAATAATTAAGACAATAAAAAAGAAATTCAAGATTTAAGTCTTGAATTTCTTTTTTGTATTACAGGAAACTATTTTTCGATTTCATAAATTTTTCCTACCAACTTCAAATTATTTTTTACAAACCTACAAATTATTTCTTAACAACTTCAAATTATTTTTTACAAACCTACAAATTATTTCTTAACAATTTTAAATTATCTTTCTACAAACCTACAAATTATTTCTTAACAATTTTAAATTATCTTTCTACAATCCTACAAATTGTTTCTTACCAACTTCAAATATTTTTTTACAATCTCACAAATTGTTTCCTACCAACTTAAAATTGTTTTTTACAATCTCACAAATTACTTTTTAGCAACTTCCATATAATCCTCAATTAACACCTTCAAAACAGCAGCAACAGGTACAGCTAAAAACATTCCCAATATTCCAAAATATGCACCACCAATTGTAACTGCGAAAATTACAAGTAAAGGACTAATTTTTAAAGATTCACCCACAATTTTTGGATTAATAATATTTGCATCAATTTGTTGTAAAATTGTAACAATTACAACCATCCATATAGCTTGTGAAATTCCACCTGTGATAAATGTAATAAGTGTGGCAATAATTACAGCAATTATTGCTCCGAAATATGGAATCATATTAAATAATCCAATCATAAATCCAAGTAAAACAGCATATTTAACACCCAATATCTTCATTGCAATTGATGTTAAAATTCCAACTACAATTGCATCTAATAACTGACTTGCAAGAAATTTTAAGAAAATTTCATTTGTATTATTAAAATATTTAGCAATTTTGTTAGCAGTTTTTTCTTCAAATACTGAATATGCAAACTTACGTAAGAATTTTAATATTTCTCTTCTTTCAAGTAATAAATACACTGAAACTATGATAGAAACAAAGAAATTAAAAATTCCAGAAGCTATGCTTAATGCACCTTGAGCATATTCTGTTAATTTTTGAATATTTACATATTCTGAAAAATCAATATTTCCTATTTGATTTACCAAATTCATAACTGTATCACTTTTCAAAAATGAATCATCTGGTAGTTCATTTAGTTTAGTTGTTATAATTGTATAATAATCTTGAAAATGATTTATAAAATCAGTTACACTTTCAGAAATTACTGGGATTAGGTAATTTATTACTAAAATTAAAATTAGTAAAGATATTAAATATACTGTAATTACTGATAATGTACGTGCTCTTTTGTGAAGAAATTTTGGCTTTTTTAGTTTTAATATGAAATTTTCAACATTTCGTGATGGAATATATAGTATATATGCTATAATTATTCCTAAAATAAATGGCATAATTACACCTAAGAAATTTGATATCCATATTTGTATATCTTTGAAATTGTCTAAAAGCTTGTAAAATCCTATGATTGTTATTCCAAATGTGAACCAATAAAACCATTTTGTCCATGTTTTTCTTTCCTTCATATATGTCACTTTCCTTTCATTTTTTAATTAAGCTATAGTTCTATTTTACCATATTTTGGTAATAAATACTAGTGTAACTGAAAATATTATAAAAACTATTGCATAAAAAAATTAACTATATTATAATTTATTTATATAAATACAAATGAAAAGGGGAGATAATTTAATGAGTAATAAAAAGAAAATTAGTATAATCTCAGCTATTGTAATTATTTCATTTATAATAATGGGTGTGGTTTATGCTTTATTTAGTGATAGAATAGAATTAACTAATAAATTAAAAATAGGTTCTGTTAAAATTGATGATTTAAATCTTACACTAAAAAAAGAAAATGGAGATTTAGAAGATGTAATTGAACCTGCTGATTTAGATACTATATCTTGGACTACTAAGAATTTAGGTACTTCAGGTGTTTTAACAAGACATGTTTTAGAAATTTATTGGCAAGAGGCTACTGATATTGATTCTAGTGAATTAATGTTTTTATATCCTGCAAATATAAGCAGACAAGCAGTAATTGCAGATTTTAATAAAATTAAAAATGGTGGTACATCTGATTATGGATTAAATACTGAACCTATTTCTAAAACTGTTGCAGATGGTTCAAAAAGATATGGGATTAAATATGTTTTTGTTGGTGATACTTTAAATGGTTCAGATGGAAAAGATGTTAGTAAAGAAGTTAATTATAATTTAGCTAATAATGATGTTAGTGATAGTAGTGTTATTGATGAAAATATTAATACAGATGATAATAGTAAAACTGAAGATGAAATTTCTTTTAGACTTTTGATTAGTCCTAAAATGAACTATTTATTTCAGGGAAAAAATGTTTCTGTAAAAGTTACAACTGAAGCTATGCAATATACAGAAAGTGGTAGTGGAAATTGGACTGTTGTAGATACTATTGAAATTAATTAAAGATTATCGAAATATAATTAAAATATTTGTGGTGGTTTGGTTGACTAAATTGATCAGATTTATTAAGTTTATTAGGTTAATTATACTGATTTGACTAGATTAATTATGTTTGTTAAGTGAAAAAGAGGTCAGTTAATGAGAAATTTGGATTTAATAAAAGAAAGGAAGAAATCAAATGAAAAAAATAGAAATAAAAAATAATAAGAAATTGCTTAGTACTTTAGTATTATTAATGATTTTTGCAATTTTGATTCCAATTGGGTATGCATTATTTTCAAATGCTAAACAAGATGAGACAGAAACTCATATTGGTGAAATTGAAGTTGAACTTGTTGAGAATTGGCCAGAATTAGGGGATACTGTTGAGATTGGTGAAAATCCTGATGGAACAAAAATTACTGAAACATATACTGAGTCTGGTATTACAAGAAATTCAAAATCTGTTTATGGACATTCTTTAAAAGAGTTAGATGCTTATGTTCGTATTAGATGTATTCCTATTGTTGAATATTTTGTTCCTAGTGAAGATAGTGAAAAAGGTGGAGAATGGGTGACTTTGCCTGTTTCTCAAAGTCAGATTAAGATAAATGTTGATTCAAATAATAATTGTTGGATACAACAAGGTGATTATTGGTATTATAATAAAATTTTGAAATATGATGAAAATACAGAGGTAATGAATATTAATTGGCAAGTTACAGAAATTCCTGCTGCAGCATATTCATATAAGATAAGAACTGATGTTAGGGTTATGTTAGAGTATTCACAAACTACTAATGATATGTGGAAAGAAAATTTCCAAATTGATAATTTTCCTGAGGGTGTGGAGTTAGTTAAATAATTGAAACATTTGGAAATATGGCAATTTTTTTGCTTTAAGAAATGGTTCAAGAGTTTGACATAAAACTTGACATATTTGGAAAAATTTGGTAAAATTGTAAATAAGTGGAAAAGTTCCACAGCACATTGAAATAAACCATTATTAAAAAGGAGGGTTTTCTTTATGAAAACGACAAAAAGGTTTTTTGCAATTGTAACAGCATCTTCCATGGCTATATTGCTTGCAGGATATGCAGTACCTGCAGTTACCATGGCAGAAGATTCTACAACCCAAGAAGAGTTTAATGAGGTTAACTCATTTCGGATTGGTAATCAGGGATATTATTTCCAGATTCTTGACGCAGATGGAGATATAGTTCTTGATAAGAATTTCCTGAACAATACTATTACTGTCAAAAGTATAGAAATATACAAGACAGATAAGCTTGATCAGGTTAAATCACTGGATTATGCTCAAATTCAGGACTTTGAAAATGGTTCTGCTGACTCATGGTCATATAAAGGTTATGAGTATAAGTGGTCTGCTGATGAAAACCTGACTGCAGATTTGGCAAATACCATAACAAGGGCATGTGTTCATCTAGATGATGTTGATGATATCACAACATTTGACACATTTCCTGATGGCAAACTGAATGTTGCAGATGTTGTATTTGCAAACCAGCTAAGAACTGCGTTTGTTCCATCTTATATAAGGACGGCAAAAGTAACTACTGAGCAGATTGTAGAACAAATTGCTCAGTATGACAAGGTTACAATTAATATTAATGGTAACTTTGTAGATTTTGTACCTGAAGGAGATGAAATTCCTGAGGAACTTGAAGATAAGTTCATTGACTTTGCTTCAGACAACCAAATATATTCGTATACATTTGTAAAATCAGATACTCCAATTGAATATGCATATGGATATGCTAACCAGGCTGTAGATATTGTAGGTGATACTGAAGAAAAGGGAACAGAAGATGTTTTCTATCAAATCCTACCACCTAAATACTATAAGCTGCTTATGAGTTTAGCAGAGTTACCATATGGAAAATTACAGTATGGAGAGTTTGACCTTGTAGCATTAAGTATGAAAAGTCAACATAACTGCGTGTATTCTATAGCTTCATCTTCTGCACACCGCTATCACTTCCCATTTACAAAAGAATCTGGTGCAAAATCATTTGCTAGCTGGTATTTAGTACCTCTTGATGATGATGAAAATCCAGTGTATAAATTGGCTGGTGGTTGTAAAAAACTTGAAAAATATCTGAAAAAGTCGGATATTTTATTATACGATGAAAATTGTATAATGGACGAAAAAAATGATGATTTTGTAGTTCCAAATACTGCAAAATCAGAAGACAAAACTTCAAATACATCAACATTTAGTACAACAACTACAACTGAAATAACACCTCTTAAGGCAGTGAAATCAGTGGTATCTGCTGTGCAAAAAACATTAAAAATGGTTTAAAATCTGAAAAAAAGGAAGCATAATATGCTTCCTTTTTTTGTATAATAATGAACTATCTTTAAAAAGTGTAATATTGAAGTATTTAAAATATTTTGAATATGGTAATTTTTATTTTCTTTGATGCTACGGAAATAACTTATTCCGCAAAAATTCCCTAAAATATTACAAAAATAATACAAAAAAGATATATAAATGTAATAAAACAAAATTAATATATTTCCGTAATAATAACTAAAAAACAGTGTTTTTTTATATCTTGAATATAAAAAATATATATTGTAAAGTTTATTTAAGATAACAAAAAAACGGAGGGAATTTTATGAAAATGACAAAACATATGAAAGGAATAATTGGGGTTTTAATTATTGCTGTATTTGCTATACTTACTACTTTTAGTTTCTTTTTTTCAAGAAATAGAGTTGAAAATGTAAATCAAACACAAAATAATGAGCAAATTGAAAATTATGTTGTTTCTACACCAACTGCAAATGGAGATTTTCAGTTAAATAGTGTTGATATTATAAAAACAGCGTCTAAGCTACTTGGAACACCATATGTATACGGAAAAAAAGGGGTAAATACATATCAATATACTAATATTGTGCAGTCTAATAATTTAAAAACTGATTCAGAAGTTAGAAATGATGGTATTGATTGTACAGGCTTGGTTTATTGGACTTTGAGTGAGATTGCTAAAGAAAGAAATATTGATTTTGGAACTAGAACAAGTAATATGGGGAATTACATATCAAATATTACAACAAACTTTTCTTTGAATAACCCTGTTCCTGTAGATACATTACATTGGTTAACATATTGGGACGGTAAAAATGCACAATATGTTAGTGAAAAATATGGAACACAAAATATACCTTCAATAACTAGTTATCAAATGTTTGGAAATACTATTAATGTTTTAAAAGCTAATGAAAGTTTGACTACTAAATATTATATGTATGGAGGAAATAAAAAATTACCTGCTGGTACAATTGTTATAATGGATGCAACAAATGCAAATGGTAGTCATGATAATTATAGTTCACATGCATGGATTACTTTAGGTGATTTAGGTACAACAAATGCAAATGATGTAATAAATATTTTAGCTGGTATGGGTATTGACAGAAGTTTATTAACATCAGATACAGTTAAAAGTGTAAATAATACATGTACATATTGGAGAATTGAAGCAGCTGGTGGAAATAAAGTATATATTAATAATGGAGATTATGAAGTTAGTGTACAAAATGGAACTGAATTTGAAGAATATACAGAAATTGTAAATGGTGTTCCAGTTAAAAGAACTAAAAAAATAGGTACTATATGGGCTTTTCAAATATCTAATGATATTGTTAATAAAGGTTCTTATAAATTAAATGTAAATAAAAAAGATGAAAATGGTAATGGATTAGGTGGAGCACAATTTCAGATAACTAAAAATGGTGTATCATATACACAAAATTCTGAAGTTGGAATTAGTAAAATTGGTCAAGAAGATACATTTGTTATATTAGAAACTGCAGCTCCAACAGGATATAGATTATTTTCACAACCAATAACAGTTAAAGCTAGAAGTACTGTAATTAATAATACTTATAAACTTGACACAGTAACAAGTGTACAGGTTGGAAATCAAACATTATCACAAACTAGTGAAGGTTTTTCTAATGGTGATGTTACAGTTTTATGGGATCAAAATAATGGTGTTATTAGTGTAAATGTTAAAGATAAAAAAATTATTCAAGGAAATTATAATCTTTATGTTCAAAAATTTGATAGTGAAACAAAACAACCTATGAGTGGAGCTAATTTCAAAATAACAAAAGGTGAAAATGGACCTGAATATAATAGTGGTGATAATGTTTCAATTAAAAGTAATAATCAAAAAGATACATTTATAATTGAAGAAGTAGCTGCTCCTGAAGGTTATAAGACAATTTCAGGAAAAATATCTGTTACAGTTACTGGTGCTGAATTAAATGGTAAATATGTTTTAGGTACAGTGGCTGATGTTAAAATAGGTGGGAAAAGTGTTGGTAAAGGCTCTGATGGGGCATATTCAAATAGTGAAGTTAGAGTTGATTGGGATCAAAATAATGGAATTGTTGCTGTAAAAGTATATGATACAAAAATAAAAAAAGGTAATTATAAATTAGATATTAATAAATATGATGGAATAACTAATCAAAAACTTGGAGATTCTACAAACCCTTTAGGTGGTGCAGAATTTACTATAACTAAAAATGATTATGCTTATACAAGAAATTCAAATATTGAAATTTCAAAAGAAAATCAAAAAGATGTGTTTGTAATAACAGAAGATAAAGCTCCATCAGGATATGAAAAACTTTTACAACCTATTATAATTACTGTTACAGGAGCTACAACATCTGATGGAAATCAATATTGTTTAGGTCAGGTTGAAAGTGTATTTTTAGGAAGTACTGAAATTAAAAGAACAGATAATGGTAAAGGACCATTTAAAATTGATGAAGTTGAAGTTAATTGGGATTCAACAAGTGGAAGTGTTACTGTTACTGTAAAAAATAAACCTATTGTTGATTTAGCATTAAAGAAAACTGTTACTAAAGTTAATGGAAGTGAAGATATTCAAGCACCAAGAATGATGTCAAAAAGTACAATATTAGATCATGTACCAAAATTTGGTAATGAAAATATTGATATTAATGATAATAAATTATCAAATGGTTCTGATACAAATGCTGTATATAGTATGAACAAAACTCCTGTACTTGTTCATATTGGTGATGAAGTTACATATTCAATACAAATATTTAATGAAGGTTCAGTTAATGCTAGAGCAACTGAAATTACAGATTATATTCCTGTTGGTTTAAAAGTAACTAGTGTACAATATATTAATAATAAAGTAGATTTTGGTGTATTATCACAAAATAATGGAAAATCTGGTGGATATACATATGATGAAACAAATGGTATTTTAAAAATTAAATTAGATAATTTTTCAAATAAACAAGTACAATATATTCCAGCATATGTTCCAAAAACTGATAGTCAAGAAAGTGTATTATCAAATGATGAAATTATAGTAACTTGTAAAGTTTTAGATAATGCACCACGTATATTAACAAATATTGCTGAAATTTCAGCATATACATCTGAAATTCCAGAATTAAAAGATATAGATTCAACACCAAATAACTGGAAAAATCCAAATGGTGATGAAAATAATATCACAACAGATAAATCAACAGCTGATTGGATTGATTATATAAGTGTTACAGGTGATCAAAATAATAGTAGTGATTATTTAGATGGTTTATATCACTCAGCTTTTATAGCTCAAGATACTGGTGTAAATGGTTATAAAGGTGATGATGATGATTTTGATAAACTTCGTGTAATAAAAACTTATGATGTAAGTGTTCAAAAAATTTCAAGTGAAAATAATGAGAAAAAATTGGAAAATATCAAGTTTTATATAGGAAATAAAAGTTATAGTGAAGCAAGTAATACTGAAAAACAAAAAGCAACAAAAACTACAAAAACAGATGGTTCAACAGATGTAATAACTAAAGAAATTAGTTATACAAGAAAAACAAATGAAGAAGATGTGTGGTATATAAAAGAACTTGAATTACCAGCAGGTTCAACATATTCTAAAATTGACACAGAATTTGAATTACGTATTAAGAAAAAAAGTGAAGGAGAAATATTTGGTTCTGATATTACAAAATATTCATTTGGAGTTTTAGGAACAAAAGCTTCATATACATCAATTACAGAACCAATTAATGTAATAGTAAGTGATGTTGATGGACATCCAGTGACAATTACAGCTAAATATAATGAAACAGAAAAAAGATTTATTATTACAGTTCCAAATAATGTTTCAAAATCACAATATTATTTACAATTATTTAAAGTTAAAGCAAATACACAATCTGATGAAACAGAAGAAGGAATTGAAGGAATTGAGTTTGGAATTAATACTCAATCTGGAACTAAAAAAACAAATAAAGATGGTTTAATTTCTTTTGGTGAATATGAGATTACAAAAGATAATTATCAAAAAATAGATGAATTTAAAATTACAGAAATTGAAGATTCAAATACTAGATATTATCAATTAAAAAATGCAATTACAATATATGTAAAAAAAGATTTAGATGATTTAAAACAAAATTATATTGTTAAAGAAATTTCATTAGATGGAACAAATTACTCAACAACAAAAATCACACAAGAAGCAGAATTAAAGGATTTTGACCAAAAGGTTAATATTACAGTTTCATTAGAAGGAAATATTGTTACTGTTAAAGTTCCAAATATTTTAAGAAATGGTGAATATGAACTTTTAGTAAAAAAAGTAGATTCTAAAAATGAAACATTAGATGATGTTGGATTTTCTTTAGGAAATGAATCTCAACAAGTTTTAACTGGAAGTAATGGAGATAGTGGAATTGCAGTATTAGTTTCTGGTAAAAAAATTGGTGCTGAAAATTTAAATAGTATTGATAAATATACAATTACAGAAACTAAATCAAAATCTGGATATTCTAAACTAAAATATCCAATTAATATAGATGTTCATAAAGAAGATGATGGAGAAAATTTCATTGTTTCTTATGTTGATGCTTATGTAAATAATGGAACACCTATAAAAATTGAAAAAGGAAAATATGGAACATTAAATAATGTTGAACTTGAAAATGGCTCAACTGTAAATGTTATAATTGATTTATCAGAAACAAATAGTATTTTAGTTAATATTCCAAATAATGAATTAAAAGGTGGATTTAATTTACAAGTTTATAAATATTATAAAAAAGATGGTAAAGAATATCCTGTTCCAAATATATCATTTGCTGTTTATAAAAATGGAGATTCTTCTAAACAAACAAAACTTGGAACTACATCAAATTCAGGTATTATAACTTCTGGTTATGAATTAACAAAAAATGATATTGGTAAAACTGATAAATATACACTTGTTGAAACTGTTAATAAAAATGATAATTATATAGGTATTGCAGAAAATATAGATATTTTTGTTGAAAATGGTGAAAATTCAACTAAAACAAAATGTATGGTTTCAAATGCTTATTTTGAAGGTGGAGCTACTAAAAAAACAGTTAAACTAGAAAATGGAAAAACAGTTGATATTGAAATTCAAGTTGTAAAAAATCAAAATGATGTTACAACTGTTAAGATTTTAGTTGAAAATACTGAGGTTTATGGTGAATATCAGGTTGAATTAGCAAAAAAAGTTAATGATAATTTAGAAGATGGAATTAGTTTTAATGTTAGTAAAAACAAAGGAAATTCTACTTTATATACAACAGCAAATGGTGGAAAAACTATAATTGCAAATGAATCAATTACAAAAGAAAATGTTGGTGTAACTGATGAATTTGTAATAAGTGAAATTGAAACAACAAATCATAGAATTATTAAAGTTAAAAATCCTTTAACATTAAAAGTTGTAAAAGGAATAAATACTACTGGAACAGCAGGTACACAAGATGCTCCTGGAACAAAATTTGTTGTTAAACAATTTACTGTTTCTGGACAAGGTGCATCTGAGGTAAAATCTAGTGTGGGTAATCAAAATAACCCTGAAATTACTGTAAATGGTATTGTTTTAGATGATGGTAATATTGTGGATATTGTTGTTAAAATGACAGAAGAAATTGATTCTGAAACAAATAATAAATATCAAAAAATCAGTCTTACAATTCCTAATACTGAAAGAAAGGGAAGTTATTCTTTACAAATTAAAAAAGTAAATTCAAGTAAAAATAATTCAATTATATCAGGTGCTGTGTTTAAAATAGAATCATTTACTAAAGGTAATACAAATCCTGTAAAAACAACTGGTAAAACTGATGGAACAAATGGAACAGCTGTAGTTGAAAGTGATATTGCAATTGAACCAGATAGTTTAGATAAACCTGACAGATTTAAAATTACTGAAGTAATTATTTATAAAAATAATTCAAATAATGAAGAAACAGGTTATTCTAAATTAAAAAATCCTATATTATTAACTATTGATAAAGTTGCAAATACTGCTGATTTTGATGTTAAACAATTAACTTTATCACAAGATGGAATCCCAGCAAAAACAGGTACATCAAGTGTTTCTTTATCAAATGTTGAATTAGAAAATGGTGATAAGGTTACAGTTAGGGCAAGTATAGATAGTAAAAATTTAATTACTCTTACAATTCCTAATAAAGAACTTGGTGGAAGTTATAGTATGGATTTAGTAAAAACAACTGATGATTTTACTACAACTTTGGAAAATATGAAATTTACTTATACAGGAAGTAATGGAGAAAAAACAACTAATAAAGATGGATTAATTTCAAATATTGCATTAACAACAATTACTAAAGATAATGTTGATATTGTTGATAATTATGAAATTAAAGAAGTTGAAATTAAAACTAATGAATATCTTGAATTAGTAAATCCTTTAACTGTAAAAGTTGAAAAAACAAAAAAAGATAATAAATTTATTGTAAGTAAAATTACACTTTCTTCAACAGGAATTAATCCAGATTGGATTATACCTGGAACAAATAAAAATACTGCTCAATTAAATGGCTTAGAAACTGTAAAATCAGGTAAAACAGGTTCTGCTAAAATTACTTTTGATGAATCAACACAAAAAATTAAATTATTTGTTGATAATCCAAAAGTTGAAGGTTCATTTAGTTTAAAAATTAAAAAAGTTGATAGTGATGATGAAAATAAAACATTAGCAGGTGTTAAATTTGGAATAATAAAACGTGAATTAATAACAGGTGGAAATGAATATCAACAAATTGGTGATGAAAAAGAAGTTGTAACAGAAGCAAATGGATATGGTTATATTTATGGTGATAATCCATTTACTGTAAATGTTGTTGAAACTAATGAAAATATTGAAAAAAATATTAGATATATTGATATTACAGAAAAAGAAACTTCTGATGGATATGAATTATTAAAAGGAATTAAAATTAGTGTAAAAATTGAAACTGGTTTATCTTCTGATGGTAAATCTAAAATAGTTAAAAATGCTACAGCAACTGTAAGTAGAACTATTTTTGATGATGAAACTTATGAAAGAATGAAATATGTAAATAATAATATTAATGTAACTACAAATCAAAATGGTACTGATGTTATTGTAACTATTAAAAATAAAAAACTTGATGGAAAATATAATTTTAAAATTGTTAAAGTAAAACAAGATGGTACTAAAATTCCAGGAATTCCATTTAGTGTAACAAAAAATGGTTCTATAATAAAAACAGAAGAAAAAACATCTTCTGATGAATCAACAAAAGGTGAAATTGATTTGGGTGCTCAAACAATAAGTGAAATTCAAAAAGGTCAAACTGAAAGTGTAGATAATTATGTAATTAAAGAAATTCAATTAAAAAATGCACAATATATTTGTTTATCTGAAGAACTTACAGTAAAAGTTACAACAGCTGAAAATAGTGATAAAACTAAATATATTCTAAAAAATATATCATTTGGTGATTCAAATGAAAAAGTTACAAAATCAGATAATGGAAACAAAATTACTGTTGAAAAACAAGCAAATACTATAGATGGTAAAAAAGTTAATGTAAAAATAACTGCTGATTTAACAACAAATGAAATTGTTTTAGAAATTCCTAATAATGACATCACAGGTAAATTTGACTTATACATTAAAAAAGTTGACAAAAATGGTGGAGTTAAAAATGTTGAATTTACTGTAAATGGAACTAAATTAAATGGTAGTACTAATGAACAAGGTTTAATTAAAATTGATGAAAAACAAATTAGTGCTAGTAATTTAAGTGAAGACAAATATGTAATTAATGAAATTAAAGTTGATTCTAATAATTATATTAAATTAAAATCTTCTTTAACATTAACTATATCTAAAGGATTAAATTCTGATAAAACAAAATATGTTGTAACAAAAATTACACTTGATGGTAAAAGTATTACTAAAAATATTCATGGTGAAGGTACTGTAAGAGCTGAGCTTGCAGATGTTGCATTAGAAAATGGAAATACAGTAACTGTTACAGGTGAATTAGATGAAAATACTCAAGTTATTACACTTACAATTCCAAATGAAAAAATAGATGGTGATTATTCTGTAAAAATTAAAAAAGTTAATTCAGATAATAGTAATGAAAATATTAAATATGCTGAATTTACAGCAAATGCAATTATTAATAATACAGAAGAAGATTTAGGAACTGTAAGAACTGATGGTGATGGAGTAAAAATTCTAAAAAGTGTTAATATTAAAGGTGATACATATCAAACACCTGATAAATATATAATTACAGAAACAAATATTTATAAATCAAGTACAGGTAATGATATTGATGAAGGATATATAAAAATTAAAGATCCTATTATATTAGAAGTTAAGAAAACAATTACTAATGGTAAATATACTGTATCAGGATTAAGTTTATATCAAAATGGCCAAACACCTACAGAAGGTAGTTCAAATGTAGTTCTTAAAAATGTTAAACTTGAAAATGGTGAAAGTGTTGATATTACTGCAAAACTTGAAAATGGTGTAATTAATTTAATAATTCCTAATAAAAAAGTAACAGGAAATTATAGTCTTGATTTAATAAAAACTACAAATAATTTCCAAAACACTAGAGGAGGATTTACATTTACATATACAGGAAATCCTGTTGGTAAAACTACAGATGGTGATGGTAAAATTGTTATTGAGGAAAACAAGAAAATAGATGATATTACTAATCCAGATGAATATGATTTTAGAGAACTTCCAAATAATAAAAATAAATATCTTGAATTATCTGAACCACTTAAAATTTCTATTGCAAAAACTAAAAAAGATAATAAATATGTAGTTTCAAGTATTACTCTTTCTTGTGGAGATAAATCAGTAACATTAAAATCTGGAGAAGGTTCTGAGGCTGTTTTAGAAAATATTCCAACAGTAAAAAATGGTAAAATTACATCAGCAAAAATTGTATTTGATGAATTAACACAAAAAATTAATTTATATGTAGATAACCCTGAAATTACTGGAGAATATGATTTAAAGATTAGAAAAATTGATAGTCAAGATGAAAATAAAACATTACAAGGTGTTGAATTTAATGTTATTAAACGTGAACAATTAGAAACAGGTGGAGCTTATCAACAAACAAAAGAAGTTACTGCAATAACACAAGAAAATGGTGTTGGTTATATTTTTGGTGATAATCCATATACAACAAATGTTGTTGAAGAAAAGGATGAAATTAATAGAGATGTACATATTATTACTATTAATGAAACTAAAACAGTTAGTGGATATCGTTTATTAAATGATATTTCAATTCAATTAACTATTGAATCAGATGTTTCATCAGATGGAAAAACTAAAATAATTAAAAAAGTAACACCAGCTGTTTATAGAAATTCACAAACAAATGAAGCTTTTGAAATGGAAAGATTAGTTAGAGAAAAATTAAGTGTAATGGTTGATAATTCAGGTACAGGAATTGTTGTAACAATTCCAAATGAAAATACAACAGGATTTAATTTTAAGGTTAAAAAAGTAGATGAAAATGATGAAATTTTAAATGGCTCTAAATTTACTGTAAAAGGTCCAAATGATGAATTATTACTTGATAATCAAGAATTAACTGATGGATATTTTGTAAAACAATATAATGGTGTAAAAACAAATGAAACATATCAATTTATGGTAACAGAAAATGAAGCACCAGAAGGTTATAAAAATCTATTAAAAGGATTTGATTTAAGAGTAAGTGTTGATATTGGAGTTGATGGAAAACTTGATTTAAAAAATTCATTTATTGAAGTAATTCCACAAACAGAAGATTATGATAAAGATTATTATGGTGATCTTCTTGAAAAAGTAAAAAATGAAGAAATTAATTTAAGTATAGAAGATTCTAATACTATTACATTGAAAATTGAAAATGAAAAAGCTGTTAAAGATTATAAATTTTCATTATTAAAAACTGAACTTGATAGTGATGTTCCATTAAAAGGCGCACAATTTAAAGTTACAAAAAATGATGAAGAATTAAAAACATTTGAAACAAATAGTTTAGAATCTGTATTAATTGATGATGTTAAAAATATTACTGTAGGTTCAAGTGTTGAATATGAAATTGAAGAAACACAAGCACCAGAAAATTATACTTGTAATTATAAAAAAGTAAAAGTTGTTGTAAGTGTTGATTTAAGTGGAAATATTTCAGCAAAAATAACACAAATTATGGAAAACACAGTTATAGAAGAATGGAAAGATTATGATGAAAATGTAAATGGAAGTGAACTTAGATTAAATGTTAATGATGATAATACAATTGAATTACACTGGGAAAATCCTTCAACATATACATTATATTTATTTAAAGAAGGATATGAAAGAACAACAGAAATATTAAATTATAGTAATGATTTAATAGCTGAAGAAACAGATAAAGGATATACTAATAGTTTACCATTATTAGCAGGTGCCAAAGTTTCTGTAACAGATGAAAAAGGCGTAAATCAAGAAATTACAACATTAGGAAATCGTGGTAGAACTTTTTACAAAAATGATGTAAAAGCTAACCAAGAATATATATATGAATTTAAAGAATTACAAACAGTTGATGGATATGTAAATGATTTTGAAGGTGCAAAACTTGTTGTTCATATTCGTACAGATTCAAATGCTAAATTAGTTGATGTAAATCAAAATAGAAAAAATATATATAGTTATTTTGAGATTATTGATGAAACAGGAACAAAAACAACTGAAGAATTACAAACTATTGCATCTAAAGTATTTTTTGGAATTAAAGATAGAAAAGCATATTTATTTATGGTTAACTCTAAAATAGAAGAACCTCAATATTATAAATTAAGATTATGGAAAATTGATGATAAAACAAAAGAAGCATTAAAAGGTGCTGAATTTGAAATTAAAATGAAAGATAATAATGGTGAAACAACTCTTGATTCAAATTCTATTAAAGAAGGAATCCAAAACTTTGGAACTGATAATTATGGTTTCATAAATCTTGAAGGATTATTAGTTGAACAAGGAACACATACATTTACAATTAAAGAAACTAAAGCTCCTAAAGGATATTTATTACCTGAAAATCTAACTATTACAGTTACTGTAAATGTTGGTGATGCATATGCTAATTTAAGAAATATTCAATCACAAGATGTTAGTGTAAATGTTTCTGGAACAGAAGAAACTGTAACTTCAAGTGTTGATGATGATGGTTTAATTACAATTGTAATTCCAAATAGATCTAGTGATTTTAAATTTAAATTACGTAAGGTTGATATGGATGGAAATTTAATTAAAACTTCTGTTGATGAAAATGGTACAAAACAAGGTACAAAATTAACTTTTGTTGCAAATGGTGACAGAATTTATGATGGTACAACATATTTTGATGATGGTGAATATACATATACATGTAATACAGGTGAACAAGAATTATCAAGAAAGAAAACTTATAAATTTGCTGTATCTGAACAAGAAGCCAAAAATGGTTATTATAATATTTTAGGTGAATATGCAATTAATGTAACTGTTGCTTTAGATGATAATGGAAGAGTACTTCCTGTAAATCCAAATGATCCAACAGATTCTGAATTACTTAAATATACAAGTTATAGTATTATTGGACCAATTGATCAAGAACTTTCTAGAGAAGAGGTTCCAAATTATGTAAGACTTTATATTACAGAAGATGATGAAGGTGTACAAACTGTTACATTAGAAATTATAAATCCTTGGAAATATAAATTACGTTTAAGAAAAACTGATACATTAGGAAATCCTTTAGATAAAGCTATTTTGACTGCAGATATACAAAGAAGAGGAGAAAAAACAGAGGAAGTAAGACTTGCTCGTCAAGATGTTAATGAATCTGGATTTATTGAAATTGAAAAAGATGAAACACAAACTTGGATAATTGATGAAATTGCAGTTGATAATCCATATTCTAATATTTTATTAGGTAATAAAGCATTATATATTAATACTAAAATGGTTGATGGAAAATTAACTTATGATTATAAAGTTCATGATATTATAGATGGAAATGAAGTAATCTATGGTGATGATAATGAGATTTATAAATTTATAAGTGTTAATATAATAAATGAAAATGGAAATAGTGTTATAGATGTTCAAATTAAAAACCCTGTAACTATTATAACTAGAGTTGTAAAAAATAATATGCAATCAGGACCTATAAATTCTGCAATGCTTGAAATGAATGGAATAAAAAATATTAATGAAGATGGTTCTTATAATTCTGAAATTGAAATTAAAGAACAAAATGTTTCAACAGGTGAAATTAAAACATTTATTGTTTCAGAATTAAAAACAGATGCACCATATATTAATGTTTTAGGTAATAATAAAATATTTGTTGATGTTCGTTCAAATATTGATGGTGAGGTTCAAATTGTTGGAAAAGGTTATATTGATGAAAATGGTGTACGTCATAATGGATTTGGCAAATTTTATAAATATGTTTCAGTTAGTGTTGGATTAACTTCACAACAAATAGTAACAATTTCAATTAAAAACCCAATGGAAGTTTTAATTAATGTTTCTAAAGTTGATGAAAATGGAAATCCACTTCCAAATGCTCAATTAGAATTAACAGAACTTAACAAATCTGTTGTAACAAATGAAATTACTAATGCAGGTAAAAATGATATTGTTAAATATTCTGATAATATTCAATATACAACAACAGATACTAAAGATTACAGTGATTTTATTATTAGAGAAATAAATTCTCCTGATGGTTATACAAATATACTTAAAAATAAAGAAATTCATTTTAGAATATTTAAAACACCAACAGGAATAGCAATTGGTTCAATTTCAATTTATAATATTACAGATAGTGGAAGAGAATTAATTGATGAATCAGATGATATTTATAAAGATATTAGTTTGGAATTAATTCCAGTTGAAGAATCAAAAACTAAAATACCAACTGTAAATGTTAAAATTGCAAATGAAACAGATATTAGTTTAGATATTCAAAAACAAGTAACAAATGGTGTTGAATATAATGGAGCAGAAATTGAATTATATGAATTAAATAATGAAACAAATGAAAAAACATTAATTAAAAATAATATTATAAATAATGTAAAATTAGCAAATATCACACAAAATGATATACATGTTTTACCAAATAAAACTTATACATATGTAATTAAAGAAAAATCTACAACAACACCACATGTAAATATTTTAAGTGATGATAAAGAAATAAGATTAAATGTTAGATTAAATAAAGATGAAACAACAGGAGTGTTAACTCCAGAGTATAATTATAATTTATATGATAAAGATGGAAATGTATTAGAAAATGATGATGCAAAAAATTTCATAACTTTTGGTGTTGATAAAAATGGAACAACAGGAAAATATACATTTAATGTATATATTCAAAACCCTGTAATGTTTAAAATGAAATTCTTGAAAACAGATACAACAGGAAAATCAATTGCAAAAAAAGCTATAATTACAATTAATGGTGAACAAAATAATGGTAGTGCAAATAAAACTTATAGTAATTTGAAAATTGGTGATACTGTATCATTTGATATAGGTGAAACAAGTGCAGACCAACCATTTACTAATATGTTAGGAAAAAATCATATTGTTTTAATTGCAAGAGTAATGGAAAATGAGCAAATGAGTATTGTTGGAAGATTGTTTATAAACACACAAACAGGTGCTACAATGCAATCAATTCCAAGTGAAATTGCAAAATATTTAAGTGCAGAATTTATAACAGATGATGAAGGAATTCCAACACTTGATATTAAACTTCAAAACCCATTATCTTATAAAATTAAATTAACAAAACAAGATATGGCAGGATTAGGATTAAAAGGAACAGATATTGTTGTAACTAATAAAACTACTGGAGAAGTTTATGAAAATAATGGTTCAGATACATTAGAATTTATGGTACAAAATCAAAAAATTGGTGATAAAACTGATTTAGAAATTAGAGAAAAATCATCAATTGGAAATTATGAAAATGTTTTTGAAGGAAAAGTAATACAACTTCAATTTAGTGTAAATTCTGATTATACTGTTAGTTGTTCTTCTAAAAATATGACTTATGTTGATAATGGTGTAAATAAAACAAGTGAAATACCATCAAAATATTTTGGATTTAATATTGAAAATAATGATGAAATAACAGTAAATATTGAAATGAAAAATCCAATTAAATATGATTTAGCTATTATTAAAACAGATATGTCAGGAAATGAATTACAAGGTGATGACCTTAAAATTCAAGTAACAAAAAATTCTGATGAACCAATAAGTAATAATGGTAAATCTAATATCAAATTTGAAGAAAAAGATTTAGCACCAAATACAGTAAATACCTATGTTATCGAAGAATTAAGTACAATTGCACCTCATATTAATGAATTAGAAAACAAGAAATTAATTGTTGAAGTAAGAGTTGATGAAAAAGGTGATTTAATTGTTCAAAAATTTGATGTTATTGATAAACAAACAGATCAAATAATTAATTGTGAATATGTAAATTATAGTTTAGATGAATTTTCAGAAGATGGTACAAGATTAATTAAAATTATTATAAAAAATCCATTAACATATATTACAAGAGTTGTAAAAACAAGCACAGATTTTGGATATATTAATAATGCAATAATTTCAATTAATGATGTAACAAATGTTGATACAAGTGTATCACCTGCTGTTAAAAAAGATAAAGCTGTAATTACTGAAACAGATGTTGAAATTGGTAAAGTTAAAAGATATATTATTTCTGAAACAGAAACAGAAAAACCTTATGTAAATATTCTTGGAAAAAATAAATTATTTGTTGATGTATTTATGAATTCAAACTTAGAACTTGAAATACAAAAACGTGGATATATTGATGAAAATAAAGTTGAACATGAAGGATTTGGAAAATTTGAAAAATATGTACAAGTTTCAGTATATAAAGATGAGAAAACTAAAATTTCTACATTAACAGTATTTTTAACAAACCCAACTCAATATATTGTTAGATTATATAAAGTTGACTCAAATAATGACAAACTTTTAAACACTGATATTCAAATTACAAAAAATAATGGTGAAATATATACATTTAAAAATGATGAAAATGGAAATCCAACAAATGTGATTGAAATTCCATGTATTGGTGATAAAACACAAGAATCTTTTGTTGTACAAGAAGTAAATTCATTAAATGGATATAACAATAATTTAAAAGGAAAACAAATGAAGTTTAGTGTTAAAGCTACAAATAATAAAGTTTTAACAACAGATATGCAAGTTGTAGACCTTGAAAATTCAGGAAAAATCGAAAATGGATTTGATTCAGTAAGTGACTATTTCTCATTAGTTACAAAACAAAGTAATGAAACATCAGATGGAATACCTGTTATAGAAATGGTTATGAAAAACACAACAGATATTAATTTGAATATTGAAAAACATAAGACAAATGGTGATTTATATGATGGAGCAGAAATTGAATTATATGAATTAAATAATGAAACAAATGAAAAAACTTTAATTAAAAATAATATTGTAAATAATGTTAAACAATCAAGTATTACACAAAATGGAATAAATGTAGTTCCAAACAAAACATATACATATGTAATTAAAGAAAAATCAACAACAACACCACATGTAAATATTTTAGGTGATGATAAAGAAATTAGATTTAATGTAAGATTAAATAAAAATAATGATACATCTGAATTAGTATTAGATGAAAATCTAGCTAAAGTTGAAGTTTATGATAAAAATGGAAATTTATTAGTAAATGATTCAAGTTTAGAATTTATAAAAATCATACCTGTAAAAAATGCAGAAACAGGAAAATATACAATTAATGTATATATTGAAAACCCATTACAATTTAAAATGAAATTTACAAAAACAGATTCTGTAGGAAATGCAATTCCTGGTAAAGCTCATATTACAATTAATGGTGTTGAAAATACTGGTAGTGCTGAACAAATATATACAAATATGAAAATTGGAGATACTGTTGAATTTAAAGTTAAAGAAATTAATGTTACAGACCCATTTGTAAATACTTTAAATGATGATACATTAACAATTGTTGCAAGATTAATGGAAAATGAAAAACTTGAGGTTATTAATACATATACTCAAGGTAAATCAACAAATGATGAATTAGTTGATGGAATTACAAATGATTATTTTAGTTATCAAATAAAAGAAGAAAATGGAATTCCTGTATTAGATATGAAACTTGAAAATCCAGTTAAATTCTTGTTTAGATTAACAAAACAAGATATGGCAGGAATTGGATTAGATGGTTCAGATATTTCAGTTACTTATGATGGAGTAACATATTCAAATAAAGGTAAACAAACATTAGAAATTCCAGTAACAGTTGATAATATAAATGATTCACACACATTTGCTATTAGGGAAAATTCTGCTAAAGAAAATTATCAAAATGTATTTGAATCTGAAATTTATTATTTAACTGTAAAAATTAACAAAGATAATGATTATAAACTTGAAAAAGTTTCTTGTATGAAATTAATATTAAATGGTAATAAAGTTCCAACTATTATATCATTTGATGATAATAAATATATTAGTACAACCATAGATTCTGATGTTAATGATGGAACACCTGTAATGACAGTAGATGTTGTAATGAAAAACCCTATTAAATATGATTTTGAAGTTGTAAAAACAGATTTATCTGGAAATGAATTAAGTGGTGATAAACTAAAAATTCAAGTAACAAGAAATTCTGATGAACCAAAATCTAATGAAGGAAAATCTAAAATTAAATTTGAAGAAAGAGATTTAGTTCCAAATACTGTAAATACTTATGTTGTTGAAGAATTAAGCACAATTGCACCACATGTTAATGAATTAGAAAATAAAAAATTGACTGTTCAAATAAGAGTTGATGAAAAAGGTGGATTAATAATTCAAAAACTTGAGGTAACAGATAAAACAACAGGTGAAATTATTCCAAATAATTATATTGGATATGATGATAAAGCAGTATCTGCAGATGGTACAAGATTAATTAAAATATTTATCAAAAACCCAATTAGTTACAGATTTAAAGTAATTAAAACTGAAACTCAAAGCCCTGAAAATAAAATGAATGGAACAATTCCAAATAAATTAGAAGGTGCTTCATTCCAAGTAAATGAATTTGCAAATTCTAATGGAAGTTCTGAAATTAATTTAGTGGTTAATGATGTTAAAATTGGTGATAGAAAAACATTTGTAATTACTGAGAATTCATCAGTTGGAGCACATGATAATATATTAAAAAATAAACAAATTATATTAACAACTTTAATGGAATCAGATAGTAAGTTAATAATTGCTTCTGGTGAATTAAAAGATACAGTAACAGGGGAAAGTGTTGTAATTAATGATGAAATAAAACAACAATATAGATTTGATTATGACATTGTTACTGATAATGATGGATTTGAAACAGTTAGAGTTATAATTCAAAATCCAGTTAAAATTAGAATGAAAGTTGTTAAAAAAGATGCAACTGGAGTACAAGAATTATCTGGAGCAATGATTGAATTGAAAAAAGATAATAAAGTTGTTGCAGATAATAAAAATACAGGATCAGCAGTATTAGAATATACAGTTGAAAATATTGGTAAATTTGAGAACTTTACATTTAATATAAATGAAAATTCTTCTGTAAGTCCAAATGAAAATATCTTAAGTGGTAAAACTCTTGTAATTGCAGGATTATTAAATGGAAATGAAAAAGTTGGTATTATTAATAAAGCAATTTATGATACTAAAAATGGAAAACAAGTTGATTTAGATAATTTTGTTAATGTATATGTTGATGAAATTGATGGAATTCAAACAATTGTTGCAGAAATTACAAACCCAGTTGGATATGATTTAGACTTAATTAAAAATAATGCTGGTATAGGATTTTTGGTAAATACTAAGTTTCAAGTATATAGAGAAGGTGTTCAAAATGCAATATTTGATGGTTATGTAACAGATATTAATACATTTAAAAATCCAGAAGTAAGTGAAAAACAGATGAAAGCTGGAAAATATACATATTATATTACTGAAACTAAAGAAGCAAGACAAAGATATGTTAATATTTTAGATGGAAAATATATTAAATTAAATGTTGAAGTTGATGGTACAGGAAAAGTAAGTATATTAAATAATAAAGGTGAATTAGACCAAGAATATTATGAAGTATATGAAGGTGATATTGCAAACAGAAAAGATAGTGATAAATTAGTTGATAAATCTGATTTAATTTATACACATATTTCTGTTGGAATGAATGTAGATACAACTACAAAAAAATATATGATTAAATGTAATGTTACAAACCCTGTTAGATATACTGTTGAACTTGAAAAAGTTGATAGTGTAAATAATCCATTAGAAGGTGCAGATTTTGAACTTGTAAGTGAAATAATAGATTCACAAAATGCAGTTAAAACAGATTTAAACAAAACCGTTGGTGTAACAGATATTTCAGAAGATGGTGTAGTTAAAGGAACAACAAATAAAGATGGAAATATTAGTTATGAAGAAACTTTTGTAATGGCTGGAACATATGAATATGAGTTAAAAGAAATTAAAACTCCTGGTGAACAATATGTAAATCCATTTGATGGATATTCAATATACTTCAAAGTAGGAATAAATGAGTCTGGTGATATAGAATTATTATCTTATGAAAATGGAAAAAATTGTTATATTGTAAAAACTGGAACACGTGGAGGAAACGAAATTGAGGCAACTCAAGATATTTATGATTATTTAACAATTTCAAGAAAAAATAATCAAATTATTGCTAAACTTGAAATTGAAGTTGAAAACCCAGTTAGATATAAATTTAAACTTGATAAAGATATTTATGGTACTGAAAACTTGCCATTAGTTGGAGCTAAATTCAATATTGAAAGTAGTTTAATTAAAAAACAAGGTGGAAGTAAAACAGATATGTCTAAAACAACTGGAGTAACTAGTGTTGCAGAAGATGGAGTTGTTTCAGGAACAACAAATAATGATGGTACAATTTCTTTTGAAGAAACTATGGTAAGACCTGGTATTTATGAATACTGGATTTCAGAAATTGAAACTGGTGATGAAAATGTATTAAATGCATTACAAGGTACAAATATTAAAATATATGTTAAAGTTACATCAGATGGTACAATTTATACTGTAACAGATGATGAACAAAAACAAATTATACAAGATGGAGTATTTTATTTATATGATTCAGATAGAAAAAATAAAATTGATTTTGATAAAACTTCAATTGATGAATTAATTAAAGTATATGTAACTTCTGAAAATAATGTAAATACAATTCATGTTGATATTGATGACCCTCAAGTATATAATTTTGATATGATTAAAACAGATATTGATTTATATAATTTAGATGGATATTTAAATTATAATATGAATGATGTTAATTTTGAGGTTAAAACATATAAAGAAAATAAATCAGGTGAAATTGAAGAAATCAATTTAAAATGTGGTTATGATAATACAAGTGTTATAGATACAAGTAAATTAGTAACATCAACTATTGATCAAACAACTGGTATGATTTCATTAAAAGATATTTTAATTGAAAGTGCTGGTACATATTATTTCGAATTTATTGAAACAACACCTAAAGATCCAATTATATACAAAGATAAATCTGAAAATGTAAAAGTAAAAGTTGTAATTGGTGTAAATGAAGAACATAACAAATATGTTGTGGAAAATGTGGAAGTTGTTCAAGGTGAAAAATATGTAATTCCTGGACATACAAAAGTTGAAGATAGTAATGTAACAGTTAATATTACTAATGAAAGGGTTAAAGGTTCATATGATTTGGAAATTACTAAATTAGATGAATTATTAGGACATCCTTTAACAGGTGCAAAATTTGTTGCTGAAGCATTTGATGTTAAGAAAAGTGAGTTAAACAATGGTTCTGATAATAATTCTGATAATAGTGAAATTGAAATTGGTGAACAAATTGAGTTATATAAATCAAATGATGATGTAACTTCAATGAATAAAATTATCCCAGGTGTGTTATCAATTAAGAATGATAATGGAACATTTAAAATTAGTAATATTAGAATTGAAAATCTAAAACCTTATATTATTAGAATAACAGAAATAGAGGCTCCAGAGACTTATACAATTTTAAGAGATCCGATTTATATTTTGGTAACACCAAAAATTGATGGACAATTTGATGATTCTAAATATGTTATTGATACTGTTCAGTTGATAAGTGGTGATAATGATGGATTGGTTAGATTGTTAGGTAATAGCACAGATGATAAATCTGGTGAAGGAACTACTGGTGAAAAATCAGATGGTAAATCTGGTGAAGAAACAAAAGATGAAAAATCAGATGGTAAATCTGGTGAGGAAACAAAAGATGAAAAATCAGATGGTAAATCTGGTGAAGGAACAAAAGATGAAAAATCAGATAATAAATCTGATGAAGAAACAAATGATAAATTAATTAAAGATGTAGGAAATTTGATTAAAATTGAAATTAAAAATGACCAATTTGATTTAGCTTTAAGAAAATATATTTCATCAATTAATGGAAAAGATGTAACAAGATGGACTGAACCAGAAATTGATACAAGCAAATTATCTACTGGTGAATCTACTACAGCAGAATATTATAATGACAAATTACCATTAAGAATTTATTCTGGTCAAGAAATTATTTACACATTACGTGTATATAATGAAGGTCAAATAGATGGTTATGCAAATAAAATTGTTGACCATTTACCTGAACAATTAGAATTTTTACCAGATGATGAATTTAATAAATCAAGAGGCTGGAAATTGGTTGAAGAAACAAAAGATAATAGTGAAAATAAAGGTGTGAAAATTGAAACAGATTACTTATCAAAAGCTAGAAATGAAGATGAAAATGTAATAAAAGCATTTAATAAGGAAACTGGTGAAATTGATTACCTTGAAGTACAAGTAAAATGTAAAGTTAAACAAAAAGTCGAACCTAAAACATATATCACAAATATTGCAGAAATTACAGAATATGAAGGAAAAAATAGACCTAATGTAATAGACAGAGATTCAAGTGGCTCAAATGCTGATATCCCAAGTGGAAAAGACCTTGAACAATATAAACAAGAAGAAATTGAAAAACAACAAAATTCAACTACTCTTGAAAATAAATATATAAAAGGTCAAGAAGATGATGATGATTTTGAAAAAGTTATTGTGGAAAAATTTGACTTAGCTTTAAGAAAATTTATTACACAAGTAAATGATGAAGAAATCACAACAAGAATTCCAGAGGTTAATATTAGTGAAGATGGAAACATATCATATGAACATGATAAAACACCATTAATTGTGGCACATGATAATTTGGTTACATATACATTAAGAATATTTAATGAAGGAACAGTTTCAGGTTATGCAACTATTGTTAAAGATGATATTCCTTTAGGATTAGAGTTTGTTCCTGAAAATGCAACAAATATTGAATATAAATGGAAAATGTTAGACAAAGATGGAAATGAAACAAAAGATCCTTCTAATGCAGTTTATGTTATAACTGATTATTTATCAGAGGAAAATGGAAAAACTACACAAACAGATAAAGAGACTGATAATAAATCTGGAAAATCAGATGAAACAGCAAAAAATAAAATTGGTGAAGAGGCTGCTAATAAATCTGAAGATTTAGATGAAACAGTAAAAAATGAAAATAATAAACAATCTGATTCAAGTAGTGAAAATTCTAATTTAATTAAATACTTTGATAAACAAACAATGAACAAACCAGATTACAGAGATGTTAAATTAGTGTTTAGAGTAAATATTCCTGTAAGAAGAGATGATGTAGTTATCAACTCTGCACAAATTACAGATGATGCAGATGACCATGGTGATGTGGTTGATGATGATGATTCTGTAACAGATGTATGGAATGAAGGTGAAGATGACCAAGATAGAGAATATATTAAAGTTAAATACTTTGATTTGGCTCTATATAAATGGGTAACAGAAGCTAGTGTAACAGAAGACGGAAAAACAACAGTCTATGGAAGCAACCATACACAAGATGATAAATCAGGTGTTGTTAATGTATCAATTAAAAAAGATAAATTAAGAAGTGTTGTTGTTAAATTCAAATATACTATTAAAGTTGAAAACCAAGGTAACTTAAGCGGTTATGCTAAAGAAATTAAAGACCATATCCCTGCAGGATTGAAATTTATCCCTGCAGACAACACAGAATATGGATGGGAAGAACAACCTGATGGTACTTTAATAAATAGATGTTTTGAAAACACATTACTTGCTGAAGGTGATACAGCTGAAACAACAATTGTATTAACATGGATCAATGATCCAAACAATTTGGGTCAAAAGATTAATTACGCTGAAATCAGTAAAGATGATAATGTATATGATTCTCCAGATGTTGACTCAACACCAAATAACTTCGAAAATGTTCCACAAGAAGATGACGAAGATGGTGATGTTGTAATGTTACAAATTAGAACAGGTATCCCAAGCTATGTACTAATAATTCTTGCCACAGTAACTAGTATGATTATAGTTGCATTTGGTATTTATGGAATTAAAGAATATGTAGTCAATGACTAGTGTACAAAAAGGACGCGTCCCCAATTGTTCATTTGAGCAATTGGGGACGCGTCCTAATTGCCCAAATGAGATGGTTGGGGACAGGTTAATTTTTTTTATTGATTGAGTGGATTATTCATTTGGTCAATAAAAGGCTGGTAAAATATTATTTTTAACAGATTTGTTTGTATAAATTTTGCAAGAGTCAAAATGTATATTAGTAATATGTGGATTTTAGTAATATGTAGATTTTATATATTGCTATATTTTTTTGCTATTTTATTGTATAATATAAAAAAATATATAGGTAACTAAATTATATATAAAAATCATTTTAATTTAAAAAAATAAACAAAGGGGTAGGATAACTGAGATGAAACAGATAGAAATTACAGTTAGATTAGATGAAAAAATTGAAGATGCCATTATTAAATTGGAAAATAAAGGGTTTAAAAAAATACAGGAAAGTGATGTTTGTGATATATATTTATCAAATTTAGATAGTGAAATGAAAAAAGAAAATATACAAGAATTCTTAAAACATTCAGTATTATTGAGAAGTTTTGAATTGAATGGAAAAGAGAAAAAAAGGATTACTTATAAGAATAAAGAATTAGATAATAATGGAGATGTTATTTCTGAACAAAAAGTAAACTTGGATTGTGATGACTTGATAAAAGCAGAGAATTTATTTAAGTGTTTAGGTTTTTACAATCTTATAGAAGTAAAATATCATGTAATTGTATATGAAAAAAATGACAAAGAATTTGCTTTTCAGATAGTTGAAAATCTGGGAACTTTAATCGAATATGAAAATGTTAATGATTTCGAAGGAAAATCAATTATAGAAATAAATGAGGTCAAAAATAAAATGTTAGAAAATATTAAAGAATGTAATATTAATATTACTAATGAACGTGATGTAAAAAAAGCTTTTGAACTAATAGAGAAAAAATACAATTTATAAAAATTTTTATATGCAGAATTTATAAAAAGAGTGCTGAAAATTATAAATAAATAGATTATAAGTGAGTTTTAATCATTTTATCCAAAAGTATTTAATTAATAAACATAAAAATGGAGGATTCAATAAAAATGAATAAATCAGAAAAAAGAATTGAATTTTTAAGAAAATTAAAAGAAGTAAATAGTTTAATGAATTGGAATAAAATAAAAGTCAATCCAGAGGAAACACAAGAAATTGATAACAGTAGAATAAAAAAAGATTATGTATTGTGGAAAGAAGATGATGACACCCTTTTTTTTGAGTTATGTAAAGATGAAGGTTTTGAACAATTATCTACAATAGAGAAAATACTAAAAATACATTTTGGGGTTTGCAAGAATTTTGTTTTTGATGATTTTTGCTATTTTTTAGGAAGTTATAATAAAGAAAAAAACATATGTACAATTGATTCGAAATATGGAAGAAATCCTAATCTTGTATGGAGAGAAAACAGAAAAAAACATAATAGAAGGATATGTTATGAATTATCTAGATATATGGCTGTCAGATTAAAACAATTTATTAAAGAGGAATCAGACATTTTTTTGGTGTCAGATGAATATGAAACACATTATGCTACTGCATATGTATGTGATGATTTTATGATAATTATTGATACTGACGATTATTGGAAAGGTGCTGATTTAAATAGAGTAAAATTGGGAATAGAAATAAAAGGTATAACTGTAGTAAGTGATGAAAAAAATATAGTTAAAGAAAAGTTGGATGAAATAAATAAAACAAGAAAATCTAAAAAAGAATTTCAACAAGAAATTGAAAATGATGCAGTAGAAAAATCAAAAATTGAGTGGATAAATATATTATTAGAAAAAATAAAAATATTAGGCAATGATGGTATATTTAAATATATGTGTACAATACTGGAAATGAAGGGATATGAACCTAAAAAAGTTTGGGAGAAAGAAGGCACAATATATAAGGAAACTTTATATATGCGTTGGAATATGGATTTTATGGTTATAAATTCATTAGGATTAAAAATATTAAGTGATAGAGAGTTTAATGATTATATTCATGAAGGAAAATATTTGCATAATAGAGAAAGACATATAATGGCAGAGGAGATGGAATATGATGGAAGATAAATATATATTTGAATGTATAAAACTTATAAATGAAACAAATATTGAATTTAAAAAGAATAATATGGAAGATTATACTAGTGATAGAGAAATACAAAAGATGTTAGAAAATAAAGAATTATTTTTTGTAATTTCGAAGGAAAAGGCGTATGAAATATTGAATGAGTTAGGGATAAATAATATAGATGAAGTATATAAAAAGTTGAAAGGCGAAATGGTGGATTAAAATATAATTGTCAAGTGAAATTAGAAAAAATGTAAATGAGGGTTTTGAAAAGAAATTTTGCAAAAGATATTTACACTTTCTCGTAAAAATGTTAAAATATACGAGATAGTGTAAGGAGATGTTTAAATATGGAAATCGAAAAATTAAAAGATTTTTTAAAAAAGAGTCACGGATATATAACTACAAAAGAAATTGAAAACATTGGTATTTCTAAGACTTTAATACCAGAACTTATAAGTCAAAAGCTATTGAGAAAAGTGGCGTATGGCATTTATATAGATAATAATCTAATAGAAGATGAATTATACATTCTTCAAAAGAGATTTTCTAATATTGTATTTTCATATAATACAGCTTGTTATTTGATGAACTTAAGTGATAGAGCTCCATACAAAATAGATATTACAACGATAAATCACAATAATATTAATGAAAATTTAAATATTTATTATGTTTCGAAAGATAAATTTAATATTGGAATTACTGAAATAGAAAGTCCTTATAGTAATCCTATAAAAATATACAATGCAGAACGCTGTATTTGTGATTTGCTAAAAAATCCAAATGCTGTTGATTTAGAAGTATATAATAAAATAATAAACAACTATTTTAAGCAAAAGAATAAAGATTTAACTACTTTAGAAGAATATTCAAAAATATTTAATGTTTATAAAAAATTTGAACATATAATGGAGGTCCTAATTTAATGATCAATTATAATGATTTATTTGAAAAATCAAAAGAGATAGCAAGTAAATCTGGATTAACACAACTTGAGTTATATCAAAGATTTATGTTTGAAAGAATATTAGAAAGAATATCTGTATCAAAATATAGTAGCAATTTTATTTTAAAAGGTGGATTACTTCTTTCTGCTATGCTTGGAATTGAAAGTCGAAGTACAAGAGATATGGATATTTCAATAAAAGGATTAGATGTATCTAAAGAAAAAATGTTAGAGGTTCTTAATGAGATCCTATCAACAGATATCAATGATAAAGTAAAATTCAAAGTAGTTGATATTACTGATATTAGAAAAGATGATGAATATGGTGGAAATAAGTATCATTTAGTTGGAAAACTTGGAAACTTAAAAGTTGCTTTAGAAATTGATATTTCAACAGGAGATGAAATAACTCCAAGAGAATTAAATTATGAATATAATTCTTTATTTGAAAACAAAAAAATCTATATTGGTTCTTATAATATAGAAACCATTTTAGCGGAAAAGATAGAGACAATTTTAAGGAGAGGGAAATATAATGCAAGAATGAAGGATTATTATGATATATATTTCTTTTTGAAAAAATTAAAAGATGAAATTAATGTGGACATTTTTAGACAAGCATTAGAGAATACAGTTATGCAAAGAGAATCTTCTGAATATTTGAAGGATTATCATAAAATATTAGATGAACTTCTAATAAATGATAGAATACATAAAAATTGGAATAGTTATAGTAATAAAACTAAATATGCTAAAAACATAAATTTTAATGATATTATAAGCTTATTAATTGGATTCTTGAATGATAATGTACAGGAAGAAATTAAAATATAATATGTTTAAATATATCAAAATTTCTCACTCATTTGTGAAAAAATATTGCCTTTGTTATAATACAATTTTTTGAAAGAGTAAAATTGGAAATAGAAATAAAAAATATAAAATTAAGAAATTTGGATGAAATGTATCCAGTACAAGATAATATTTAAGAAATAATTAAAAAAACTTAAAGAGGAAAAAGCATGTGAGTATTGTAGGTTTTTCGGTTCCAGTTTCTGTAACACTATATTATTTATATATTATTAGTAATGATAAGAAAAAAGATGTTACTGAAAAAATATATAATCAATTTTTAGATGAAAGTGTTAAAGTAATAATTGATAATATAAAAGGTTCAATTGGCGAAAAAATAAGAAGAGCAAAAATACTTGGAATACCATATATAGCAATAATTGGAAACAATACGGAAGATGGATTTGTTGAAATTGAAAGGACAAAAGATGGAACAAAAAAATAATGAAAACTGACGAAATGTTTGAAGTTATGAAGAATATACAAAAGACAAAAAAGATATAGAATTAAAAGAAAAAAAGTTAAATAAATGAGATTGATAAAAGTAAAAAATCATGAAATCTGATACCAAAAATTTACATAAATTTGACTTCTTAATAAAAATTTGGTAAAATATAGGTAGTTGCAAAAATGCACGTCACATTGAAAATTTATTTTAAGGAGGAATCATTATGTTGAAAAATGTGCGGAGAATGTTAGCGGGAATTGCAAGTGCAATGATCGGCATTTCTTGTGGCAGTGTTAATACAGAAAGTATAATACTTTCTAATGCCGCAGAAAAAGCTGAGGTAGCTCAAGTCAGCATGTGGGGGGACGCAAATTGTGATGGTGAAGTCACTGTTGCTGATGAAACACTTATTCTGCAGGTTATTGCGAATCCGGATAATTACGGACTCGGAAAAGACCAAGGAATAACATCTGTTGGAATTGCCAACTCTGATGTTTATCAGAATGGAGATGGAATTACAGCAAGAGATGTTGTAGCAGTTCATAAGTGGTTAATAGGAGAAATAGCATCTTTACCAGAGTCATATAGTAATCCTGGTACTGAAACTACGACAACGACAACGACAACTACGACAACTACAACAACTAGTACCACAACAATTAGGCTGACCACGACTATGATATCATATACGTCGATAACAACAGTCAAGCAAACTACAACAACGAGCACAACAATAACGACCGAACCGACAACTACAGTAACAAGTGCAACAACAGCAAAACCAACCACTATAACATCCACGACAACTGAACCAACAACCACATCAACCACATCAACAACAGTAACAACTGCAACAACAGCAAAACCGACCACTGTAACATCTAAAACAACAAGCACAACAACAACCACAACCACCGAACCAACAACATCATCATCAACAAATGGAACAACAACCAAACCAACTACCGTAACATCCACAACAACAAGTACAACAACAACAGAGCCAATAACTACAGCAACGAGTGCCACAACAGCCAAACCGACTACTGTGGCAAGCACAACAACAAGCACAACAACAACAACTGAACCAGCGACTACATCAACAAGCGCAACCACATCAAACCAGATCACCACAACCACAACAAGTAATTCATTTACCCCACCAGCAATGGAGGATCTGGTAAATGAAGAAGGAGAACAAATACCAGAAGATACCTATAACATACTTCTGGCGACTGCAAAACTCTTTAATGTTAAAGAATATGATATAGTATATTCTGAAAAAATTATAGAGGGTGCATACTTCAACCCTGGTCTCGAGTACTGTGGGATTCAGGGCATGGCTTATGGATATGGAGTCCAGATAGTAAATCCAGAGGATTTATTAAAACTGGACATAGACACTATTCCAGACGGTCAGGAAGATGCAATTACAGGTACGTGGGCTTATGGCTGGCATGGCTATATAAGACCTATTGTTCCTGCTGATATGCAGACAACAGTATTGGAGGCTTCAAAAAATACTTGGGCCTCTAGAAGAAGCCAGAAATACATTATTTGTGGCGATGGTGCTGGTGACCCTGATGAAAGGGCAAATGATGAGCCAATTGATTGTCACAATTGGTATCTGGTTGATAGAAATTCAAACGAGATTAATCTCGGAGAATATAATTTAGATACAGCTCCAGGCGCTACATCAAAGTATTATCTATCATATGATAAAATGAGTGGATTAAATTTATGTAGTAGAACTGAATTTCAGCTCTATATGGAGTATGCGGATTATTTGAATCTACCTGATTATAAGATAGTTCGTAATTCAGAAAAATATACTCCAATAGAGTATGCTTTTGTATGCTCCGATAGAATGGAAGCAATTGTCGGCATAGAGTTGGCTAGATTCGCATGCCGACAAATAGTGCCGACATCACAGCTTTCAAAGGTTGTGGACCCTAACGGAAATTGGCAGCAAGATATATCCTATAATATCTTTGATGAGGAAAAGTACCCCTATTTCTTCTGGACTCCAAAGGAGTTCACAGACTATACATGGAATGAGGCTTATCAGGTAGCTTATTTCCTGTATGACGACTACAACCTCAGAAATGAAGGCTGGATAGGTTTCTACATGATTCCTCTAGACGAAGAGGGAAATGAAGATCTAAGGCTTTTCTGGCCATTGCCATATGGCTCAAAATCTTCTGAAAGCTAAAACAAGAAAAAACCAACTCAATTGAGTTGGTTTTTTCTTGTGCAATTAGGGACGCGTCCAAACTGTTCAAATGAGCAATTGGGACGCGTCCCCAATTGCTCATTTGAACAGTTTGGACGCGTCCCTAATTGCACACTCCTACGGAAATAAAGAGTTCCAGCTATAATTGACAAAAAAATTTATAACATTTCATTTTTATTACAAAAAAGACACATAAATGTAATAAAACCCACTTAAATGTACTTCCGTACATAATTATGTTTTTAACAAAAAATAGATATATTGCTTTATTTTCAATACATATTTACAATAAATATGAATTATGAAAAGCTAATCCAAATAGCAAAAAATGTAGAGGAGTAAAGTGATATGGGAGAAAAGTTAAGAAATAACTCAATTAGAAATTTGAAGAAATTTATGGCAATATTATTAATTATTGCAACAATAATGCCATATTTTCCAACAAACGTATTTGCAGAAGATACTGCAGTGGAATTTAATCCAGAAAACTTAATAAATGTATACTGGAAAGATAATTCAGAACAAAAAGAAGGAACAACAAATGATTCATTTGCTTTTGCATATGATATTACTTTTAATGGAATTTCAACAGGATTTAAAAATGTTGTTTTGGAAATAACAACAGATAAGGTTTTAAACACAGTAGATACTTTTACTGGAAGTTTTACATCTATAGGAAAAGGATATGCAACAAGAGAATTAGGTTATGTAAATAGTGGTAGACAAATTTCAGGAGAGGGAAGTATAAAATTTGGAAATGAAGACCAAAAATTAAATAGAACAGTTACATTTAAATTAACTGGAAATTATGAAGATCCAAAAACTGGAACTACAAAAAATTTCACAGTTACTAGAAATTTAAATTGTTTAATAACTCCTGCTACAAAAATTACTCCTTATAATACAGAACTTGAATGGCAAAAAGTATATAATAATTATACAGGAAAATATGATAAAATAAAAGAACCATATACTAATATGGCAAAAAGTACATCATCAGATGAAAATAACGAGTATTGGAATGCAAATTATGTATATGTAACATATCCAATAAATATTGTTTCAGAAGAATTAACACAAAAATTGGAATATCATGTTATTATTAATAGAACAGATGTAGATAATTCAAATAATACATCAAATGGATTAGACCGTGGATTAGATATTAATTGGGGTGATTTAACAAAAGATTTTGGAGAACCAACACAAACAAAATTAGAAGATGGTTCAATTGAATATATATTTACAAAAGGTGAAGATTCAGATACATTAGTTGAATCAAATACTTTTAAAATAGATAAAAATTATACTATATCAATTACACACACAACACCAGATACAGACATGAAATCAAGTAATTATTATAGAAGAACAGTTCTTGAATTTAATTCAACATTAATTGGAACAGGTTTCGCAAAAACTGATGAATATGGAAAAGACCCAGTTATTGAAAAGAAAAATATAGTTAAAAGAAAAAATGATACAAAATATGAATATTTAAATGGTTCAGAACCACTTAAAACAGGAATGAATTGGGTTTCATACTCATATGAAACAAATGATGTATTAACAAATGAAAAATTACAAGATATTAAAGCAAATAATTCAGTAGATATTTCAACATATACAAAAATCAAAGAATATGTAAATCAAGGTACTGATGAAGGAAAAACAGGTTATTTAACATTTACACAACCAAAATTAAAATATATTTCAGATGAAGGTAAATTTGTTACAATAAATTTAACTGAAAATCAATTAAGATTAAAACAGATAAAAACAAATAAAATAACAACATCAAGTACTGTAAATAAAATTAATATAAATTCACAAGAATATGAATTTGAAGATGAATTTACAACAGGTGAAGGAATAAACATAAATAAATTTACAATAGAAATGCCTAATCATAGTGAATTTAAACGTACATTTGATTTAGATTTTACATTAAGTAATTTAAATCTTTCAGAAACAGAAGTTGATAATATATTAGGTATAGAATTTGAAATGTCAACATCTGGTGATACTTGTTTTGGCGGTGGTATTGCATATGTTGAAAACAAAAGTGCAGAAGGAATTGGTTATCCATATTATGAATTCCAAGCAAAAAAATGGGATGTAACAGAAAATCAAGGATGGCATACAAGTACAATTACATTAAAAATGTGTAAACCAAAAGAAGAAATATGGAATAATTTTGATAAAACATATGTTGAAAATGTAAATCCAATTTTTTATATTCAATTACCAGATGACTTTAACTATAGATTTGAAGGAAATAGTAAGACAAAAAGTGTAGAATTATTAAATGGAAATGATAAAATAGAAATTGATTACAGCCAATTACGTTTGGAAAAAGGCAAAAAACGCTTGGTTGTACCATGTATAGGAACATATTCAAGTAAAGAAATAGATAATGTAACAATTAATATAAATATTCAAAAAAATGTAACAGTAAGTACATTAAACACAGAAAAAACAATTAATATATATATGGTTACAGATAATGAAATATATCCAACAAATAGATATGCTGACATTAATAAAGAACAATTTAAAAATAGTAAAAAAGAAATTGCAAATAAATATATTCATAGGACATCAAAATTTTCTTACACAGGTATAAAAAATGTTAAAACAGTAACAATAGCAAAAATTGGTGCAGATGAGATTGGAAATATAAGTGATGATACAGTTGATGATGGTGAAAAACAAAATCCAAAAATTGTTGAATCAAACTCTGTTTTTTCAATTAGATCAACTATAATTCCATCTGGACAAACTGTAAAAAATATTGAAATTATAAGTAATTTGCCATATGTAAATAATACAGAAATTAATTCAACACAAAGATTAATTGAAGATAATTACACACTTCCATCAGAATTTGTAACAAAAAAAGCAAATAGTTTAAAAGGTATAACAGATGGAGAACCTGTTCCACAAATATCATTAAAAAATGTTAAATTCAAAGGTGTTTATGTAAAAGACACATATGGAATAATAAGTGAAGTAGCTTCTGACAAATATACATTATATTATACAACACAATCAAATGCAAATTTTGATTCTGATAATTCTGTATTCCAAGAATATGTTGAAGGAACAGATTTATCAACAGCAAAATCTTTAAAAGTAGTGTTAAATGAAGATTATGAATTACTTGGAAGTCATTCATTATATCTAGAATATGAAGCAGTAATGCCTGATGAAGCTGGTATGGTTGGTGCAATTTCAGGAATGAAATTTACAAGAAAATCAGATAATCTAGAAACAGTACTTCAAGCTACACCTGTTTATTTAATAAATGGTACTACAAGTGGAGATATTGTTATTACAAAAAAATTCGAAGATTGTGCTGATGGTGTTGCACCAGAAGGTGTTAGTTTTAATGATATCCAATTTAAATTATATGTTTTTGATGATGGTGAAAAAGTATACATAAAAGGTACTGATGGAAATGATTTAATTGTTTCAGCAAATGAAAAAGGTGTTGCAAAATTTGAAAACCTTGATCCAAATGATGTATATTATATTGAAGAAATAACAAATTTTGATAAATATGAAGGAATTGAAGATAGTGGAGCAATTATTCTTGAAGAAGGTGAAGCAATTAATTTCAAAATTGTCAATAAATTAAAAAGAGGAACAATTGTTGTAAATAAAAAATGGGAAGGTGCATCAGGAATTCCAGCAACAGCTACATTAAAAATTACAAGAAATAAAACAAGTGATTCAGACCTAAATTATTCTGCAACAGTAAAAACAAATGAAAAAGGTGTTGCAATATTTACAGATGTTCCATATGGTGAATACACAATTACAGAAATTGATGAAAATGGTTGGGTTTTAAAAGAAGAAAAAATTGTTACATTAGATTCAGAAGAAATAGAAACAGAAGTTGAAAACCAATTAAGTAAAGGTACAGTTAAAATATTAAAGAAAATGAATGAAAATGATACTGTAGATGGATTATCATTCCATATTACAGGACGTGGTCAAGTTGTAGTTAAAGGAACAGATGGCAATTATATTAATACTGATTTAGATGTAAAAATTAAAATTGGTAAAACAGATGCTCAAAATGAAATTACAGTTAATGAAGGACAATTAACAAATGATAATATTAAAATTGAAAAATTAGATAATGATTCATCAGCATTAATTACATTAACAGATGTATATGTTGGTAGATATGAAGCAGAAGAAGTTGATATTCCATTACTTGAAGATGGAAAAACACCTAAATACATAGCAAATAGTGATAGTGAAACTTTAGTATTAAATGGTCAAACTATTACATTAAACATTACAAATAGATGGAAAACAGGTACATTGAAAATTGTAAAAACAGCTGAAGAAGGTGTTGAATTAAAAGGATTTAAGGTAAGAGTTAAAAGTGATAAAACATATTATGGTTCAACATATAATAAAGTTTTTGAAATTCCTGAAAGTGGAATACTTACTATAAATAATTTATATTTAGGAAATTATACTGTAGAAGAAGAAGAAACAGAACACTTTACTCCAAAATATGGTTCTGAAAAATCAAATGACCCAGTTACTGTTGAAGTAAAAGAAGATGAAGTTACAACTACAGAAATTTATAATGAAAGTACTTATGGATATGTAAGAGTTTTAAAAACTTTGGAAAATAAACAAGCTGATGAAACAAAAGGAATTAAATTCAGATTATATGGTAAAGATGCAATAGGAAATAATGTTGATGAAATAAAAGAAATTACAGAAACTATTGAATATGAAGGAAAAACTTATGGAACAATATTATTTGGACCTGTTCAATCAGGTGGTGAATATCTTGTTGAAGAAGTTGAAGAATCTGTACCAGATTATTATATTGTTGCAGATTCAATAAGTGTAGATATTAAGAAAACAAATACAGAATCAGACCCTGTTATTTTAAGTTTTGAAAATAAAAGAGGTATTGGAAATCTTGAAATTACAACAAAAACAAATCCAGAAGGTGGAGATTTAACAGGAATTACATATGATGTAACTGAAGTTAAATTAACTGATACAACATATGAAAAAATTGGAGAAACAACACATTTAACAAGTGTTGCAGGTTTTTCTGAAATGAGAAATATTAATTCAGGATTATATGTTGTTGAACAAAGTTCTGTTCCAAATGGATATATAAAAGATTATCCTCAAATTGTTGAAGTTCCTATTAAAGATACAGGATATGCTGAATTTGAAATTGAAAAACCTGAAATGGTTGGTGCTTTATTAACTGTTGAAAAAGAATTGGTTAATAATAATGGTGAAATTGCAACAGATGATGATATTGAAAAAGCTGAATTAAATAAAAATGAAAGTTTTGAAGCAATTATAAAAAATGTAAATGAAAATAAAATTTATTATGTATTTTTCAGTGTTGATAAACCAGGTAAATTAAAAGGATTACCTGAAGGGACATATGAAATTAATGAAGTTTATAAACCTAAATATGTAGATTCAGAATATTTAATTAAAAATGGTGATGAATATGTTTCTATGGAAGAAAATAAGAGTTTCACAGTTACTGAAGATACTACAGAAGTAGGTATAAAAATTAAAAATAAAATTAATACAAATTTTGGATTTGGTGGACAAGATCCTAAAGATAATTATGCAAAAACATCAATGGATGAAATAAATAAAACTACAAAAACAATTTTATATATTTCTGGTGAAGATGGTGAGGTTGTTACAGGTGCACAATTTAAGATTTATAATTCAAATGGTAATGAAGTTTTATTATCTTTTGAGAATAATACTTATGTTGTTAATAATGATAAAAGATTAATTATTTATGGTTTACCTGTTGGAAAATATACAATTAAATCTGTTGGTGATATGCCAGAAGGATATGAAAAACCAAATGATAAAGTATTTAATGTATATGAAAAAGCAACTGTTATTACTAGAATTTCAATTATGAAAGTTAAACCTCGTGGTAAATCATTAACTTTAAGTACAAAATATGTTGATGAAAATGGTGAAAAACAATTTGTTCCAAGATCTAAATATAAAATTTTAGAACCAAATTCAGGTACAGTATTGAAATTTGAAAAAGATGCTGTTGGTAATTATTATAGAAGTAATTCTGCTAGTGCTTCTGAAATAATTAGTTTGAGAAAAGGTAGTGTTGTTGTTACAGGTATTGAAGTTGGTAAATATCAATTAGGTATTGTTGATTTATCTTCTGATTATGGTTTCTTTGAACCAGGACCTGCTAGTCTTAATGTTACTGAAAATAGTGTTATTGAAAAAGAGGTTATGGTTGATCAAAGAGGTGGAGTTAAGAAGGTTGCAGCATTTGACAATTATGGATATTTCCTTAGTATATCAAATACAGGAATGATTTTTACAACTGAAACTAGTGTTAATGGTACTAATAATGAATTAAAACCTATATATGAAGTTCAACCAAGTTTAATGAGTGTTAGAGCTAAAGATATTGCATATTTATATAGAGGTACAAGTTCTTCAAATAGTACTGATTTAAGTTCAGGTAAATATGTAATAGTTGATAAAAATGGAAAATTATGGACTAATTTCTTTGGTTCAGGAAGTGATATAAGTAATTGTTCAGAAAATACATGGAATACTGAAAAATATAATACAGCAAGTTATTTTCCATGTATTAGTGATTTTAGTGGAAGTCCTTTAAATGGTGTTAAAATAGAAAAAGTATATAGTAATTACACTAATAGTGATTATGGAAGTGAAGTTTATGCTATTAGTGAAAATGGTGAAGTTTATAGATGGGGGTATACTGAATATGGAATTGGAAAAAATACTTTGGTAAAAACACCTCAAAATATAAGTGCAAATACTATATTAAATGGTAAAAAAATTGTTCAAATTGCATGTGATAAAAATCATAAATTTGCAATTGATGATACAGGTAAAATTTATTATTGGGGTCAAAAGATTGGAGTGTTAAATATAAATAGTGATGTTGAACAACCAATTTGTTTGACAGATATAGCAAATAGTGGATTATCTGATATTAAAGTAAAATATATAAATATTGGATATAATAATTATTATTTTATAGATTATAATGGTAATTTATGGTCATCAGGTTATACTAGAGATTCTTTAGGATTACCTGAATCAGATACTCGTACTTCAAGTGGACCTATGTGTATTTCAAAAATGAGTAATGATTTGAAGGGCAAAAAAATTGAAAAAGTTTCTGCTAAAGGTGATCTTGCTTATGCAGTTGATTCAAATGGAAAATTATATGGTTGGGGAAAAAATTGGTACAATCAACTTGGCGTTATGGAAGATAAAACAAAAGTATATACTCCAATATGTATAAATGATGATGAAAAATACAAATTTGATAATTTAAAGATTAAAGATGTTTATGCTGCACAAAATGGATATTCTTATGCAATAGATGAAAATAGTAATTTATGGTTTTGGGGAATTAACAATAGTAAAAAGTCAATAATTGGAAGAGATGGAGGAACAATACTTCCAGAAAAAATTGATTTTCCACAAAATGCATATTTTGATTTATTTGAAGTTGATAATATTTATGGAACAAATGACAATAAGGATAATATTGGTGTTTTAGATAAAACAGGTGAGCTATGGAAAGTTGATATTTCATCTAATCAAGATAGTTTTATTGAACAATTTAAAGGAACAGAAAATGGCGCAAATATGGGAGATATAACAATTAAAGATTATGTTTTCCGAATAGATAATAATGATACAACAACAGGGGCTATTGTTGGAACAAATGGAGAATTATGGACAAATGGAATTGTAAATGAACCATATGTGCATGATGATGCATATACAAATAAAACTCCAGATGATTATAGGAAATATTTAAACCCAATATGTTTAACATCAAATAAAAATTGTGTTTTATACAATAAAAAAATAGTATCAGTTGCTTCAACTGGAGATGAATTTTCCTTTAGTATGGCAGTAATTGATGAAGAGGGAAAAATATATACATCAGGAACAGATAGTGGATGTAACTTAGGATATCCAACTGAAAATGTTACAGCACGCAGTAAAGTGTCATCATTTCAATGTTTGAATGACAAATATAGTAATTTAGAAAATATTAAATTTAAGAAAGTATGTATAAGTTATCGAAATACAATGTTAGCTTTAGATGAAAATGGTTATATGTGGTCTTGGGGAAGCAAAGGTAGTGAATTAGGAACAACAAATCCAGCTGGAACATATCAGGTAGATAGTACAACTTGTTATGCTCCAACAATGTTAACTCAAGGTGATTTGATTGATGAAAAAACAGATTCATTAGTAAAAATAGTTGATATAGCTTCATATTCTGGCAAATCAATGGCTTTGGATGATAATGGAAATATGTATGTATGGGGAAATGTTAGTGATTATTATTCAGATAATTATGGAGAGTCTTCAGTTCCTAGAAAAGTTGATAAAAGCCAAACAGCTTTTGCTGGAAAAAATATTGTAAAAATAGGTGTAGCCTTTGATAGTAGTGCAGTATTAACAGATGATGGCTCAATATATATTGGAAAAAAATGGAATTCAACTGAATATGGAATAACAGCAAAAGATATGTATTGTGCTGGAGATAGAGTGTATATAAAAACACAAGGTAAAACAAATAATATTATAATAATAACAGAAACAAAAACTTATGATACAAGTATTAGTAATTATAAGTATACATATAATATTTCTGGAAGTGACTGTTATAAAAAAAGATTTATATTAATTAAAGATGCAAAATATAAATCAAGTAATGGAAATACATCAGGTGATAGTAGTACAGATGGAAAAGATGACTCATCTAATGAAAATGATAAAAATTATAATAAACTTACAAGAGCAATTGACTCAAATACTGTAACAGGTATTGTTGATCAATATGAAAAAGTATTCTTATTTGATGATAATGGAACATTAACAGATAGTATGGATATTAATGTAAAAAATTATGTAGCAAAAAGTGGATATACTATAATAATTGACCAATCTAATAATTTATGGTATAAAACACCAACAGGAACAACATTAACTAAATACAATGATGCAACAGTTAATAATTTAATATATGCAGGACAAACATATGCATATTTCACAGATAGCAAAAATAAATTATGTATGACAGATGGAAAAACAGTATCTGTATGCACAGGATTTGACTCAAATACTAAAATTACAAATATGTTTGAAGGAGGTTATGAAGAATATTCAAATAGTTTCTTAGATAGTACCAAAACAGATATAACACCTTCATATAAAACATCGTTCATGTATGCACAAGATGAAAACAATAATTTATGGACAATATCTGGAGGAACTAAAGCTACAAAAATTACTTCATATCAAGGTGGAAAAATTGCGGAAGCAAGGTTCTGGTTTATTAAGGATTCAGAAAATAAATTATGGCAAATAAGTGGTATTAATGCAACATTGTTATTAGAAAATGTAAAATCATTTACATTTGATATTCCAAAATTAGGAACACCTTTATTAACAGCATTAGATTATGAAGGAAACTTATATACACAAGGTATGGTAAAAAATGAATATGCAGGATCAAAATGGTATCAATTAGGTGGTACTGTAGAAAATGTAGGTACAACTGCAGTATTAAACCTTTCTGAACAAGGAATAGGAAAAGTAAAATTATATAAATCAGGATTTATAACACAAGACAGTTATACAGAATACTTTATAATTGCAGTAAATGAATCAAATGAAATATATATGTGTATACCGGGATCTGCACCAATAAAATTACAAAATGTTACAGATAAAAACATTGTCTCAACATACGGAAATGCATATCTTGTAGACTCAGCAGGAAATAAAATTTCACTTGTTGATTTAAGATATTCACCATCTTATAGAACATTGAAACTAGATGGAAAAATTCCAAATGAAGGTTATACTCAAAAAGAAGGTTATATTGAATATAATAATGGTGAAATAGGCATTTGGGATTACTCTAAAAATGAATATGTAAAATACCCAGAAAAAAGTTCAGTATATAGAGCCCATGTTATGATGTCAATAGATGATGATGGAAAATTATATAAATATATTAATGGAATTAATAAAACTGAAATTATTTTAAGCGAATTTTTATAAAACGTGCAATTAGGGACGCGTCCAAACTGTTCATTTGAACAGTTTGGACGCGTCCCTAATTGCACATTAATCTTCACTTTTTAATCTTTCAGCTCTATCAGCAGCAATCAAATTATTGATCATTTCTTCTAAATTTCCATTTAGAAAATCTTCCATTTGATAAATGCTCATACCAATTCTATGGTCTGTAATACGACCTTGTGGATAATTATAAGTTCTGATTTTTTCACTTCTATCACCAGAACCAACTTGAGTTTTTCTGTTGTTTGCAAGTTCAGAATCTCTTTTATTTTTTTCAATTTCATATAATCTAGATTTTAATAATCTCATAGCATATTCTCTATTTTGAACTTGGCTTCTTTCTGTTTGACATTCAGCAACTAAACCAGTTGGAATATGTGTTAGCCTTACTGCAGATGATGTTTTGTTAACATGTTGACCACCAGCACCAGATGCTCTAAAAACATCCATTTTAATATCAGCTGGATTTATTTCAATTTCAACATCTTCTACAACAGGTAATACAGCAACAGTTGCAGCAGATGTGTGAATTCTACCACTACTTTCTGTATCTGGAACCCTTTGAACCCTATGTGTTCCACTTTCAAACTTCATTCTACTATAAGCACCTTTTCCTGTAATCATAAAAGAAATTTCTTTATATCCACCAAGACCAGTTTCATTTTCATTTAAAACTTCTAATTTCCAGTGTTTTCTTTCACAATACATACTATACATTCTAAATAATGTACCTGCAAATAATGCTGCTTCATCTCCACCTGTTCCAGCTCTGATTTCACAAATTACGTTTTTGTCATCATCTGGATCCTTAGGGATTAGCAGGATTTTAAGTTCTTCTTCAATTTTTGGAAGAAGTTCTTTTTTTTCTAACATTTCCATTTCAGCTAAGTCTTTTAATTCTGGGTCATTCATCATTTCTTTAGCATCTTCATATTCTTTTTGAACTTTTTTATATTCTCTAAATTTCATAACAATTGGTTCAAGTTCTGCATGTTCTTTCATGTAAACTTTCCATTCATTTTGAGAATTGTTAATTATATCTGGGTCACTAATTTTTTGTGTTAAATCTATGTATTTTTTTTCAACATCTTCTAATTTTTGAAACATAAGTATAATCTCTCCTTTTTTTAAACTTATGTTATTATACTATATTTTGTTAATTATTGCAAGAAAAATGTGAAACATTTAGGGACAGTGCGATTTTGCTACAAAAAGGTGAAATAAAAATTGTAATGTAATCAAATATTTCAAAACTGACACCAAAATAACACAAAAATGTAATAATTCCCAATACATGAGTTTCCGTAGGAAAGCCTAATATTACACGATTTTTAACATATTGAAATTACAAAAATTTTATCTTAAAGTAAATATAAAGTAAATATAAAGTAGATATAAAAAACAAATATAAAATTATTTTAAGGAGGACAAAATTATGAAAGGATATAAGAGTAAAATACTGGTTGGAATAATTACATCAATTTTATTAATAGCAACTGCAATTTGCTCATTAATAATTGCCAATAAGAAAAATATTTCTAATAGCACAATTCAAAATATGAAACCAGAACAATTAAATAATGGTGAATCAAAAATTACATCAAATGATTTGATTGTAAGAAGTACTAAATTGTTAGGTGGTAAATATACTACAGATGGCAAAGGTGTTAATGTAAAAAGCATATATAGTGAAACTGTAAATTCAGGTGATTTAAAAAGCTATAGTGAAGCAAAAGCATCTGGGTTAGATTGTAGTGGTTTTATTTATTATGTTTTAACAAGTCTTGGATTTAATACAGTAGGTTTTAAAGATCAAAACCCTGTACCATATGATACATGGCATTGGTATGAAAACCAAGGATTAGATAATATACAAATTAATAATAGTAATAATGAAGGATATCCTAGAAAAGTTATTACATATAAAGCAAATGAAGAAATAACAGCTAATTGCAGATATTATCAAGATTCTGCAGGTAAAGAAATTCCAGCTGGAAGTATTATTATATCTAAAAATCCTAATGGAGAATATACAAAAGATCACTCTTGGATATATTTAGGTAATTTAGGTACAAATGATCCAAATAAAGTAATTGAATATTTAAAAAGTATAGGTGCAGATGAAAATGATTTAAAAGGAAATGTTATAAAAACAGGTGATAGTACACATTGGAGAATTGAATCAAGTTCAAATGTAGGTATCAGAATTGATAACACAGATCCAGATGCAAATTCTGTAGAAGGTGAAAAAATAATTGGTACAATTTGGGCATTCCAGATTGTAGATGAAGTTGGCAACTATGATATTCAAGTATTAAAAGTAGATGAAAATGGTAATTCTATTGGATTAAAAACAAATCCATTTAAAGTTGAAAAAATTGTAAATGGTCAATCACAAACATTTACATCATATGATTTAAATTCAGCAGGTATATCTTGGAAAGAAAGTTTTGATGCTTCTGTAGGAACAGTTCTTGCATCATATAAAATTACAGAAAATAATGCACCAGATAATTATATAAGATTTGATAAAGAGATTAGTTTTGATATTATAGTAGATAAAGTAAATGGCAAAAAAATAGGAACAGTTTCAAACTTCAAAATAGGAGATAAAACAACTGAAACTCCAAATGGAACACCTTACCAATATGGTGATGTTGATATTCAATTTGCAAATGGACATATTATAGTAAAAGTAAAAAATAAAAAGAAAAGAAAATATAATATGTTAATTAATAAAACAAATACATCAGGAACAGCAAAATCAGGTGCTGAATTTTCAGTAAAATCAGGTAAACAACAAAGAAGTGGTGATGAATCTGTAAGTGATATTAAAGAAGTAAATATTAACAAAAAAAGTGGTTCACAATTTATAACAAATGATTTTACAATAGATTCAAATGAATATAATGACATATATACTATAACTGAAACAAAACCAGCAACAAATTGTGTTGGAATAGAACATACAATTGTTTTACAAGTAGTTAAAAAAAGCTCATTAGAAATTGATCATATTAGTGTATATTTAACTAAAAATGGAATTAATGAGAAAAATTTAAAAGATTTAATGGCAGATAAAAATAACAGAAAAACAGCAATAGGGGTTAATCAATCACAATATATTTCAGAAGGAAAAACAAAATTTACAATAAGTTTAAAACAAAACACAATTCAATTAGATATAAAAAATGATGAAATAATTGAAGGTGGATATGGTTTAGAAGTTGTAAAAACAGATAAAGAAACAGGTGCTCAATTAACAGGTGCACAATTTAAATTAACTGAATCTAAACAAGGTAGAGATGCTAAAGGTGAAATTACAGATTCTAAAACAAGTTCAAATAATAATTTTATAAGTAAAACTGTACAAATAACAGAAAATACTTATAATGATTTATTTGTAATTGAAGAAACAAGTACACCAACAGGATATTTAGGTACAAATAATATTGCTGTTATACAAGTTGTAAAACGTTTAGATGGAACAAATTATATATTTGATCATGCTAATTTTTATATGTTTAAAAAAGGAACACAAATTACTACACAATTATTAAAAAATTCTAGCACAAATTTAATTGGTACATTTAGTAAAAACTCAACAAAAACACTTGTATTTGATGAAGAAAAAGTTGATGAACAAACATCAAATTCAAATCTTAATAAAGGAACAGCAAGATTTTCTGCTGAAATATCTTTTAATGATACAGAAAAACCAATATTAAAAATAAGTGTTCAAAATCAAGAAATGCCAGGAAATTATAATTTGAAAATTACTAAGAAAAATCAAAATGGTGAAAATTTAGATGGTTCAAATTTTGATATAAGAAAAATTGAACAAGATGAAAATGGAGATATATTAACTAATTTTTCATCTAAAACACCTGAAAAAAATGAAACAGGAATATTTAAAATAATAAATGAATCTATAAAATCTAAAATATATAATAATGTAAGATATGATGCAACACAAATTGTTGATGTATATGTAATAGATGAGACAACTACACCAACAGGATATTATAAACCAAATAAAAAAATAGTTCTACAAATATTTAAAAGAAATGATAATACAAATTATTCACTTGATTATATAAATATATGGGCATTTAATAAAAATACTTCAATAACAACAACAAATTTACAAGATTTATTAAATAAAAAATCAAGCAATTTTGTAGGAACATGGAAATATGATGGAAAAGGTACAAATACTGAAAATGGTGGAGAATTAGTAAGTTATTCTAATGAAAATGATGTATTTGAATTATCTGTAAAAAATGGTGAAATTAATTTAGATGTAACTAATAATCCTAAAGTTGATTTAGCATTAAAGAAAACAATAACAGAAATAACTGATACAGAAGGAAATACATATAAAGTAACAAAAAATAATGGATTTAATACATCAAGAGATTTTTCAGAAAGTGGAAATAAAGTTATAACATATAAAACAAAAGATGAAACAATTGGAATTGATTTATCACATTTAAAATCAAGTGAATCAACAAATGCTACATATTATATGAATAAAACTCCTGTTGAAGTTAAAGCTGGAGAAAAAATTACATATTCAATTAAAATATTTAATGAAGGTTCAATTAGTTCAGGAGCATATGAAGTAAATGATTATATTCCAACAGGATTAAAAGTAACAAATGTAAAATATGTTAATAATTCTGGTGAAGAAACTGTTTTAAATAATCAGTCAGATAGTTTAAATAAATATGATTATGATGAAAATAATGGTGTATTAACTATAAAATTAAATGATATACAAAAAGAAAAATTAATACCAGCATTTGATCCTACAAAATCAGAAATTTCTTATGATGAAATTTTAGTTACATGTGAGGTTTTACCAACAGCTACTAAAGTATTAACTAATGTTGCTGAAATTACTAAATATAAAATAGAGTCTGGACCTATTGAAAAAGATATAGATTCTATTTCAGGAAACTGGAAAAATCCAAATGATAATAAAACTGAAAATAATGTAACAACAGACAAAGGAACAGATGAATGGAGAAATTATAGAACAGGAAAATCTTCAATAAGTAATGGAGGATTTTATAATGACTTTTTAGCACAAGATAATAATGGTGTAGGTGATGATGATGATTTTGATAAAGTTATCATTAAAGGAAGTTATAAATTTGATATTAAAAAATCAATAGATGGAATTGAACAAACAAGTTCTGATGATAATAATATTAAATTTAATATTAAAAGAACTACAACAAAAATGGAAAATAATAATTCAAGATTTTTTGAAAATGAACCAATTACATATTCTGATGTAACAATTGAACAAGCATTAAAAGGTCAAGAAATTGAGTTAAGTACATTAGAATCAGGGACTGTTATTTATGAAATAGAAGAACAAAAAAATTCTAAATATGCTCAATTAGATGAAACACTAAAAATAACTTTACAATTTACTGAAGGAAAATTAAGCTTATATAATGTTGCTAAAGGAAATACTGTTTTAGGTGGAGATACTGTAAGTGGTGAAAAAACATTTAATATTATAAGTAATAATATTCCTTTAATAGTAAAAATAAAATCTGATTTCGAAAATTCACATATTACAGTTGAATTAGAAAATAAAACAATTAAACCATCTGATTATGCACTTAGATTTAGAAAAATTTCTTCAGTAGATGGAAAACCTTTACAAGGTGTAACATTTAAAGGAACAAAACAAGTAAATAATGGTGAAATAGAAGATATTGGACTAAATTCTACAAATGAAAATGGATATACAAATATATTAAAAGGTTTAGTAAGCCCTGAAACAGGATTAACTAGTGATATATATAAAATAACTGAATTAGATTTAGGTCAAAATACTGGATTTACAAAATTAGAAAAAGAAATTACAGTAAATGTAGTAAAATCTTTAGATGAAAATGGAAATTATTTTGTTAAAGAATATAAAATTTCAGCAGATGGAAAAACAATAAATATAAATAAAAATAATACATCTAAATATATTGAAATACAACAAAATGGAAAAACATATTTTGTTGAAGCTAAATTAGAAAATATTGATGGAATAGAAGGCTTAACTATAGCTATTCCAAATATTCCAGACAAACCAGCAAAATTAGTAATTAAAAAAATTAGTAATGAAACTGGTGAACAATTAGCTGGAGCAGAATTTGAAGTTTATAATTATAAAACAAATGCTAAATTATCTGAAAAATTAAATTCAGATGGAAAAACAAAAGAATATGAAGATAATTATGCTATTACAACAACAGAATTATCTTATAAAATAATTGAGGTAAATGCACCTAATGGATATGATAATATTTTTGCAGGAAAAAGTATTAAAATTGATGTAAGTATTGTAAATGAAGTTGTTTCAAGTGCAAATGCAACAGTATATAATTCAGATAATACTGTAAATTCAGAATTAACAAATCAAGTTAGTGTAAATATTGTAAATGGTGAAATTGTAGTACAAATTAAAAACCCTGAAACTAAGAAAACAGTTGATTTAGCACTTAGAAAAGTAATTGTTAAAATTGATGATAAAGATGTAAATTCTTTAAATGGAGTTGATTCAAAATATGACAGAATAACAACTGGTGATGATAAAGTTAGAATTGATACAACTCCATTAAAACAAGGTAAAACAAATGCAAATTATTATTTAAATAAAACACCAATTTTAGTAACAAAAGGAAGTAAAATAGAATATCAAATTAGAATTTATAATGAAAGTTCTGAAATTGATGCAACTGCAAGTAAAATTAAAGATTATTTACCAAGTGGACTTGATGTAAAAGAAGTTTATTATCGTGATGAAAAACAACCATTGGAATTAAATAAAGATTATGTGATTAGTGAAGATGGTAAAACATTGGAAATTAAAGCTTTAGATGATAGATTTATTGAAAAATATGATGATTCAACAGATACAATTAAATTAAATTATGATTATGTAACAGTTGTATGTACTGTAAATAATAGTGCTTCAGGAATTCAAACAAATATTGCTGAGATTTCTGAATATAAAACAAAAGATGCATATAATAAAATAGAAACAGTAGATTCAGACAGAGATTCAGAACCAGCAAATTGGAGAAATCCTGTAACAAATAATTCAAGTGATAATAATAGTGCAAATAGAAATAATCAAAATTGGATAGATTATTCTGGAAAAACAACTAATACAATAGAATCTGGAGCATATAAAAATTATGTTGGACAACAAGATGATGATGATTTTGAAAAAATAGAAGTTGGAGAAATTGATTTAGTACTTAAAAAAGTAATTGAAAAAATTGGTGATACTTCTGTAAATGATTTATCTGATGAATATAAGAGATTCCAAGATGGAAAAATAAAAATTGATACAACAGAAATGAATGAATATTCAAATATAACAACAGCTAAATATTTTATGAATAAAACACCTATTAAAGTAAATGTTAATGATTTAATTACATATCAAATTAGAATATATAATGAAGGTAGTATTGATGGTGTTGCAAGTGAAATTAAAGATTATATTCCAAAGGGATTAACATTTGAATCTGTAAGTTATGGTGGAAAAGTTTTAACAAAACAAGATTATTCAATTAATAGTGAAAATGTTTTAACAATTACAGGTTTAAAAAATAAATTTATTCCAAAATATGATGGTATTGAACCAAAATATGAATATGTAACAGTTGTATGTAAAGTTAATGGTTCTGTAAATGGATTATTAACAAATATTGCTGAAATTACACAATATCAAACATATTTAGGAACAACAAATATTGATAGAGATTCTCAAACAACTGGTAATGGTGAATTTAAAATAAATGGAACAGATAAAAATACTTTAGAAGGTAGAAATACTGGAAATTGGGCTCATTATTATGATAATACTACACCAGGTCAATTTGCTGATTATCCATTACAACAAGATGATGATGATTTTGAAAAAATATATGTTACAAATAAATATACAATTAGATTAAAGAAAATATCAATGAATACTGACAAAGGATTAAAAGATATTAAATTTAAAGTTAGTGGTAAAAATGGATCAGATCAAGAATTTGTAACTGGTTCAGATGGATTTATAACAATTGGTACTTTTGATTTAGATGAAAATGGATTAGATAATTTTGAAATTGAAGAATTAGAAGCAAATGGTTATTCAAAATTAAGTTCTGTTATTCAAAATTATCCTGTTGAAATTAGAGAAAGTAAGTTTAATGTATTTGTTAAAAAACAATCTGATATTAATGGAACAAATATTGAGTTAGGAAGTGTTTTCATTAATTTCATTAGCACTAGACCAGATGTAGAGGGAATTGAAATAACTAAAGAAGGAACAGTATATACAACAGATGAAGATGGAAATATAATTCCTGTTTCTATTAGTAGAAATGTTGGTAATACAGGAGATGTTGTTTTAGATATTACAATTGGAAATTATCTAAAAAGTGGACAATATACACCAAAAATTGTAAAAGTAGATGAAAATGGAAATATAATTGATGGAACTGTATTTAATATAAGTACAAATAATAAATACAGAACTTATGATAATTATGAAATTACTACAACACAGGGATTTGCACAATTAGGTGAATTTAAAATTACATCATTTAATTTAGCTGAAAAAGATTTATTTACAATTAATGAAATAAAAACACCTACAAATGATTATTATAAATTAGCTAATAGAATAGAATTAGAAATTACAAAAGAAGTAACAAATTCAGAATTTAAAGTATCAGGAATTAAATTGATTTGTGATGGTTATGAAACTGAAGAAGGTCAAGAAGTAACATTAAAAAATGTTTATCTAGAAAATAATAGAGATACTGTTGATATTACAGCTAAATTAGATGGAAATGATATTATAATTACAATTCCAAATAAAAAGAAAAAATTAGATTTAGCTTTACGTAAATATATTGTTAAAACAGGAGAAGAAATTGTTAATAGATGGTCTGAACCATATATTGATATTTCAAATTTAATAGATGATGATCCAAATACAACAACAGCTGTTTATAATAATTCTAAAGATCCAATTCAAGTACATGTAAAAGATGTGGTTACATATGGAATAAGTGTTTATAATGAAGGTGATACAGATGGTTATGCTGAATATATAATTGATGATATTCCAGATGGTGTAACAATGATTGCACCAGAATATGATTCAAATGGAAATCCAGTAAATTTAAATGCTGAATTTGGATGGAAGATGTATGAATTAGTTAAAGAAAGTGCTGTTGATACATCAGAAGGTATGATCACTTATTATGGAAATACTTATGTTGTTACAGATGACCCTAGTAAAGCAGTAATAATTGGAACTGATTATTGGGCAAAAGGTAAAGAACATGGTGGTATAACAGGATTAATGAAATCTTTTAATTCAGCTAAAATGGGAACTGTTTCTTTAGATAGTAGAGAGGTTCAAGTTCAATTTAAAGTTAATGCAAATGCAGAACCTGGAGTTATTATAGAAAATAAAGCTCAAATTTATAAACATTCAGATTCTACAGGAAATACAGATGTTACAGATATTGATTCAACACCTGGTATTTGGGAAGATTACCCAAGAGATGATGATCAAGATATTGAAAGAATTATTGTTGTAAAAGAAAAAGAATTTGATTTAAGTTTACGAAAATTTATTACAAAAGTTAATAATACAGATGTTGAAGTTTCAAGAGAACCAGTTGTTGATTGTTCAAAATTGGTTTCTGGAGAATCAACAACAGCTGAATATACACATACAAAAGAACCTGTTTTAGTAAATCCACAAGATGTTGTAGATTATACAATTAGGGTTTATAATGAAGGTGAATTAGATGGATTCGCAAATCTTGTTATGGATGATATTCCAGAAGGTGTTGAAATGATTGCACCAGATTATCAATCAGATGGAAAACCTAATAATATGAATGCTGAATATGGTTGGTTTATGTATAGAAAAATTGGTGTTGATGAAAATGAAAGTGAATTAATGAATAATAGTGAATTTGTAAATTCTGAAAATTCAAGAATTAAACCAATAATAACATATGAAAATGAAAAATATGTTATAACATCAGATCCAAAACAAGCAGTGCTTATATTAACAGATTATTTATCAATTGAAAAAGGAAATATTACAAAATTAGAAAATGGTGAACAAGTAAATTCTAATTTATTAAAAGCATTTAACCCTGAGGTTGGTAAAATGACTGAGGAAAATTATAGAGATATTAAAGTTCAATTTAAAGTTAAGGATTTAGTAGATCCACGTAAAGAAGCGGGAAAATTAATAACAAATTATGCACAAATTACTGATGATTCAACTAGTGATGGAAGTTCTGTAACTGATAGAGATTCAACACCAAATATATGGGAAAATCCACCAAGAGATGATGATCAAGATAAAGATGTTCTTACAGTTGGATATTTTGATTTAGCTTTATATAAATGGGTTACTACTGCAACTGTTACTGAAAATGGAAAAACAAAGGAATATGTAAGTAATCATACACAAACTGATAAAACAAATTTAGTAAATGTAAGTATTCCTAAAAATAGTTTGAATAATGTGGTTGTTAAATTTAAATATACAATCAAAATTGAGAATGAGGGAACAATTCCAGGAAAGGCAACTGAAATTAAAGACCATATCCCACAAGGTTTAAAATTTGTTGCTGAAGATAATACAAGTTATGGTTGGAAACAGTCATCTGATGGAGATGATACAATAGTTACAGATTATTTGAAAGATACAATACTTGCTCCAGGTCAAACTGCTGAAGTTCAGGTTGTGTTAACATGGATAAATGGTTCAGATAATTTGGGTCAAAAGGTAAATTATGCTGAAATTAGTGAAGATTCAAATGATTATGATTGGCCAGATGTTGATTCAACTCCAAATAATTTCCCAGGAACTCCTACAGAGGATGATGAAGATGGTGATGTTGTTCAGTTAGAGATTAGAACTGGTGTTTCAACTTTGATTATCATTTATACTCTTATTATAGTTGCTGGTTTATCAATTGTTGCGGTTGGAACTTATGGTATTAAGAAATTTGTTGTGAATAAGTAGGAAAATAATGATGTATAACATAATAGGATATAATAGGTGTAATAAGATATAATAGATGTAATAGATATAATATGACATAATAAAATATAATTAGACATAATAAGACATGAAAAGACAAAATTTGAGATATAGTACTTGACAATATGTAAAAATCATGGTAACATAAGACCACAGAACGCAATACGCTCAAGTCAAAACTGGTATATTTTTTTATATTTGCATTTATATTAGCGTCTCTGTGTTCTATACCTCGTCACGTTCTAAAAAAATGCAAGACTTCTTTGGCCCAATAGGGTTGAAGTGAACTAACCAGTGTACTAGCGAGCAATCCCCGAAGTTTGCAGATTCTTTAATGAATCTGTATAACTGAGGGGCTTTTTTTATGTAAGTAAAAACATTTGAAAAATTTTTATTTCTATAAAGTATTGCTATCAGTGCAATATTATGATAATATGAAAAAAATAAAAATTTTTGGAGGGAATAGAAATGACTGAGATTAAATACGAAATTATAGAAAATATTGGGGTTTTATCAGAATCAGCAAAAGGTTGGAAAGTTGAGTTAAATTTAATTAGTTGGAATGACAGGGAACCAAAATATGATTTAAGAAATTGGTCTGAAAACCATGAAAGAATGGGTAAAGGAATTGCTTTATCTAAAGAAGAAGTTATTGAATTAAAGAAAATTCTAAATGAAAAAGTTGAGGATTAATTAAGGTGGCTATAATGGACAATAAACTAAACAAAGATTTCTTTATTGAAACTTTAAAAAAACAGTATTCCAGAGAAAATGTAGATAAAATATTAAATGGTTTGTCATGTGAAAGAGCTGTGACATTAAGGATAAATACTTTGAAATCTGATGTTTGTGAAATAAAAGATTTTCTAAAAAGTGCTGAAATTGAATTTGATATTGTAAAGTGGAGTAATTGTGGATTAATTATTAAAAATAAAAGAGAAGTTGATTTACAAAATTTAAGCATTTATAATGATGGAAAAATTTATTTGCAAAGTTTATCATCTATGTTGCCACCTATTATTTTAAGACCTGAAATTGGTGAAGATATATTAGATATGGCAGCTGCTCCAGGTGGAAAAACAACTCAAATTGCAGCTTTAACAAAAAATCAGGCTAATATAACAGCCTGTGAAATGAATGTGATTCGTGCTGAAAGATTAAGGTATAATGTTGAAAAACAGGGGGCCAATTCAGTATATGTCATGCAAAAGGATTCTAGAAATATTGATGATTATTTTTCTTTTGATAGAATTTTACTTGATGCACCTTGCAGTGGAAGTGGAACTTTGAATTTAAATGATGATAATGCTTTTAAGTATTTTTCTCCTAAATTGGTTAATAAGTCTAGAAGGACTCAAATTAGTTTATTAAAAAAGGCAATTACTATTCTAAAAAAGGGAAAAGAACTTGTTTATTCAACCTGTTCTATTTTGAAAAATGAAAATGAGGATGTTGTAAATGAGGTTTTAACTTTTTTTAATAATGGTAAATATGATTTTAAGATTGAGATTGTTCCTATTGAGTTTGAGGGAATTGATGAGTTGCCATTATTGCCAAGTTGTATTTCTGACACTATTTGTGTTTGTCCTAATAAAATGTATGAGGGATTTTTTGTTGCTAAGATTAGGAAAGTGTGAAAGTTTTTGAATATTTGAAACATTTTGTGATTTAATAATCTCGCAAATAAAAACGAGATTACTACATCACAAAATGTTTCATTGTTGTCGAAATTTGTCATAATTTTACGTACGATTTTTGTTGTGTTTCCAGTATTTTTATGATTTAATAAATATAGATTGATTGATATCTTAATTTGTTTTATTTAAGTTTTATATAGAATTATTTCTTAACTATTTGTATAAAAATATTATAATTGAATCTTGATTTTTTATATGTGTCATTTAAATTGGTTCTCTTTAATTTACCATAAAAATAATTTGATTAATGATTTATAATTTACAATTTATTAAAATTATATAGTTTTGTATTTTCTGTGCTTATATAGTTTTATAATTTCTTAAAATAGTTTTATAAATTCTTAAAATTAATTCTTGTATTTTACCCACAAATTTGTTAAAATAGAGGTGATAATTATGAAAAAAAATAAAAATAATGACTATAAGCCAACTAATGATTATATGTTTAGTAGGGTTTTTGGTGATAATGATTCCAGAGAAATATTAAAATCCTTTTTGCAATCAATTTTAACAGATATTGAAATTATTAAAATTGAATCTGTAAAACAAGCACATTTAGATGCAAATTCTATAAACAAAAAGTTTAGCAGAATGGATATCTTGGCAACTGTCAATAATAATTTGAAAGTCAATATTGAAATGCAAATGGCTGATCTTCATAATACTATTGACAGAAGTTTATATTATGTTGAAAGATTAGCTACTAAGGACTTGGAGAAAAATCAAAGATATACGAATCTTCCTAAAACAATTTGTATTTGGATTTTAAACTATGATATTTTTGAGCCTGATGCTCCTTTTCATGATATTTCTCGTTTAAGACGTGATTATAATTTTAAAATCTTAACTGATAAACTGGAAATGCATTATATTCAATTACCTAAATTTAAAAAAGAATGTAAACATATTTCAACTGCTCTTGAACAATGGCTAACTTTTATTATTAATGATGATTTGGAGGAGGTTAAGAATATGGATAATAAGCTTATTCATGATGCACAATCAAAATTAGATTTATTAAATGATAGTGAAGAAGCAAGAGAAATTGCTGAAAGAATTGCTGATGCTGAAAGAAATGAGCGTGATGCTTTGGATTATGAGAGAAAGGCTGGTATTGCTGAAGGACGCGCAGAAGGTATATCTCAAAAAAATCTAGAAATAATTAAAAATATGTTAGCTGAGAATTTAGATATTGATTTAATTTCAAAAATAACTAAAACAGACAAGGAAGAAATTTTAAGAATAAAAAATAATTTATAGAAGATATAAACAGTTAAATATCAATCAATCTTATAAAACTATAAAAAACTAAACTTAAAAATTAATCCACTATTTAGTGAATTGATTTAAGGCTTAGTTTTTTTCATATTTTTATGATTTTTGATATCTAACTATTTTATAAGTTACTAAAATTGATCATATAAACAATCCAAATATACCTATAATTGTCTTGTCATCAAATATTTCATATGATTATGTCGAAAAATAGGATAAAGTGTCAAAAAAATATTAAAAAAATATTTGAAATACTATAGACAAAACCACCGAAAACTTTGTATAATATATGTATAAAAAATAACTATAGAGAAGAGGTTATGAATGTGGGAACAAATGAGAATGAGAGAAATATAAATGAAATCAATCCAGATTTTGATGTGATAAAAAATGCTGAAACATTTGAAAATACAGGAAATGCAAATGATAAAGTAATAGATTTTGATGCTACTCAAAGAATTGACTTTTTAGGAGAATTAATAAAAAATACTGAAAGAGCAATTGCAAATTCTTCTAAAGAACAACATATAGATCAAAAAGTAGAACAACAAGAAGAAAAACAACTAGATCAACAAATAGGACAATCTCAAATAAGAAATGTAGAAAAAATACAACAAAATGATGTTAATCAAAATGAAAACATTACAAATGAAATAAATAATGAAATAATTGATATTCAAAATTCTAGTTCTGAAATATCTGCAGAACCTATTGCACAACAAGAAAATTTATCTAATATATCTAATGAAAATGTGCAAAAAAATCCAGCCGAAATTAATATTGAAACAAATGTTGTGAACATTGAAATGGAAAACAATGAAAAAACTGTTGAATCAACAGAAAACATTAATAATGTTTATTTAAAAAATGAAAATATAGATAATAATCAAAAAAATGTACAACAAAGCAATATTAATTTTATAATATGTGATTCAGATATAGAAGTTTCAGAAAAAAGAAATAATATAATAAATGCAAAACAAACTTTAGAAAATGAAAATATTTCAGATGAAGAGGTTGCTTTAAAAAATGATGAAGAAATTCTTAAAGATAAGGAAAAACAACATGCACAAGATAAAAAAGATTATAGATTAGAAAGAATGTTGTTTGAAAGAATAAATAAAATGCAAGGTAAAATTAAGGAATCTTTAGAATTAATAAAAAAATTTGAAAGAATAAATGCTAAAGAGGAAAATTTACCTAATATAGTAACTACATTACATGATAAATTAACACAAGAAGTTATCAAACAATTTAGAACAGTTGGTATTGAATTTAATATGAAATCATATTTAGTTCAATCAGTTGTTTCAGATTTGTTAGCAAGATTTGGGGAAGGAATAACTGAGTTTAAAGAATGTTCTGAAAACTTAAATTTTGTTAGAGAGGTTCAAGATGACTTTGAGTCAAGAGTTGAATTAGCACCAACTAGTAAGGTTAAAAATTTATTTGCTAGACTTAGGGGAATGTTCAAACCTGAGAGAAAACAAGAAAAATTGGAAGAACTTGAAAGAGAAAGACAAGAAAAGAAACTTGAAGAAGCTAATATTCATTTAATAAAATATAAATTTATTAATAGTGAACTTGAGAAATATACTATTAAGAAAAATATTGTGGGTAGTTTGAAAAAAGAAATTATAAATGGTCAAGGTTCAGGTTTAACAATGAACTTGAAAGATTTTATTTCTGAAAGAATTACTCCTGAAATGAAAAAATTAGGACTTGATGATTGTGTTCAAGAATTAGAACAAAGTATTTTTGAAGAATATAAATCAAGAAATAACGAAATTTCTAAAGAAGTTTTTGAACAATTACCAATTTCTGAAATCAGAAGAGGAATTAAAGTTCAAAGAATTGATATTTTGCGTTCTAAAATGCATAATGTTGTTGATAATAAGTCTAATGAAGATGATGAGGAAAAATTGGCTATATAAGATAAAACAAAACCGTAAAATGAACTATACTTTTTAGAGGATAGTTTAAAACGGTTTTGTTTTTTTGAATATATGAATAAAAAAATAAATGTATTGAATTGTGATATTATAGGTGTTATAATAAACACCGAAATATAAAAAAGTAAAGCAATGTAAGATATAAGTTTGAAAAATGTATTTTTCAAATTATATGTGCTTTTAAATGTAAAAAGAAAGGAGTGAAAAATAAAATGAAATATGAAAAATCATGTGGAGCTGTAATTTTTGATAATGATAAAGTGCTTGTTCTAAAACAAGTACAAGGTCATTGGGGATTTCCTAAAGGACATGTTGAAAATAATGAAACAGAAATTGAAACAGCAATTAGAGAAATAAAAGAGGAAACAAATTTAGATGTTGAAATTAATGAAAAATTTAGATATGTTGAAACATATTCTCCTAAAGAAAATGTAACAAAAGATGTTGTTTTCTTTGTTGCAAAAAAAATAGGGGGAGATGTTAAACCTCAAGAAGAAGAAGTTTCTGAAATAAAATGGGTTTCACCTAAAGAGGCTTTAGAGCTTGTTTCTTATGAATCTTCTAAAATTGTAATGGAAAAAATTATTAATGATTTAGGAATATAGTGCATTTTGGGAAAATATCCCAAATGCATTTTTTAAAATTTAGAGAAAAATGGCTAAGATGTTGGTGATGAGGAGTTTATAGTTTGCCACAAATGAAAATTCCCACTCTTGACGTAATACATACAAATGTAGTACAATAAACAAATAGCGAAAAAATTAAAAAAGTCAGTAGAAAGGAGAAATAAAATCCGTATCAACAAAACGGATTAAAACAAAAAATATGAAAAAAGAAATAACAAAATTCGAAGAATTAGATATATCAGAAAATGTCAAAAAAGCATTAAAAGAGATAAGATACAATAAAATGACTGATATACAAAAACAAGCAATTCCATGTATTTTAGAAGGAAGAGATGTTATAGGACAATCTCAAACAGGTACAGGAAAAACAGCATCATTTAGTATTCCAATGATAGAAAAAATTGACAAAACATCCAAAAAAACTCAAGCAATAGTTTTATGCCCAACAAGAGAACTTGCAATTCAAGTAACACATGCTGTTAGAAGGTATTTAAAATATGAAGATAATATTAAATGTATAGCAATTTATGGGGGAGAGTCTATTGATAGACAGATATTAGGATTAAAAAAAGGTGTACAAATTATAATTGGAACACCAGGCAGAATTATGGATCATATGAGAAGAAGAACTATTAAATTAAATAATGTTAAAATGGTAGTTCTTGATGAAGCAGATGAAATGCTTAATATGGGATTTGAAGAAGATATTGAAACTATTTTAAAAGATGTTCCTGAAGATAGACAAACTGTGCTATTTTCTGCAACTATGAGTAAAAGAATTTTAGGTATTAGTAAAAAATATTTGAATAAACCTAAAAATATTAAAATTGAAGCAGAAGAATTAACTGTAGAGAAAATTAAACAAGAAGCAATTGAAGTAAAAGTAAAAATGAAAGATGAAACAGTATGCAGAATTTTAGATGTTATTCAACCTAAAAAAGCTATTATATTTTGTAATACTAAGAAAAAAGTTGATAATCTAATTGATGTTTTAAAATCAAAAGGTTATAAAGCTGAATGTTTACATGGTGATATTAAACAAACACAAAGAGATAGAATTATGAAAAAATTAAAATCTGGTGATGTTAAAATTTTAGTAGCAACAGATGTTGCTGCAAGAGGTATTGATGTTAAAGGTCTTGAACTTGTTATTAATTATGACATCCCTCAAGAAATGGAATATTATGTTCATAGAATCGGTAGAACAGGAAGAAATGGTAATGAAGGAATTGCATATACATTTTATACTGGTAAAGAAAAATCTAAGATTAAAGAAATTGAAAAATATGCAAATACTACAATTAAAGAAGGAAAAATTCCTACTTTAAAAGAAGTTGATGAAGTAAAATGTAGAAAATTTGTGGATAATGTAGAAGAAATTATTAATACTAAAGAATTTAAAAATACAGATATAATTGATAAATTATTAAAAAATAATTATAAAATAGAAGATATAGCAAAAGCATTAGTTACTGTTCTTATGAATGCTGATTTTACTAATAAATCAAATTCCCTAATTTCTGAAAATGGATCAAATATCTCATATGAATTTACTCCAGATGAAAAAGGGAATGTTCGTTTATTTTTGAATGTTGGAAGAAAAGACAAAGTTATGGTTAAAGATATTATAGGATGTTTTAAAGCACATACAGCATTAAATACTGATACAATTGGTAGGGTTAATTTACTTGATAATTTTTCTTTTGTTGAAATACCTGCTGAGTTTGTTAATGAAGTTATGAGAAATGTAAAAGGACAGGTTATTAAAGGGAAAAGTTTGAATATTGAAATTGCTAATAATTAAGTTAAATTATATTATTTAGGTTATATTAAATTATAAAAACTAATTAAATTGTAAAGCAATTAATCCAACAATAACACCAATCAAATTTCCAATCATAGGAGATTTACCATTATCTAATTTATTAGATTCAGGTGTTAATTCACCAGAAATTATGTATAACATTGCACCTGCTGCAAAAGCCAAACATAATGAAATTATTTTATCAGAAATCCCGCCAATTAAACAACCAAATAATGCACCAATACCGGTTGTTACACCAGAAAGAATTACATACCAGATTACTCTAATAGAACTCAAACCACCATGTTTTAATGGAATTGACATAGAAATTCCTTCTGGAACATCATGAAAAGCAATTGCAATTGCAAGAGAATATCCTAATGTAAGTGATGCCTCAAACCCAGAACCAATTGCAAGTCCTTCTGGAAAATTATGTATAGCAAGACCAATACTCACAATTATGCCTGTTTTCAATAATGATTGTTTTTGATTAGAACAAACTTTATTATTAAATTTTGATGCTACAATTAAATCACAAAAAAACATCATCAAAATTCCAAATAATATACCACATAAAACAGTAAATATACCTGAAATTTCCAATGCCTCAGGTATTAATTCAAAACAAACAATAGATGTCATTAAACCAGAAGCCAAAGATAATATAAAACTCAAAAATTTATTAGTATTTGTTTTTAATAATAATCCAAGTACACCACCAATTGTTGTTCCAAAAGTACCAAAAAATAGGCCTAATAATGTTGTTTTTAATACATGTTCCATGAAAAAACTCCTTTAAAATAAACTTATAATTATATTACAGTTTATTTTAAAGGAATTTAATTATTACATTATTTTATTATTTCATAAAAAATATTTTAATTATAAGTATAATTACTAATATAATAATAACAAAAATCAAATTATTATAAAGCCACATTAAAATTTTACCAATAAAAGGTATTTTACCAATCATAATACCTTCAATTGTACTAGGGTCAACCAAATCAGGATCATCTATATTATTGTTATCACCTTTTGTTTGATAAAATAATTTTCCATTAACTTGCATTTCTTTAACAATTCTATGAACAATAACTGTTGAATCTTTCCTAAAAGCAATTATATCATTTAAATTCACATCTGTTGTATCATTAATTATTACCAAATCACCAATTTGAATTTCAGGAATCATACTCCCTGAGACAATTACAAATGCTTTTTTTCCAAATATTGAAGGTGTTTTGTTTGGAAAAAAGAATGATTGTGTAATTAAATAACCATTTACAAAAATTACAAGAAAAATTATTGTATATTCAATTATATTTTTAATTTTTTTACTCTTATTTTTTTGTGTAGTTTTCATATTTTTAATTCCTTTATTCATTTTTTGCTGTTACTAACAGCTTTTTCTAATGTTTTTTCAGAGTTTATATCTGAATCAATAGTTTCATCTTCATTATTTTCAACAATTTTTTTAATAAGAATAATAATACAAATAGTAATAAACAATAAATTTAATGTGCCTAAAGGACTTTGTATAAACATTGCAATATTACCAATACCTCTAATTCTAGTTATAACTTTTCCTAGAATTTCAACATCATTAAGATTCTCATTAGTTGTCATATTAGTAGCTTTAACAAAATATGTAGATTCACCTTGATTATTTTTACTTTCAGTTACATTTGTTATATACATTGAATTATCTTTTTTAAATATAATATTATCATTAGCTTTTATTTTATTAGGCTTTATTTTTTTAGCTATAACCAAGTCACCAGTAGTTGTGTTAGATTCCTCTGAATTATCTGACATTATATAAAATCTTAATGAAAAAAATCCAAGTTTACCACCATGTGTAATTGAATTGATTCCAAGAACAAGGTAAACAAATAATATGATTGATAATAATATAATGACTAAAGTTTTTATTTTTTCAATTTTTTCTTCTTTTTTATTTTCCATATCAACCTCCGTTTTTTTATATAACGTTTTTATATAATTAGTATATATATAAATCTTGTTTTATTCAATAGAAAAATTAAAATAACTCCTAATTTATTTAATAAACATATTGAAAAAATAAATATTTCAATATATAATACAAAAAGTAAAAGACTAGGAATTTTTACAAAAGATAAAGGAGGAAAAATTCATGGCTACAAGAGATAAGAATGTTTGGATTTTAATTGTATTTATACTTGCAGGACTAGTAATCGGGGGATTAATTGGTCAATTAGCAACAAGAGTTAATGGATTATGGTGGTTATCATATGGTGAAAGTTTCGGGCTTTCTGAGCCTTTAGAACTAGACTTAAGTATTATTAAACTTACATTTTCTTTAATGTTAAAAATCAATATTGCAAGTATAATTGGAATGGCAATTGCGATATTTATTTATAGAAAAGTGTAATATAAAAACAAAACTAATAAATATTCTGGGGCAGAAAAGGAGATTTATGACTATTAAAATTAAACAACTTCCAGAGTGTGAAAGACCATACGAAAAAATGGAAATGTATGGGGAAAAAATGTTATCAAATGCCGAGCTTTTGGCAATAATAATAAAAAGTGGTACAAAAGAAAATACGTCTGTAGAACTTGCAAATAAAGTTTTATCTTTAATATCAGAACATGAAAATGATAATAGTTTATTACAATCATTACAACAAATCTCAATAGAAGAATTTCAGCAAATTAAAGGAATTGGAAAAGTAAAGGCAATTCAGTTAAAAGCTGTTTGTGAACTTGCAAGAAGAATGGCTCAACCTGTTAATAAAAAAAATATAAAAATTAGTTCATCATCTGATGTTGCTCAATTATTAATGGAAGAATTAAGACATGAAAAAGTTGAACATGTGAAATTATTATTATTAAATGCAAAAAATATTGTTGTAAGAATTATTGATATTTCAAAAGGTGGAATGAATTCAGCAATTGTTGAACCTAAAGAAGTTTTGCAAGAAGCTATAAAATCAGGAATTCCTAAAATTATTTTGGTACATAATCATCCAAGTGGTGATTGTACACCAAGTACAGCAGATATAAATATGACTAAAAGATTATATACTGCTGCAAATATTTTAGGAATTCAATTATTAGATCATATTGTTATTGGTGACAGATGTTATACAAGTATTTTTTCAGCAGAAAGGATTGTGGAAAATTAGATGAGAAAGTCAGGGTTTAGGAAATTTTTGAGTTTGAATTCCAAAGATATAGGAATTGATTTAGGAACTGCAAATCTTTTAGTAACACTTAAAGGAAAGGGAATTGTTCTTAAAGAACCTTCTGTTGTTGCTATTGATAAAAAAACAGGAGGAATTTTAGCAACTGGATATGAAGCAAAAGAAATGCTTGGTAGAACTCCTGAAAATATATTGGCTATTAGACCTATGAAAGATGGTGTTATTGCTGATTTTACTGGAACTCAGTTAATGCTAAAAAATGTTTTAAATAAAGTTTGCCAAAGATACAATATTGTTAAACCTAGAGTTGTTGTTGGTGTTCCATCTGGTATAACTGAGGTTGAAGAAAGAGCTGTTGAAGAAGCGGTTCTTTATGCTGGTGCTAAAGAAGTATATTTAATTGAAGAACCAATGGCTGCTGCAATTGGAGCTGATATTGATGTTGCAGAACCTAGTGGGAATATTATAGTTGATATTGGTGGAGGAACCACTGAAGTTGCTGTTATTTCATTAGGTGGAATTGTTGTTAGTAACTCAATTAGGGTTGCAGGTGATGAATTAGATGAAGATATAGTTAATTATGTGAAAAAAGAAATGAATATGGCAATTGGTACTACAACTGCTGAAATGATAAAAATGGAAATTGGTTGTGCATTACCTTTAATGAGTGATATTACAAGAGAAGTGAAAGGTAGAGATTTGACTACTGGTTTACCTAAAACAATGCTTATTAGTTCTTCACAAGTTAAAACTGCTATGCAAGAATCTATTTATAAAATTGTTGATTCTGTTAAAACAACTTTAGAAAAAACACCTCCAGAACTTTCTTCTGATATTATGGTAAAAGGGATTGTTATTGCTGGTGGTGGTGCATTAATAAAAAATTTGGACAAGTTAATTAGTCAAGTTACAGGAATGCCTGTTATAGTTGCTGATAATGCTCTAGACTGTGTTGTAAAAGGGGCAGGTAGAACATTAGATGAAATTGAAAAATTGAGAAGTGTACTTTTGAGTTCTAAGAAAAAAAGATAAAATTAAATAAATTTATGAAAGGATTGGTATAATGAAAAAAAATAAAAAAAACTCAATTGTGGGAATTATAATTACAATATTAATTTTGATTTTCTTAGTTGTAGTCTCAAATATCAAACCTGATACTGTTTCAAAAATTGGCAATCCTTTTACTAAATTTGTTAATTCAATTCAAAATGGAATGACATATTTAAAAAATAAAGTTGCTGGTAATAATTCTTTTTTTGTTAATGTTGATGAATTAAAAAAAGAAAATGATGAACTAAAAGCAAAAAACAGTGAATTAGAAAAATCATTAAGAGAATTTGAGGTTTTAAAAGCAGAAAACTCAACTTTAAGGGAATATGTAAATTTGACTGATAAATACAGTGAATACACTACTTATCCTGCTTATGTTATTCAATCAGATATTAGTAATTATAGCAAAATTATTGTAATAAATGCAGGTAAAAAAGATGGAATTGATGTTAATATGACTGTCATTTCTGAAAAAGGACTTGTTGGACATGTTGTTTCTGTAACTGATGATACAGCAAAAATTCAGACTATTATTGATACATCAAGTAGTGTTGCTTCAACAATTAGTACCTCAAGAGATAGTATTGCTTTAAAAGGAATTATTGATTCTAATAATGAATTAAAAGCAGCTTTTATCCCAACAGATGCTAATGTTTTAGATGGAGATTCTGTTGAAACATCAGGAATTGGAGGAATTTATCCTAAAGGAATTCATATAGGAACTATTAAAAGTGTGATAAATACTAAAAATATTACAAATAGATATGCAATTATCGAAACTGCTGTTGATTTTTCAAAATTGGAAACTGTTTTGGTAATTACAAAATAGAGTATAAAATATGATTAGAAAATAATTTATGATAAAAATTAGGTTTATGATATAAAAGTAGGTTTATGATATAAAAGTACATGAATTAAAATTAGATTAAAAAATTTTTGAAAATCAAAACAAATATTTATGTAATTTTTAATTTAAATATTTATAAAAGGAAAGGTGAATTAATTGAAAAAAACTGGTGCAATTATAGGAATAATAATAACATTTTTTATATTATATTTTTTTCAAATAAATTTTTTCAGCTGGTTTAATATTGCAGGAATTAAGCCTAATTTATTTATTGTTCTTGTATTATGCACAGGATTATTTATGGGGAAAAATGTAGCAATTCCTTTTGGATTTTTTGTTGGAATATATCTTGATTTATTAACAGGACAACAAATTGGAATCTCTGGATTAATGTTTATGGCAATAGGATTATTAGGTGAATATTTTGATAAATCTTTTCCAAAAGATAATAAAATAACTATTTTATTAATGATATCAGGTGCTACAGCAATTTTTGAAATTATGTGTTATATATATAATTGTGTTCGTAATTTGGTAGAATTACAAATGTTAGGATTTTTAAAAATTCTGATTATAGAAATAATTTTTAATGTATTAATAACAATTATTTTATATCCAATTATAAGAAGATTTGGAGACTATTCTGAACAAGTATTTAGAAAAAGAAAATTTTCAATGACTAGATATATTTAATTGTATTATCTAAATTAAAAATATAAAAACAAAAGTATAAAATTAAAATACATTTTAAGAAAAGAAGGTGAGAAAGTTGGGTAATAATGATGAAAAAAAATATAATGTAAAATATAATATATTATCAGTATTAGTATATATTATAGGAATAATATTACTTATTCAACTTTTTAACCTTCAAATTGTAAAAGGACAAGATTTTAGAAATCAGTCTAATACAAGACTTACAAGAGAATCTGCTTTAAAAGCAGCAAGGGGAAATATTTTAGATAGAACAGGAAATCCAATAGTTACTAATGAGATGGGATTTAGATTAGATTTGTATAAAACAAAAGTGGATAATCAAACTTTAAATACAACTATTTTGAAAATAGCAAATATATTAGAAAAAAATGGTGATAAATATTCTGATAATCTTCCAATTTCAGTTGAACCTTTTGATTTTATTAATATGGATGAAAATGCACAGAAAACTTGGAAAAAGAAATACAAAATAAATGAAAATGCTTCAGCAGAAGATTGTTTTTATAAATTAAAAGAAAGATACAAAATTGATAGTGATAATATACAAGAAACAAGAAAAATAATGACAATAAGATATGAAATTGAACAAAATGGTTATAGTAGTATTAAGGCAGCTAAAATTTGTAGTGATTTAAGTAGAGAAAGTGCAATGGAATTAAGTGAAAAAAATTCCGAATTTGCAGGTATAGATATTGTTACAGAACCAATTATTTCATATACTTCAGGAAGCTTAGCCTCACATATTTTGGGTACTGTAGGTAAAATTACACAAGATGAATTATCTGGTAAAGAAGATACTTATGATATGAATGATTTAATTGGAAAAACAGGAATTCAATATGTTTTTGAAGATTTGTTAAAAGGTAAAGATGGAATTAGACAAATTGATATGAACATTGATGGTACTATTACAGGGGAATATATTGAACAAGAAGCTGTTGCAGGATCTGATATTGTTTTAACAATTGATTCAAATGTTCAAAAAATAACAGAAAAAGCATTAAAAGATAATATCACCAAAATTTCTACAGGAGGATTTTCATCAAGAAGTGATGCAGATGCAGGTGCTGCTGTTGTAATGAATGTAAAAACCGGGGAAATTTTAGGAATGGCAAGTTATCCAGATTTTGAACCACAATTATTTATAAATGGCATTAGTAGTGAAAAATATAAAGAATATCAAGATAAATCAGCTTTATATAATAGAGCAATTAGTGGAACTTATGCACCAGGTTCAATTTTTAAAATGGTTACTGCAATTGCAGGATTAGAAAGTGGTGTAATTAACACAAAATCTACCATCAATGATACTGGTGTATATCCACATGCACATAAACCTGTTTGTTGGTATTATACTGAATATGGAAGAGGTCATGGTCCACTAAATGTATCACAAGCAATTAAACATTCATGTAATTATTTCTTTTATGAAATAGGAAATAGAATTGGTATTGATACACTTGAAAAATATGCCAAATATTTTGGATTAGGTAAAAAAACACAGGTTGAATTACCAAGTGAATCATCTGGAAAAGTTGCAAGCAGATCAATTGCAGAATCTGAAAACAGAGATTGGTATGTTGGTGAAACATTATCAGCAGCAATAGGGCAAAGTTACAACAATTTCACACCAATACAAATGGCAAAATATATAAGCATGTTAGCAAATGGTGGAAAAAACATTGATGTATCTGTAATAAAAACTATAATTGATAGTGATGGAAAAGAAATGTCTAAAAATGAAATTGATGATTTTGTTAACAAAAAATTAGGATTTTCATCTAATGATAATTCAGAAGATTTAAATATCTCACAAGAAAACCTAAAAGCAATATTAGAAGGAATGAAAGGTGTTACAAGCGAATCAGGAGGAACAGCATATTCAACATTCGCCGGATTCAATGTAGAAGTAGCAGGAAAAACAGGAACAGCCCAAGTAGGAAATAAAACAAACGGCTGGTTTGCAGGATTTGCACCATATGATGACCCAGAAATTGCAGTTGTTGTTGTTGTAGAAAATGTAACACATGGTGGATACACAGCAGAAGTCGCACGCGACATTTTTGCAGAATACTTTGGCATGAATGTAACTGAAATTACCGAATCACAAGAAGCCATCCCAAGCGTACAAATAATAAGGTAGTGTGCAATTGGTGGACACGTCCCAATTGCTCAAATGAACAATTTGGGACAGATTCTTTTAAATTATAATAAAAAATTTGATTATAATATAATTTAATGATAATTAAAATTGTTGAAAAAAATTAAAAACAAATAAGGCATTGAAAATATAATTAGGATAAATAGTTAAATATACATAAAACAGAAAAATAAAATTTAGAAACAAAAGTAGAAAGGATATAGAAATGGCAAACAACGGAATATTATTTAATTTAAGAAAAAAACAAATAACAATAAAGGTAAATGAAGATACAGAATACAAAATTATTGTTGCTACTTTGAAAAAAAAGTTACCAGAATTACAAGAATTATATAAAGATTATAATCCAGAGTTTTATATTTTAGGAAAAGAATTTTCAAAAAGACAAGTTTTAGCAATTCAAAAATTGGTTGGTAAATATTTTGATTTAGAAGTTAAATTTTCGGAAACAAATGCACTTGGATTACATGGCATCAGAAAAACTTTTAAAAAGAATATTGCAGTTTCAAAAACTAGATATGTCAGAAATTCTTTGAGATCAGGAAAAAGAGTTGAATATGAAGGAAGTATTGTTATTTTAGGTGATGTAAATTTTGGAGCTGAGGTAATTGCAGGTGAAAATATTGTTGTTGTTGGCGTTCTAAGAGGTTTGGCTCATGCTGGAGCAAGTGGAAATAATGATGCAATTATTTCAGCAGGATCAATTCAGACGAAACAGCTTCGAATTTCAAATGTTATTAAGGAATTTGGAAATGAAGGAATTGTTACTGAAGGACTTAAAACAAATGCTTATCTTAATGAAGCTGGAAAGATGGTTGTGGAATAGTTTTTGGAAGAAAATTTATAAAAATTAAATAGATAAAAATGCTTGAATTTGAGGTTTAGGCATTTTTTTGCTGTTTTTGGTAAGTTGACCTAAAATCTAGAATTATGTAGTAGTTGGAATTATATAATTCTAGGTTTTAGGATATCCTGAAGACTTTTTTTGCATGCTTTTTGAACAACATGTGTACACTTTTGTTGCTAATTTTTGAGTAATGTTTTGAATACTAAATTTATATTGTATTTTAAAGTAATTTTTTTATAATTGTTTTTAGGTTACAAATAATTTTTAAGAGATTTATTTTTGAAAAAATTTTTTTAACTTAATAGTAATAATATTAGTGATATAAATAATGGTAAGTCTTGAGTCCCTTCCAAAAATAAAAAAATTAAAATGCAGATTATTAGTAAATCATCAAAATGAATTTTATACCCATAAATTTCAAATATTGTGTCTTCAGATGATTGAAAATTAAATAATTGGTTAAACATGATTTGTGTCACCACCTAAAGGATTCATAATTTCAAATATTTTCTCCATTTTCATTAATTGGATATATTGATCAACTTTACTTTTTCGGCTATCTTTTAAATATGGTTTTAGTGATAAAAGTAAATTAGTTCTTGAATCATTTTGACTGTTTTTTATTGAGCTCATTATTTGTTGAATTTTAAATATAGTGTTAATATCTATATTTTCAAAAATATTATTGGTATTGTTTTGGTCTGATGATGTTTCAGAAGTATTGTTAAAATTAAAATTTGGAAAAGTGCTAGAACTGTTTGATGTATTGGTATTATTATAATTATTTGTATCATTATTATTGTAATTGTTTGCAGGACCAATGTTAGTATAATTCCTTGAATTATTACTATTATTATCTAAATTGTTTGAAGAATTGTAATTAATGTTATTAATATTAAAATTTGATGAATTAGGGTTATTTGAAGGATTATTACTATTTGATGAATTCCTATTTAAAGAACTATTATTTGATAAATTAGAATTAGTAGTATGATAAGTGTAATTTGAACTAATGTTATTATTAGCATTTGAAATATTGTGGTTATTTATGTTTGAATAAGATTGTTTCTGATATTTTGAACAATGTTGTGGCTGATATTTTGAATAATTATGATTGCTCTTTTGACGAAAATTATTAGATGTAAAATTTGGATTAGTTACATTTGTTTTATTTTTAAAATTATCAGAAACATTGTTTCCATTCATCATATTGCTAAAGTTTTTTAATAATTCAGACATATCATTATTCACATAAATCACCTGCGTTTCTACAAAATCTCAATATAGTATATGAAAGAAAAATAAAAATGTGAATAGTATAAAAAAATTTTTAGAAAAATACAAGAAAAATAAGACTAATAATTTAAAAGTCTGTCCCAGATTGTTCATATGAGCAATTGGGACGCGTCTCCAATTGTTCAAAAAAATATCCTCAAAATATTGTAATTTTCCCTAATATATTATAAAATGTTGAAAGCAAATTGTAATATAAGATACAAATATAATAAAATTACAAAAAATATATCACAAAATGTAAAAAACTTTTTACATTTCACATATCAAATATGACAAATTTCGGATTGATTGTGTACTAAAATATGTGAAGAAAAAAGTGTAGAGGTGGTAAGGATGTTTCAAAATATAGAAAAAAGCTTTAATAAGCAAGAAAGCAAGAAAAAAGATGTTAAATTATATAAGTTTGAAGATATAAAAGAACTTATAAAAAAATTTTTTGTTAAGCAAAATATTTTGCTGTATGTTGTTGCACTAATGGTTTCAATGGTTAGTTTTGGAGGAAATAGTTCACTTGGACTTGCTCCATTTGCACTTGCAATTTTGGCTGCAACATTAAGTAATTCAATACCTATAGGTTTAGTGTATGTTTTAACATGCATAGGTACTTTTATAGGTTTTGGTACAAATGGATTGTTAAATTATATTATCACATCTGTTGTATTTTTGGCTAGTTTATACATATTAAAAACAAGAGTACAAGATGATTGTAATGAAAAAAGAAAAGTTGGAAAAAATTTAATAATAGCTAGTTTGATTGTTCAAATAGCTCCAATTGCATTTGGTACATTTTATGTATATGATTTGTTAATTGGAATTATGCAATCAATTGTAGTGTTTATTTTTTATAAAATATTTGTAAATTCAATAACTGTTGTTAGAGAATTTAATTACAAAAAAGTTTTCTCAATTGAAGAATTAATGGGAGCTAGTATGATGATTGCAATTGCACTTTCAGCATTAACACCTGTTCATATATTTGGCTTTTCTGTTAAAAATATTTTGTGTATTTTAATGGTATTAATTCTTGGCTGGAAAAATGGAATGTTGGTTGGTGCAACAGGAGGAATTACTGTTGGAATTGTGCTTGGAATTATTGATGTTGGTAATCCTATAATGATTGCGGCTTTTGCAATATCTGGATTACTTGCAGGATTATTTAGCAGATTTGGTAAACCAGGTGTAATTATAGGTTTTGTGCTTGGAAATACAGTTCTTACTTATGTTTCAAATGGAAATATAGTTCCAATTATTGTATTTCAAGAAATTTTAATTGCATCACTTGGATTATTATTAATTCCTAAAAAAGTAGAATTTGCTATTGAAGATATGTTTACAAATTCAAAATTATTACCTGAAACAACAGGCAGAGCACTTGAAGGAAGTAAAGAAACAATTAGAAAATTAGCAAATATTTCAGAAACAATTTCAGAAATTGCACAAAGCTATACACAAACAGCTGCAACAGTTTTAGATGATGAAATGACAAAAATTGAACAAGAAAACAAAGAAATTTTTGAAAAAGAATTACACAATAATATTGAAGATTTACAAGATAATATGCTTTATGATGAAATATATTATTCAGATGAAATTGTATCAGATATTTTTAAAGTATTATTAATTAATACAAGAATTACTAAAAAACAATTGGTAGAAATTTTCTCAAATCATAATAATTATATTTTAGGATATGATGAAAATGCTGATAATACTGCAATTGAAAAAGATATTTGTGAAATGATTAAAAAAATAAATTATTCATATAAAACAAGTAAAATGAATTTTGTGTATAAAAAGAAGATTGAGGAAAATAACAAAAATGTTTCTGCACAATTACAAGGTGTTTCAGATATGATTGCTGAAGTTGCAGATAAACTTGAGGAATCACAAAACACTGAAAATGTAGAAGAATTTAAAGAAGAAAAAGAACAGATTATTCAATTACTAAAACAAAAACAAATAACAATTGATGAAATATATATTAGTAGAGAAGAAAGTGGAAGATATAATATAATAATATATCAAAAAACTTGTAATCAACTAGATGGAAATGATTGTCCATATAAAGTGATTGGTCAGGTATTGTCAAGAGTATTTAATGAAACAATAAGTTTAGTTGAACAAAAATGTGGATTACGTAAAAAACAAGATATTTGTAAATTTACATTTATGTCAAAAGATAAATTTAATTTACAAATAGGAATTGCTAAATCAACAAAAAAAGATTCACCAGTTTCAGGTGATACAAGTATTCAAACAAGATTAGAAGATGGAAAATATTTAATTGCATTAAGTGATGGAATGGGCTCAGGTCCTGAAGCCAGAAAAAGTAGTAAAATAGCAATAAAAATGCTTGAAAGACTTTTAACATCAGGATTTAAAAAAGACACATCAATAAAATTAATTAATTCAACACTTGCATCAACTATGAAAGATGATGATATGTATGCTACTTTAGATATTGCGATTTTAGATTTATATGCAGAAAACATGGAATTTGTAAAAAATGGGGCTTGCCCAACTTATGTAAAAAGAGGAAAAAATGTTCAATTATTAAAGTCTATTTCAATGCCAACAGGAATTCTTGAAAATATTGAATTGATTGAATATGATAAAGACATTCAACAAGGTGATATAATTATTATGTGCACAGATGGTATTATTGAATCTAATAATGATTATCAAAATAAAGAACTTTGGGTTAAATATTTACTTGAAGATATGAATACTGAAGATGTTCAAAAAATTGCTGATATTATTATTTCAGAGGCTATTGATAATGATTTTGGAAAAGAAAAAGATGATATGACTGTAATTGTTGCAAAGGTTTGCTAATAAAAAAATCAAAACATATGGAGACAGGTCAATTTTGTTTTACTTGGAACAAAATTGACCTGTCTCTAAATGTTTTAAATGTTTCAAATTTTTATCAAAAAAATGTTTACAATAAAAACGAACTTATGTTATAATTTGAAAAGAATAAATGAGGTGAGTTAATGAATCAAATTTTAGTTACAAAAGATAATAAAGATACTTCATCAAAAGATATAAAACCAATAGTAAAATTTTTCTGTATTGCATGTATAATTTTTGCAATTGTTTTAGGTATTGAAGGTGGGGTAAAATTATATAAAAAAATAGGAAAATCAAGCAATTTTGATAGACCAGAAGTATTTACAGAACAAAGTGGTAGTACAGTAATTTTAAGAGTTACATCTAAAAAGAGAATTAACAAAGTAGTATATGCATGGAATGGAGGAGCTGAAAGTACATTAGATGGTGAAGGAAAACAAGATATTAATTTTCAGATAGAAATGCCACAAGGTGAAAATAAATTAAATGCATATATTATTGATGTTGATGGTAATAAAACAATACTTGAAGAAATGACATTTAAATTTGATAGTTCTATAGATACAGTAAAACCTGTAATTACACTTGAAAATGTTAATGGAAAATTATCTGTAACAGCTCAAGATGAAGCTGAATTAGATTATTTGACATATAAATGGGAAGATGGTGAAGAAGTTAAAGTTCAACCTGAAGAAGACAATAAAAAAGTTATAAATCAATCTATAGATGTAAAAAAAGGAACTGCAAAAATAACTATCCAAGCTGTTGATAAATCTGGAAATGTACAATCTGTAACAAAGAAAATAATTGGTTCAGATGGTCCAAAGATTGATGTAAAATTATCAAATGGTAATTTTATAATAACAGTAACAGATGATTTTAAAATCACAAAAATAGAATATACACTAAATGACGAGGTTGTTGAAATTAAAGATCTTCCAAAAGATGCAAAAGAATATCAATTTACTGTACCAGTAAAACCAGATGTTGATAATTATTTAAAAATCAATGCATATGAAGATAGTATAATGACTGAAGTTAAAAAGAAAAAGTCAAAATAAGAAAATGGGTGAAAAACTAGATGATTCAATATATATATGTAATTGACAAAGATAATGATTTAAATGATAAATTAAAAGAATTATTTGATGGTGAAGCTAATTATATTTTTAAAAAAGTAAAAGAAAATGAATTAGATATTGCATTAAAAAATATTCCATCACTTATTATAATTAATGAAGATACATTAGAAAATGATATTGTTGATATATGTAATGATATAAGAGAAAATGAAGATAATCGTATAACTCCTATAATTGTTATTTCATCTAATGTTGAACATGAACATAGAGTACAAGTTTTAAGAACTGCTGTTGAACATTATATAAAAGCACCTGTTGATGAGGAATATTTATATTATACAATTATAAATATAATCAGATTATTAGACATTAACAGAACAGTGAGCCCATTAACAGGGCTTCCTGGAAATGTTCAGATTCAAGCTGAAATGAAAAAAAGACTGATAAATAAAGAAAAATTTGTAATGCTATATTTAGACTTAGATAATTTTAAAGCTTATAATGATGTGTATGGTTTTATAAAAGGTGATGAAATTATTAAATTTACTGCAAAAACTATTTCAAAAAATGTTCATGAAATTGATAGTGAAAGAGGTTTTGTTGGACATATTGGTGGAGATGATTTTATTGCAATTATTTCTAATGATAGATTTGAGGAATTGTGCCAAAATATAATTTTAGATTTTGATTATAATGTATTAGATTATTATACAAAAGAGCACATTGAAAAAGGATATATTGAAGTTGAAAATAGGAAAGGTGTTTTAGAACAGTTCCCAATTGTTTCAATTTCAATTGGTGTTGTAAGTGTTGATGAAAATTATCACAATATACTTGAAATTGGTGAAGTAGGAGCTCAGGTTAAACATCTTTCAAAATCAATACAAGGTAGTGCTTATGTTATTAATAGAAGAAAATCTCCAATAAATGGAATAAATGTAATTTAAAACTTGATATATCAAATAATCAAACAAAGGAGGAAAAAATGGAAGAACAAGTACTAGTTGAAGTTAAAGATAATTTTTTTAGCAAAATTACAAAAGCATTTAAGAAAGTATTTGCTAAAAATAATAAAGAAAATTTATTATTAGCTGAAAATAACAGAATAGATATTGAGGTTATTGGAAATGATAATGGATTTACTCAACAAGAAATAATATCTGCTAGACGTGCTTTCAGGAAATATGTTATTAATAATAATTCAAATGTTTCAACAGATATTTTTGATTATATAATAAGTAAAATAAATGAAAACAAGGAAAAAATTGAACAAATTATTGAAATTAATAATGATAATATAAGTTATGAACAAATTATTAATTTGATAGAAAATGAAAAAGATTCAAAAAACAAATTTAAAACAAAAAATATTCACACAGGTAGATATAATGTGCCTATTGGTGTTATAGGAATTGAATGTTCAGGTGTTGAAGATTCAATTAAAAGTATGTTAAAATCAATTTCTACAAGAAATTCTATTATTATTTTGCAAGATAATTTTAGCAAATATAGTACAGAGTCTTTAATTTTACTAATTATTAAAGAATGTTTGAAAAATTTTTATGTTGATGATAATATTATTCAAATGTTTCAAAAAGAAGAGATTGATTTAAAAAAATTAGACAAATTAATAAAAAAAGATGGTAATGTTATACAAAAAGGTGATTATAAAACTATTTATTTGTATCAAGAAAATGAAGAATTTAATGATGATATTCAAAATGAAGTTGAAAGATTACAATCTAGTGAAATGTATAAGTCTTATGTTGTTAAGCCTATTACAGGAGAATTTGGAAATGTTGTTGATTTTATGAATGGAAATAAAGCTTGTGCTGTTTGTATGTATACTAATAATAACCAAAAAGCTTATAAGTTTATTAATTGGATTGATTCTCCTAATGTTTTTGTTAATACAGGTATTAAAAGTTGCAAAAATATTGGTTATGAAAATGAATTTTTTAATAGTAAGTTAGTCTTACATGAGGGTGTTTTTTAACATCCTCTTTTTGGTGAAAAAAATGAAAAATAATGTATTCAGAAAAATTGAAATCTAATAGAAAAGTTGAAATTTAATGAAAAAAATTGAAACTTGATGCAAAAAAATTGAAAAATGATGTAAGAGAATTAAAACCTGATGCAAAAAGATTGAAAACAAATTACCAAATTCAAAAATGTTTCACTAAAAACAGGTAAAAATCTTAAAAATTTTTAAAAAATTTTTGAAAAACACTTGCATTTAAAAAAATGTTATATTACAATTTAATTGCAAGTGGAGGAAAGTGGTACAAAGTGGTTTAAAAGATAAGTGAGGTGTCAGAAATGCTTATTGGTGAGTATGAACATTCTCTGGATGTTAAAGGTAGATTAATAATGCCAATTAAACTAAGAGAAGATATTGGTGATAATTTCATAATTACTAAAGGCTTGGATGGCTGCTTATTTGGCTTTTCCTTAGATGAATGGAAAAAATTTGAGGAAAAATTAAAATCATTACCACTAACTAACAAAAATGCGAGAGATTTCGTAAGGTTTTTCCTATCAGGAGCAGTAAATAGTGAGATAGATAAACAAGGAAGATTTTTAATTGCAAGTAATCTAAGAGAATATGCATCAATGGAAAAAGAAGTTGTAATAATTGGTGTAGGAACACGTATCGAATTCTGGAGCAAAGATAAGTGGAAAGTTTATAATAATAGTGATAGTTTTTCAGCAGATATGCTAGCAGAAAATATGACTATACTTGGTATATAACTTGCAAAAGTTTATATAAAAATACTTAAGATAAAAATTAAGTAACAAAAGAAACTAAATAAAATACAAAAGATAAAGCTTGAAGTCAAGCAACAAAAGAATTTTTAATAAACAAAAGAGTTGAAAAAATCCAAAGATAAGTTTTTAGTTTACGTACATTTTAAATTTTAGCAAAAAGATTTAATACAAAAGATTGTTAAGTAACAAAAGATTTTAATATTCAAATGCTAAATATCAGTAATAAACCAAAGACAATAATTAATGAGAAAATAGGCATTTTAGTTGGTATTGGAACATATACCAACTAATTATGCATTTATCAAGAATTGGAGAGTAGATATTTGTGTTAGAATTTAAACATAAACCAGTATTGTTAGAAGAATGTATTGATGGTTTAAAAATTAATCCTGATGGAATTTATGTTGATGGTACCTTAGGAGGTGCTGGACATAGTAGAGTTATTGCAAGTAAATTGTCTGAAAAAGGCTTATTAATCGGGATTGATAGAGATGATGATGCTTTAAATGCAGCTAAAAATAATTTAAAACAATTTAATAATGTCAAATATGTTCATGGAAATCATGATGATATAAAAAATATTTTGAATGATTTAGGAATAGAAAAAGTTGATGGTGTTTTATTAGATTTAGGTGTTTCATCATTTCAATTAGATGAAAAATCACGTGGTTTTAGTTATATAGGTGAAAATGAACTTGATATGAGAATGGACAAAACACAAGATTTGTCTGCTAAAACTGTTGTTAATACATATTCAGAAGAAGAATTGGCAAATATTATTTATGAATATGGTGAAGAACGTTTTTCTAAGAGTATTGCTAAAAATATTTGCAAATATAGGGAAGAAAAGGAAATTGAAACAACTGCGGAGTTAGTTAATATTATAGAAAATTCAATTCCAAAATCTAAACAAAAAGATGGACATCCAGCAAAACGTACATTTCAAGCTATTAGAATAGAGGTTAATGATGAATTACGACCATTATATAATACTGTTAAAGATTGTATTTCATGTTTAAAACCTGGTGGAAGATTGTGTATAATAACTTTCCATTCTTTGGAAGATAGAACTGTAAAAAAAGCATATAGTGATTGTGAGGGAAAATGTACTTGCCCTCCAGGTCTACCATATTGTGTATGTAATTATAAAGAAAAATCTTTAGGCAAAATTATAAATAAAAAACCAATTATTGCAAAAGAAAAAGAATTAAATGAAAATTCAAGAGCCCAAAGTGCTAAACTTCGAATTTTTGAAAAGGGTGAGGTGAAATAATTAATGGCAGATAGGTTTTATGGATATCAATATGATACTAATCCTAGAAAATTAAATTCTGATTATGAACCATATAATAAAAGATATCCTAAAAATAAAGAACCTGTAAAAACTACCAAAAAAAATTATAATAATAACACGAAAAATAAAATAGTAAATGACAATGAAAAAAGTCGTGTAAACAGCAGAAATAAGAGAAAAACACATGAAAAGATATTCTCTGAAAATGAAGAAAAACAGGTTGTTAATAAAGTTAATAATGTAAAATCAAAACTAAAAATAGTTATGTTTTTAGTTGCTGGTTTTTCTGTGCTATTTGCAATAAGTTACCAAAACTCCTTGATAAATGAAAGCTTCAACAGAAAAGAACAATATAAAAAAGAAATGGAAGCTTTGAGTAAAACAAATCAACAAATGGAAGTTAGTATTGAAAATAGTCTAAATTTGAACACCATTGAACAAGAAGCTAAAGATAAAGTCGGAATGCAAAAATTGAGTAATGATCAAAAAATTTATGTTAGTTTGCCTAAACAAGACTATGTAGCACCAGCAAGTGAACAAATTGTAATTGAAGAAGAACAAAATTTATTTCAAAAAATATTTAACTTTTTTGTAAAATGAGCAATTGGGGACGCGTCTCGATTGCCCGCATCGGGCAATTTGGACGCGTCCCCAATTGCTCACTTGACAAATTCACGAAAAACATATATACTGTAGTGGAAATTTGCAATTTGAGGAGTTGGAAAAATGAAAAAAATAGAGATTTCAATTAGTTCGATTGTTAAAGCAATTATAATAATTATTATTGGATTATTATTAATTGTTCCAAAAGTGGCTTTTGCTTCAACAGGTAAGTCAAATGCAGATATTGTTAGGATTAGAGAATCAGCCTCAACAAATTCTGAGGTTTTAGGTGTTCTTGATGTTAATGATGTTGTTGAAATATTAGGCCAAGAGGGTGATTGGTATAAAATCAATTTTAAAGGAACTATTGGATATGTAAGTAAATCTTTTATATCTACAGAAAATATTGAAAATAATGTTAATAATTCACAAAAAACAGAAAATAATTCTGTAAATACAAATAATGATGAGAATACAACTAATAATGAAGATACAACAAATAATGCTGGAAACACAACAGATGGTGATAATAACACATCAAATAATACAACACCAGAAACTACACAAACAACAACTGTTAGCAGAGTTTATAAAATGGCTGAAAACTGTAATGTAAGTATTTTACCAACTGTTACATCTGAACAAATTGGTCAAGTAAAAAAAGATGAAAATGTATCTATGATTATAAATGCAGGATTATGGGCTTATATAAAAACTGAAAATATAAGTGGTTGGGTTAGATTAGATAAATTATCAGCTGAAGAAGTTGTTAATAATAATGGAAATAATCAACAACAAACTACAGAACCAGAAAAAAATGAAAACACAAATACAGCAACTCAAACAACATCTGAACAAAAAACAATGTATGCATCTTCAGCAGGAATTAATGTAAGAAGTCAATCAAATACTAATTCTGATGCTGTTGATTCATTAGCACAAAATGCTGAGGTTAAAGTAATTGGTGAAGAAAATGGTTGGTATAAAGTTGAAGTAAATGGAAAAACTGGATTTATTAGAAAGGATTTACTTTCTGATAAAAAAGTTGAAGTTACTTCAAGAAGTAATGAATTAGACAGAGCTGGAGCAGTTCAAAATAATGTTCAAAATACAGCTCAAAATGAAGTTAATAATCAAACTGAAAATGTTTCAAATAATGTTCAACAACAAGTAAATAATGTTCAAAATTCAGTTCCTGCTTCATCATCAGGAGTTACTGGAAATGACATAGTTGCATATGCACAACAATTTTTAGGATGTAGATATGTTTATGGTGCTGCTGGTCCATCTTCATTTGATTGTTCAGGATTAACAATGTATGTATACAAACATTTTGGATATTCATTAAGTCATTCATCTAGAGTTCAAGCTACACAAGGTGTTTCAGTTGATATTAATAATTTACAACCAGGTGATATACTTGTATTTTCAAATGATGGAAAAAATGTTGGTCATGTTGGTATATATATTGGAAATGATAAATTTATTCATGCATCAGATAGTTCAACAGGTGTTATAATTTCTAACCTACATGATAGATGGAATATTTCAAAATATGTGGGAGCAAGAAGAATTTTATAAAAGAAAAATTTTATAATTATATAAAAACTAATATATTTGGGGTAATAAATTAAAGGAGGTTTTTATTTGTTAAAAAGGCCTATATTAATTATTACCATAAGTTACTTAATTGGAATATTAATAGGGCTATATTTAGAGATAAATATAGCTTTTTTTATGTATATAATAATTATTATGATAAGTATTTTTTTAGTAAAAGTCACAAAAAAATTGAATAAAAAAAATTCACTAATATTAATAATATCACTAATTACAATGATAATATCAAATATGTTAATATTTATTAAGGAAAATAGATTTAATAATTTATATTCTGAAATTAATGAAAACACTAGATTTGTCGGGGTTATTACTGATGTTCAAAAAGATAATGAATATTATTTTAATTATATTGTAAAAATCAATAATGTAAATGATAATAAAAAATTTAAAAATACTAATATTATAGTGAAAATAAAGAAAAATAAAAATAACACAAATATACAAGATAATAATAATAGTGAAAACAATCAAAATGATAGAAATGATAAAAACAAAACTAACAATAATTCAGAATTAAAATATGGTGATTTAATTTATGGATTTGGAAATTTTGAAAAACCTTCAATAAGAAGGAATTACAAAGGATTTGACTATTCACAATACCTTAAAACCAAAAATGTTTATATGATTTGTAAAACAGAAAAAAATCAATTAAAAGTTTTAAAACATAATTCATTATTTGTTGGTAAAATGTGGATAATTAATTTGAAAAACAAGTTAAAAAATAATTTAAATTTACTGTTACCTGATGATACAAAAGGTTTAGCAAATGCACTACTTTTAGGTGATTCAAATTTTATTGATAATGAGCAAAAAGAAATATTTAGTAATGCAAATTTAATGTATATTTTAGCAATTTCTGGAATGCATATTACATATATTATAATATTTTTAAATCTTATAATGAAAAAATGTGATAATAGAAAAAGTAAATATTTTATAATTGTTTTTTTGATATTTTTCTCACAATTAACAGGAGGAGAACCATCTGTAATTAGAGCTGTAATTATGAGCTGTTTAATTTTAATATCAAAATTATTTTACAGAAAATCTGACACCATTAATAATATTGCAATTTCATGTTTATTTATTTTACTAAAAAATCCATATAATATTTTAAAATTAGGATTTCAATTATCTTTTTTAGGAACTTTAGGAATTGTTATATTTAATAAAAAATTTTCTGATATTATTAGTAAATATGAATATATTAAAAACAGTAAAAAATCAAATAAAATTAGTAATGACAAAAAATTAAATAAAATCAAAAAGAAAATAGTTGAGATTATATTACTAAGTATATCAGCAAACCTACTAATAGCACCAGTTTTGGCTTATAACTATAATACAATTTTATTAATTTTTCTAATATCAAATTTATTAGTAACTCCAATTTTAGGAATAATGTCTTTATTAGGATATACTACAATTATAAGTTCATTATTTTCATTAAAATTATCAAAACTTATTTCAATACCATTTAACTTGTGTTTAAAAATATTTAATATAATTGCAAAATTAAGTTCAAAAATTTCATTTCTTAAATTAACAATAACAACCCCAACAATAATTTCTATAGTAATCTATTATTTTTTAATCTTATATATAATATTTTTCTATAAAAAAAATCATAACCAAATATTAAAAAAAGTGTTAACAATATGTATGATTATAGTTTTAATAATCAAATTTATTCCAAATACTTCAAAATTAAAAATATATTTTATTGATGTTGGACAAGGTGATAGTACATTAATAATTACAGAATCAAATAAAAAAATTTTAATTGATGGAGGTGGAAGTGAAAATAGTAATTATGATATTGGAAAAAATATATTGGTTCCATATTTATTAGATAGAAAAATAAAATGTATTGATTATATGATTTTCACACATTTTGATTCTGACCATTGTAAAGGATTATTTACTGTTATAAATACACTTAAAGTCAAAAATGCAATTATTTCAAAACAAGGAAAAGATTCAGAAAATTATCAAACTTTCCTAAATTTAGTTAATAAAAAAAATATAAATATTATAACAGTATCAGCACGGAGACAAAATTTATTTTGATAAAACAACTTTTATAGATATCTTATGGCCAGAACATGAATTAATAAATCAAAATATTCTTAATAATAATTCAATTGTTTGTAAATTAAATTATAATAAATTCTCAATATTATTTACTGGTGATATTGAACAAATAGCTGAAGAAAAAATTATAGCAAAATATTCTAAAAAACAGTTAGAATCCACTATTGTCAAAGTTGCACATCATGGCTCTAAAACCTCTTCAATACAGGAATTTGTTAATTACACTAAACCTGAAGCAGTATTAATTGGTGTTGGAGAAAAAAACACATTTGGACATCCAAATTCAGATGTAATAAAACGTTTTGAAAAAATTGGAGCAAAGATATATAGAACTGATAAAATGGGAGAGATATGTATAATTGTTTTATACAACAAAAATAAATATAATATTAAAATAACAAGTTTTTTGATAAATTAATAAACAATAGCAAATTAATTTGTATAAAAAAGGAGAATTTGGAAAATAATAAAAATAAAAAGTTTCGGAGGTATGTTATGAAAAAATGGAGTATCATACTATTATTAATTTTATTATTTATTGTATCTGCAAGTGCAGGTTTTCTAGTTAGATCTTTTATTAATTATTCAAAAGATAATCACAAAAATGAAGAAAATATGTTAGTTTTAGCTAATAATTATATAAGAAAAAATGTTCAAGATATTCAAAAAGGTATTAATAATGGAAGTTTAGTTTTAGATAAATCAGGAACAGTAAAAACAGCTGCTTCTGAAATAAAAGTTTCTCCAAATGCTCAAGTAATAATAACTCAGAAATATAAAAAATGTGGTCATACAAGAACATCTAAAGATTCTGCTCCAAGAGAAATAATTAATTTAAATCAAGATGAGGTTAAAGAATTCTATAAAAATTGGAGTGTTGATGATTTTAATTCTAATGAAATAAAAATTTCCAGGACTAATGATGGAATCTGTGATGAACACTATATTTTAGGCGAATCTGATGGATATATTAGTATTAGTTGTAAAAATGATATTGGTGAATATATTTTTAAGGGATTAACTGATATTTCTACACAATATTTACCTGAAGATGATTTAGAAAAATTGAAAAATGGTATTGAGGTTGTTGGAAGAGATAATTTAAATAAAGTACTTGAAGATTACGAATAAAAAAATAAAATCCTAGATATAGATGTAAAAAATAAAATTCTAGACATAGATGCAAAAAAATAAAACAATCTATGTCCAGAATCTATCAAAAATGAGCAGAATATTTTTCTGCCCACTTTTTTTATTTTGTAATTTTTAAATTATCTTTTTTTAAATAACCATCTTTGTAAAAAGCTTTAAAATACATACATAAAGAAAAAATTGTAAATCCTAAAGCTAAGTAATATAAGTAAATATCAAATTTAAATGAAATACTAAAATATCGTATAGATAATGATGAAACTATTGCAACATAAAACAATACAGTGGCTAATTTTCCATACCATTTGCTTGATACAACAAGTTCTTTTCCATATAAGAAAGAAGCTCCTGCAATCATAACAAACTCTTTTAAAAATATTATAAAAATCATCCAAATCGGAATGATTCCTTTTAGAGCTAATGTGCTTAATATTGCTATTTGTGTTGATTTATCAGCTAATGGGTCAATTAATTTTCCAAAGTTTGATATTAAATCAAATTTTCTAGCAATAAATCCATCTAAAACATCTGTTATTGCAGATACTGTAAAAAATATAAAAGTTAATAAATAATTATCATTTATTAAAGCTGTTATTATAAATGGAATTAGTACAAAACGTGCTATTGTCAATATGTTTGGTACATGTTTAAGCATATAAATTCCTCCAATTTTTATTATATTTTGCTTATATATCTATTCTACATTAAAATGTAATTTTGTGTCAAATGTTATTATAACTTTTTGACCATTTTTTAATTCTGATTTTAAAATTAAATCTGAAATTTCATCTTCAATATATCTTTGAATTGCCCTTCTTAGTGGACGTGCACCATATTTGAAATCTGTTCCTTGTGATAAAATATATTCTTTTGCTTCAGGTGATACTTCAATTGAAATATCTTTATCTTGAAGAACTTTTGCTGTTTCAGAAAGCATTAAATCAACAATTTGTAATAATTGCTCTTTTGTTAATTGTTCAAATACAACAATTTCATCAACTCTATTTAAAAATTCAGGTCTAAATACTTCTTTTAAAGTATCTAAAACTTTATTTTTTCTAGCTATTTCATTTGCACCAAAACCTATTGAATTAGTATTTAATGTTGAACCAGCATTTGAAGTCATAATTATTATTGTATTTTCAAAATTTACTGTATTTCCTTGTGAATCAGTTAATCTTCCTTCATCTAAAACTTGTAATAAAAGATTAAAAACATCTGGATGTGCTTTTTCAATTTCATCTAAAAGAACTATTGAATAAGGATTACGTTTAACTTTTTCAGTTAATTGTCCTGCATCATCATATCCAACATATCCTGGAGGTGAACCAATTAATTTAGAAGTTGAATGTCCTTCCATATATTCAGACATATCAATTCTAATAATTGAATTTTCATTTCCAAACATTTCATATGCAAGAGATTTAGCAAGTTCAGTTTTCCCAACACCTGTAGGACCAACAAAAATAAATGATGGTGGACGTTTAGTTGTTTTTAAACCAGCACGGTTTCTGCGGATTGCTCTTGAAACTGCTTCAACAGCTTCATTTTGACCAATTACTCTATTATGCAAATTCTGTTCTAAATTTAATAATTTTTGAGTTTCTTCTTCAGTAATTTTTTTAACAGGAATTTTTGTCCAATGTTCAATTACATTAGCAATATCTTGAACTGTTAAACTTACTGTTTTCATTGATTTATTTAATTTTTCAATTTCTTCAGTTAATTGACATTCCTTAGTTTTAAGTTCTGCTGCTTTTTGATAATCTTCAGTAGAATCAGCTGATGCAGCTTCTTCTTTTTCTTCTTGAACTTGTTTTAATTCATTTTTTAGTATTTCTAATTTATATAATTGTTTATTATTTAAATTAATTCTTGAACAAGCTTCATCTAAAATATCAATTGCTTTATCAGGTAAAAATCTGTCATGTATATATTTTTCAGACATTATAACAGTTTGTTTTATAACATCTTTTGAAATTTTAACTTTATGATAATCTTCATAATATTTTTTTATTCCATTTAAAATTTCAATTGCATCATCAACAGATGGTTCCTCAATTTTAACTGGTTGAAATCTTCTTTCTAATGCTGAATCTTTTTCAATATATTTTCTATATTCTTTTAAAGTTGTAGTTCCAATTAATTGAATTTCACCATTTGAAAGTGAAGGTTTTAGTATGTTTGCTGCATTCATAGAATGTTCAGCATCACCAGCACCAATTATATTATGAATTTCATCAATTACCAAAATAATATTTCCTAAATTTTTACATTCATCAATAATTGATTTCATTCTAGCCTCAAACTGACCTCTGAACTGAGTTCCAGCAATAACAGAAGTCATATCTAATAAATAAACTTCTTTATTTAATAATTTTGCAGGAACATTTCCATTTGCAATTTTAATTGCTAAACCTTGAGCAATTGCTGTTTTACCAACACCAGGTTCACCAATTAAACATGGGTTATTTTTTGAACGTCTATTTAAAATTTGTACTATTCTTTGAATTTCTCTATCACGTCCAATTACAGAATCTAATTGATTATTTTTAGCTTTATTTGTAAGGTTTGTACCAAATGTATCTAAAGCTTTTTTCTTTTTATTTTGTTTTTTATTTTCTTTTTCCTTAACTTTTTTGTCTGATTTTGCTGAAGAATCTGCAGATGTTTCATTTTCATTTATTCCAGAACCAGAATTCTTAAATCCGAAAAGTCCTGAAAATATTGAACCTAAAGAATCAGGAGAAATTTCACCTAAACTATCTTCTCCTTCTGACATTAATTCATTTAATTCTTCTTCAGACATGTTTTCAGACATATCTTGAAACATATTTTCAAATTGACTTGTCATATCTTCTAAATCAGATTGTGATAAATTGGCTTGTTTTGCTAATGCTTCTAATGGATTAATTCCAAGTTCTTTTGCACAATTATAACATAATCCTTGCATTTGTTGTTTTTTGTTTTCATCTAAACGATTTACAAAAACAACAGCTGTATTTTTATTACATCTTGAACATAACATCTATAAAAAATCACCTATTCTTTCTTTAATTTTTATAGTCAATAATATATAACAAAATAGATATTTAGTCAAGTTTGAAATTTTTTGAATGACTTTTTTAAGGGGAGAAAAATACCGCAAACAATAATTATGTTTGCGGTTATAATATTAGGTTATTTGATGATATTTGAATATGTGCTTGCATATGGTGTTGCAAGAAAATCATCAAATGATGTAAACCTTTTAAGCAAAGGATATATCGTTGTTATTCTTGATAATACAGAATGTTGCAACATTTCTCCTCTTGCAAGCCTTTGACCATATGGAATTACATGCCTATTTTGCAGTTTGTGAATATTGACAAATATAAGCAAGTAAATAAACTTTTCCAGGTCAAGTTTGTTGGCATATTTTCTGAAACCGTTTGCAAATGCAAAAACATCAGCTTCAACCTGCAGGTTTCTGTTTGAAATTGGGGTTGAGTAAATCAAGGCAGATTCTCTAATATATTGTAAAGAATCAGTATACCAAGGTAATATACTCAACTTTTTCTTTCTGGCTTCAGGGAGTTTTTCAATGTATCTTAAATAACCAAGCACAATATGCTCAATCATAAAATCTCTTTTGGAGATTTTTACACACTGGTCAATTTCATCAAAAACTTCCTGAAAAATAGGTTGCTGTGATGGTGCTAATCTTGATAATGGAAATAAATCCAATATCGAATTAAAGTCAAAGATCATGCTTCCCATGAATTAACCTCCTAATATTTTAATTATTACTGAACACTGACCTTGTCAGTAAATACACAAAATAGTATATCATATATTTGATTATTTTTCAATAATTAAACGTAAAAAAATTATGTAAATTGACTGCAATGGAAAAATATGGTATAATACAGTTGTAATCCTTTAAAAAAGGAATTCAATTATAACTCATTATAATTTTATAATCTTAAGGAGGAAATCTTTATGAAAAAAGCAATCTTGATAACAGCTATCGCAGCACTTTTAGGAGTATGTGCTTATCAGGCAGGACGGGAACATTGGGTAAGAAACATCGATTATGATGCTTTTTATGCTGAAAACTCCTACCAGCAGGTAACTCCAACAGACAAAATCATAAAGGGACAAACAACAGCAGTCCAGAGTGTTAGGGAAAACATAGGGGACTATGATAACAAGTTTACAATAGGAAATGATTTCCCTGATGGTTCATTCCTGGAAGTTGATGTTGCAGTTAAATCCTGGGAGCTTGTCTATCTGTATAAGGTAGAAAAATACAATCCAAATCTTGACACTGTATTTTTCCTCTTTGAGGATGATACAAAAATTGTTGGCACAATGCCAACAGAGAAAAACTATATTAAAGTTGATGATGAGGAGGTATTATATTTTCAATCAGGCTATAAGCAGGAAGACTATGGCAGAAACTATATAAATGGTTTGGCATATGCTTGGGAATATAATGACACATATTATTGTGTTTCCGAAAAGCCCATAACCTCTGTCTGGTCAGCTGAATCAGATGCCACGATTCATCTTTTGGCATATGATGAGGAATGCCCGATATGGGCAGATTATTTCGAAAACAAGCACAAGTAAAACTTGTTTTCGAGAGTTATAAAAAATCCAGTGATTCTTATCACTGGATTTTTTTACATTCTAAATAATACATTTAAAATATTATTTACAAGATATATACCTAGGGAAATAACGATTATAGAATTTTGTTACAAAAAAAATTAAAAAAGTTAAATAAAATGTAAATTAAATGTAAAAAAACTTCAAATATAATAATCCGTAAGTATATTAATGAATTGTAAAATAAATGTAATTTGATTTTTTCAAAATTAATACTAAAATAAAATTAAATATTAACATGTTTGATCTGAGCAAAACATGCAAAAATTAGAGGAGGATTAATGATGAAAAAAACATTAACAAAATTAATATGTTCATTTATAATAATTGTATTTATAATTGAGCCTTTTATGCAATTAGTAATTGGACTTGAAAAAACTGTTTCAGCTTCAGATGCTAGCAGTAGAATTGTAATAAGATATTCAAATTCAACAGGTAGTTTTTACAATCCTGCAAAAGAAACGGCATCTTTATTAAGAACAGAATATAGTTATACAATTTCATATTCAGGTAAAATGTATATACATAATATTTGGAAAAGCAATATAAATGGGGTAAAAAATGGATTTTTAACATTTGTAACAACACCATATGGAAAAGTTAATATAAATGCAAGCAATGTTCAAAAATTTAAAGCAACATCAAATAATAGATCTAAAAAATATTCTGTTACATTAGATTATTATGGTTCAATTACAACAAAATATTTAACAGAAAAACCAACAGAGTCTTCTTGCACTGGTAACTATGTATTTGCAGGATGTGATGGAGGATATACTAAAAGTTTATCACCTACAATAACAGTTGCTGGTAGAAAAGAATATTATGTAGTTTCTCCAAGATATACTGGTTCAGGTAATAAAACACCAGATGATCAAGAAATTGAGAATGAATTAAAAGAAGCAATTAAAAATTCAATAGATTCTGAAAATCCAGGAGAAACACCTCAAGGTAAAAAATATTATGGACCTTCAAGAGAATATGGTACAAGCCGATCAATTCCATCAGTGCCAGACAAAACTGTAAATCTAAGCTCAGAATCAAAAAAAGCTTATATAATAAATTTATATAAAACTGTATTAGGAAGAAATCCAAGTAATGAAGATATTAATTCACATATAAATAATACACCACAACAAATTGCAAAAGACATAATCCTTTCTACAGAATCTAATAATAGAAATAGTATTAATAGTAAATCAAATCAAGATTTTGTAAAAATATTATATACATATATATTAGGAAGAGATGGTGAAGATTCAGGAATTTCTTCAAATGTAATATTTTTAAATAATGGTGGTTCAAGACAAGATATGATTAAATCATTTGTTCAATCAGATGAATTTTTAATATATATTTCAAAATTATCAGCTGTGTATGTAGCTGCAACTGCAAATATAAAAAATGATGATACAATTAAAGCAACAAATACAGCTAAAAAAGAATATATAAGACAATTATATGTAAATGTGTTAGGAAGAAATCCAAGTAATGAAGAAATAAAAGCACATTTAGGTAATTCAGTTGAACAAACTACATATAATATTGTTTTTTCAGATGAATCAAAATCTAGAAATAATATATATAATATATCAAATAAAGCATTTGTTGAAAATGCATATAAATGGGTATTAGGAAGAAATGGTGATTCTTCTGGAATTACTAATCATACAAATTTATTAGATAAAGGAAAATCAAGAAAAGATTTATTAAAAGATTTTCTAAGTTCTACTGAATTTAAAAATAGAATTTCTACATTAGAATGGAAAATTGATATTAGTAATGATTCATATAAATTATTTATAAGAGATTTATATAAAAATGTACTTGGAAGAGAACCAAGTAATGATGATATTTCAGCACATATGAAAAATTCAATACAAAAAACAGCTGTAAATATTATTCTTTCAGATGAAGCTAAAAAAGTTAAAAAAATAGATAATATGTCTAATGAAGATTTTGTAAAATTATTATATAAATGTATATTAGGAAGAGATGGTGAGGCAAAAGGAATTTCTGATAATGCAGGATTTCTAAAAAATTCTGGATCAAAACAAGAATTAATAAGACTTTTTGTTGAATCAGATGAATTTTATAATACAAGAAATAGAGAAACAAAATCTATTACATTAAATGAAAATTTATGTTCTAGTATCTATTATTATTTAATTAATAATAAATATGAAGTTGTAAAACCAAATAATACAACATTATTAATGTATGAAAGAGATTATAATAAAATAGTTTCATTAGATTTAAATGGTAAATCAATAACAGATTTAACTGGAATTTCAAATTTTACAAATTTAGAAAAACTTGTTTTATCAAATAATACAAAATTAAATAATATTAATGATTTAAATAATTTGAAAAAATTAAAAATCTTAAATATGAATAATGACCAATTAGGAGGAAATGTATCTAAAATATTTGATATTACTTCTTTAGAAGAATTATATTTAGATGGAAATAAATTAACAAGTAATATGTTAAATAATATAAATAAATTAACAAATTTGAATACATTAAGTTTATCAAATAATAATTTAAATACATTATCACAATTATCAAATTTAAATAATTTGAAAATTTTATTAGTAAACAAAAATAGTATTAAAGATATTAGTGGTATTTCTAATTTGAAATTAAATAAATTTAGCATTGAATCTAACAATATTTCAATTAGTTCACCAGATATGGAAATATCTTTACCATCAGTTATTAAAGATGTAAAAACTAATGGAAGTTTAGTATATTCTTCAGATAATTATGAATTAGTTAATTGTTCTGTAAATGATGGAAAATTAGTTGTTGATGAAGAAGGAAAAATTGCTAAAGTAACTGTAAAAGGTGGAAATGCTGATAAAACAGTATTTACATACACAAATACTGCTACTTCTATAATTGTAAATGATGAAGTTTTAGCTAATAGATTACAATCTAAATTAGGAAATATTGCTCAAAGAAAAGATTTAAATGGAAAATATAAATTTATTTTACCAAAAGAAAGATTATATGCAATTCAAAATTTAGATTTATCTAGCTCAGATAGTGATAATTCAAAAATAACAGATATTTCTGGATTAGAGGGATTTGTAAACTTAAAAGCTGTAGATTTAAGTAATAATAATATCTCAAATTTAGATAAATTAAGTAGTCTAAAAAATATTAGTACATTAACAATTAGAAATAATGGTTTAGTTAATTTAAATGGTATTAAAAATATTACAAGTTTAGCACAATTAGATGTTTCTAACAATAAAATCACTGATATAAGTGGTGTTTCAAATTTAAGCAAATTAGAAAATTTAATTATAGATGATAATGATGTTAAAGATTTAAGCCCATTAAATAAATTATCTAACACAATGGATACATTATCTATTTCTGATAATAATATTAGTGATGTTAATGGAATTAGTTCTTTGAAATTAAGTAGTTTTTATGGTTCATATAATAACTTAAAAAGTATGGATAATATTAATAAAGAATTTCTTAATACTATTGAAGTAAAAAATAATAATATTACATTAATTACTGAAAACAATTCTGTAGACATACCAAATATTATTCAAGATGTTATTAAATCAAGTTCAATTAATAATTTAGAATTAGTTGGATGTTCTATAAAAAATAATAAAATTGTTTTAAACACTGGTTCTGCAAGGGGTAGAGTAACTGTAAGAAGCGGTTATGCTAGTGATACTGTTGTAGAAATTAAAAAAGCAGATGTAAAAGCACCAAATGTTAATGTTGAATATAAATTAGATAGTTCAACAGGATTTATGAATGTTACTGTAACATCAGATGAAGAAATTCAAAAATTGTATAGACAAGGATGGAGTTTATCTGAAAATAATAAAGTTTTAACAAAAACATATGAATATAATACAAAAGAAACAATTGTTGTAAAAGATTTAAATGGTAATGAAACTGTTAAAGAAATAAATGTTACAGGTGTAACAAATAAAGACATTCCAGGTCTTTCTATTGAATATAGTAATTATGATAAAACACAAGATAATGTTACTTTAAAAATTAAATCAAATGTGCCATTATATGATTATGGTGAATGGTATGGTTGGGAAATTAGTTCTGATAAAAAAGAATTAACACGTACATTTACAGAAAATTATAGTGGAACTATATCAATGATGACACAAGAAGCTTTTGATAATTCAACACAAGAAAATCCAGCAAAATCTGTAATAGTTCAATTTACAGTTGAAAATATTGATAGAGAAGCTCCAACAGTAATGGCATCATATAGTACAGCACAAACAACAAAAGGTGCTGTAACAGCTACAATATGGAGTAATGAAGAAATTGAAGTAATTGATGATTTAGATAAAGTTGTATCAAAAATAACTGATGTTGATGAAAATAATCATGTAAGATATGGAATTTTATTACATTATAATGAAAATGTTTCTAAACAAATTAGAGTTAAAGATTTGGCTGGAAATGAATCATTAGTAAATATTAATATAAATAATATTGATAATAGTGTTTCTGGATTTAAGGTTACTACATCTAATTCAAATGTGACAAATACAGGTGTTAAAGTAACAGCAAAAGCTAATGAAGATATTAAATTAATTAGTGGAAATACAACAATTTCTGAAGGTATAAAAAATAGAATTGTTGCAAATAAAACTATAAATGATGATGAAGCATTATTTTTAGTTGCTTCAACAAATTTTGTAACATTAGTTGCTGCAAATGATTTAACTGATGATGAAATTAAAGATTTAACATTTGATGTTAATGATACTGATTATGGTCTTGTTGAAGGTGAAGATAAAGCTGGAAATTCAGATCTTGGTTTATATGATGCAACAAATATTGATAAAACAGCTCCTGTATTAGAAAGAAAAGATGATATTGTAAATCCTGATGGAAGTATTGTTGTAACATTAGTTGCAAATGAAGAAATTCAAGGTGAATTTGATGGTTGGGTTTTAGCTGAAGATGGAAAAACTTTAACAAAAACATTTAAAGCTAATAAAAATGAAACAATTAAATTTTATGATTTAGCAGGTAATGTTGGAGAATATGATTTAGAAGTAACTGAAGTTCAAGGAATTAAGTATAATGTTTTATTAGATAAAATTGATGATACTGATAAAGTTTTAGTTACAATTAAAGCTGATAGAGAATTAGTTGAAATTGATGGATGGATATTATTAGAAGATAAAACTAAAATTTGTAAAATCATTACTGCTGGAGAAACTGAAGAAGTTGTTATTGAAGATATTAATGGTAATACAGCTAATGTTTATGTAGATTCTAGTAGTTTTGTAACTAAAAATTCAGATATTACTGATAATAATGAAAATCAAAATGAAAATAATAATTCAGGTGATGATACAACAAGCCCTATACCACATCCTCAAACTGGTAAATTTGCTGTATTTGCACTTGTTGCAAGTTTAGCACTTTGTGTATTAACTTTAGTGGTATTGAAAAATTATAGAAAAAATTTAATGTAAGATTTTTATCAAAATTTTGATTATATCGAAAATTGAGATTATATTTAAGACTAGGATTATATAATAGGCAATTTGCTTATTATGTAACTCTAGTTTTTTCTTGATTATTTGTATGAGATTAGGACAAATTAACCTAAATTAGCCAATTATATAATTCTATTTTTTCCTTGACTAATTTATTTTTTTAAATTAGAATGTATTATATTGAAATTAATTGCAGTTTTATTAAGAAATTTATTGTAAAAGATACATAAAAATTTATACAGCGAAAGGGATTATTAAAACATGGATATGACAAAAAATATATTAATCACAGAAAAACCATCAGTTGCAATGGAATTTGCAAAAGTTCTTGGAATAAATGGAACTAGAAAAGATGGATACTTAGAATCAGATAAATGGATAATTACTTGGTGTGTTGGACATTTGGTGACAATGTCTTATCCAGAAGTATATGATGAAAAATTGAAATTTTGGCGTTTAGATACATTACCTTTTATGCCAAAAGAGTATAAATATGAGGTTATTCCTGCTGTTGAAAAACAGTTTAACACAGTAAAATCTTTGCTTAAAAGAGAAGATGTTTCTACAATCTATGTTGCAACTGACTCTGGACGTGAAGGAGAATATATTTATAGATTAGTTGAACAAATGGCTGGAGTTACTGGAAAATCAAGAAAAAGAGTATGGATTGATTCTCAGACAGAAGAAGAAATTAAAAGAGGAATTTCTGAAGCAAAAGATTTAGATGAATATAACAGTCTGTCTGATTCAGCATATTTAAGGGCTAAAGAAGATTATTTAATTGGAATTAATTTTTCAAGATTACTTACAATTATTTTTGGAAGAAGAGCAGCTAGTAAATTAAATGAAGATAGAATTTCAATTTCTGTGGGACGTGTTATGACATGTGTTTTAGGTATGATTGTTTCAAGAGAAAGAGAAATTAGAAATTTTAAAAAAACTACTTATTATAAAATTATTGGTGAATTTGGAGATGAAAATAATTCAATAAAAGCTGAATGGAAGGCTACAGAAAAATCTAGAATGTTTAATTCTCCAAAATTATATAATGAAACAGGGTTTAAAAAGATTGAAGATGCACGTAATTTTATAGGTTCATTAAAAGATAAAAAAGCAATTGTAAGTGAAATTAAAAAAACTAAACAAAAGGAAAATGCACCATTATTATTTAATCTTGCAGAAATTCAAAATGAATGTACTAAAAGATTCAAAATTAAACCTGATGAAACATTAGATGTAATTCAATCTTTATATGAGAAAAAATTGGTTACTTACCCAAGAACTGATGCAAGAGTTTTATCTACTGCAGTTGCAAAAGTTATTTCAAAAAATTTAAATGGAATTGCTAAAGGATATCAAGATGAAGAAGTTCAAGGATATATTAAAAAAATGATTTCTGAAAAATATTCTACTAATATTGTTAAATCTAAGTATGTTAATGATAGTAAAATTACTGACCATTATGCAATAATTCCGACTGGACAAGGTTATGAAAATTTTGGTGGATTAACACCTTTACAAAAAGATATTTATAAATTAATTGTTAAAAGGTTTTTGTGTATTTTTTATCCTGCTGCTGAGTTTAATAAATTATCTATTACAATTTCAGTTGATAATGAGGAATTTTCTGCTACAAGTAAAGTTTGTACAAAAATGGGATATTTAGAAATTGCAAAACCTAAGGTAAATGGTGGGAAAAATATTGATAATACTACTATTACTGAAAAATCAAATATCTTAAATGAAAATAAAGATATTGATGAATCTAAGAAAAATGAGATTGGAAAAGATGGTAAAAAAGATAATGAAATTAATGAAGAATTTTTGAAAAAACTAAAAAAAGGACAAGAAATTGGGGTTATTAATTTTGAAACAAAAGATGCTGAAACAAGTCCACCATCTAGATATAATTCAGGGTCAATTATTTTGGCTATGGAAAATGCTGGTAAATTAATTGAAGATGAGGAATTAAGAGAACAAATTAAAGGTGCTGGTATTGGAACAAGTGCTACAAGAGCTGAAATAATGAAAAAATTGGAAAGAATTCAGTATATTCAGATTAATACAAAAACTCAGATTATTACTCCAACTCAAAAAGGTGAGGTTATTTTTGATGTTGTAAATGGTTCTATGCCTGATATGCTTAATCCTAAGCTTACTGCTAGTTGGGAAAAGGGGTTAGATATGGTTGCTAAAAAGGAGATTGGGTCTGAGGAATTTATGGGGAAACTTGAGAATTATATTAAGTTGAAATTTAAGAAATTGGTGTTCTAATGAATTTTTTGAAATATTTGGAGATGGAGCAATTTTGCTCCATCTCTAAAATGTTTAACTTTGTAATTTAGAATTTTAATTTAGAAAATTGAGAGTTTTGATTAATTAACCTAGATAAATCCTTTGATGGAATTCCTGTATTTACAGCTAATTCATGAACTGTATCAGGAATAGAATAATTTTCTAAGTAGTTTTCTAGTTTTTGAATTTTTATATTATCTTTTTGAATACAGTTTGGACATATTTTTCCAGATGATGCAAAAAAACTTCCACATTGTGTACATTTGTTAAATTCCATATTATCACACTTTCTTATCATTTGATTTAGGTTTTTTTAAGATACCTATAAACTTATTGTGTTGTTTTAAAATTTGTTTTTTTCTAAAATTTGTTTTGTTTAAAATTTTGTTTACTTAAAATTTGTTCAATTTTAAATTGTTATTGATTAATATACTTGAGTTTATTTTATCATATTAATAAAAATTGTCAATTTTATTTTAAGAAATTGGTCTATATGATTTCAAAAATTAGAATTGAAAAATTTGACACATATGATATAATAGGAAATAATAAAAAATGAAAGGTATGAAAATTATTGAGTAATAAAAATAGAAAAACAAATAAGAAAAATGCCAAAAGTACTGAAAACATCAGGTTTGGTAAAAGAGTATATGAAGATGAAGATATAAATAAAATTGGAAAATCAAATAACAAACATAGTAAAAATAATGCAAAAAAAAGTCAGTCTAGAACAGGAAAAAAAGGACATAAAAATATAGATTATAATAATGATGAGATAGGTAAAAATGGAGAAAATCTTTATAAGGTTGGTCTGATTAGAAAAAAATATATCACAGAAGAAGAATTTTTAAAAAAGAAGAAAAGAAGAAAAATTAGATTAATAATATTTATATTAATTTTTATTATATGGCTTATAACATTTGCAGTTTCATTATTTAAATGGAACAAAATAATGAAAGATATTATTACATGTAAAAATTCTGTTGTATTAGATTCAACAGGAAAAGTGATTGCAGTTTTGGGTGGATCTAGAATTCAAGAAACAGTTAGTTTAGACAACATTCCAGATGATTTAGAACATGCTTATGTTGCAATTGAAGATAAAAATTTTTATAAACATCATGGAATTAATGTAAAAAGAACAGTAGGAGCCATTGGGTCATATGTAATTCATAAAGGGTCTGCAAGTTATGGAGGAAGTACTATTACACAACAAATGATAAAAAATGTTACAGGTGAAAATGAATCAAAAATTTCAAGAAAAGTTGTTGAATGGGATAGAGCAATAAAAACTGAAATGGTTCTTTCTAAAGATGAAATTATGCAAACTTATTTGAATGTTATTTATGTTGGACCAAATGTTTATGGTGTTCAAATGGGAGCCAAATATTATTTTAATAAAGATGTTTCAGAATTAGATTTAGCTGAATGTGCATTTCTAGCTGGTTTAAATCATTCACCAAATTCATATAATCCATTTGGTGATAATGTTAATACTGAAAGAATAAAATCAAGAACAATTACTGTTTTAAACCAAATGCTAGAACAAGGTTATATAAATCAAAATGATTATAAAAATGCTGTAAATGAAGTAAATTCAGGCTTAAAATTTAAACAAGGTGAAGTTAAATCAAAATATGAAAATGTAAATTCATATATGGTTGATGCGACAGTATCAGAAGTTATAAAAGATTTACAAAAAGATAAAAAAATGTCTGAAAGTTTTGCAACAAATTATTTATATTTTTCTGGATTAGAAATTTATTGTACACAAAATTCTGATATTCAAAAAGATATTGAAGATGAATTTTCTAAAACAAAATATATGGTTAAATCATCAACAAATCATAATACAACTGCTCAAGCTGCAATGGTTATTATTGACCATAAAACAGGTCAGGTTATGGGATGTGTAGGTGGACTTGGTGAAAAAACTACTTCAAGAGGGTTTAATAGAGCAACTCAAGCAAAAAGACAAACAGGTTCTGCAATTAAACCAATTGCGGTTCTTGGCCCAGCATTAGAAGAAAAAATTATAACACCTGTTACAATTTATGATGACACAAGAACAGTTTTTGAAAATGATTATAGTCCAACTGATTGTGAAAATGAATTAGGTAAAATTACAGTAAGAAGAGCTGTTGAATCATCTCAAAATATTCCTTTTGTAAAAATTATGGAACAACTTACACCTAAAAAATCAATTGAATATATGGAAAAAGAAGGAATTACAACTTTGACTGATAAGGACTGTGATTTACCACTTGCTTTAGGTGGATTAGATAAAGGTTCAACACCACTTGAAATGGCTGTTGCATATTCATGTATTGCAAATGGTGGGAAATATATTGAACCAATTTTTTATACCAAAGTAAATAATTCTTATGGTAAAACTATTTTAAAAAATAAACAAGCATCAAGAAAAGTATATTCTGAAGACACAACTTATGTATTAAAAAAATTATTAACAGAGCCTGTTAATGGAATGTATGGAACAGCTAGAACTTGTAAGATAGATGGATTTGAAGTAGCTGCAAAAACAGGTACTACTAATGATAATTATGATAAATGGTTATGTGGATTTACTGAATTTTATACAGGTGTTATTTGGTATGGTTTTGATTCTAATGAAACAATTAATGAAGGAGCAGATTCTATGGCAAACCAAATGTGGACTGATGTTATGAAAAAAGTTCATGAGAATCTGATTAAAACTAATTTTAGTAGACCTCAAAATGTTGAAGAAGCTACTATTTGTAAAAATAGTGGAAAATTGGCTAATGGTAATTGCAAAAATACATATGTAGAATATTTTAGAAAAGGAACAGTTATTAGTGAAAAATGTGATATACATTAAGTCCTTTATAAATTTTGAAACATTTGGAAACAGAGCAATTTTGTTCTATTTTTTGGATTACATATGTAGGGGGGCAATTTGCAGTTAGCTCCTGAAATAATTTGAGATAAGCTTGATGGCTTGGTATTGCAAATAATTGGAGAGTAATATAATTACATTCCGCAGACTTGCTGGCTCGGCTTTGTTAAAAAGCAAAAGGTATTTGGGTGATGTTAAGTGTTTATGTGTTGTTGTACCTTTTGCGGTTTTTAACAAACCTTGCCAAACTGCGCGTCTGTGCTCCATCGTAATTATATTACTCTCCAATTATTTGCAATACCAAGCCATCAAGCTTATCTCAAATTATTTCAGAAGTTAACTGCAAATTACAAACCCCCCTACATATGTAATCTAAAAGAAAATAAAACAAAATTACTCCACTCCAAAAATCTGTCAAAACAGGTCGAAAAAACACGATGAATAATGTTGCAAAAAGTATTGATATATATATGTTTTTTGTGGTAAAATTAGAAAGAATTGGAGGTAAAATTAATGGTAAATAACTCAGAAAAATATGAAGAATTAAGAAAAAAATACAACAAATTTATCTATGATAGCTTTTCAGTTGAAAATACTGATGAAGAAATTATAATTAAATTTAAATTTATAATTGAAAACTTAACAACATTTGAACCAAAAGTTAAAATAAAAAAAGACAAATTAAATATAGATAATAAATTAATAGAAAACTGTAACAATGCAGCTTTCCATATGGGACTAATAGAACTTATTAGTTATTGGAAATCAACATGTTCACCAAATGTAATTATAAAAGCAGGTTATATAAATGAAGAACAAATTAAATGGTTCAAAAAACTATATTTTTATGGTTTAGGTGAAATGTTTTACACAAATGGAATTCATGCAAATATAGATAATTTTATGAACATTACTTGTGAAACCAATGTTATTTATAATGATATTATTAATAACAAAAATGAAGGATATTTAATTCCAATTGGTGGAGGAAAAGACTCATGTGTAACATTAGAATGTTTGAAAAAAGAAAAAGATAATTATTGTCTAATTGTAAATCCGAAACCAGTAACACTTGAATGTGCCATAGTTGCTGGATATTCTGAAGATAAAATTGTTAAAGTAATTAGAAACATAGATAATAATTTATTAGATTTAAATAAAAAAGGTTTTTTAAATGGCCACACACCATTTTCATCAATGCTTGCCTTTTTATCTTATTTTGTAGCAGATTTAATTGGAAAAAAATATATATCTTTATCAAATGAATCAAGTGCAAATGAATCAAATGTTGATGGTGAAAAAATTAATCATCAATATTCAAAAAGTATTGAATTTGAAAATGATTTTAGATATTATTCATCTAAATATTTGAAAAGAAATACTGAATATTTCAGCTTTTTGAGACCATTAAACGAATTAGAAATAGCAATGACATTTTCAAAATTTGAAAAATATCACCATATTTTTAAAAGCTGTAATGTAGGAAGTAAAGGACAAGTATGGAAATGGTGCTGTAATTGCCCTAAATGTTTATTTGTATATATTATTTTAAGTCCATTTTTATATAAAGAAAAATTAGTCGACATTTTTGGAGAAGATTTATTTGAAAGAAATGATTTATTAACAACATTTGTTGAATTAACAGGAAATGGAGAAACAAAGCCTTTTGAATGTGTTGGAACATATGAAGAGGTTTGTTTCGCAATTAGTAAAACAATAAATAATATTGAAAAATTTTCAGATGATAAAAAATTACCATATTTATTAAAATATTTTAAAGACAATTTTGAATTAAGTAATTTAGAAAATGATTTAACAAAATTTTATTATAAACAAAATAATTTAGATGAATATCAAGAAAGTATTTTAAAAAGAAATGTTTTTGGCACTGAAATATAATGTTAAAAAAATAATCAAAATATGGACAAAAATAGATTAATATAAAAAATGAAGTAGAAATAATTTATATAATAATTATATTATATACAAATTATATAATTAAGAGATTGAAAGAAGAGATTTAAAATGATAGAAAAATTAGTAGAATATTTAAAAAATAAAAAAATAATAATATTAGGTTTTGGTCTTGAAGGATATTCAACATATAGATTTATAAAAAAACATATTCCTGAACAAAAAATATATATATCAGATGCAAACCCTAATTTTCTAGAAAAATATGAAGATGTAAAAAATGATGATAAAGCACAAATTGTACCACAAGAACAATATTTAAAAGGATTAAATGAATATGACATTATAATGAAAACACCAGGTCTATCATTTAAAGATATTGACACATCAGAATTTATTGGAAAAATAAAATCTCAACTAGAGTTATTCTTAGAATTTGTTGATGTATATACAATTGGTGTAACAGGAACAAAAGGAAAAAGTACTACAAGTTCATTGATATATAATGTTTTAAAAGAACAAAAAGATGATGTACATTTACTTGGAAATATAGGTGTTCCATTGTTTGATGAAATCGACAGATTAAATAAAAATTCTGTTGTTGTTTTAGAATTATCTTCACATCAGTTAGAGTTTGTAGAAGTGTCTCCAAATATTGCAATTGTTTTGAATTTATTTGAGGAACATTTAGATCATTATAAATCTTATGAACATTATATAAATGCAAAATTAAATATTGCAAAATATCAAAAAAAAGGTGATAATTTTATTTATAGTATTGATAATGAATGTTTAAAACAACATGTTGAGAACATTAGAAATGAATTAAAATCTAATATTTTTGAGATAAGTTTTAATGGTAATACTAAAATATGTAAGTCTGATAAATTAATAATAAGAGATGGAATTAAGGTAAAAAATGAATCAGGTGATATTTTATATATAGACTCAGATTCTAGAAAGATATTAGGAGAACATAATTTTAATAATATCATGTTTGTTTCAACAGTTGCAAAAATTATGAATTTAGATATGAATAAATCAATGAAATCAATTTATGAATCAAAACCATTACCACATAGAATGGAGTTTGTTTGTGAATTAAATGGTGTTAAATATTATAATGATTCAATTGCAACAATTCCTGAATCTACGATAAATGGTTTAGAAACTTTAAAAAATGTTAAAACTTTAATTATAGGTGGAAAAGATAGAGGAATTGATTATACAAAATTTGCTGAATATTTAAATAACACAGATATTAAAAATTTAATTTGCTTACCTGATACTGGATGGAAAATTGCAAATATGATTACAAATAATATTATGAAAAAACATATTGTTAAAGATATGTATGAAGCTGTAAAAATTGCAAAACAAGTAACTTCAGATGGAGAAATTTGTTTATTATCACCAGCAGCCTCTAGTTATGGTTTTTTTAAGAATTTTAAAGAAAGAGGAAATTTATTTAAAAAATTAGTTAACGAAAATTAATAATTTTTTGACTGCAAAATATTAGACAAGCTGGTTAATATTTAATGAAAATATAAGCTGATAACCTTATATTTAAGGATTAGATAATAAGTATATGTATGAACATAAGAAAGGACGTGTTAAATAAATGATTTTATGGATTATAATGATAATAATAGGTTTTGCTTTATTAATAAAAGGAGCGGATTTATTAGTAGATGGTGCAAGTAATATTGCTAAAAAATTTCACATACCAGAAATAATCATTGGTTTAACAGTTGTTTCAATAGGAACTTCAATGCCAGAGTTATTTGTAAGTATTACATCTGCTATTGAGGGATATCCAGATATGTCTATTGGAAATGTTATTGGAAGTAATATTGCAAATTTACTTTTAGTACTTGGTGTTTCTGCAATATTAAAACCAGTAAAATTTAAAAAGGAAACAAGATTAATTGAAATTCCAATTTGTGTGGGTGTATCATTAATTTTTGCTTTTTTTACTAATTTGGGAAGAGATATAACACGATTAGAAGCAGGGGTTTTGTTATTTTTATTTGTATGTTTTATTATTTATACTATTATTATGGCTAAAAAAGGTGAAGAGTTTGATGAAGAAACTGACAATAATGAAATTGATGAGAAAAAATTAAACAATAATATAAAAAAAATAGATGAAATTAAATCTAAAGAAAAAAATAAAAATAAATCAGAATTAAAAAATTCAAAAATAAAAAACTCAACATTGCTTGATGTTATATTTGTGGTTTTAGGTGCAGTTATGCTTAAATTTGGTGGAGATTTTGCAGTAAATAATTCAGTAAAAATTGCTAATTTCTTAGGATTGAGTGAAAAATTAATTAGTGTTACAATTCTTGCATTAGGTACAAGTTTACCTGAATTAGTTACAAGTATATCTGCTGCAAGAAAAGGAAATAGTGATATTGCAATTGGAAATATATTAGGTTCAAATGTATTTAATATGTTATTAATAATTGGAATTTCGGCTATGATTAAACCAATTACTTATAATGTTGAATATAATGTTGATATGATTTTTATGATAGCAGCTACAGTTGTGTTAGCAATGTTTCCAGTTATTAAACCACGAAATAAGATGAGTAGAAATAATGGTATCATTTATTTTTTAATGTATATTGCATATATGTGTGTGGTTTTTGGAAGACAAATTTGATGGAGATTTTTTTGGAGGTGTCAAATTACACTTAACTTCTAAAATAGTTTGAAATGAATTAGGATTGCTTGGTCTTGAAAATAATTGGAGAGTAGTATAATTACATTCAGCAGACTTGCTGGCTCGGCTTTGTTAAAAAGCAAAAGGTATTTTGGTGATATTAAATGTTTATGTGTTGTTATACCTTTTGCGGTTTTTAACAAACCTTGCCAAACTGCGCGTCTGTGCTTCATTGTAATTATACTACTCTCCAATTATTTTCAAGACCAAGCAATCCTAATTCATTTCAAACTATTTTAGGAGTTAAGTGTAATTTGCCAACCTTAATATAATCTGATAAAATGGAACAAAATTGTCCAGGTCCTAAATGTTAAAAATGACTTAAATATGATATGTCATAATTTGTAAATTAAAAATCACAACTACCTGGAGTTCTTGGAAAAGGAATAACATCACGGATATTTTGCATACCTGTAATATACATTAATAATCTTTCAAATCCTAATCCAAATCCAGAATGAGGTGTTGAACCAAATTTACGTAATTGTAAATACCAGTCTAATGGTTCTGTATCTATTCCAAGGTCATTCATACGTTCTACTAATTTGTCATAATCTTCTTCTCTTTGAGAACCGCCCATGATTTCACCTGCACCAGGAACCTCTAAGTCAACTGCTGCAACCGTTTTTCCATCTGGGTTAAGTTTCATATAAAAAGATTTAATATCTTTTGGCCAGTTTTTTACAAAAACAGGTCCATTAAAATATTCTGTAATATATTTTTCATGTTCTTTTGCTAAATCTTCACCATAATCAGGCTCAAATTCCCATTTAACATCAGCTTTTTTCAATATATCAATTGCATCTTTATGATCTAATCTTGTAAATGATGAATTACAAACTCTTTTTAATTTTTCAATTAAACCATTTTCAATAAATTTATCACAAAATTCAATTTCCTCAGGACATCTTTCAAGAACAGCATTTACAACATATTTTAAGAAATCTTCTTCAATATCCATTAATTCATCTAATTCACAGAAACAAATTTCAGGTTCCATCATCCAGAATTCATTTGCATGTGTTTTTGTGTTAGAATTTTCTGATCTTAAAGTTGGACCAAATGTATAAATTTTTCTAAATGCATGTGCATATGTTTCACCATGTAATTGACCTGAACCTGTGATATAAGCTTCTTTTCCAAATAAATCTTGTGAGAAATCTGTTTGTCCATCTTTTTGTGGAAGAGGTTTTTCTAAATCTAATGTTGTTAATTTAAACATTTCAGCAGAACCTTCACAATCTGCACATGTTATAATTGGTGTGTTTACATATACATATCCATTTTTTTGGAAATATTCATGTATTGCAAAAGCTGCAACACTACGTATTCTGAATATTGCATTAAATGTATTTGTTCTTGGACGTAAATGTGCAATTGTTCTTAAATATTCAAAACTGTGTCTTTTCTTTTGAAGAGGGTAATCTTGTGCAGATAAATTTATAGTATTAATTTTTGTTGCATGTATTTCAAAAGGTTGTTTTGCTTCAGGTGTTAAAATAACAGTACCTGTTACTGAAATAGATGAACCAATTGTCAATTTACAAATTTCATCAAAATTTGTTAGTTCATTATTAAATACTATTTGGGCATTTTTGAAAAATGTTCCATCATTTAATTCAATAAATCCAAATGTTTTTGAATCACGAACAGTACGAACCCATCCCTGTAAAGTGATTTCAGAATTTACGTATTTTTCTGCACTTTCATACAAATCTTTTATAAGTGTATTTTTTGTTGATGTATCTTTCATAATCAATTTCCTTTCCTTATTGTGGATTTTAGTTATAGTTAATTTTTTATAACAGACTAATTTAGTTAAGATTATACAACCATTTTGTGAAAAAATCAAGAAAAAATTTTAAAAAATAGCACTCTCCTATTGACAGTGCTAAAAAATAGTTTTATAATTATAAATTGAAATATATTATAAATTATTTTACATAAAATAATGAAAATTATGTAAAATATTAAAGGAGGGATTTAAATGAATATGCAAAAATTTACACAAAAATCAATAGAGGCTATACAAGAGGCACAATCTGTAGCTTTAGAAAATCAGAATATGCAAATTGAGGAGGAGCATTTGTTGTGGGCATTAATTAATCAACAAAATGGTTTTATATCAGAATTGCTTAAAAAAATGAATATCAATGTTGATGTAATAAAAAATGAACTACAAAATGCAATTAAATCCTTACCAGCAGTTACTGGATCAGGAAGAGAAGCTGATAAAGTTTATGTTTCAAATGATGTTGACAAAGCCTTAAATTCAGCAGAAAATGAAGCTAAAAAAATGCAAGATGATTATGTATCAGTTGAACATATTTTATTAGGTATCTTAAACAATCAAAATAGTAATATTTCAAGGATTTTCAGAAATAATAATATAAATAAAAATGATGTTTTAAATGCATTAAAACAAGTTAGGGGAAATACAAGAGTTACAAGTGAAAATCCAGAAGAAACATATGATGTTTTGAATAGATATGGACAAGATTTAGTTGAAAGAGCTAGACAAAATAAATTAGACCCTGTAATTGGTAGAGATTCAGAAATAAGAAATGTTATAAGAATATTATCAAGAAAAACTAAAAATAACCCAGTTTTAATTGGTGAACCAGGTGTTGGTAAAACAGCAATTGCAGAAGGGTTAGCAATTCGTATTGTAAATGGAGATGTTCCTAATAATTTAAAAGACAGAAAAATATTTTCACTAGATATGGGACTTTTAATTGCAGGTGCAAAATATCGTGGTGAATTTGAGGAAAGATTAAAAGCTGTTTTAAATGAAGTTAAAAAAAGTGAAGGAAAAATCATATTGTTTATTGATGAACTTCATACTATTGTTGGTGCTGGAAAAACAGAAGGTGCAATGGATGCAGGAAATTTATTAAAACCAATGCTTGCAAGAGGTGAATTACATTGTATTGGTGCAACTACTTTAAATGAATATCGTAAATATATTGAAAAAGATGCTGCACTTGAAAGACGTTTCCAACCTGTAATGGTTGATGAACCTACTGTTGAAGACACAATAACAATTTTAAGAGGTTTAAAAGAACGTTATGAATTATATCATGGTGTAAAAATTCATGATCAAGCTTTAATTACTGCAGCAGTATTATCAAATCGATATATATCTGATAGATTTTTACCAGATAAGGCTATAGATTTGGTTGATGAAGCATGTGCATTAATTAAAACTGAAATGGAATCTATGCCAACAGAATTAGATGATATTTCAAGAAAAATTATGCAACTTGAAATAGAAGAAGCAGCATTGAAAAAAGAAACAGATGATTTATCTAAATCACATTTAGCAGATGTTCAAAAAGAATTGGCTGAGTTAAAAGAAAAATTTAATGAAATGAAAGCAAAATGGGAAAATGAAAAAAATGCTATTAATAAGGTTCAAGAAATTAAAGCTCAATTAGATAAAGTAAATGGTGAAATTGAAGCAGCAGAAAGAGTTTATGATTTAAATAAAGCAGCTGAATTAAAATATTCAAAATTACCAAGTTTACAAAAACAATTAGAAGAACAAGAAAAAATAGTTGAGGAAAGAAAAGGAAAAAATAGTATTTTAAGAAATGAAGTAACAGGTGAAGAAATTGCCAAAATTATTGGTAGATGGACAGGAATACCAGTATCAAAATTAATGGAAGGTGAAAGAGAAAAATTACTTAACTTAGAAAATATTTTGCATAAAAGAGTTATTGGTCAAGATGAAGCAGTTAAAAAAGTAAGTGATGCAATAATTCGTTCACGTGCTGGAATTGCAAATCCAAATCAACCAATAGGTTCATTCTTATTTTTAGGACCTACAGGTGTTGGTAAAACTGAACTTGCTAAAGCATTAGCAGAAGCATTATTTGATGATGAACATAATATGATAAGAATTGATATGTCTGAATATATGGAAAAATTTAGTGTAAGTCGTTTAATTGGAGCTCCTCCAGGATATGTAGGATATGAAGAAGGAGGTCAATTAACTGAGGCAGTAAGAAGAAAACCTTATTCAGTAATATTATTAGATGAAATTGAAAAAGCACATCCAGATGTATTTAATATTTTATTACAAGTTCTTGATGATGGAAGAATTACAGATTCACAAGGTAGAACAATTGATTTTAAAAATACAATTATAATATTAACATCTAATTTAGGTTCATCTTATTTATTAGATGGAATTAAAGATGATGGAAGTATTGAACCATCAGCAATTCAAGAGGTTGATAAATTATTAAAACAATCATTTAGACCAGAATTCCTAAACAGATTAGATGAAATTGTTTATTATAAACCATTAATGAAAAATCAAATTTATAATATAATTGATTTAATGATTTCAGATTTACAAAAACGTTTAGATAATAAACAATTAAAACTTGTTGTTACAGAAAAAGCTAAACAATTTATTGTTGAAAATGGCTATGACCCAGACTTTGGTGCCCGTCCATTAAAAAGATTTATCAAAAATAATGTTGAAACTTTAGTCGCTAAAAAGATTATTAGTGGTGAAGTTGAAGCTGGGGATACAATTACTGTTGATTGTGTTGATGGAATGTTAAAAGTTTAATTTGCGTGCAATTGGGGACGCGTCCAGATTGTTCATATGAACAATTTGGACGCGTCCTTAATTGCACGCAAAAAAATTTTAAAAAATATATTGACAATTGAACCTTTATTCAACTATAATAATGATTGAACAGACATTCAACTGTTTAAAAAAACATAATAAAGCAAAGGTGGTGACATATATGTCAAAAAACGAATATATATGTGATTGTAACATAATACATGAAGATGTAGTAAAATACACAATAAGTAATATGCCAAGTGAAAATACATTTAATAAATTATCCGAATTTTTCAAAATTTTGGGTGATTCAACAAGAATAAGAATATTGTTTGCACTTGATACTAATGAAATGTGTGTGTGTGATATTGCAAATACATTAGGAATGACAAAATCAGCAATATCTCATCAATTAGGAACTTTAAGAAAAATGAATATAATAAAATGCAGAAAACAAGGAAAAGAAGCATATTATTCATTAGATGATGATCATGTAAAAGAAGTATTTGAAGTTGGTTTAGAACATATACGCCACAATGAAGATAAATAGAAAGGACTGATAATTATGGAATTAAAATTTAGTGTTAAAGGTATTGATTGTGCTGATTGTGCAGAGGAAATAGCCAGAAAAATTGAAAAAAAGATTAAAGGAGTAAATAATGCTAATATTAGTTTTATGACAGAAAAATTATTTGTTGAAATAGATGATAATTGTAATAAAGAAAATGTTATAGAAGATATAAAAAAATTAATAAAAAAAGCTGAGCCAGATACAGTTGCTGAAGAATTATAATATTGTCAAAATAAAGTAGTTTTATTACTTTGAAAACTATTTTTAAAATCATTTTACAGATGAAAGGAAAACAGGTAATATGAAAAAAAGACTAAAAAAAATAATTGTAGCTTTAGTAATTTTTGCTATTGCTATGGTATTAAATATATTAAATTTGCCTTATACAAAATTTGCTTTTAATATAAAAGGTAATGAAATTGAAATAAGTATAGCTAATATATTATTTATAATTAGTTATATTATTGTTGGATTTGAAATTGTTAAAAAAGCATTTAGAAATATAACAAGAGGAAAGATTTTTGATGAAAATTTTTTAATGACAGTTGCAACAATAGGAGCTTTTTTTGTTGGCGAATTCCCAGAAGCAGTGACTGTAATGCTATTTTATCAAATAGGTGAACTATTTCAGAGTTTTGCAGTAGATAAATCACGTAAATCAATTGCAAGTTTAATGGATATTAGACCTGATTATGCAAATTTAGTTGATGGGGATGATATTAAAAAAGTAAAACCTGATACAGTGAAAATAGGTGATATAATTTTAGTAAAACCAGGAGAGAAAATCCCTTTAGATGGTATTATAATTGAAGGTGAATCATTTATAGACACAAAAGCATTAACAGGAGAATCTGTACCAAGAAGTGTAAAATCTGGGGAAAATGTGTTAAGTGGAACAATAAATCAAACAGGAATTTTAAAAGTAAAAGTTGAAAAAAAATTTGGAGAATCAACTGTAAGTAAGATTTTAGATTTGGTTGAAAATGCAAGTAGTAAAAAATCTAAGTCAGAAAATTTTATATCTAAATTTGCAAGATATTACACACCAATTGTTGTTATAATAGCAGTTATTTTGGCAATTGTTCCTCCATTAATAATAAAAGATTCAACATTTCAAACATGGATTTACAGAGCTTTATCATTTCTAGTTGTATCATGTCCATGTGCATTAGTAATATCAATTCCTTTAAGTTTTTTTGGAGGAATTGGAAGATGTTCAAAAGAAGGAATTCTGGTAAAAGGAAGCAATTATCTAGAAGCCCTTGCAAATGCTGATATAGCAGTATTTGATAAAACAGGAACATTAACACAAGGTGTTTTTGATGTTCAAAAAATAGAAACAAATTCAATGGATGAAAATGAATTTTTAAAATTAGTTGCACATTGTGAACATTATTCAAATCATCCAATTGCAGATTCAATAAAGAAAAAATATGGAGAAGAAATTCAAACAAGTATAATTTCAGATGTTGATGAAATCCCAGGACATGGTATATCAGCTGTAATTGAAAATAAAAAAGTTCTTGTTGGAAATAGTAAATTAATGGAAAAATATGACATAGAATTTGCAAAACAAAATGAAATTGGAACTATAGTATATGTTGCTGTTGATGGAAAATTTGAAGGATATATATTAATAAATGATGAAGTAAAAAAAGATTCAAAACAAGCTATTTCAGATTTGAAAAAAAGTGGAATAAAAAAAACTATAATGTTAACAGGTGATAAAAAAGAAGTTGGAGAAAATGTAGCAAAAGAACTTGAATTACATGAGGTTTATACTGATTTATTACCAACAGATAAAGTTGAAAAAGTTAAACAATTAATTTCAGAAAAAAATGGACATAATAAAAATAGCAAATTATTTTTTGTAGGTGATGGAATAAATGATAGCCCAGTACTTGCACTTTCAGACATAGGAATTGCAATGGGAGGGTTAGGCTCAGATTCAGCAATAGAGGCTGCTGATATAGTTATTATGACTGATGAACCTTCAAAAATTAATACTGCAATACAAATATCTAAGAAAACATTAAGAATTGCAAAAGAAAATATTTATTTTGCTATTATTATAAAAATTTTAGTGTTATTATTAAGTGCTTTAGGTGTGGCAACTATGTGGATGGCAGTATTTGCAGATGTTGGAGTTTCAATAATTGCAATATTAAATTCAATGCGTGTATTATATGGAAAGGAATAAAACTATGAATAATTTAAAATTAAGAGTTCAAGGAATGCACTGTGAAGGGTGTGAAAATAGAATAAAAAATTCTTTAAGTGAAATTAGCAATATTAAAGAAGTTATAGCAAATCATAAAAATGGAGAAGTTATTATTAATTATGATGGAGAGATTATTTTAAATGAAATTAAAGAAATAATTGACGATTTAGGGTTTGAAGTGATAGAATAGAAAATGAAAAATAATAAGTGATTATAATTTGGGGTCAGGCAATATTTTAAAAAATTAAAATGATGTCTGACCCTAGTTAAACAGCAGAAAAGGAGGAAAATAATAGAATGCAAACCATAATATTATCAATAGATGGTATGACATGTAGTGCATGTTCAAATGGATTAGAGAAATATCTAAATAAACAAAATGGAATAATAAATGCTTCAGTAAATCTTGTAATGGCAAATGCAACAATAAATTTTGATGAAAAAATATTAAATCAAGAAAAAATTGAAAAATATGTAAAACAAGCTGGTTTCAAAAGTCTAGGAATATTCAAGGAAATAAGGATTGAAAAACAAACAAGATTAGATAAATTAAAATTTGCATTAGCAACAATATTAGCAATTATATTAATGTATATTTCAATGGGACATATGATAAAACTGCCAATACCAGATATTTTAAATCATATGACACATCCAAGAGAATATACAATAACACTATTAATTTTAACTTTACTATTTTTTGTATATGGTTTTGATATTCTAAAAAATGGGTATAAAAATTTAATTCATGGTGTTCCAAATATGGATACATTAGTAACAATAGGAGTTTTAAGTAGTTTCTTTTATAGTGTTTATGGAATGTATATGATTTTTACAGGACATACACATTTTACAATGAATTTGTATTTTGAATCATCAGCAATAGTACTTTATTTTATAAAACTTGGAAGATATTTGGATGGAATAAGTAAAGATAAGACTAAATCTGCAATTCAAAAATTAGTTGAGATTACACCTAATTATGCAACAATTGAAATAGATGGACAAGAAAAAGTTGTAACTTTAGATGAAATAAAAAAAGGTATGATTGTAATTGCAAAACCTGGAGAAAAAATTGCTGTAGATGGTGAAATTATAGAGGGTGAGGCACATTTTGATGAATCATTTATAACAGGTGAAAGTATACCAGCTAAAAAGCAAGTAGGTGAAAAAGTTATTGCAGGAAGTTTGAATTTTGATGGATATATAAAATATAAAGCTGAAAAAATTGGAAAAGAATCAACTGTTTCAGAAATTGTAAGATTAGTGATTGAAGCTAGTAATACAAAGGCTCCAATAGCTAAAATTGCTGATAAAATCTCAGGAGTTTTTGTTCCAACAATAATTATAATTGCAATTATAACTTTTATTGTATATTTAATTTTAGGACAAGGATTTTCAAACGCATTAATTACATTTGTAACAATTTTGGTTGTAGCATGTCCATGTAGTTTAGGGTTAGCAACACCTCTTGCAATTATTATAAGTGAAGGTATATGTGCTGAAAATGGAATTTTAGTAAAAAAGAGTGATATTTTAGAAAATGCATCAAAAATTGATACAATAGTTTTTGATAAAACAGGTACTTTAACATATGGAAAATTAAAAATCTCCAAAGTCTTTAATTATACAAATATGAGTGAAAAAGAACTTTTAGAATTGGCAGGAAGTATAGAAAGCAAATCTGTTCATCCGATTTCAAAAGCTTTTGTTGATTATATGAATGAATTAAATTGTGATATGCTTTATGTAGAAGATTTTGAAGACCAGGCTGGTTTTGGAGTTTGTGGAAGAATAAATAATAAAAAAAGAACTTGGCAAGAAAATCCAGATTTATCAATAAGAGTTGTTTTGGGAAATAGTAAAATATTAGCAAAACATAACATAATAAATAATCATTATGAAGATGAAAAAATACTAGCAGAAAATGGAAATAGTATAATTTATATGGCAATAAACCGTGAGATTGTGGCATTATTTGGTGTAAATGATATTTTAAGAGAAAATAGTAAAAAGGTTATAAAAGACTTAAACAAAAAACAAATTGAGACTATAATGTTAACTGGAGATAATGAGGCAACTGCTAATAAAATTGCAAAAGAGTTAGGAATTACAAAGGTTATCTCAAATGTGTTACCTGCCGAAAAAGCTGATATTATAAGAAAATTGAAAAAAGAAAATAAATTTGTTATGATGTGTGGAGATGGAATTAATGACAGCCCAGCACTTGCAAATAGTGATATTGGTGTTAGTGTGAAAAGTGGAACTGATATTGCAATGGATTCTTCAAATGTTATTTTAACTAAAAATGATTTAAATTCAATTTTAAAATTAATTAATATAAGTAAAAAAACAGTAAAAAACATAAAACAAAATTTATTTTGGGCATTTTTCTATAATATGCTAATGATTCCAATAGCAATGGGAGTATTTAAAAAATGGGGAATATCTTTAAATCCAATGTTTGCAAGTATTGCAATGGTATGTAGTAGTTTAACTGTTATTTTAAATAGTTTGAGATTGAAAAAAAGTAGATAAATAAAAACTCAAATCACTTAAATTTTTTAGTGGTTTGAGATTTTTTTATAAATGTGTATAAATTAAAAATTTACATAATTTGACATTTCTTAAACAATTTGTTAAAATTACAATATAAATTTTATGGAGGTGTTTGAAGTGATTATTCAAACAAAACGGTTACAATTAAGACCGTTTACATTAGGTGATGCAGAAGAATATTTTAAAATTGTATCATCATCACAGGAAATACAGGAGTTTGTCCCATTTGCATATGAGTCAACAATTGAAGAAATGAGGCAGGCAATATCTGAGTGTTATTCTGTGGGAAATTTTAAAGATGATTTCTATTTCATAATAGAAGAAATGATTAGTCACAAAATAATGGGAGCTATTATTGCGGTACGGATATTTGAAAAAAACTTAGATTTGTCAATACTTTTAGGAAGAGATTTCAGACATAAAGGGTTTATGTTTGAGGCAATGAATGGATTCATTAATTACCTAAAAGGAACAAATTATTCCTACTTATCACTTTGTATTAATAATAAAAATATTGCTTCACAGAATTTGGCACATAAATTAGGGGCAATAAAAGTAGGGAAAGTTAAAGGAGAATATACACAGTATTTTATTAATCTGTAAAAAAGAATCCTTGATACCAATCATTAAAACCCATCTTTGAAATATTTACACATAATCGAAAAAGATGCAAAAGTTTATTTTTTGCATCTTTTTTTGAAACCAAATGAATAGTTAATGTGTTTTAATGGTATAAAGAGGAAAAGTACGAGTTTTGGTTTAAGCAAAAAAGTAAATACGAATTTTGTAAAAAAACATATAGAATAATATTGAGATCAATGTTATAATTGGACTACTATTTATAAAATAACACCAATAAAATAATAAAAATATCAATATTATAAAAGTAATATATGGCAAAAGCAAAGAGGAGGAATTCATGAAAATGCAAAAAGAGGCTGATGCAAGAAAAATTATAGACAAATATTCAGATACAGTATATAGAATTGCATTAACAAGATGTGGGAGTGTTGAAAATGCTGAAGATGTGTATCAAGAAGTGTTTATAAAATATTTTCAAACAAATCCGAAATTTAATAATGAAGAACATGAAAAAGCATGGTTTATAAGAGTCACAATCAATTTAAGTAAAAATAATGTTAGATTATTTTGGAACAAAAATGTTTCAGAATTAGATGAAAATATTATATTTGAATCTAAAGAAGAAAATGATGTTTTTAATGTTGTGAATACTTTACCTCAAAACTATAAAACAGTTATTTATTTATCATATTATGAGGGGTATAAAGTTAAAGAAATAGCTGATTTTATGAAAGTAAAAGAGGGAACAGTAAAAACATGGTTATTTAGAGCAAGAGAAATTCTCAGAAAAAAATTGGTCGAATTTGCTTAAAAATTATTTTATTGGGGGGAAAATAATGGATGAGAAAAATTATAAAAAAGCAATAAATCAAATTCATGCTAGTGAAGATTTAAAAAATAAAACATATGAAAAAATAATGAAAATGCAATTAAATGATAATGAAATTAAGAAAAATACTAAAGATAAAGTAAAAAAATCAAAAAACAAATATGCTAAAATAAGCTATTTAACAGGCATTGCAGCAATGTTTATGTTAGTGTTTTTTCTAGGTGGAACATATTTAAAAACAATTGAAAAATCAGATGATAAAAATGAAACAAATAATAAAACATATATAAACATTGGAACACAAAAAAATGATTTACCAAGATTTGCAAGTTTAGATGAGTTAAAAAATACAGTAAAAAAAGATAACGAAAATAAAAAAAATATGTCTAGAGATATGATTGCAATAATGGATGGTGAGGAAAGTATATCAAATTCTGTTTCAACAGATAAAGAAAATTCAAAAAATGAATCCAAAACAGAATTAGGTGATAAATCAGATTATTCAAAAACAAATAATCAAGTGGAAAATGTTGATGAAGCAGATATAGTAAAAACAGATGGAAAATATATTTATTATATTTCACAAAATAAAGTATATATTGTAGATGCAAAAAATATGGAACTCACTTCAAAAATCGAATATGAAAACAGCTCAATATACTCATATTTAGGACCTGAGCAATTATTCATAAATGAAAACAAATTAATAGTTTTAGGGACATATTCTGAAATTGATTTAATTCAAAAACAAGATAAAAGTGATGAATATGTTGAAGATAAAATTAAAACAGAACAAAGAAATTTTGCTCAAGCAATTATTTATGATATTTCAGATAAGTCAAAACCAAAAGAAATAAGAAAAGTTTCTTTAGATGGTTATTATAAAGATTCAAGAATGATAGGAAAAAATATTTATTTTATTTCAGCAAAAATACCAACATATTATACTAATATAACAGAAAAAGAAATATTACCATGTTATTCAGATACAGTATCTTTGATAAAACAAGAATCAATTAATTATACAGATATTGCATATTTAAAAAGTTCTAATACTAATTCATATTTATTAGTTGGTGGTTTTAATATTGAAAATAAAGAAAAAGTAAATATAGAAACTTTTTATGGAGCAAGTGCAGATGATATATATGTAAGTGAAGAAAATATGTATATTACTGAATATGATTATGGCTATGATGAAGATTATGGTTATAGTTATTATAGGAGTAATGAAAATAATAAAAGTAATGAAAAAACAAAAATATATAAATTTAATTTAAAAGATTCTCAAATAAAATTGCAATGCACAGGAGAAGTAAATGGATATTTAAAAAATCAATTTTCAATGGATGAATATGAAGGAAATTTAAGAGTAGCAATTACTTCAGGATATAACGAAAATTCTTCAAATGCGATTTTTGTATTTGATAAAGATTTAAAAGAAATTGGAAAAATAGAAGATTTGGCACAAGGCGAAAAAATATATTCAGTAAGATTTACAGGAAAAATAGGATATGTCGTAACATTTGAACAAATTGACCCATTATTTGTAATTGACTTATCAGACCCATATAACCCTGTTGTTAAAGGACAATTAAAAATACCTGGATATAGTAGTTATTTACATCCATATGATGAAACACATATAATCGGAATTGGATATAATACAGAATCAAATGGATATGGTGGTGTAAGAAACACAACTCTAAAGATGTCATTGTTTGATATATCAAATTTAGAAAATCCTAAAGAAATATTTAATGTTAGTATTGGAAATGAAAAATCATCATCTGAAATTATTAATGAACATAAAGCATTATTTTATAATAAACAAAAAAATTTAATTGGTTTTCCAGTATATTTCCAACAAGCACCTGATTATAAAGATTCATTTGTAATATATAAAATAGATATGGAAAAAGGTTTTGAAAAATATGGAGAAATTTCAGAAGAAAGTAAACGTTATAATTATAATTCAAGAATGATTTATATTGGAGAAACTATATATGTTATAAGATATGATGAAATAATATCTTACAATATGAATGATTTAAAAGAAATTGGAAGAGTTGAGTTAAAATAGGAAATATATGTTTAGACAGATATAAACATTATATCAATGTTGTGTAAAAATATAAACGAAAGGCAGGAACACAATTCCTGCCTTTATGTATCGCAAATTAATTGGCTATGAAAACAAAGATTTAAAATTCATAAAACCAAGAAAAATTTACAGGATACCATTATCGACAGATTATAGAATATTTGCATCAATAGTCAGTGATAGAAAAAAATTTAAAACCAAAAAATACCTTTTGATTTATCAGAAGGAACTAAAAACTTTTTAACAACAGCGAATCCAGGTGAATATGTAATAAGTTTGAATAATAGTGTAACAGCAATTAAATTTATAATTACGGAATACGAAAAACAATTTGTATTTACTTAAAATAATGTGAAATCACGAAACTCATACGTATATTTTTGTATGAAATAGCATATAATATGTTTATACATTGTTATTAAATTTCTTGACAATGTAATTGAAAAATGCTATAATTGATATAATAGTATAAAGAGAGGAGTGATAAAAATGGCACAAACCAATATAAGTATTAGAATAGACGAAGAATTAAAAAAACAATTTGAAAAATTCTGCTCAGATACAGGAATGACAATGACAACAGCATTTAATATTTTTGTAAAAAAGGCAGTAAAAGAACAAAGAATTCCATTTGAAATAACAGCAGATCCTTTTTATAGTGCTGCCAATATGGAAAGATTAGAAAAAGCTGTTAAAGATATTGAGAATGGAAAAACCACAGTTCATGACTTAATAGAGGTGGAAGATGAATAAGGCCTGGCAAGATGATGCTTGGGAGGATTACTTATACTGGCAGACACAAGATAAGAAAAATCTTAAAAGAATCAATTTGATATTAAAAGATATAGATAGAAATGGTTATGAAGGTTTAGGAAAACCAGAGCCTCTATCTGGAAATTTAAATAAATATTCTTTTTTACCTTCAACCCACTTGTTGTTCGAAATCCCTCTGCCTGTAACTATTGAGTGGATGTGGGGGTGGAACTCTAATGTTTGTCCCCATGTGTGTAAAACTGATGTAATACCAACTTTTGCTCCTAGCCATTTTGTATCTTTCGTAAGCTGTAATATTGATTCAGATGTTGCTTTAAACAATATGTCATAACATGTTTTTTGATTATATAAAACTATTTCATTTAATTCTGCTGGAATTGTTGTAACAATATGAAAATACGCACATTCCAACATATATGAACTTTCTTTTTCAATCCATTTTTCTCTTGCATAACTTTGACAATTTGGGCAGTGCCTATTCCTGCAACTATTTAACCCAATATGCGTTTCTCCACATTCTTTACAAGTAATTGTATGTATTCCAAGCATACCGTGTTTTGCATTTGATTATTGCATTATAAACTTTCCATTGCTCTCTTGAAAGTTTATGTGTTTTTATATATTCTGGACCATATTCTCTAAAAATATCTTGTATGCTATATTTCATCATATTTCACACCTTTAAGATTATTAAAATCCCTTCCCATGTGAATATAGATGCTGGTTGTACTTAAAGATGAATGTCCCATCATTGATTTTAAAACAAATGGATCACCACCGGCTTTAATAAAGTTGCTTGCAAAAGAATGTCTGAGACTATGAAAACAAATGCGGTCATCTAATTTATATTTTTTCTTTACTGATGTAAAATAATTGGTTATTATTCCAACATTTACATGTTCTCCACCATCTTTACCTTCAAATAAATATCCACTTGTATTTGTTTTTGGACGATATTTTCTGTGATATTGATGTTTGTAATACTGTCGTAAACATTCAATTGTAATGTCTGGCAAAATAGTGAATCTCTCTTTTTTTCGTTTGCCCATAACCTTTAATTCATGTTCATCTGAGTTGATATCTTTTATTCTTACACACGCAACTTCTTCGGCACGCAAGCCTGAACAATACGCAAGCAATAACCAACATTTGTGCTTTAAAAATTTTTCTTCATTGAAAATCTTAATGAATGTTTTTTTGTCTATTGTCGCTGGCAATCTCTTTGTGCGTTTTGCTCGTGGCAATAATTTATTATTAAATTCTTTTCTAAAATTAATCACATAAAAATATTTAATTGCACTAACATTCATATTGTATGTATCTACAGAACATTGCATATTCAAATAATTTTGTTTTATATAATCTGCAATGTTTTCTTCTTTGAATTTTGAAATATCTTCATTTTCAAAATATTTCAAGAACCTGTTTATAGAACATACATAATTTTCAATTGTGTTTTCGCTTCGACCTCCCATCCTTAAAGTGTCAATGACTTTTTGGATTTGTTGCCTTCTTTCGATTGGCATACTATCAGATTTTTTTGCAAAACCCATAAAATTTCCTCTTTCTGCCAAACTAAAACAAAAGAATTTTCAAAAAATGCTTTAAATATTGATTAAAATGTGTTATTATTAATAAAAGCATATAAGTATATTAATTTTGTTTTGTTTGAGCGCTAACATTTTAACATATTTTATATGCTTTTTCTATATTTAAAAGCAAAATAATTTACATAAATTGACTTTTCGGCAGAAATTTGGTACAATATTAATGTAAGCATTGATAAAATAAAGCTAGTAGAAACAAACGAGGGGGGATAATTATGTTTAATAAATCAAAAAGACATTGGGAACAAAAAAAGAATGAAATTAAAACAAATTTAAGTAGCAAAAAAGTATTAATAGAAATTGCAGCTAGTCACCCATTAAAAGATGGAGATAAACCCGGTATGGAATTTGAAAGTAGACTTATTAAAGGAATAGAATTATACTATAAAGAAAAAGCAAAAGGAAATGAACCAACTTTATATGTACCAGGTAGTACACACTATATAATGAAAGATGGAGAAAAACAAACTGATTTAATTCCACTTGCGGAGGCTGGAAAAAAATACTTACTTGAACATGGAATACCACTAAAAGATATAAGGGCAAATAATGCTAATATTAAATATCAAGGGGAAAAAGGAGTTTACAATTCTGGTGATGAATGTCTAGTGGCAAGTAAAATATATAAAGAAGAAGGATGTGGCAGATTAATAAGTGTTGTGTCACCAGTGCAAGTTTTTAGAAAAGCTTTATTTTATAATGAATTTGGAATAAATCCAGAAATTTATTCAGTTCCATTAGATAAAACAGCACATAATTATATTGGAGAGACATTTTGGAGTTTGTATGTTACAACATTTCTAGATCATACTTGGCAAGGTGAAAATTCATTTTTATCAGTATTAACAAGAAAAGAAAGATTTGATGGTTATAAAATGAGTGAAACGGAAACAGATACATTAGAAAATAAAAGAATTGTATTACCACAAGAAGTTTTAGACATAAAGAAAAATCTTGTTGAACAATACAAAACTGCACAAGAGAATGTAGACTATAATGTTTCCATACCTTTTTCACGTACATTAATAGAATTAAGTGATGATAAACGTACATATAAGAAAAGTATAATGGAAGCAATTAAAATAGCTCAATCAGAAAATGAACAAAATAGAAATGTTACTATATGTTGTAAAACAGAAAATGAACAATTAGGAATAACTGAATTATTAAAATCATATTCAAACTTATTAGAAGAGAATGGGAAACCGCAAATTCAATTAGATAAAGTATCATGTATTGTTACAGATAATCCAATTCAAGAATATAACCAAGCTAATACAAGTGGAAGTATAAAATATGGTAGATTTTATAAAATTTGTAATTCTGATAAGGCAATGTCATATAGTATAGATGCAATCCAAAAAGGAGTAGTTCCTTTAGTTGTAACAGTTCCAAGTGAACATGATGATTATATATCTGCGACTTTTGATTTGTATGATAAATTAATCGGAAAAGATTTAATAAATGAATTATATCAAGATAAAGAAGATACCTTAAATAATAGACAAACTATGGAAGAAAGATAACAATTGAAAAATATATTGAAAAAACACTTACTTTTTTTACAGTAGGTGTTTTTTACTCAGCTTTAGAGAAAAGTTTACACAAACTTTTCGATACTCGCAAATTTACAAAAGGCAGGAACACAATTCCTGCCTTTATTACATTACTGAATAAAAATTCAAAATTCATAAAACCAAGAAAGATATCCCTGTCTTTTAATATTCAATTTAGTATAAAACTATTTTTAATTTAAATCTAAAATCAGTTTAAAATTTAAAAACATGTTTACACTATTTACTATAATCAATCACTAGAAACTACTAGCAATTAACTTATTTTGTCATATTGCTTTCAGCTTGTTGGATTAATTTTCTTACCATGTTTCCACCTATTCTACCAGCGTCTCTTGAAGAGATATCACCGTTATAACCATCTTTTAAGTTAACACCAACTTCACTAGCTACTTCATATTTAAATTTGTTTAAAGCATCAGCAGCAGCTGGAACAACTTTCTTGTTTGAACTTGTCATTATATTCACCTCCTGAAATTTTACATTTGTAATATAGAAAAAAGCATTTTTGCTTTTTCTGTTATTATGATGTGCAATTTGAATTTTTTTAAACTGGTAATTTTTTGAAAAAGTATAATTAATTCTAAATGTGTTCATAATTGAAATATAAAAGCTTTGTACAAAAAAATATGTAAAGTAAATTATATAAACAACAAAATGAATTTAGGATTATATAATTGAATTAAAAACTAAAGTGTGCAAAATCAAAAATTTAAAAGAAAGGAAATATGATTATTTTATAAATATATCATATGGTATTGATTATGAAAAATGATGAAAATAATTATAATAATTTTTATGATGATACAACAAAATATGGTGAATTTATTTCTACTTTTTTTGCATGGCAAACATTAGATGGACAAAAACAAAGATGTAAAGAATTAGATATGATGACAAAAAATGAAAATGAGAATAATGTCAAAAATAGTCGATGAAAACAAAGAAATATAAAGCTAAAAATATTGAAAAAATAAGGAATTTATGATATGATATAAGTCACTTACAGAAAAAGTGATATTTGAAAATTAGTTATAAAACAAATACTAATTTTTAGTAATTAATAATTGAAGAAAGGAGTTTATGATAAAAATTAAATATACAAAATAAATATATTTAATATATCATACAAATTAAAATATGCAATATAAATTTACAAACAGAGCTGAAAAAGCCTTGAAAATCGCAAATGATACAGCTGTTGCATTTGGACACAGTTATATAGGAACAGAACATTTATTATATGGGCTTTCTGACGAAGGCAATGGTGTTGCAAGTAAAGTTTTAGAATTGCAAAATGTTACTCCAGAAAATATAATAGATGAAATAGAAGATTTAATTGGTGTTATAAATTATGAAGAAGCAAGTGAAAAAACTCTAGGATTTACACCACGTACAAAAAAAGTAATTGAAAATGCATATAAAGAGGCTAAAAAAATTGGAAGTGAATATATAGGAACAGAACAATTATTAGTAGGAATTATGCAAGAAGCAGACAGTGTAGCAGTAAGAATTTTAATTGATTTAGATGTTAGCCCACAAAAAATATATAATGAAATTTCTAAAGTTATTAATGAAGAAGATTTAATCCAAAATGATAGTACAGAAAACAATAATATTAGAAGTTTTAATTTAACACCAACATTAAATCAATTTGGTGCTGACCTTACAAAACAAGCAAAAGATGGAAAATTAGATCCTGTAATAGGAAGAAAAGATGAAATTGAAAGGGTAATTCAAATTTTATCAAGAAGAACGAAAAACAACCCATGTTTAATAGGAGAACCAGGTGTTGGAAAAACTGCTGTAATAGAAGGATTAGCTGAAAAAATTGTACTTAATGATGTACCTGAATTATTAAAAAATAAAAGAGTTGTAACACTTGATATTACAAGTATGATTGCAGGAGCTAAATATAGAGGAGATTTTGAGGAAAGAATAAAAAAATGTCTTGGTGAAGTAAAAAAAGTTGGAGATGTAATTTTATTTATAGATGAAATTCATACAATAGTTGGTGCAGGTGCTGCTGAAGGGGCTGTGGATGCTGCAAACATTTTGAAACCATTATTAGCAAGAGGTGAAATTCAATTAATAGGTGCAACAACAATTAGTGAATATAGAAAACATATTGAAAAAGATGTAGCACTAGAAAGAAGATTTAGCCCAGTAACTGTTTTAGAACCAACTCCTGAGGATACAATTAAAATTTTACAGGGAATCCGTGATAAATATGAAGCACATCATAATGTAAAAATTACTGATGAAGCAATTAAATCAGCTGTTAATTTATCTGTTAGATATATAAATGATAGATATTTACCAGATAAAGCAATAGACTTAATTGATGAAGCTGCATCAAAATTAAAAATGAAAACATACACAAGACCTGGAAAATTAAAAGAACAGGAAGAAAAAATTGCTCAAGTTGAAAAAGAAAAAGAAGAAGCTATATTAATTCAAAATTTTGAAAAAGCTGCAAGTTTAAGAGATGAAGTAAATCAATTAAAAGAAAAACTTGAGAAAGATAATAAGAAATGGGAAAATAAGACAAGTAGAAATATTATAATTTTAAATGAAGAAGATATTGCTGAGGTTATTTCGTCTTGGACTAATATTCCTGTTAAAAAATTGACTCAGGATGAAAATGATAAACTTAAATCATTAGAAAAAGTACTTCATAAAAGAGTTATAGGACAAAATGAAGCTGTAGAAGCGGTTTCTAAAGCAATAAGAAGAGGTAGAGTTGGTTTAAAAGACCCAAACAGACCAATAGGTTCATTTTTGTTTTTAGGTCCAACAGGTGTTGGAAAAACTGAACTTTCAAAAGCATTAGCAGAGGTCCTTTTTGGAAATGAAGATGCAATAATTAGAATTGATATGTCTGAATATATGGAATCACATTCAATTTCTAAATTAATAGGTTCACCACCAGGGTATGTTGGTTTTGATGAAGGTGGACAATTAACTGAAAAAATTAGAAGAAAACCATATTCAGTGTTATTATTTGATGAAATTGAAAAAGCACACCCAGATGTAATGAATATGATGTTACAAATTTTGGAAGATGGAAGATTAACAGATTCACAAGGAAGAACTGTTAATTTTAAGAATACAGTTGTAATAATGACTTCAAATATTGGGGCTAGAATGATTACAGATAGAAAAATGTTAGGTTTTTCTTCAGGCCAATCAGATAGTAAAACAGAAGAAAATAAGCAATATGAATCTATAAAAAAAGATGTAATGGAAGAATTAAAAAAAGAATTTAAACCAGAATTCATTAATCGTATTGATGAGATTATTGTTTTCCATAAATTAACTGAAAATGAGATTATGCAAATTATAGATTTAATGTTAAATCAAATAAAAAATAGATTAAAAATAAATGACTATAATATTGAAATTGATAAAAGTGTAAAAAAATTTATTTTTGAAAAAGGATATGATAAAAATTATGGAGCAAGACCATTGCGTAGAGCTATCCAAAATTATGTTGAAGATGTTATTAGTCAAGGAATACTTGATGGAGTTGTTAAAGAAAATGTTAAAGGTGTTATTAAAGTCGAAAATGATAGATGTGTTATTTCTAAATAGTACAAAAGTTTCTGAAAAATAAGGCTATTTCTAAAGAAAAATACTACTTCTTAAAGAAAAATTTATTTTGGAAAAAGCTGATTTTCAGAAATAGTAAAGCTAATTTTGAAAAATAGTAAAAACACTTGATTTTTTCTGGAAAATGTTGTATTATATATAAATATGATAGTGAATTAATAAAAAAGAATGAGAAAGGGGAAATAATAATGGCAGAAGTATATATGGCAGGAGATTTTAGAAATGGAACAACATTTGAAATGGATGGAAATGTATTCAAAGTTGTTGAATTTCAACATGTAAAACCAGGAAAAGGTTCAGCATTTGTTAGAACAAAATTAAAAAACGTAATAAGTGGGGCAGTTATTGAAAAAACATTTAACCCATCTGAAAAATATCCAGGAGCTGAAATAGAGAAAAAAGAAATGCAATACTTATATAATGATGAAGATTTATATTATTTTATGGATAATGAAACATATGAGCAAATGCCTTTAAACAAAGAACAATTAGGAGACAGCTTAAAATATATTAAAGAAAATATGAATGTAAAAATCTTATCATATAAAGGAAATGTATTTGCAGTTGAACCACCAATGTTTGTTGAATTAGAAGTAACATATACAGAACCAGGATTTGCTGGAAATACATCAACAACATCTGGAAAACCAGCTACATTAGAAAATGGATTAGAAATATTAGTTCCATTATTTGTAAACATCGGTGATATTGTTAAAATTGATACAAGAACTGGTGATTATATGGAAAGAGTTAACTAATTTTTGTATTTAAATGATAAAATTGATTATTAAAGTTAAATGCTAAAATTAATTAATTATTTGATAGAATTAATTATTAAAGTTGAATAGTAAAATTAATAAAAAATAAAATAAGATAAGCTTATATAAATGTATAAAAATATACAATATATAAGCTTATTTTAGAAAGGTTTGTAAATGGGAGAATTAAGTAAAAGATTTCAGGATATTTTGAAAGATATTGAAGAAAATATTACTGATGAAAAAGAACGTGAATATATAAGCAATAAAATTGTTGAAATATCAATGTTACATGTGAGTGTAATTGATGAATTAACAAATATTATTAACAATAAAATTGATAAAATACAATCAAAACAAAATTCAATGGAAACCAAATTAAATAAAATTCAATCATCAATAAGTGGAATAGAGGATGATATTTATGATGATGGATATGATTTTGAAATTACTTGTCCATATTGTAATAAAGAATTTATAGCAGATGTTGAATCAAAAACAGATATTAAATGTCCAGAATGCCAAAATATTATTGAATTAGATTGGAATGGTGGAGAAGAGCAAAATCAATGTTCAGGTCATTGCTCAAGATGTAATTCAAGATGTGGAGAATCATTTTTAGATGAATTTGGAACAGAGTTTGGTAATGAGTATGGAACTGAATTTGGAAAAAAATTTAGTAATGAAAATAGTAATCAAAAAAACAATGAAGATGATGAAGACGATGATTTTTAATAAAAACAATGAAAATAACAAAAATGATAATTTTTAATAAAATCAGTGAAAAGTTGTCATTATATAATCTTTAAAATTATAAAATAATGTTAATGTTTTTATAATCAAAATAGAAAAATTGATATTAAAATAAACTCATAGGATCAATTGATTTTGATCCTATTTTTACTGTAAAATGTAGATGAGGACCTGTTGTTGCACCATTTGTAGGATTTCCGATTAACATCTTTATAAGGATTATTGGCAAAACCGTAAACATTTTTGGGCCCAACTTGAGCTATAACTTGACCTTGAGAAACATAATCACCAACAGAAACTAAAAAATTAGGTGAGACATGATGAAAAATAACTGTATATTTCTCATTTGTTACAACAACAGTACAACCACCACTTCCCATAAAACCGGTCCAAGTGACCTTACCAGAAATAGCAGAAATTATGCTTGTACCAGGTGGTGCAGGAAGGTCGATTCCACCATGAAAATTTGTGGCTCCAGCTGTTGGTGCACCACGATATCCATATGGTGAACTTATTGAGGTATATCCAGGTAAAGGCCAATAAATATTGTTTAAACCAATTTTTGTTGGTTCTATTTTTTCGTTTATTAAAGGTGGGTTAGATGTAGTGAAATCATTATTATTTGACATAAATGGAATAAAAAATGCTGAGATAAAAACAATTAGAATTATTAAAATTGTAAAATAAGATCTAGAAATAAATGCAAAATTTTTGAGCAAGAAAAAGCCCCCTTTCTGAGATAGAATTATTAATGTGAAATTGTTAAAATAGAATTAGCAAGATGAAATTGTCAAGCTAGAATTATCAAGATAAAATTTTAAACATAAAATTGTAAAACCATATATGAAATTATTTTTTAAAATGAAAAATGTTATGTGATTTTTAAGGTAATAATTTAGTGATATAAAAAAATAATGAGTAATAAAAAATAAGTAAAAAATAATAAGTAATAGTAAAATATAAAAATATAAAATGCAAAAATCCTTAAAAATCACATTATTTTAATAAAACAAAAACATTATTATTTTTCAGCTTTAAAAGCAAAAAATTTACTAATAAAGAAATTTAAAATTATAACAATTATAGTTAATGCAAGCTTAACAGGTTTAAAAGGCCAACCTAAAACAGTTGAAAACAAGATAACTCCACCTTCTTCAACAATCATTGTAAATGCTCTTCCTAGCATAAATTTCCAAAATTCAACTAATTTTTCTTTTAAAGTATTTGCAGTTGAATTAAAAACCATTTTTCTATTTGTAAAATAAGCAACAAGAACAGCTAAAATAATTCCAACTGCACTTGCAATTGCACCATTAATATGGAATGGACCTTCAAGTAAATATGAAACTGCTAAATTTACTATAGTTGTTAGAACTCCAAAAACTACATAAAGAATAACTTCTTTTGTCATAAATTTTTTTATTATTGTATTTAATAAAGTAATTATTTTTTTCATTTGATTCAATCCTTTCTTAAAAAACAGAAAAACCCTACAAATAGCACTTGTAAGGTTCCCTTCATATGGCAGGGGTAGAAGGATTCGAACCCTCACAGGCGGTTTTGGAGACCGATGTGCTACCATTAACACTATACCCCTATATGTTAACAATACATATATTAACATATTTGTTTTAGATGTGCAATATTTTTTTGATAAAAATTAAAAAAATTTTCGATAGGTGGATACTTTTTAAATAAACTAAAAAATAAAATAATAAATATCTATTTAATAAGATAATATTTTGCAAGAAATAAGCACAAACATTTTAACAGAAATATGTACAAACATTTTGTCGGAAATAAACTTAAATTTCACTAGAAATAAGCTCAAAGTGCTTGACATAAACATAACTAAAGCATATAATAATAAATTATAAAACAAAGTTTATAAAATATAACAACAGTAGTCAATGTATAAAAATTTTTATTGGAGATTGTGAAATATGGATAAAGAAATATTTTTAGAAGAAGAAAGTAATTTAAAAAATACCATAGACAAAATTGAGGAAGAGGAAAAATTTATAGAAAATACATTAGCTAGTGCTAATATGAATTATGATATGGAAAATATAGCTAAAGGCTTGGTTTTGCAAATGTATGTAGATAAACTTGAAAATATGAAAAAGTTAAAAAGTACACCGTACTTTGCAAGAATGGATTTTAAGGAAAAATATAAAAATCAAGAGAATTTTTATATAGGAAAATTATCTATATTAGATAGTAAAACATTAGAACCTATTGTTGTTGATTGGAGAGCACCAATTGCAAACTTGTATTATGAAGGTAAACTTGGAAATGCAAGTTACAAAGTTTTAGGAGAAGAAATTTCTGGAGAAATATTATTAAAAAGACAATATATAATAGAAAATAAAAAATTAAAAAAATATGTTGATATAAATGTTACAGGAAATGATGAATTATTGCAAAATGCACTTGAAGAAAAAGCTGATGATAGACTAAAAAATATAGTAGCAACAATACAAGATGAGCAAAACAAAATTATAAGAGCTCCAATTAATGAACCATTAATTGTTCAAGGAGTTGCAGGTAGTCGGAAAAACTACAATTGCTCTTCATAGAATTGCATATTTAATTTATAATTATGAAAAACAATTTAAACCAGAAGAGTTTATGATTATAGCTCCTAATAAATTCTTTTTAAATTATATTTCAAATATATTGCCAGATTTAGGTGTAAACAATGTAAAACAATATACTTTTGAAGATTTTGCATATGACGTAATTGGCAAAAGATTAAAGATTTCAGATAATAATGAAAAACTAGTAATGATTGTAAATAATGAAGTTGATAATAGATATAAAAATAAAATAGATATTATATTGAAAGAATCAAAATTTAAATCATCTATTGATTTTAAAAATATTGTAGATGAATATATAAAAAATATAGAAAAACAATATATACCTAATATAGATTTTTGCTATGAAGAATATAAAATTATGGATTATAAAGATATCAATGAATTATTTATAAATACATATAAAATGTATAATTTTAGGATGAGAATAAATGAAATCAAAAAAAATCTAACATATGAGTTTAGAAAAAAATCAGAAGAAATAGTAAATGATTTGAAAGAAAAAAGAGGAAAGGCAATTGAAGGTTTACAAGGAAAAGAACGTATTGAGGTTTTTGATAAATTTGATAAAAAGATTAATCTAGTAGAAAAGAACTATAATAAAATCATAAAAGATTACTTAAGTAAAATTGAAGAAAAAAGTTGTTTAGAATATTACAAAGATTTTTTGAATAATTATTTGATTAAAATAGTAAATGAAAATAATAATGATATAATTGATGAAAATCAAGATTTAACAGATGTTGTTGAATATTTAAAAAATACTACATTACTAAATTTAAAGAATAATGAGATAGCATTCGAAGATTTAGCACCAATTATGTATTTACAATACAAAATAATAGGTATAAAAGATAAATGCAAAATAAAACATGTTGTAATAGATGAAGCACAAGATTATGGTGAATTTCAATTTGATGTTTTAAAAACAATTTTAAATAGTAATTCTATGACTATATTAGGTGATATTGCACAAGGAGTTCATTATTATAGAGGAATTGAGAACTGGAAAAGATTTATTGAGGTTGAATTTAAAGATACTAATGTCACATATACTACATTACAGAAAACATATAGAACAACAAAGGAAATTATGGATATAGCTAATTGTGTTATTAGTGAGCTTCCTGAATATGAAAAAGAATTTATAGTACTAGGAGAACCTGTTATAAATAGAAAAAATTCGGTTTATTCTAAAAAAGTAAATAATATGACTGAATTGATTAATAATATTAACAAAAGAATAGATGAACATTTAAAAAATGGATTTAAATCTATTGCAATTATAGGAAAAGATATAAATGAATGCAAAGAAATTCAAAAGCAAATTAGTAAAATTAGAAATGATGTAAAATTGATTCAAGGAAAAGATTCAGAGTATAATGCTGGTATATCTGTTGTACCATCATATTTGGCAAAAGGACTTGAATTTGATTGTGTGATAATAGCTAATGTAAATATTGAGAAATACAGTAATAGTAGTTTGGACATAAAATTATTATATGTGGCAATAACAAGAGCAATGAGCAAGTTAGATATATTTTATATTGATAAAATATCAAATATATTGCATATACCAAATGAATGAAATTAATGAAAAGGAATATTGTTTAAATTACTAAACAATATTCCATATTATTAATTTATAGTGATTTAAAATTACAACATAATATAGCCTGAAATGTATTTAAAATTGTATGAGTAAAACCCTTGTTTTTTGCCTTAAAATAAAGTATAATAGAAAAGTAGACTAAAATATATTTTTATATAAAAATATTTAAATATGGGGGTGTACTTGGTTTCGACAATTGTTTAGAAATATGAATAGCGAGTAGTGGATTCTCGTTGGCCACTTAAAAAAACGGGAAATTAAAAATAAACGCTGATAATACAGAATTAGCATACGCTGCCTAAGTTGCAACGTCGTCTTCTAATAGCTTCCCACGGCTATTAATAAGGCGTCGATTATGTGGGAAACAAATCTATTTCTTGCTATGGAAATAGAGGGTATTTTATAGCTACTTTAAAATATTGTTTGTTTGTTAATGATATTTTAGGGGAATTTTAATAACAAACTGCACTCGGAGAAATTCATATGGAAGAGCAACTGGACAGGAGTTCGACTCTCCTCACCTCCACCAATGATGTATCTATTGGCATAGAAAATACATTTGAAAACAAAGATATAATACAGTTGTATATTAAAGTTATTGAAAAAATAATTGAAGTAAAAGGAAAAATTTTAGCTACGTTATATAATTATACATTACAAACCTGTAAGTTATGGGTAGAAAAGGATGAAAATGAGAAACAAAAAGAAATTCTTAAAACAGGAGGAAATGTTTGCAAAGGCTAAAATTTATAATAGAAAATAATTATAATATAAAAATTAAAAAAATAGAGAAAAGTGATGAATCATCAATAGGAAATGTATTTATAATATTTACACAAGATAATAAGAAATATGTGATAAAAATTTATAATAATATTAAGCATGTAAATAATATGATAAATACACATATATGGTTATATAATAATCGGAATATTAGTTCCAGAAGTAATATCAACTAAATATAATGAATATTATGTGAATTTCAATAGAGAATATTGTGTAATTTATTCTTTTATGCAAGGAAAACAACTTGTAGCAATAGTTGCTAATAATAAATTTGACAAAGGTACAATCAGAAGTATTGCTAATGAGCTAAGAAAAATGCATCTAGTAACAAGTAATATGAGAAATGATTTACTTAAGGTAGAATTTGCTGATAAAATAGAAAGAAAATCATTGTTAAATTTTGATCTTACAAAGCATAATATTTTTGTAAATGAGAACAGAGTTGGATTTATAGATTTTGATGATGCAAAATATGGTGATAGTATTTGTGATATAGCAATAGTAATTTCTTTAATTTTTATTTCAAAGAAAAATGGATTTAATGTGGAAGGAGCAAAATATTTTTTAGATGAATATTATTCAGAGAATGAAAAAATCAGATTACTAGAAGAAAAGTTAATAAAAATCTATGCAATAGAATGGGTTAATTATATTATAAATAATAATGAATTCGAGAGTTCTTTAAAGGAGAGCTTTGAGTTTAAAAGAAAAATATGATTATAAAACTAATAGCATATGTAATGCCTAAAAGTTTAGCACATAAAAAATTTTTAACAGTGCTACCAAAATAAAAATATCCAATAACAGTCATTATAAGCATTGGATAAAACAGTAATTTTAAATGCTCCCATGTACTTTCATTTTATTCAAGTGAAAATAATAGTATGATATCACATAGTATTTATATTTTAAACAATAGTGTATCAAAAAGGATCTTTTAATCCTATCATATAAAAAATATGATAGGAGGTTTATTTTATGGATTACGAAATAATGATGAATGGCAATGTAAAAATAGGACAAATAGCTCCTGATTTTGAAGCGGAAACTACAATGGGAAAAGTAAAGTTATCAGATTATAAAGGAAAATGGGTTGTATTCTTTTCACATCCAGGGGATTTTATCCCAGTGAAGTCTGCATCTTTGGATGAATAGATGAAAACACTTGATATTGCTGATAAAATTTGATGACGATAAGTTTTAGCATTAAGTAAAAAACAAGAATGTATAATGTCAAATGCATATATAAGTTCAATTCTTAATATATCAAAAGTGTAATTGATTAGTTCGTTGAGGGATAAAGGATATTGGTTGAAAATAATTGTGTCTTTTTGTATAATAAATTTATAGATAAAAATATAGTTACAGTTTAGTAAAAAAACTCAATACATTTGCAATTAACATAAAATTGTGATATAATATAAGTATCATATATGTATAACGCTACTTATACAGAAAATAAATTATAAAAATTTTCTGGAGGGGTAGCGTAACCTCCAGAGTGTATTACTTAGGAGGTAATAATATGATCGGATTCGGTAAATTTTCAAAAATGGCAGAGACTACAACAATTACATCCCTCACTGACAATCGTCTGGTGAAAATCGACCCGCAGGAGCCTGGTTTCTTTGATGAAGTTCTTAACTTCAAGTCAATAAATAAAAGCATCAATGATTTTATTGAAGCAGTTGCTGAGGTTAAGGAGGAGAGAATTGAAGCTTTCTACAGACCAATTTATGATCCTTCTGATGCTGATGACCACCTGGTTGCTTATATGAAGGGAATGAGACCTGCGACAGGTCATAGTTACAATTGGTGGGTTAAAACAGCCTCTAATATGTCTGCAGTTGAAGGTCGGCACTGGTGTGTGGCTACAGAATATCAGTATTATGCCTTTTTAGTATGGCTGATTAATCAACTGATTAAAGCTGAAACTGTAGAGGAAACCTTGAATAAAATAATAATCGACTCGAAAGAGTTAGGACATTATTATAATTCTAAAGGCTCAACTGAGGGAATTGAATCTGAGCCAACGGGATCAAGATGTATTTGCGGGATTTATGATCTTGCTAATGTATCTAAAATTCTGGCATGCTCGAATCAGGAAGCCGGAGGCTTTTGGCTTGGTGGTGGCGGTTGCGATAATGATAGCATCAGCTATCCGCTTGCCAACCTCAACCATTACACTTATGTAGATCTTGGCAACGATAATAGTGTGGGTATGCTTGTGCTTTAAGTAGCACTGCTCACTGAAAAGAATCCAAACGAGTATGGGACTTGCTTTGCAGGTCCTGTATTCATGTATGTAGAAAGGAAAAAATGGGTATGAATAATCAATTAGTTATAATAAGAAAAATAGAAAAATATATCGAATATATGCTTACAATTTTAATAAAATTACCAAGAACAGAAAAATTTAGTATCGGTACTGAAATAAAAACAAGTATGTATGATATGTTAAAAAATATATTATTTGCAACAAAAATAGAAAAAAAGAAAAGATTAGAATACTATAATATTGTTGATAGTAATATTTATTATCAAAGAATTTGTATAAGAATTATGTATAATAATAAATGGATTGATATGACAAGATATAAATATAGTAATGAGATGCTATCAGAAATAGGAAAAATGTTAGGAGGCTTAATTAAGTCTTTAGGTATTAAAGAAAATGCCTAAAACAGTGAGAAATGTGTATGATAATTGTTTATCATTTGAAGAATTGTTAAAAGCACATAAAATGGCTAGACGAGGAAAAAGAGAGAAAATAGAAGTTATTATTTTTGAACTTAATTTGGAAAGTGAATTATTAGAATTACTCGAAGAATTGAAACATGGAAAATATAAAACGGGACTGTATAGAACTTTTAAAATACATGAACCAAAAGAAAGAATTATACAGGCTTTACCATATAGAGATAGAGTAGTCCATCAATGGTATGTTGAAAATTTTATGAAACCATTTTTTGTACCACAGTTTATTGAAACAAGTTATGCAGGTATTATAAATAGAGGAATGCATAAAGCGGCAAAAGATGTTAAAACATCTATGATAAAATTAAGTAAAAAGTTAAAAGATTATTACATTTTAAAAATGGATGTTACTAAGTATTTTGCAAATATAGATAAAAAAATTTTATGGGAAATAATTAAAAAGAAAGTTAAAGATAAAAAAATATTATGGTTAACACGAGAAATTCTATTGTCGACCGAAGGTATGAAGGGATTACCATTAGGAAATTATACTTCACAAATGTTTGCAAATATATATTTAAATGAGATTGATCAATATGCAAAACATATATTAAAATGTAGATATTATTTTCGATATATGGATGATATTGTAATTTTATGTAACAATAAAGAAGAAGCGAAAGAAAGATTGCAAAAATTAACTGCTTTTTTAGAAGAAAAATTAAAATTAACTTTTAATTCAAAAACAAAAATTTTTAAAAACACACAAGGAGTGAACTTTTGTGGATATAAAATCAAATCGAATTCTATTAAGATAAGGAATTCAAGTAAATATAGAATGAAAAGAAAATTAAAAGGATATACAAAATTATTAAAAAGTGGTAAAATTACTTTGCCAGAAATCCAAAGAAGTATAGCCGGATGGCTTGGTGGTGGCAATTACAATAATAATAGCAACAACAATCCGCTTGCCAACCTCAACCATAACACTAATGTAGATAATGACAACAATAATAGTGTGGGTATGCTTGTGCTCTAATACTAAATCAGATTATATATTTTAAGGAATATATACAGTATTTGTATTAGTTATTAAAGGAAGTTTGTTCCTTCTTAAATGTAAGTTTAAGTAAATATTTTTATAAAGATTTGTGTGTTAGTAGTGAAAAATGAATATACGCAAATCTTTTTGCCCAGGCGAATGTGTTGTTAGCTTTAAATAAGCGGCAACCACATTTTCTGTGGTTTCTCATTTTCTACTACTATTATACACAGTTTTTAATCATAAATCAAATAATTTTATAAAAATACTTTTACTTGACACAAACTGAAATTCATTGCTTTCATTTTCCATCTTGCAAACCTCAAAAAAATACTATAAAATAAAACAAAAAGGAGCCACGCCATGCTAGAAAAAACAGTATTCACGCACCAAGAAATAATCAACAAAATTCAAGAAAAATACAATATTTCTATAACTAAAATTGAACAAGAACCACGAGGTAGTGCAAACATTTTTTATGTATATGATAATCAAGAAACAAAATATGTATTAAAAGAATTCGAATCAGCATGTAATCAAGAAAATGTAATAAAAGAAATAAAAATAATAAATCATCTAAAAAGTAATGGAATAAAAGTTCCAAATTATATAAAAATGGAAAACCAAGAATATTATTTCAAATACAAAAACAGAACAGTAATTCTAATGGAATTTATTAATGGATATATAAAAGAAAGTAATACAGGAACAACAGCTCAAGTAATAGAATCTGCAGAAATATTAGGTAAAGTGGCGAAATCACTAGAAAACTATGAAGACTTGCCAGAAGATTTAATTGAAAAATGGTGTAATAATAATAAGTTGAGGGAAGGAAAGAAAAAATTTATACAATTATTAAAAATAGTGGATAAATTAGAGGAGTCAATTCAACATGGGCAACAATTGAATCTACCATCATCTGAAATTTTCTCGAAAATAAAATTAGATATAAACCAAAGAATGGAAATTATAACAGCTTTGGAGAAGATGGATTTTTCGGAAATGAAGGATTTAACTTTAAAAAACAGTCATGGTGATTATAGTATAATGCAATTTATTTACAAAGATGAAAAGGTAGAAGCATTATTAGATTTTGCTAAAGCAAGAAAAATGCCAATTGCATGGGAAATTATAAGGTCGTTTACATATATAGATAAGGATTGTGAAAATGGAGATATAAATATAGAAAATTTATTGAATTACACTAAAGTGGTAATGAAATATATAAGTTTAACCAAATGTGATTTAAAATGGATGCCATATTTTTATTTAATTCAATTAGTAAGCAGTCCATTTGGGTATGAGGAATACCTAAATGATAACAGTCAAAAAAAATTATTAGAATTTGCTTTTTGGAGATGTAAGATGAGTAAAACATTATTTGAAAAATCACAGGAGATATCAGGAAGAATTTTGCAATTATTAAATTAATCAAATAAGGGAGGATTGCAACATGAAAACTCTAACAATAAAACAGCCTTGGGCAACATTAATAATCCAAGGAGACAAAAGATTTGAATTTCGTAGTTGGAAAACTAGTTACAGAGGAGACCTATTAATACATGCAGGAAAAGGAATAGATAAAGAAGCAATGAAAAGGTTAAAAAAATATATTCCAGAAGACATGCCATTAGGTAAGATAATAGGAAAAGTTAAATTAGTAGATTGCATAAAAATGTCGCCCGAGTTCAAAGAAATGTTATTAAAAGAAAATAATGAGATATATACCAAGAGCTCATTTCAAGAAAACTATGGGTGGCAAGTTGAAAATGTGGAGGTGTTTAATCATCCAATGCCAGTTAAGGGACATCTTAGTTTATGGGAATATGAGGTGGAGGAAAATAGTAAAGAGTTAAAAGAATTTTTAAATAATAACAAATGAATTCTAAAAAATGACAAATTAAACATAAACAAATAACAAAAATAAGGAGCGGAGAAAAAATCTCCGCTCTTAGCAGTTTTTAATTAAAAAAACTCTAAATCAAATTCAAAAAAACTAAGGCCCCTTGGCAAAAGCCACAGTTTGTGTTACAGCAAACAATATTAACTCTAATACAACTACAGCACTTGCAATACCACAAATAACTCTACTGGGTTTGCTTTCAGAACGGCAAAGTTTAAATGCAATTTTAGGCTTTTTCAATGGCCAGAAAAACTGAACTTTTTTTGTATTAAAAAAATCAAGCCCAATATGAGACAACATCGCAATTCCAAAAGGCAGTACCATTGCAGGAAAAATAACCCACAACCTTCCACATAAAGCAACAACACATAAAAGTGAATGCATAAAAGTTCTATGTGAGGTAGTGATTCCATAACAGCAAATAAACAAAATAAAACCAAGCCCTAAAAGGATTCTAGTAATATTTGTTTGAGATTCCAACAATGATAAAATTCCAATGTGAAAAATAGCCTCGGCTAAAGTGCATAGTGCAACAGCAATTACAGAAACCAAAATAATTATATCTAAGTCTTTGCGAGATTTTGAAGTAGTAATATCAATATCTGAAATTAAACTTCCAATTGCTGCACTTGTCAAACATATAGCAAGTGATTTAAAACTTGTTGGCCTAATAAATGCTACTGAAATAGTGCAAGATGAGTGTTTTTGGTCATTTGTATTATCTCCTTTATAAATAAAAATATGGTAGAATAATATCATATTTTGTAAAAAATATTCAAGAAAAAATAAGTCTATATGGCATATTTTAGTAAATATCATTTTATAATTTTTATATTTATAATTTATTTTCCTAAAAAACATTGCAAGTTCTAGATTTTATGATAAAATCTAAAAGAAATAATTTCATAAAGAACAATAAAAGGAAAGAATAATGAAATAAAAAAAGATATTAGGAGGAAAAACAAATGGAAGAAACAACAATCAATTCAAAACAACCATATTTAAGACCAGTAGTAACATTAATTATCTACAAAGACGGAAAAATTCTTTTACAAAAAAGAGAAGACAATGGTTGCTGGGCTATACATGGCGGTGGAATTGAGCTGGGTGAAAAATATATTGAGGCACTTAATAGAGAAATAGAAGAAGAGCTAAATATAAAACCTATAAATCCAGAATTAATGGGAATTTACTCAGGAAAAGAATTATTTAATATTTATCCAAAAAGCAAAGATCAAGTATACATTTTAAATCATGTATTTTTCTGTGAAAAATTTGAGGGTGAAATAAACTTTACTGATGGAGAAGTTAAAGACTTAAAATGGTTTGATTTAGATAATTTACCAGAAAACATTTTTAAAGTAAATAGACCTATTATAAATGATGTAAAAAAATTTGTTAATGATAGAAAAGTTATAGTAAATTAGTTTTTATTTTTCTGCTAACAAGGCAGAGTTATATATATGTGGTAAAATGGTTGAAAATACAACTATTTTATTAAAGAAACATGTGGTCAGAGACTCATTTGCAAAACACTATAAGTAGTAAACATCATGAGGAGGTATTATTATGATACTTAATAATGTAAATGATTTAGTCAATGTGGTGGAAAAAAATCGGCAGGGCAAAAAGGTTGTTTTAGCAACCGGAACTTTCGACTTATTCCACTATGAGCACCTTAAGTATTTAGAAGGTGCAAAACAGCATGGGGATATTCTTGTTGTGGCAGTGAAGAGTGATAAGTGTGCCTCTTTGAAAGATCCACAAAGACCTATGATTAGTCAGAACCAAAGAATTGCGATTGTAGATGCAATAAAGTATGTTGATTATTCAATAATTGTAGATTACAATCCAAATATCAATCTTGAAGTTGAAGCTGAAAATGCTAAACAGAAAGAATGGCTGATTATCTTTCAAGAACTTTTTAAGAATTTGAAACCAGATGTGCTTTATTATGAAAATAATGAAGTACTTCAAACTGCTAGAGATAAGGTTTTTAAAAAGTACGGTATTACTGGGAAAATGAAGAAGAGAGGAGAATCAATTTCTACAACTGAAATTATCAAGAAACTGACAATTTAAAATTAGGGACGGAGATTTATTTTAAATTTAAAAAAATTTCCGTCCTTAATTTCAACAAATTTTAAAGCGGAAGTTCATAGAGATTTTCACCATTCAATAAATATAGCACCAAACTTTTCGTAATACCCAACTAAATCTGTTTTTAAATATAATTTGTGAAATCCACGAGATTTTGCTTCATGCATAATTGCTGAGCTAAGTAATTTAGAATATCTGTTACCTCTGAATTCCTCCTTTACAAACTTAAAATTAAATGATTTCAGTATAAAAGAATAATTATCTAGTGTTTTAAAGAAGTAAAACTAAAACGTTTCTATTTTTTTCATCATAAGTGTATTTTCGAGAAATGTCAATAAATTTAATAATAGATACAGGGTAATTTACCTACATTTCTTTAATACATTTTAAAATATTTAATTATCTATATTTTACAAAAATTTTATATACTTTCATTGAAATTAAATGAAAATTCATATATAATTCTTTTAGAAAGAAAACTTAGTTCGTAACATATTGTTTAACCACACCATAAGAAATTTTCGTTGAATTTTTTAGACTTGAAACTAGTAAGAGTTATCTTATTTTAATTTCAAAATAAACATAGAAAAATATTTAGAAAAGGTGATAACAAATGAAAGAATTATTAAAAATAGTATCAAAAAAATTATTTATATATTCATTTTTGGTGAACCTTCTATATTCAATAGCCGATTATGGACAATCATTTGCATTATCAATATTTGGAACAAGTCCATTAACATTAGATAAACTTACCAAATTAACAATAGCAATGATAGTAGCAGATGTCTTAATGTTAATATTTGGAAAAATAGGTTCTTATATAGATAATGTAAATGATGCAAAAGCCAATAATGATATTGAAAAATATTATTTTAACAAATTACAAAATATGACTATGGAAAAAATACAAAATACGCATACAGGATTTATACATAACTTAATATCAGAAACTGCAAATTTATTTTTTGATGTTACATATTATTTTGAAATTAGTATTGTGCCATTAATTATTGGTGTTACATCAATATTATTTATGGTATGCAAACAATCAATATTAACAGGAATAGCTTGTATTCTAATAAGTGCATTGGCAGTTTTTCTAAAATATAAAATGATGAAAAATAAGCAAAAATATGACAAAGAAGTGCGTAACAAAAGATCAAAGTATAATGCAACTTTAATTGATTTCATACAAAATATAGTAGCAGTAAGGAAATTAAATATAGGTAGATTTTGTTATAAAAAAATAGATGAAAATTCAGAAGAATATTTAAAAGCAACAAAGACAAATGAAATAAAAAGATCAAATATGAATGCTGTTTTTACAATCTTAATGGACTTGTTGTATATAATAGTTTTATTAAGTACAATTGCATTAGTAAAAAATGGAATTGATGGATTACCATATTTGTTATTTTATATAACAGCTCTAGGAAAAATATATTCAAATTTAAACTGTTTAGTTAAATTTATAGATACTTATGTTAGATTTAAAAGTTCAAAAGAACAACTTGATGAATATTTTAAAGATTGCAAAGAAACAAAATTAATAAAAAGTTTTAATAAATTAAAATTATCAGAAGTTGTATTTTCATATACAAAAAATTCAACTAAAATAGTAATACCAGAATTTACACTAGAAAAAGGTGATAAAATAAGTATTATTGGGCAGTCTGGTCAAGGTAAAACAACAGCAATGAACATACTAGCTGGATTATATCCATTAGAAAATGGCAAATTAATTGTTAATGGAAAAGATAAAAAAGATTCAAGACTGGATTTAGTATTTGTATCACAAGAAGTTGATTTATTTGATTTAAGTGTTAGAGATAATTTATGTTTAGGTAAAAATATATCAGAAAAAAGAATTATAGAGTTGCTAAAAGAAGCGGGTTTATATGAATGGTATACAGAACTTCCTGAAGGATTAGACACAATGGTTGGAGAAAGAGGAGTAAAATTATCAGCAGGTCAAAAACAAAGATTGAATTTAATTAGAGGTATTCTAATAGATAAAGATTTATATTTTTTTGATGAACCAACATCAAATTTAGATAGTGAATCAGAAGAAAAAATTACTAATATGATTGAAAAATACTTGAAAGATAAAACCTATGTAATAGTTACTCATAGACCTAGGTTAAAAGATTTATGTAATAAGCATTATGTATTTGAACATCATATGATGAAAGAAGTAATAAATGCCTAATTAAATGTTTTAATAATATAATTCAAAACAATAACTAAAAAGGAGAAAATAAAATATGGAATATATAAAAGAAATATTAGATAAAGCAATGAAAACAAATGTAATGCATTCAATAATAGTAATAATAATAAGTTTTTTCATATACAAACTAATTATACGTTTTTTTATGAAAAGTGAGAAAAATAGTGCAATTAACAAAAGGTTAAATAATAAAAGTAGAACATATATAAGATTAAGTCATAGTATTTTAAGATATGTTTTTATAATTTTAACTGTATTAATTTTATTACAAATTAATGGAATAAATGTATCATCAATGTTAGCAGGTGTTGGAATTGCCAGTGCAATAATAGGTCTTGCTGTTCAAGATGCTTTAAAAGATATTATAAGAGGATTTAGTATTTTATCTGACCAATATTTTTCAGTTGGTGATATTATAGAATATAATGGTATTATTGGAAAAGTAACTGTAATAGGCTTAAAATCAACTAAAATGAAGGATATTTTAACAGATAATATTATCTCAGTTGCAAATAGAAATATAGAACAAGTTGCAATTGTTTCAGATTCTTTATATTTGAATTTTCCAATGCCATATGAATTACCAATTGATAAATCAGAAAAAATTGTTAATTCTATTATAGAAAAAATTAATGAAGAACTTGAAATTACAAATATTGAATATAAAGGAGTTTCAGAATTGGCTGATTCAAGCATAAAATATCTTATTAAAATCACATGTTCACCTGAAAAGAAATTCCAAATTAAACGTGATTCATATGGTATTATTTTAAGAGTTTTAGCAGAAAATAAAATTGAAATTCCATATAATCAAATTGATGTACATCAAAAATAGGTTTATAGGTTAAACCATTGAAAAACCTAAATATATTATATAAGGATGAGAAATTATGAAAGTTACAAAAGTAGAAGCATTAGAAAAAATTGCAAATGATATAAGAAAAAATATAATAAAAACAGTATATAATGCACAATCAGGGCATCCAGGAGGATCATTATCATGTGCAGATATTTTAACTGTTTTGTATTTTAACCAAATGAACATTAATCCAAAAAATCCTAAAGCTGAAGGTAGAGATAGATTTGTATTATCTAAAGGTCATTGTTCACCTGCATTATATAGTACTTTGGCTAGAAGAGGATTTTTTGATGAAAAAGATTTAGATAAATTTAGAAAATTAGATTCAAATTTACAAGGTCACCCAGATATGAACAAGGTTCCAGGTGTTGATATGACAAGTGGTTCTTTAGGACAAGGATTATCAGTTGCAAATGGAATGGCTTTATCTTCTAAAATAGATAGTGCAGGATATAGAGTTTATTGTTTGTTAGGTGATGGAGAAATTGAAGAAGGTCAAGTTTGGGAAGCAGCAATGACTTCATCTAAATATAAATTAGATAATTTATGTGTTATTGTAGATAATAACAATTTGCAAATTGATGGTGAAATTCAAAAGGTTAAAGGATTAAATAAAATTGAACAAAAATTTGAAAGTTTTGGATTTAAAGTAATTACTATTGATGGAAATAATATTGAACAATTATTAGATAGTTTTGATATTGCAAAAATGACAAAAGGTATGCCAACTGCAATTATTGCAAAAACTGTTAAAGGTAAAGGTGTTTCATTTATGGAAAATAATGCAAAATGGCATGGAAAAGCACCTAATGATGAGGAATATAAAATTGCAATGTCAGAATTAGAAAATAAATTATAAGATAAATTAGAGAATAATTAAGAAAATTAATTTTGTAAAAATCTTTTATAAAATTAATTTTTAAATTTGATATAAATAAAAAAATTACAAAAGAATATAAAATTAGCAAAAGAAGGGATTGTGAAATATATGAATCAAGATAAAAAAATTGCTACACGTCAAAGTTATGGTGAGATTTTAAAAGAATTAGGAGAGCAAAATGAAAATATAGTTGTTTTAGATGCAGATTTATCAACAGCAACTAAAACAGAAATTTTTGCAAAAGAATTTCCAAATAGATTCTTTGATATGGGGATCGCTGAACAAGATATGATTGGGACTGCTGCAGGATTTGCAACTTGTGGAAAAATTCCATTTGCAAGTACATTTGCTGTTTTTGCAGCAGGTAGAGCATATGACCAAATTAGAAATAGTGTATGTTATCCAAATTTGAATGTTAAAATTTGTGCAACACATGCTGGTGTAACAGTTGGGGAAGATGGAGCAACACATCAGATGTTAGAAGATATTTCAATGATGAGAACTATTCCAAATTTAAAAGTTTTTTCACCTTGTGATGATATAGAAACAAGATTTATCATAAAAGAAATTAGTAAAATTAAAGACCCATGTTATGTTCGTTTATCAAGACTTGCAACACCTATTATTTATGATGAAAATGAAAAATTTGTATTAGGTAAAGCAAAACAAATTGGAACAGGAAATGATGCAACAATTTTTGCAACAGGTGTATGTGTTCCAGAAGCTATAAAAGCAAAAGAAATTTTAGAAAAAAAGGGAATATTTGTTAGAGTAGTTGATATTCATACAATTAAACCTATTGATAAACAAACAATTATAAAATGTGCAAAAGAAACTAATAGAATTATTACAGTAGAAGACCATAGTATTATTGGTGGATTAGGTTCAAGTATTTGTGAAGTGTTATCTGAAGAATATCCTTGTAAAGTTACAAGACTTGGGGTTAAAGATTGTTTTGGTAAATCTGGAAATGGAGCTGAATTAATGAAGTATTTTGGTATTGATTATGAGGCAATTGTTAAGTTATTTAATTAAAGTTTTGAAAAATTAAAATTACATTTTTATTAAGCAAATTTTAGACAAAATCACCTGTAATATTACAGTTATATTACAAGAATGTTACAAAAATGTTGCAAAATTGTTACAAATATGGTATAATAAGGTATATGATATAAGAAGGTGGTAAATATGGTAATATTAACAATAATATATATTTTATTACTAATAATCACAGCTTTAGTATGTTACACAATTTTGCAAATTAAATTATATGGAATGAATGTAAAAGATTTTTGGACATTTATTAAATCAATTCAAGATTTAGATGTTCTATATAAATTTTCTAAAAGATATGAAAAAATGTCTTCACAAGAACAAGTAATTTTCTTATCTGAAGCAGAAAAAATGTTTAGTATATTAGACAAAGTTCCACAGCAAATTTGGGAAGATGAATATGAAAAATATTCAAGAGTTTTAGATGTTTATAGAAATATTAAAATAAATAGATGGTCTGAAGTTAATGCGAATGCTTAAAAAATATAAAAAAGTCAAAAATAAGATTAATTCTCTTAGTTTTGACTTTTTATTTTTATGAAGTAACAATTTTAAATACTTAAAATATAATAAAATAAATACATATCTGAATAAAAAACCTGAGAATGATAAAATATAATTAATAAAGATATGGTTAAAGAAAGGAGAAAAATCAATGAGTTTATTATATTTTGACCATGCAGCAACAACACCTGTAAAAGATGAGGTTTTACAGGAGATGTTACCATATTTCACAAATAATTTTGGTAATCCATCATCAATATATTCAATAGGAAGAAGAAGCAAAAAAGCTGTTGAAAATGCAAGAACAAAAGTGGCAAAAGCAATCGGATGCCAAGAAAAAGAAATTTATTTTACATCATGTGGAAGTGAATCAGATAATTTGGCTGTTAAAGGTGTTGCATTTGCAAACAAAAACAAAGGAAATCATATAATTACAAGCAAAATTGAACATCCAGCTATATTAAATACTTGTAAAAATTTAGAAGAAAATGGGTTTGAAGTTACTTATTTAAATGTTGATGAAAATGGTTTTATAGATTTACAAGAATTAAAAAATTCTATAAAACCTGAAACAATTTTAATATCAATAATGTTCGCAAATAATGAAATTGGAACAATTCAGCCAATTAAAGAAATTTCAAAAATTGCTAAAGATTTAGAAATAATTTTTCACACTGATTGTGTTCAAGCAGTTGGAAATGTAAAAATTGATGTTAATAAATTTGGAATTGACTTATTATCAATGTCTGCACACAAATTTTATGGACCAAAAGGTATTGGAGCTTTATATGTAAGAAATGGAATTGAATTTACAAGAATACAAGATGGAGGACATCAAGAAAAAAATAAAAGAGCTGGAACAGAAAATGTTGCTGGAATTGTGGGACTTGGAAAAGCTATTGAAATTGCTGATAACAATTTAGAAAATTATAATAGCAAATTATTAAAATTAAGAAATTACTTTATTAGAGAAATTACAAGTAAATATGATAATGTAAAAATTAATGGTGATTTAAAACAGAGATTACCAGGAAATATTAATATTTCATTTCCAGGAATTGATGCTGAGGAATTATTATTAAAATTAGACAATCAAGGAATTTGTGCATCAGCAGGTTCTGCATGTAGTTCTGGTTCAACACAGCCATCACATGTTTTAACTGCAATTGGATTAAGTGAAGAATATGCTACAGGCTCTTTAAGAATAACCTTAGGTGAAGAAAATACAATTGATGATGTTAAATTTTTAATTAATTGTATTGAAAAAATACTTGGTTAGAATATTGGAAATTGCACATACTAAAAAAAGAATAATTTGTATAAATTAGAATTTGTAGGTTGATGTGTAATGAAAATTTTAAAAAATTCAATAATTGGTATAATAGCTGGTTTTATTACAGGTTTCTTTTCTACAGGAGGGGGAATGGTTGTATTGCCAGCTATTATTTACTTTATAGGTATTGATGAAAAAAAGGCTAGAGCTACAACAATTTTCACAATTTTGCCAATGGTACTAACTTCTTTATTTTTTTATTACAAAGATAAAACTTTTGACATTTCCTTGGGGATAAAATGTGCAATTGGTGGAATCATAGGTGGATTTTTAGGAATAAAGTTAATGAAAAAAGTTTCAAATAAATTTTTGAAAATTATTTTTATAATTTTTTTGTTTTATTCTAGTTTTAGAATGTTTATGACTTAATATTTCACAATTGAAAATTGAAAAGAAAGGGATTAATCAATTATAGACTAATATTTCTATATAATTGATTATATAAGAAAATAATATGACTGAAATTTTAATATCAATATTAGCAGGAATTGTAACAGCAATGGGAATGGGTGGAGGAATAATATTAATTTTATTTTTGACAATTTTTCTTGGAATTGATCAGAAAATTGCACAAGCAACAAATTTAATTTTTTTTATACCAACTGCAATTACTACAATTATTTTAAATTTAAAAAATAAAAATATAGATATAAAAACAGGATTAAATATAATATTTTTTGGAATATTTGGAGCAGTAATTGGGGCAATATGTGCTCAAAAAGTGCAAACAGAAAATCTTAGAAAAATTTTCGGGATATATTTATTTTTTGTTGGAGTTCATGAGATATACAATTTTTTCAAATTGTATATAAAAAAGAAAAATACAAATAATACAAATGAGGAGGTTGATGAAAATGAAGTTAGTTAAAGGTATGTTAATTGGTGGAATGGTTTCTGCTGGATTGGTTCTTATGTATGGTGAAACTATTGGATTTAATAAGAAAAAAATGATGAAAAGTGGTAAAAAATTAATGAAAAAAATTGGAATAAATTAGTGTGAAATATTTGGGATTGGGAAATTCTGATTTACTGTCTGAGATGACTTGATATAATTGGGCTTGAGAGCTTGCCAATAAGAGGATAGTAGTATATTACATTCCGCAGACTTGCTGGCTTGGCTTTGTTAAAAAGCAAAAGGTATTTTAGTCACATATAAATTTATATATTGTCATACCTTTTGCATTTTTTAACAAACCTCGCCAAACTGCGCGTCTGTGCTCCATCGTAATATACTACTATCCTCTTATTGGCAAGCTCTCAAGCCCAATTATATCAAGTCATCTCAGACAGTAAATCAGAATTTCCCAATCCCCAAATATTTCATCCGAAATTTTAAACTAGCAACTTTTCTCACAATTTTGTTCATGACATGGAAAGTGTTCACCTTTATCACAATCAATTTTTACACCTTTCAAGCATTTACCTTTATGATGACATGTTGTACATATTTTTTTGTGTTTTACATCATTAGCCCAAATTTGTACTTCATAAAATTTATTAGCACATAATGGTCCAAAAACAAATTCACCATCTTTATCTGTAAATGTATGTGTTACCGGTTTTCTCTCTTCTTTTCCATGTTCTCTATCAACTTCAATTAATTTAACAACAGCATCTCTAATTGGTTCATCATAAGCATCTTTTATAACTCCGTAAATAACTGAACGATTATCTTCTGGTAAAGTAATATCTATATCAAATTGTTTCCCAGATGAAACAACACCTTCAACATCAATTAAAGGGCATTTATTATTTTCAAATTCCATAATTTTACTTCCTTTCAATTTTTTTGCATATATATGCTTAATATATTGTATGTGTATTTCGACAATTTGTGACAAATTAGTAGAATTTTAAAAATTTACATGATATAATCACAACAGAAAATTGAGAATCAGTTAAAAAAAATTAAATATCTTTATTACTATTATACATCTTTGAGTAAAGCAAGAAAGGAATGAAAATTTGATATGAAAAAGGAAATTTTATTAATTGTAAATCCTTGCTCAGGTAAAGGAAAAGTGAATAAATATGTACCAGAAATATGTGATAACTTAGAAAAACAAGGTTATGAACTTGAAGTAATTTATACATCTGAGACAAATAATGGTGAAAAAATAATTGAAAATTATATAAGATACATTGATGCTGTAGTTGTATGTGGTGGAGATGGAACTTTAAATGAAGTTATAAATGGTATTATTAAAAGCAATAAAAAAATTGATGTATCATTTATTCCATTTGGAACAACAAATGATTTTGCACATACTTTAAAAGTTCCAAGAACTCCGTATAAATTATCAAAAAAACTATCAAAATACAAAAAGTTTGATGCTGATGTTGGTAAATTTAATGATAAATATTTTTACTATGTGGCTGCTTTTGGTGCATGTACACAAGTTTCATATAGAACAAAACAAAGTCTAAAAAATAAATTAGGAAAGTTTGCTTATTATATAGAAGGAATAAAAGAATTGACACATTTGAAAAAATATAATACAACAATAGTTACAGATAATGAAATTATAAAAGATGAATTTATTTATGGTTCGATTTCAAATTCATTATCAATCGGAAGTTTTAAATGGTTTAGAAAAAATGAAATGAGCTTAAATGATGGATTATTTGAAATTATTTTAATTAAAGAACCTAAAAATAAAAAAGAATATTTAAAAATAATATCATCAATATTAAGAAAAAAATATGACCAAAAGAATATATATTATTTGAAAACAAAACATTTACAAATTGATTTTGAACAAGGTGTTGATTGGACTTTAGATGGAGAATATGGTGGAAATATGAAACATATCCTTGTTGAAAATAAAAGAAAATCAATAGGGGTATTAATCCCTAAGAAAGGTGTGGAAAAATGAGAAAAATTTTAATTGTACCAGGTATTCTAAATCTTTTAACAAGCATATTTTGGATAGGAATTGGAGTTAATGACAATATACCAATGCTTTCAATTGGAATGTTTTTGGTTGTTGTTGGTATTTTGTGTTTAATGTATTCAAATATGAATGTTAAAGAATTATATGAAAAAAGAAAAGTTCTTTTTGCTTTAGGAATAGTTTTATTACCATTAAATTTTATATCAGCAGTAATATTATTAATTGAAAGTGATAGAATAGGCTCAGAATATATTGAAACAGATGAATATAAAAAATTAGAAGAAAGTAAAAATGGAGATGTAGAAGTAATACCAAAAGAAAAAAAAGTTAATAAACAAACAAAAAAATTAGATATTTTACTAAAGATAGGAATTATAATGGTTGCAATTTCAGGTGTTATGATTGCAACTACATCATGGGAAGAAATAACAGATGTTGCAAAAATGGTTGCAATTACAATAATAGGAATTTTGTTTTTGGGGTTATCATTTTTTAGTGATAAAAAATTGAAAATTAGAAGTACAACAATAACATATTGGTTATTATCAATGATAGCTTTTTCATTATCAATATTTATGATTGGTAATTTTCAAATAGCAGGTGATTGGTTTGCTATTAATGGTGAAGGTGAAAAAATATTTGAATCAGTATTGATATTATGTATTTCATTATTTTCATATATCACATACAAAAGATTTGATATGCCATTTTGGTTTTATATAACATGTTCTGGAATGGCTATTGCAATATCATTAATAATTAATTTTATTTCAAGTGATGTTGAAGTAAGTATTTTAATTTTAAGTATTATGGCTTTATTAATGAATCTAATTCCTACATCTGAAAAAACAGAAATAAAAATTGCTAAATTTTTTGGTGTTGTTATAAGTTTTGTTTCAACAGTATTATTAGTTGTTCAAGAATCAAACCCTGAAAATGATATTATAATTTTTGTAACAGCAATCATTGAAATTGTAAATCTTATAATTTTAGCTATTATGTATAAAAAAGATGAATTTACACTTGTGTCAGGAGCTGGAATTATTGCAATAATTGTAACAGGAATTTTAGGAATGGATTTAGATTTTGATGAAATTGTTATAGCACTTATTAATAGAACTATAATTCTTATTCCAACTGTTTTTATGTGTTTAGTAATGTTCAAGAATAAGACTTTAAGTAATACTGTATTATCAATTGTATTACCTTTAATTTTGATATCTATTATTTTTAAAATAGATATTTGTGTCGCAATTTATGTTGGTTGTATTTGTTTGGCAATGATTTTATTTGGATATTTTAATAAAAATTATAAATCAATTATGATTGAAGGAATTATATTTTTGATTTCTGATATTGTAATTCAAATGAGTGAACTTTGGGGAATGATTCCAGTTTGGGCATATTTATTAGTTGGAGGATTAAGTTTGATTGGAGTTGTTACTGTTAGAGAATTGAAAAATAAAGATGAGTAAGAATTTTTTGACAGAATAATTTTGTTTTAAAATTGTTTTTTACAAAGTTGAAAAAATAGCAAAAATGTATTGATTAATTAAAAAAAATGTGATAAAATAGCACTATTGAAAAATAGCTTGCTATTTTTTCCTTACTTGTACATAAAAGTACAGGTTTTATTATCCAAAAGGAGGTGAATATAATGAACAAATACGAAAGTATTGTCATTATTAATCCAAATGTTAATGAAGAAAGCATGAAAGCTTTAATTGCTAGATTCACAGATTTGATTAATAGTGATGGAAAAGTAGAAAAAGTTGATGAATTAGGTAAAAAGAAATTAGCTTATGAAGTTAAGAAAAATGCTGAAGGATTTTATGTTGTATTTTATTTTGAAGCTAATACAGATTTAATTTCAGAATTAGAAAGAAATTACAGAATCACTGATGAAGTTATCAAATTCATGACTGTAAGAAAAGAAGACTAATTTATTGAATAGTTTTATTCAGATGATAAAATAGTCAAAAAAACAAAATAAAGACAAAACTAATATAAATGGGGCCTTTTTTGGAAGGAATGGTGAAATTATGAATAAAGTAATATTAATGGGAAGATTAACAAGAGATCCAGAAGTAAGATATACACAAACTAATAACACATTAGTTGCATCTTTCTCTTTAGCAGTAAATAGAAGATTTGCACGTCAAGGTGAAGAAAGACAAGCAGATTTCTTTAATATAGTTGCATGGAGCAAAACTGGAGAATTTTGTAGCAAATATTTTAAGAAAGGTCAACAAGTTGGTATAATCGGAAGATTACAAACAAGAACTTGGGATGATGAACAAGGTCAAAAACATTATGTAACAGAAGTTGTTGCAGAAGAAGCATATTTTGCAGAAGGTAGAAGAGATGGAGGAGACATGGGTGGAAACTTTGATGCTACATTTGGAACAATGCCATCAACATCTACTGGATCTGATTTTGAAATATCTTCAGGTGATGACCTACCATTTTAATTATATTTAATAAAATAGATATTTAATTAAAATGTTTTTAATTAAACAAAATAATTTTATATCTACAAATAAGTTCGGCTGATTTTATTAATGTTTAAAAAAATTTTTAAAGATAGGGGGGAAATAAAATGGCAGAAAAGAAAAATAATAGAAGAAATAATAGAAATAATGATGATGACTTCAATCCAAAATTCAAAAAAAGAAAGAAAGTTTGTCCATTATGTAAAGATAAAAACTTGGTTTTAGATTACAAAAATCCAGATCAATTAAAGAAATTTATCAATGAAAGAGGAAAAATCTTACCAAGAAGAGCTACAGGTGCATGTGCTAAACATCAAAGAGATATAACTTTAGCAGTTAAAAGATGTAGACAAATCGCTATGTTACCATATACTCAAGACTAATTTTTATGTATTTTCTCATTGAAGAGGAAATAAAAAAGACTAGAGCCATGAACTCTAGTCTTTTGTTTTAATTGAGCGGTTATTTCTGAATAATACAATGTATAAAACAACATTTTGAAGGCTATAATTATCATATAAAAGTAAATTTATGGAGATGAAAATATGAAATTAGGAATTGCCTTGTCAGGTGGAGGAATACGTGGAATTGCTCATGCAGGAGTATTACAAGCATTAGAAGAAAATGGTATAAAACCAGATATAATAGGAGGGACAAGTTGTGGAAGTTTAATAGCTGGATTATATTCAATTGGATATTCACCATATCATATTTTAATTTTAGCTAAAAGATATGCTAAAACAATAGTAAAAGCAAATGCAATTCCGATATTATCTGGAATTGAAAGTGTTGTTTTTAAAAGAAAAAATATACTTTCAGGATTTAACACAGGTGAAAAATTAGAAGAGATGGGGAATTATATTGCAAAAAGGAGAGATATTATTAATATAAAAGATATAAAAATGCCAATTGTTATTCCTACTGTTGATATTATAAGTGGTAAAGAATGTGTTTTTACTAATTATATTCCTAATGATAAAAATGAAAATAAAGATTATATAGATGATATAACTATTGGAAAAGCTATTAGGGCAAGTAGTAGTTTTCCAGCGTATTTTAGCCCTTGTAGGCATAAAGATTATGCATTTATGGATGGCGGAATTTTGAATAATGTTCCTGTTGATGAGGTGAAAAGACAAGGAGCTGATTTTGTAATTTCTGTTAAGTTTCATGCTGATGATGTTGATGAAAATAGTAATATTATGAATGTTGTTATGAAATCTGTGGATATTATGGGATGCAAAATTTCTGGAGAAAATTTGAGAATGAGTGATTTCGTGATTGATGTTTATACTGATAAGGTTGGATTAGTTGATTATGAGAAATTAGATAAATGTTTTAAGTTTGGATATGAAGCTGGAATGAAATGTGTTGAAAAATTGATTAATTGTTTGGAAAATAAAGAAAGAAAAAGTTAAGAAAAAATAGATTAAAGAAGAAAATTAAGAAAAAGCTAATAAAAAAGTAAGAAAAAATAAGCAAAATACTGAGTTTTTTAATCCTCAGTATTTAAATATCAATCACTTTCTAAAATTGCCTTAACCCTATCTATATCACTAGAATTTGCAACTCGGATATTTTCTAATGGATAAACTTCATTTAATTCAATCCATTTATATTTTCCTAAATCATGATAAGGAAGTAAATCAACTCTAGAAATATTATCAATAGAATTTATAAAATCACGTAATTTATACAAATCTTTTTCCTTATCAGTAATAGTAGGAACAATAACTTGCCTAATCCAAATTTCTTTACCAATAGAATCTAAATATTTTATAAATTCAAGTTCTTTTTTATTAGAACGTCCAACTAAATCTTTACAAATTTCATCATTAATACATTTTATATCAACCAAAAATAAATCTGTTAAATCAATTAATTTTTTTATTTTTTCAGTAATATCAAACATTCCAGAAGTATCTAAAGCTGTGCGAATTCCAGCTTGTTTTAATCTAGTAAATAACTCAATCAAAAAATCAGGTTGAAGTAATGGTTCACCACCACTTACAGTAACACCACCATTTGATGTTATAAAATAATTCTTATATCTTATTATTTTATTAAATATTTCATCAACAGTATATTCTGTTCCACCTTTTAAATCCCATGTATCACGATTATGGCAATATTTACATCTTAAAGGACATCCTTGCATAAATAATACAAATCTAATACCTGGTCCGTCAACTGCACCAAGGGTTTCAAATGAATGGATTCTTCCAGTTAAATTTTTCATTTATAATTCCTTTCTTTTAAATTATGGACGGAAAAATTTCAAAAATCTGAAAATTTCTCCGTCCTATATTTAAAAAATTTTATATTTTTTTGTACTTGATTTACATTCTTTCATGAATTGTTCTATGAATAACATCTAATTGTTGTTCACGAGTTAATTTAACAAAATTTACTGCATATCCAGAAACACGAATTGTAAGTTGTGGGTAATTTTCTGGGTGTTCCATAGCATCTTCTAATAATGCTCTATTAAATACATTAACATTAATATGATGACCTGTTTGCATAAAATATCCATCTAAAAGATTTTTTAAATTATCAATTTGAGTATTTTCATCTTTTCCTAATGTGTTTGGAGTAATTGCAAAAGTGTATGAAATTCCATCTGAAGCATAATCAAATGGTAATTTTGCAATTGTATTCATAACAGCTACAGCACCTTCAATATCTCTTCCATGAAGAGGGTTTGCACCTGGTCCAAATGGTTCTCCTGCACGTCTTCCATCTGGTGTGTTTCCTGTTGCTTTACCATAAACTACATTTGATGTTATTGTTAAAACAGATAAAGTTGGTTTTGAATTTCTGTATGTGTGATGTGATTCAAGTTTTCTTTCAAATGATTTAACAATATCAACAGCAATACTATCAACTCTGTCATCATCATTTCCATATTTTGGAAAATCTCCTTCAATTTCATAATCAACAGCAAGTCCTTGTTCATTTCTAATAACTTTAACTTTAGCATATTTAATTGCTGATAAAGAGTCTGCAACTACTGATAAACCAGCAATTCCACATGCCATTGTTCTATATATATCTTTATCATGTAAAGCCATTTCTAAAGCTTCATATGAATATTTGTCATGCATATAATGAATAATATTTAATGCTTTAATATAAATTTTTGCAACATAATTCATCATATTATCAAATTTATCCATAACCTCATTATAATCAAGATATTCAGAAGTAATTGGTTGGAATTTAGGTGCAACTTGTTTTCCTGAATTTTCATCTTTACCACCATTAATTGCATATAATAAAGTTTTGGCTAAATTTGCTCTAGCTCCAAAGAATTGCATTTGTTTACCAATTTTCATTGGAGATACACAACATGCTATTCCATAATCATCACCTAAAGTAATTCTCATTAAATCATCATTTTCATATTGAATAGCAGATGTTTTAATTGATATATCTGTACAGAATTTTTTGAAGTTTTCTGGTAAACGATTTGACCATAAAACTGTTAAATTTGGCTCAGGAGCAGGTCCTAAATTTACTAATGTGTGAAGAACTCTAAAAGAGTTTTTGGTAACTAAAGTTCTTCCATCAATTCCCATACCACCAATACTTTCAGTAACCCAAACAGGATCTCCACTAAATAATTCATTATATTCTGGTGTACGTAAGAAACGAACTAAACGTAATTTCATAATAAAATGATCCATTAATTCTTGTGCTTGTTCTTCTGTTAATGTACCATTTTTTAAATCTCTTTCAATATAAATATCTAAGAAAGTTGATGTTCTACCAATACTCATAGCAGCACCATTTTGATCTTTAACAGCACCTAAATATCCGAAATATAGCCATTGGATAGCTTCTTTAGCATTTGATGCAGGAACAGAAATATCAAATCCATATTTAGCAGCCATTAATTTTAAATCATTTAATGCTTTAATTTGCTCTGATATTTCTTCACGATTACGAATTACATCTGAAGTAAATTCATCAGGGTTCATATTAGCAAAATCTAATTTTTTCTGTTCTATTAAATAATCAACACCATAAAGTGCAACACGTCTGTAGTCACCAATAATTCTTCCACGACCATATCCATCAGGTAAACCTGTTAACAAATGAGAACTTCTTGCTGCACGAATTTCAGGTGTATAAACATCAAAAACACCATCATTATGTGTTTTTCTAAATTTTCTATATATTTCAGAAATATTTTTATCAACTTTTAAATTATATGCTTCACATGATTTTTCAACAATTCTGATACCACCATTTGGCATAATTGCACGTTTTAAAGGTGCATCAGTTTGAAGCCCAACGATTTGTTCTAAGTCTTTGTCAATATAACCTGCTTCAAAGGCATTTACAGATGATGGTGTAGATGTATCAGCATCTAAAACTCCACCATTATCACGTTCTTTTTTATATAAATCTAAAACCTCATTCCACAATTTTTTTGTACTTTCTGTTGGACCTGTTAAAAATGAACTATCATCTGTATATGGTGTATAATTTAATTGAATAAAATCTCTTACATTAATATCATCTGTCCAGTCAGCATTTTTAACAAAACCATTCCATTGTTTAAAATCCATATTATCTCCTTCTTTCTTACTAATAATAAGACTTTTTTTGTCTTATGTAGTATAATTTTTTTACTTTTTTACAAAATTATATATTATAATTTTGTAGAATTTTCATGCGTAATATATCATAAGTTTTTAAAATATACAACATTAAAAATGAAAATAATTTTGCATAAAACAAATAGGGACGGGGCAACTTTGTTTCATTGTCCCGTCTCCATCTGTTTTACCTCAAATTTATTATGCACATAATAATAAATTTTATAAGTTGTTGTTTGAATTAATCAAAATTTTATCCATTTTCAACAATTGTTTTTGCAATTTCATAAATTAATTTTTGCTTATCTGCTGAGCAATTGCTTAATATGTCGTTAAATTCAGAAACTAAATATTGTTTTGAAGTATTTGATGTATCATTTAAAATATAACCTTCAGAAACACCTAATATATTACATATCTGACTCAATCTTTTTAAATTAATATGTGATAAACCTCGCTCAATTCTACTCAAAAAGGCTACAGAAACATCAAGTTGTTCTGCCAAACTTTCTTGAGTCATATTTTTTTCAAGTCTTGTTTTCTTTAATCTTTGCCCAATTATGGTGAAATCTAATGCCACATATATCAACTCCTTTTTTAATTTTATAGCATTAGTTGGTTTAATTTTACAGAAACTACTGGATATAATTTAATTAATTAGTAAAAATAAAAGAAGAAGATTTTAATCTTCCTCTATAATAGCTTTTGCAATTTTATAAAGTAATTTTTGTTTGTCAGCTGGACATTTATCTAAAATTTCAGCAAACTCTGAATTCAAATATCGTTTTGAAGAATTTGCTGTACCATTCAGAATTTCACCTTCAGTAACACCTAAAATATCACAAACTTGGCTTAGTCTTTTTAGGTTTATGTGAGATGCTCCATTTTCAATCCTACTTAAAAATGCAACTGAAACATCTAATTCTTTTGCTAATGTATCTTGAGTCATTTTTTTATCAAGTCTAGCTCTACGTAATCTTTGTCCTATTACTTTGAAATCTGATGCCATTTTAAATCAACTCCTTAAATAAAAATACATTGGATTTATAAATATGTCGAAATTTGTCGAACGATTATGATTGACAAACTATTGTACGTATTGTATTATTAATATAGATGAATTAAATTTTAATATACAAACATTCATAAAAATAAATTTGTTCAGTTTATAAATTTGTATTAAGTTAATTATTTCGATATATAATTAATTCAATTATTTTAATCGTTAATAAAAACAAATTAAATCAAACTATAAAAAATAATATATGTAGTAAATTATCCAAAATATAAAATAATTATAATGATTCCATCCTTTTATACTCATAATGTTTATCAACATTATATCCCATTAACCATACAGGAGAAACTCCAAAGAATTTGGCGATTTTCTCAATTGTTGAAATATTAATGGCACTAGATCCATCAATAAGATTTGAAATAAAAGTTTCAGATTTTAAATCAAGAGCTTTAGCAAGTTCTGCATAAGTACCATTATAAAGTTTTAACAATTCTTTAAATCTTTTTTGGAAATTTTCTGTAGATATTTCTGTATATAAATCTTGCATATTTAAATCCTCCTTTGTCTGCATTATAACAATTTGTTTCTAAAATGTAAACAAAACGGTGCAAAAAATATTAAATTTATTAATAAGATAGTAAATTTATTGACTTTTAGGTTAAAATAATATAACATATTTTTAGTAAAAAAATATAGAAGGAGAGGTAAACATGAATCCACAAATAATAGGAAATAGGCTAAAAGCTTTGATGACAATTAGAGGAATTAAAAGAAGAAACTTGGCAAAAGAATTAGGTATAAGTTATAACACATTAACTAAGAAGTTAAGTGGACAAAGAGAATTCACTCTTGATGAAGTTTTAAAAATTAAAGAAATATTGTCATTAGATGTTGATTTATGTGCAAATGTATTTTTTAATCCAGACTTTCTAATTACACAAGATAAGAAAATAGGGTAAAAACAAAAAAGTGCTTAAAGTGGTAAACTTGCAAGTTTAGACTATAAAAATATAGTAAATTTACAATATAAATACAGGTTTTAAAATATATACAAATTGTAATATAAAGCAAAAAAATGGTTATAATGTATGATGAAAAGATATTGTATTATGAAAAATATGGTATTGACAAAAACATTATTAGAGTATATAATTTCATTATGTTAATAAAAAACGTTGAATAGGACATAATTAAATAATCTCTTATATACAGTGAATTTGGGATAGTGTGAACCAAAAATATAATGTTATTTAATTCCTACCTATGAGTGAAATAGAGAAAACTATTTCCGGCGAAAGTCGTTAAAATTTGTAAAGTTAAAGTAAGGATGGTACCGTGTGAGAAAAATCACGCCTTTAAGGTACTGTCCTTTTTTGTACTTTAAATTTTAATATTTAATTTAAAAGGAAAGGATGATTTTTATGGGAAAAGAAAACTTTGTAAAAGAAATTACAAATATTGATGAAAATTTTGCACAATGGTATACAGATATTGTTTTAAAAGCAGAATTAGCAGATTATACAGATACAAAAGGATGTATAGCAATAAAACCATATGGTTATGCGATTTGGGAAAATATTCAAAAATATGCTGATGAAAAATTTAAAGAAACAGGAGTACAAAATGTATATTTTCCATGTCTAATCCCAGAAAGTTTATTACAAAAAGAAAAAGATCATGTTGAAGGATTTGCCCCAGAAGTTGCATGGGTAACAGAAGCAGGTGGGCAACAATTAGAAGAAAAATACTGTATTAGACCAACATCTGAAACAATTATTTCAACTATGTATTCAAAATGGTTAAATTCATGGAGAGATCTACCATTTGTATATAATCAATGGTGTAATGTTTTAAGATGGGAAAAAGAAACAAGACCTTTTTTACGTTCAAGAGAATTTTTATGGCAAGAAGGACATACTATTCATGAAACTGAAGAAGAGGCTAAAGCAAGAACAATACAAATGCTTGAGATATATGCTAATATTATAGAAAATTTATTAGCAATTCCTGTTTTAAAAGGACTAAAAACAGAAAGTGAAAAATTTTCAGGAGCAGAATTTACATATACTGTTGAAAGCTTAACACATGATGGAAGGGCTTTACAATCAGGAACTTCACATTATTTTGGACAAAGATTTTCTAAACCATTTAATATTAAATTTCAAAATAGAGAAGGAAAAGAAGAATTTGCATATCAAACATCATGGGGAATTTCAACTAGATTAATAGGAGCAATAATAATGGCTCATGGTGATAACAGAGGATTAAAATTACCACCAAAAGTTGCACCAATTCAAGCAGTAATTGTTCCAGTTGCAACACATAAACAAGGGGTTTTAGAATCAGCTAATTCATTATTTGAAAAATTAAATAAAAATTATAGAATGAAATTAGATGATAGAGATCAATATTCACCAGGATTTAAATTTAATGATTGGGAAATGAGAGGTATTCCAGCTAGAATTGAATTAGGACCAAGAGATATTGAAAACAATAAATGTGTTGTTGTAAGAAGAGATACAAATGAAAAAATTGAAGTTTCATTAGATGAAATTGAAGAAAAACTTGGTAACATATTAGAAGATATTCAAACAAATATGTTTAATATGTGTAAAGAAGATGTTGAAAAAAGAACTACAATTGCAACAAATATGGAAGAATTTAAACATAATTTAGAGGTAAATCAAGGTTATGTTAAAGCAATGTGGTGTGAAAGTGCTGAATGTGAAGAAAAAATTCATGATGAAACAGGTGCAAAATCTAGATGTATTCCATTTGAACAAGAAAAATTATCTGATGTGTGTGTATGTTGTGGAAAACCAGCTAGTAAATTAGTTTATTGGGGAAGACAATATTAATAAAAACGAAGATACTGAATATTTGTCAAAAATATCTTTCTTTTTAACAAAATATATGTTATAATGGTAGGTATAGGAGGTAATCAATTATGTGGCAAATTTGGTTAATAATAGCTATATTATTCTTTATCTTAGAAATGATGGGACCAGGATTCTTACTTTTTTGGGTAGGAGTTGGAGCCTTAATTACAATGGTTGTAAGTATATTTACTGATAGTTTAGCAATACAATTAGGAGTATTTACAATATCATCAATTATTTTACTTTTTTGTACAAGACCTTTTGCAAAAAAAATGAATAAATCAGATAACACCATTACAAATGCAAATGCAATTATTGGAAAAAAAGCTTTAGTTATAAAACAAATTAATTCAATAAAAGGAACAGGTCAAATTAAAGTAAATGGTGAAGTTTGGTCAGCAAAATCTTCTGATGATAACATTATTGAAGAAGGTGAATATGTCACAATTCTAAACATAAATGGAGTAAAAGCAGTTGTAGAAAAAACAAAAGAAGAAACTACAATAAAAGAATGATTTAAAGTAGCAAAATAAAATTTTTCTATATTTAAAAGGAGGAAAAAAATATGACAGGTACAGTAATATTTTTTATAGTTTTACTTGCATTAATTTTATTCATAGGATTTAAAACAATTAAGGTTGTTAAACAATCAGAGGTTTATATTATTGAAAGATTAGGTAAATTCCACAAAGTGGCAGATGCTGGATTAACAATAATAATTCCATTTATTGATCATGTAAGATCAATAGTTAGTTTAAAACAACAAACAATGGATATACCACCACAAGGAGTTATCACACATGATAATGTTACAATTACAATAGATACAGTTGTATTCTATAAAATCACAGACCCAGCAAAAGCTGTTTATGAAATTCAATCTTTGAAAAAAGGTATTGAATATTTAGCAATTACAACAATCCGTGATGTAGTTGGTAAAATGGATTTAGATGAAACATTTAGTTCACGTGATGCAATAAATGATCAATTAAGAGTAATCTTAGATGAAGCTACAGACCAATGGGGATGTAAAGTAGATAGGGTTGAAATTAAAGATATCACTCCACCAGCTGATATACGTGATGCAATGGAAAAACAAATGAATGCTGAACGTAATAAAAGAGCTCAAATATTACAAGCTGAAGGTGAAAGACAAGCAGCTGTTACACTTGCTCAAGGTAAAAAAGAAGCTGCGATATTAGCTGCAGAAGCTGATAAAGAAGCTGCAATAAGAAGAGCAGCAGGTGAAGCAGAAGCAATTAAACAAGTAGCAGAAGCTAAAGCACAAGAAATTGCAATGGTTTATGATGCAATGATGCAATCAAATCCAGATGAAAAATTAGTTCAATTAAAATCTTTAGAAACATTAAAAGAAGTTGCAAATGGTGAAGCTAATAAAGTATTTATTCCATTTGATGCAACATCTGCATTAAGTAGTATAGGTGCTATTAAAGAAGTTTTGAAAGATGATAAGAAAAAATAAAGTATATTTATATAACTAATATATATTTAGTAAAAAGCTCAGGTAATAAAAATACCTGGGTTTTTATAATTAATAGAAAATACGGGAAAATATAACATAAAAACTATACAAAACTATTGAAAATTTGGTATTATTATGATACAATAAAAAAACAGTTTAGTAACTGAATTTATAAAGGAGATTATTGCGATATGAAGGAAATCCGGAGAGTAATTCCAGAAGATTATCATTTAGTTGATGAATCAATCAAAATGGAAGATGTTAATAATGCCTTTTTCAATAAAACAACACTTACAGGAAGGGTAATTGAATATTATTCTTATGCAAAAGTTGTTGTGGTTGATTTAGGTAATGGCATTTTGGCAAAAATGCCATATGATGAAGTTTGCCTTGAAGCACTTAAAGTGAAATATGAAGACCCTATTCAGGTTAGGGAAATTTCATTAAAAAGTGCGATCAGAGTAAAAGTCATTCAAATCAAAGATTCGGGAGAAATCATAGTATCTAGAAAGCAGAACATAATTGATTACTATAATCAGTTAAAACAGGAATTTGATAAAGCAAGAAACAATGTAAATGGTAAGACATATCTGTTTTTTAATGCTCAGGTAGTAGGAGTAAGCAAAAAGAGCGTTTTCTTTGATATTGGAGAAGGTCTTGTTGCTATATGTGATATATGTGAAATATCAAGAGTCCATATTACAGAACCTAAAAAATGGATAAAAAAAGGAGAATGGAAAAACATAAAACTCAAAAGAATTGAAAAAGGATTGGTATGGTGTAGCATCAAAGATGGATACCCTGCTGATTACTCTGCACTACCTGTAAAATCAGTTGTTTCAGTAAAATTAGGTGAACCTGTTTACGAAAATAACAAAATAACTGGATATTTTGTAGAAATAACCCCAGCTATTGCAGGAATTGCAGATATTACAGAAGAGGTTGAACACAGGGACTACAAAAATCTAATAGGTAAATATGTTAATGCCTATATTAGAGGCTATAACCAAAAAAGAAAGAAGGTAAAATTAATTCTTAAATAATTTCCTAAAAGGAACTCTTAAAACATTTTTGTTTATATTAAGAGTTCCTTTTTTTCTTGGATTTTAGTATTTTACATCTAAAATAAATAAATTTAAACCCAAAAAATCAAATAAATTTAAATAAAAAAGTCAAAAATATTGAATATAATAAAAACATGTGATATAATATGTAAACCAGAAAAATCTGGAATTATTATGTATAAAAAAGGAGAATGAAAAATGCGGACATTCAAACCAGAGGGAAATTATGCAATCAATCGTAACACAGTAATGGAGGATGTGGCAAAAGCTTTCAAACTAAATGAACCAATAACAGGATTGGTTCTAGGCTTTGATAAGGAAGAAAAAACTCTAGAGGTATATCTTGGAGAAAAGGTAAGGGCAAAAATGCCTTGGAAGGAATCAACTTTGTATGATTTCACATACAAAAAAAGAAAGGAAGAAGATATTCCTGACCAGGTGTTGATGCTGTTTCACAAGAGAATAAGAGCTAAAATAACATCAATAAATAAAGATGGAACAATCATTCTTTCAAGAAAGGCTAATATGATTGAGGCATGGGACTTTATATCATGTAATTTTGATAATTATGTGTATAATGCAAGAATCATAAATAAGACTGAAGTAGGAGTATTTTTTGATATTGCAGATGGACTAATAGCTTTCTGTCATGTCAAGGATTTCTCACCAATTGCAGTCAGACTTATGGAATGGGCAAAAATAGGCGAAGTTTATGATGTTGTTCTTGTCGAAAGATATGAAACAGAGCTAAAACAAGGTCCATATCGACTAAGATGCAGCAAAAAGAAAGCAAGCAAAACAGACATAAAAAATATTTATCACAACATGATTGTTGATGTAAAAATTGGTGATGAAGTCAGGGATGGAAACAGTGATGGTATAAAAGGATTTTGGGCTGAAATCACACCTAATATTGCAGGCATTGCTAATATTAATGCTAAAGCAGTATTACCAAAATATGGAGATACTGTTGAAGCAATTGTAACAAGGATATCGGGAGAGAAAAAGCATATTCATCTTGATATTATTTAATTCATTTGAATTTTTTTATGACAATAAGGCAATAAATAATTTTATTACCTTATTGTCATTTTTTTTTAGTTATTTTTGAATATATATATTGATTAATCTTTTAATTTATGATATTATAAATACAATTAATTTTTAAGCTAATAAAAAAGCAAAGTAAAATAATTATCAAATTATTACAGAGAATTAGGTATCAGCTGAGAACCTAATATAATTTATTATTTGAAATTTCACTTTTTTAGTCTTTGATGTAAATGTTGTAAAACAGAGTAGATTAAGGCGGTTGTTACGTTAAAACTATAATAAGTTATATTTGTTATATAAAATGAATATATAAAATTAGGTGGTACCACGAGTCATTTCGTCCTATATTAATTAGGATAGAAATGACTTTTTTGTATTGAAAAAATGATAGGAGGAAATTTTATGAAAGAACAAATTGAAAATATTAAACAAAAATCAATTTTAGAAATTACAGATGCAAAAAATTTAAAAGAACTAAATGATTTACGTGTTCAATATTTAGGAAAAAAAGGTGAACTTACATCTGTATTAAGAGGAATGGGGGCATTATCTCCAGAAGAAAGACCTATTATTGGAAGTTTAGTAAATGAAGTTAAAGCTGAATTAGAAAATTTGATTTCTGCAAAAGAAGAAAAATTTAAAACAGAAGAATTAAATAAAAAATTAGAAAGTGAAAGAATTGATATAACTTTACCAAGCAAAAAAGTTAAAAGAGGAAGCAAACATCCTTTAAATAGAACTATTGAAGAAATTGAGGATTTATTTGTATCAATGGGATATGATGTTGTTGAAGGACCTGAACTTGAAACAGATGAATTTTGCTTTGAAAGATTAAATTTACCTCAAGGTCACCCTGCAAGAGATATGCAAGATAGTTTTTATATAACAGATTCATATTTACTAAGAACTCAAACATCAGCTGTTCAAGCAAGAGAAATGCTTAGAAAAGGTGGAAATGAATCAATTAGAATGATTTGTATAGGTAAAACATATAGAAGAGAAGATGATGCAACACATTCACATCAATTTAACCAAGTTGAAGGTTTGGTAATTGATAAAATAGAAAATAATGTTTCTTTAGCTGATTTAAAAGGAACTTTAGAAGTGTTTATGAAAAAAATGCTTGGAGAAAATACTGAATTACGTTTCAGACCAAGTTATTTCCCATTTACAGAACCTTCTTATGAAGTTGATGTTACATGTTTTAATTGTGGTGGTAAAGGTTGTCCATTATGCAAAAAAACAGGTTGGATTGAGCTTTTAGGTTCTGGAATTGTTCATCCAAATGTTCTAAAAATGAATGGATATGACCCTGAAAAATATAGTGGTTTTGCTTTTGGAACAGGTATTGATAGATTAGCAATGTTTAAATATGGTATTACAGATATGAGATATTTGTATACAAATGATGTGAGATTTTTGGAACAATTTGATAGAAAAGATTAATTTTTGAGTTTAAAAATAAATTTTGAAAAATATTTAGGTACATAGAAAGGATTGAAAAATAATGAAGTTAAGTACAAATTTTTTAAAAGATTATGTTGATATAGATGTTGATGTTAAAACACTTGCTGAAGATATGACAAGAGTTGGTAATGAATATGATTCAGCTGGAAATTTGATTGAAGCTACAAATCTTATAATAGGTGAAATCAAAGAATGTGAAGAACATCCAGATTCTGATCATTTACATGTATGTAAAGTTGATGTTGGTAAAGAGATTTTACAAATTGTGTGTGGTGCACCAAATGCCAGAAAAGGAATTAAAGTTATTGTTGCATTACCAGGAGCACAATTACCAGGTGATATTACAATTAAAAGAGGAACTATAAGAGGTGTTGAATCAAATGGTATGATGTGTTCTTTAGCTGAATTAGGTTTAGAATCTAAATTTTTAAAACAAGAAGATAAAGAAGGAATCCACGAATTACCTGATAATGCTACAATTGGAGGAGATCCAATTAAATTTATAAAAATGGATGATAGTGTTATAGATTTTGAACTAACAGCTAATAGAGGTGATTTATTAAGTATTTTAGGTATGGCTTATGAAGTTGGAGCTATTTATAATAAACCTGTTAAAACAATAGATTTATCACATAGTGAATCAGGATATAATGTAACAAATTCATTTAAAATTGATATTAAAACAGATAATTGTAGTTTGTTTTTAGCTAAAAAAGTGGAAAATGTTACAATAAAAGAAAGTCCAACATTTATCAAAAATAGATTAATTGCATCAGGAATTAGACCTATTAATAATGTTGTTGATATTAGTAATTATGTAATGTTAGAAGTTGGTCAACCATTACATTTTTATGATGCTGATAGATTAGGTAATAAAATTATTGTAAGAATGGCTGAAAATGGAGAAAAATTAACTACTCTTGATGAAGTTGAAAGAACTTTAGATGAAAATGATATTGTAATTGCAACAGAACAATCTGCAATTGGTTTAGCAGGTGTTATGGGTGGATTAACAACAGAGGTAGAAAATTTTACAAAAAATATAATTATAGAATCAGCTATTTTTGATGGTGTAAAAGTAAGAAAAACATCTAAGAAAATTGTAAGAAGTGAAGCAAGTAATAGATTTGAAAAAGGATTAGATCCAAATAGAACATATATGGCTGTTGAAAGAGCATGTCATTTACTTGAAAAATATGCTGATGCAACAATAATTTCAGGATTATGTATTTATGATAGAACAGATAAACAAGATAAAGAAATATTTATTACAGTTGATAATATAAATGATGTTTTAGGAACAGATTTATCTGAAGATGATGTAATAGATGTTTTCAAAAGATTAAAATTTACAGGTTATGCTGAAGACGGAAATATTCGTGTTTTAGTTCCAAGAAGAAGATTAGATATTTCAATTAAGGAAGATTTAATTGAAGAAGTCGGACGTATTTATGGTGTTGATAATATTAAGGGAAAATTACCAATATTACCAATGAAATCTGGTTCTTATGATAAAACAACAAGAGAAATTAGAAATAAAATGTCATCATTAGGTTTAAATGAAACATTAACATATGTTTTAGTTGGAGAAAATGAAGCAAGTAAATATACAAGTGATGATTTTGAAAACTTAAAATTACTAGATCCTTTAACAGAAGAAAGAAATACATTAAGATATAGTTTAATTCCTTCAATGGTAAAAACTTATGAATATAATAAAGCACGTAATATCAAAGATGTTTCTATATTTGAAATTGGAAAAGGATTTTTCAAAAAAGGTGAAGAATATGGTGAAAACAAAAAATTATGTGTTTTAATGTCTGGTGAATATTATTTAGGATTAGGAAATAGACAAAATGTGGATTTTTATATTATTAAAGGAATTGCAGAAGAAATTTTGGATTATTTAGGATATGGAAATAGATATAGTTTTGTTCATATGAAACAACAAATTCCAGAATTCCACCCAGGACAAAGTGCTGATATTTCTGTAAATAATGATATTGTAGGTGTTATTGCAAAATTACATCCCAATATTGCTAAAGATGATGTATATGTAATGGAAATTAATTTAGATAAATTATTGGAAAAAAGAACAGGTAAAATGAAGTTTAAAGAAATTTCTAAATTCCCATCAATTAAAAAAGATTTGGCTTTTGTTGTAGATAAAAGCGTTGAATCTAAAGATATTGAAACTGTAATAAAAAAAGCAGGTGGAAGTATGCTTACAAATATTGAAGTTTTTGATGTATATACAGGAACTAATATTGGTGAAAATGAAAAATCTATTGCATATAGTTTGACATTTATGGATTCTAAGAAAACTTTAACTGAAGAAGAAGTTACAGCACTATTTGAGAAGATTATTCAAATGGTAGAAAATAAGTGTGGAGCTAAACTTAGAAATTAAATGAAACATTTGCAAAAAAATTTTTGTTTCCATTGAAAAAAATAATTTTTTATGTTACTATGATAATGTAGATTAAATATAAAGGAGGACATTATTATGTCAAAAGGAAATAATATTTTTGTAAAAATTATGGCTGGAATTTTAGCAGGATTGATGTTAGGTTCTTCATGTTTAACATTAATATTTTGTTTTATAAGATAATTAAACAATATAATATATAATAATAAAACATCAGAAAAAATAATTTAAAATGTAGGTAGTATAATAATAAATAGTAGAAAAATGAAATAGGAGAATTAATATGATAGATAATTTCTTATCAAACATAGATACATATTTTCAACATAATATAGTAGAATATTTAAATGAATTATACCAATACCCAATAAAACTTATTCCAGTAATTTTAGATTTAGCAATTGTTATTTTTATAATTTATAAATTTATCAAATCATCTAAAAAGACTAGAGTTTGGCAACTTTTAAAAGGAATTGTGTTATATGTAGTAATTACAGCATTAAGTTCAGTTTTGCATTTAAAAATATTGAATTTTATATTAACTTCATTTTTATCATATGGTGTTATTGCATTAATTGTAATATTCCAACCAGAGCTTAGAAGAGCATTAGAACAACTTGGAACAAACAAGATTACAAAATTCTTTGGAATTGAGAAAGATTTACAAACAAAAAATAAAGAAGATATTTACAAAATTGTAATTGCTGTAAATGAACTTGCTGCTAGTAAAACAGGTGCATTAATTGTTTTGGAAAGAGATATTAAATTACAAGATATAATTGATACAGGAGTTATGATTAATTCAGATGTTTCACCACAATTATTGGTAAACATATTTGTTCCAAATACACCTTTACATGATGGTGCTGTTATAATTAGTTCAAATAGAATTATGGCTGCTGCTTGTATTTTACCACTTGCTAATGATAATGATATCTCAAAAGCTTTAGGAACAAGACATAGAGCTGCTTTAGGAATGTCTAAAGAAACAGATAGTATTGTTATAATTGTTTCTGAAGAATCTGGAAAAGTGTCTGTTGCTAAAGAAGGAAAATTGATTATTGATATTGATGAAGATAATTTAAGACAATTATTATTAGATAATGTTAATGGTGTTGATAGTAATTTGGATAAACTTAGAAGAAAGTTTAATGGGAAACAACAAGTTGAAGTTAAAAAATAAAGAAAAACGCCCTTTAGGAAATGCCTGAAAGGGTGTTTTGCACTAAAACAGAAACAAAAATTTTTACAAATATTGGAAAAGGTTTATTATAAAAATACATAAAGAATAAATAATAAAAAAATATAAGAAATAAAAATATAAATTAAATATAAATGGAGAATATAAATAATGAGAAATATAAAACTAACAATAGAATATGATGGAAAAGATTTTAATGGATGGCAAAAACAACCAAATAAATTAAATATTCAGGGTGAAATTGAAAGAGCAATTCAAGAAATTACAAAAGAAGAAAAAATTGAATTAAATGCATCAGGAAGAACAGATGCAGGTGTTCATGCTTTAGGGCAAGTTGCTAATTTTAAAACAAATAGTAAAATGCCTGTTGAAAAATTTCCAATTGCAATTAATACAAAAGTAAAAAAATCTATTGTTATAAAAAATGCTGAAGAAGTTCCTGAAAGATTTCATAGTAGATATAATTGTAAACAAAAAACTTATAGATATATAATTAATAATTCAGAATATGGTAGTGCAATTTATAGAAATCAGGAATATCATGTTCCAATTAAATTAGATGTTGAAGAAATGAAAAAAGCTGTTAAATTTTTTGAAGGTGAACATGATTTTAAAGGATTTAAAGCAAGTGGAACTAGTAGCAAAAATAGTGTCAGAAAAATTTTTAAAACAAAAGTTGAATTACATGATGATTCAAGAATTTATATTGAATTAACTGGAAGCGGATTTTTATATAATATGGTTAGAATTATTTCAGGAACTTTAGTTGATGTTGGTCTTGGAAAAATTAAGGCTGAAGATATTCCTGAAATTATTTTATCAGGTGATAGACAAATGGCAGGAAAAACATTGCCACCACAGGGATTGTATTTGTTAAAAGTTGAGTATTAATTTTGTGGAATTTTAGTGACTTTAGTTATTTTAATGGCATTTAAAATTAAATATTTATTTAAGTGATTTAATGATACATGAAATATTTTACGATTTAATAATATTTAAAAATAAAATATATATTAGATTTTAATTTTAATAAAGGTAAATAAAAGAAATAAATGCAATAAATGTAACAAAAAATTATGCAAAGAATAATATATATAAAAATTTGAATAGGAGAAATGTCTATGAATAATTTATTATTATTTTTTGCAATTCCAGTAGCCACAATAATTTTAGCAATTGTATTACAAAAACTTATACATTCGCCATTATTAGTTGCTGCAACATTTTTTGCAATTTTTTTAGTAGTAACATTTGCAGCATTTGATGAAAGTTTTCTTGTTTTTGCAATTGCATATACATTAATAGCATATATAACAGCATTAATTACAAGATTTATATGTTGTTTAATACGAAACAGTGATAATCCATGTATAAATGGATCATTAAATACAAATAATGGAAATAGTAATGATTCTGATGAAGATGATTGTTGCTGTTGTTGTAATAGAAGTTCTGAAGAACAGAATTCAACAAATCAAAATGTGGTAAATCAATATTCTGGAAATTATTGTTTTCCACGAAATTTTCAAAGAAGATATATGATAGGAAGAAGATAAATAAAAAAGTGTTAAAATTAATAAATTTGGGTAATCTAATTTTAAATAGAAAAATCAAAATTTGGAGGAACTATGAGAAAAAAGATTAAACCAATTTTATTAATTTTATTTTTTTTGCTAATATATGTGTATGTTTGTAATATAACATTAATCCCAAACAATATTGTTGTTTTTCAAGGTGAACAAGTAAATTTTAAGACATTATATGGTATTGAAATTAAATCTAACAAAAAGAATTTAGGAGCATATGATATAATGCAAACAGCTACAAATCTGTCTGAAAAAGTTTCAGATAAGGTTGGAAATGTTAGTTTAAGTTTAGATTTATTTGGAACAATTCCATTAAAAAAAATTGATGTAAATGTATTACCAAGAACTAAAGTAATACCAATGGGAAATACAATAGGAATGAAATTATATACAGATGGTGTTTTAGTTGTTGGTATGTCAGAAATTAGAGGAGAAGATAATATAGATTACAGACCATATGAGAATTCTGGAATTAAAGAAGGAGATAGGATTATTCAGGTAAATAATATTGGAATAAAAAATACAGAAGAATTGGTAAAAAATGTTAATAAATGTAATGGAAATGAAGTTGAAATTGTATATGTTAGAGATGATAATGAAAACAAAACTACAATTAAACCTGTTAAAACTGATGATAATGAATATAAATTAGGATTATGGGTTAGAGATGCTGCTGCAGGTGTTGGAACAATAACATTTTATGAACCATCAACAGGAATGTTTGCTGCTTTAGGACATGGAATTACTGATATTGACACAGGGGATATAGTTGATATATCAAATGGTGAGTTAACCACAAGTAATATAGTTTCAATAAAAAAAGGTACAAGGGGAAATCCAGGGGAAATAAGAGGAACTATTGAAAATAGTGTAAAATTAGGTGAAATTTATAAAAATGGAGCTTTTGGGGTATGTGGAAATGTTACCAATAAGGAAAATTTAAGTATTTCTGAATCAGAGGAAATGGAAGTTGCATTAAGAAGTGAGATAAAAGAAGGAAAAGCATATATTATTTGCCAATTGGAAAATGGGAAAAAAGATAAGTATGAGATTGAGATAGAAAAAATTTATGTTAGCAATAATTATGATAATAAAAGTATGTTGATTAAAGTTACTGATAAAAGATTGTTGGAAAAAACTGGTGGAATTATTCAGGGAATGAGTGGTTCTCCTATTGTTCAAGATGGAAGATTTGTACGGTGCTGTGACACATGTTTTGGTGCAAGATCCAACTCAGGGGTATGCGGTTTTTGGAGATATGATGATAAAACAAATGAGAGAAGTTAAATAAAAAAAGAAAATATTCTAAAAAAAATGAATTAATTATGAATGTTCATAATTAATTCATTTTTTAGAAAATATAAAATAAATTCATTAAAAAATATATAGACACCAATTGCATAAAATGATAAAATAATATTATGGAGGCTGATAAAATGGCAAAAAGAAAAAATAATGGGTTTATACATTTTTTAGAAATTTTGATAATAGTTTTAGTAAGTATAGTAATAATATTTTTTATATTAAATAAAATAGAACCAGAAAAATTAAAACAAGTAATGGAAACAGCATCAGAAAAAATACAATTAATAAGTGATAATATACAAGAAAAAGTTAATGGAACACCTGTAATACCAGATAATATTGAATTCCCAGAAAAAGAAGATTTAACAGGAGCACAAAGACATTATCATTATGAACAATTAAATAATACAGCAAAAAAAATATATATATCAATTGAAAATAATATTGACAAATTAAAAAATGGAGAAGACAATATCCAATTACCACCAAGCTTAAATGATGATGCAAATTCAAGTTCAGATGGAAAACAATATATAGCAACAGAATTTCAAAATGCATGGGATGCATTTATTGCAGACAAATCAGAATGTTTTTATTTAGATAGTAGCAAAGTATGTCTAGTAAGCAAAATGACAACAAAAGGTTCAAAAACTACATATGAATTTTTCATTGGAAAAGGTGATAATAAATCATATTTTATAGATGAATTTACAAGTAAACAACAAGTAGAAAAAGCTGAGTTAGAAGTGAAAAACGTAAAAGATGAAATATTAAAAAATGCAAGTGGAAACAATTATGAAAAAATGAAATATGTTCATGATTGGATTGTTGATAATGTGGATTATGATGGAACTAATGGAAAAAATAGTTCAAATATTTATGGATGTTTGATTGAAAAAAAAGTTGTATGTGAAGGTTATGCACGTGCATTTAAATATTTGATGGATGAGTTAGATATTCCGTGTGTATTGGTTTCAGGTTATGCAACTGATGAAAATGGAAAAACAGAAAGACATGCATGGAACTATGTATATATTAAAAATGAATGGTTTGCAATTGATACAACTTGGGATGATCCTATTATTATTGGTAATGGTAGAATTAATGATAAAATTAAATATAAATATTTCTTAAAAGGTAGCAATACTATGAATAAAGATCATGAAGTTGTTGGGCAAATTACGAAAAACGGGTTTAAGTTTGAATATCCTGATTTATCTGTAGATGATATTAAATAGTAAAAAAATTTTTGAGGTGGCAATGAAACAAAATTGCAACCTCAAAATTTTTTCGTTTATTTATTTTCAACTAATAAATCTTTAACATCAGTAACAGTTCCAGCACCTAATGTTAAAACAATATCATTATTAAGAGCATGAGATTTAACAAATTTAGCAATTTCATTAAAATCTGAAATATAATAAGCTTTTCTACCTAATTTTTGAATCTCATTGACTAAATCTTTTGAACTAATATTATAAGTATTTTTTTCTCGTGCAGCATAAATATCTGTAATAATTATATTATCAAATAAAATCAAAGCTTTAGCAAAATCAGTTAATAAGTTTTTTGTTCTACTATAAGTATGTGGTTGGAAAATAACCCAAGATTTATTATATGATGTATTTTTCATTGCTTCAGCAGTTGCTCGAATTTCAGTAGGGTGATGTCCATAATCATCAAATACACTTACATGATTTCCAAATTCACCAACATATTCAAACCTTCTATGAGCACCAGTAAATTTTAATAAACCATTTTTGATTTGTTCTTTATTTAATCCATACATATGGCAAACACCAATACATGCAAGAGCATTCATTACATTATGAATTCCAGTAACTGAAAGTGAAATTGTTTTGTAAAATGTATTATTATAATAAACATCAAAAGTAGGGAATCCATTTTTATTAAATGTAACATTTCTTGCAACAAAATTAGCATTTTGATTTTTCATACCAAAAGTGATTGTTTTAGCTTCTGTGCATTTTGATAATGTTGAACAATTTGGATCATCACTATTTATAACAAGTAAACCATTTGCAGGTAATAATTTAACATATTTTTTGAATGCTAAAACTATGTGTTCCATATCTTTAAAATAATCTAAATGGTCATTATCAATATTCAAAATTATTTCTGTTTTAGGATAAAATTTCAAAAAGCTTTCAACATATTCGCAAGCTTCAATAATGAAATATTCACTATTTCCAAGTCTATAATTTGCATTTATTTGTTTAAAAAATGCACCAACTTGAATTGTAGGGTCAAGTTTTCCTTCTAGAAAACAGCTTGAAATCATTGATGTTGTAGTAGTTTTACCATGTGTTCCTGAAACACAAATTGTATCATTAAAAACTTTTGTTAATAATCCTAAAAAATCTCCTCTTTCAATTGTTGGTATATATAATTCTCTTGCTTTAACAAGTTCAGGGTCATCAGGTTTTATAGCAGCTGTGTAAACAACTAAATCTGATTTTGCTACATTTTCTAAATCATGTCCTATTGTAACTGGAATTCCGTGTGATATTAAATCATCAGTATATTCAGATTGAGCGGCATCTGAACCTGTTACACTAAATCCCCAGTGTTTAAGTATTTCGGCAATTCCACTCATACTTACTCCACCAATACCTATCATATGTATTTTTTTATATTTTTCTAATTCTTCTAGATTAGCCAATTTAAACACTCTCCTTTTAAATATATATATTCAAAATAAAATTATCTTAGTACATTATATATAAATCATGAACATTTTTCAATAGTTTTATGCTTTATTTAGTAAAAATGAAACAAAATTGCCTAGTCACCAAATGTTTTATTCAAAACTGAAAAAATAAAAAAACTGAAAAAATTTGACTTTTTTTGAAATTTATTGTATTATTAAAAGGTAACTTTTGATATATGACTATTTTAATGTTTTAGAAAAATGATTATGTTTTCTAAAAATTATATTTTAAATAGTATTAGGAGGAAATATAAAATGGGAGAAGTTATTGTTATAACATCAGGAAAAGGTGGAGTTGGTAAAACAACAACAACAGCCAATTTAGGAGCAGCCCTTGCATTATGTGGAAAAAAAGTGGTTTTAATTGATACAGATATCGGATTAAGAAACTTAGATGTAGTAATGGGATTAGAAAATAGAATAGTATATGATATAGTAGATGTTGTTGAAGAAAAGTGTAAATTAAAACAAGCATTAATAAGAGATAAACGTTTTGATGAATTGTTTTTATTACCAGCTGCTCAAACAAGAGATAAAAGTGCTGTAAATGAAGAACAAATGAGAGCATTAACAAATAAGTTAAAAGAAGAATTTGATTTTATTATTGTTGATTGTCCAGCAGGTATTGAACAAGGTTTTAAAAATGCAATAGCAGGTGCCAACAGAGCAATTGTTGTTACAACAGCAGAAATTTCTTCTATTAGAGATGCAGACAGAATTATTGGTTTATTAGAAGCAGCTGAAATTAAAAATCCAGAATTAGTAATAAATCGTTTAAGACCAAACATGGTAAAAAGAGGAGAAATGATGGATGTCGAAGATATTGTGGATCTACTTTCAATTGAATTAATTGGAGTTGTTCCAGATGATGAATATATCATAACACAAACTAACAAGGGTGAACCAGCAGTATCAAATAAAAAAGCTCCTTCTGGAAAATGTTATATGGAAATTGCAAGAAGAATATTAGGTGAAAATTTAGATGTAACTATTCCTGGTAGAGATGAGGGATTTTTCTCTAAGATATTTGGTGCTTTTAGAAGAAAATAATTACTGTTTTTGGAGGGATAAAAATGTTAGATAATTTTACGACATTTCTTAAGAAAAAAGGAAAAAAAGAACAGACTGATAAATCTAAAAATGCTGCTAAAGAGAGACTTCATTTGGTTTTAATGCAAGATAGAGCTAATGTATCAGCTGATTTCCTTGAAATGATGAAAATGGAAATTGTTGATGTAATAAAAAAATATATCGATGTTGATGAAACTGACATGGATGTAAAATTGGAAAATAGAGTTAATGATGATGGTACATCAGGTGCACCAGCTTTATATGCAAATATTCCAATTGTAGGTATTAATGAAGATAAGAAAAAAGAAAGTAATGAAATAACTAAAGCTAAACAAGCTGAATTAGAGGAAGAACAAAAAGCAGAAAAAGAAGTTAAAAAAACTACTAGAAAAACTACTAAAACTGCAAGTGATAAAAAGAAAGCAGTTTCTGCTAAAAAATCTACAACTAAAAAAGAAACTACAGCTAAGGCAAAGGTTGCAAAAGTTGTTAAAGCTGCAAGTACTGGAGCTAAACGAGGTAGAAAACCTAAGGCTAAAGATGAAGAAACAAATTAAGTTGGATAGTTGTGGACAGTTGGGGACGCGTCCCCAACTGTCCACAATATATATGAAAATTAGGAGATAGTAATATCTCCTTTTTTCTTTTGCAAAATTTGAGTGTACATTATAAAATATGTATTAAATTTCTTGGTGAAAATAAGATACATAATCATTATGAAAGGTAAAGAAAAAATCTTAAAAAATATAGGGTAATAAGAAATGTCAATATAATAATTATTATATTGACATTTCTTATTATGCTTATGTCCTTTTTTGTTTTTGATTGTAAAATTTTATCAAATCTAAGATAATTTCTTGATTCGATGTATTTAAAGAGTAAAAGGCTGATAATTCTATATTATTTGTTAAAACATCGAAGTTAATATATTCATTCAACAGGTCGTTGGGAGTTAATTTATATAAATTACATAATTTAATCAAAGTATCAATACTTCCTTTTGTTTTATTTCTTTCAATATCACTAATATATCTTGGCCCAAGTCCTAAAAGTTCAGCAACCTTTTCTTGAGTTAAACCTAAAGCTTCTCGAGCTTTTTTCAATTTTTCACCATAGTTAATTTTGTATTCTATTTTATCAATTTTCATTTTATCACCTTTAATAATATATAGTATGTATAAAAAAATATACATGACTTTAAAAACGAAATGATGCGGATAGAACAAATAAGACATATACATATAGTATATTCAAAAAGGTTATAAATATACATTAAATATGAATTTAAAAACACATTAATGAGGAAAAGATATTGACAAGTATTTAAAAAGATGCTATATTATGTATAACTGATAAAAGAAATTGCTAACAATGTTATATGAAATATAAGGAGGTGTAAATTTGAACAAATTAGATGAACAGTATGAAAGGCAAATACGAATGAACGATATTGGAAAAAATGGACAAGAGAAGATAAGGCACTGTAAAGTTTTAGTTGTAGGCTTAGGAGGATTGGGATCAATAGTAGCAACGCTTCTTATTAGAATGGGGATAGGAGAAATTTGCACAATTGACGATGATGATGTAGATATTACAAATTTACAAAGACAGATTTTATACAATAAGCATGATGTTGGAAAAAATAAAATTAAATGTGGAGTAAGAAAATTAAAGCAAATTAATAATGTTACAAAAATTATTGGAATTAAAGGAAAAATTAATGAAAGTAACGTTGAAAGACTAGTTAAAGAATATGACATTATAGTAGATTGTACAGATAACTATACTGTGAGGGGAATTTTGAATAGGGCTTGCATAAAGTATAAAAAAACATGCGTTTTTGGCACAGTAAGAGAGTTTGAAGGATATATTACAGTACTTTTAAATGGAAAAACTCCATGTTATGAATGTGTAATGGGAGATATTAGTAAATTAAAGAAAATGGACAATCAAAAGGAAAAAGTTGGTGTATTAGGTGCAACTGTTGGAGTTATTGCAAGTATGCAAGCTCTGGAAGTTGTAAAAGTTATTTTAAATTTGAATGATATAGCGACTGGAAAGTTAGTTATATTTAATGCATTGAAAAATGATATTCAAGTAATTAAATATTCAAAAAGAAAGGACTGTTTTTGTGAAAATGGAACAAAGATATACAATTAGAAAAATTCTAATTTCTAAAGGAAATCTAGAAAAAATAGAAAATCATTGTATAAGGAAATTAAAAGGAATATATAAAGATAATGAAACAAAGGAAAAACAGGCATTTGGAATACTTATAGGAGAACAAATTAAAAATACTTTGAAAATTACTAAGGTTATACCATTAAGAGTAAATTATAGATATGACAGTCACGTGTCCGAGAGAATGAATAGACTAATAAAAAAGTATGCAATACCAGGAGGTTTAAATATAGAAGAACGTGCTTGGGCAATAAATCCTGTTGAAATTGCAGAAATTTTGAAAGGAATATCTAATAATGAAATATTTATTGGTACATATCATATGCATCATGATAAGTCGTGGAAAGGGGAATATCCTAAAGAGTTACCAACTAAACTGGATGGAGTGTTGGCAGAAAAAAGTGGTCTATACAATTTTATAATATATATAAATTCAGATAAAAGTAAAAATAAAGTGAGAGCTTTTTATGAATCAAAAGTCGAAAATGAAATTCATGTAGTAAAATGTTAAAATAGCTTTGTAGGAGGATTAGATAGAGTGAAGATAACAGTAAAATATTTTTTAAGTGTCGAAAAAATAATGGAAAAAAGTTTTGATGAGTTTGTTTTTTCAAGTGAAAAAAGCTTAAAAGAATTATTAGAAAAAAACATTGAAAAAGAAAAAATGAAAGAAATAGAAAAAATAGCTTTAATTGTAACAAAAAATGGAGAAAATTGCAAGGATTTAGATGTTAACATAGAAAATGATGATGCTTTTTGTTTATTTCCTGCTATTTATGGAGGGTAATATAGATGAAAAAAAGATATGATTTAAGAAGTGACACATGTACTTTACCAACAGAAGAAATGAGAAAAGCTATATATATGGCAGAAGTGGGAGAACAGGGATATTCAGAAGATATAGATACAAATAGATTAGAGGAATATTGTGCAAAATTATTTGGTAAAGAAGAAGGTGTTTTTATGCCTTCGGGTACAATGAGCGATCAAGTGGCACTGAGATGTTGGACAAAATCAGGAGATGAAGTAATTACAGATGAAAGTTATCACATAAATTATTTTCAAGGAGCACAAACATGTGATATTGGAAAGGTTATTTTAAATACTTGCAAAACCAAGGATGGTATAATACATGTTTCTGATATAGAAGAAAGATTACATAGTAAAATGCATGGAGGGACATTTACAAATACTAAATTGCTATTCTTGGAAAACACAATAAATACACATGGTGGAAATGTAGTACCTTTGGACGTGATAAGAGAAGATTATGAATATTGTAAAAACAGGGGAATTAATGTACATTTAGATGGAGAAAGAATTTTAAATGCATGTGTAGCTACAGGAAAACAACCTAGGGAATATGCTAAGTATACAGACACAATAACTATGTCTTTTTCTAAAGGATTGGGAGCACCGTTTGGCTCTATTATTATGGGAGATAGAGATACTATGAAAAAAGCAAGATTATATAGAAGATGGTATGGAGGACATATGCATCAATCTGGATTTATGGCAGCGGCAGCATTGTATGCTGTAACACATAATGTTGAACGATTGAAAGAAGACCATAAAAACACCAGAATTTTATATAATATTATAAAAAAGGAAAACCCAGATATTGAAATAAATGAACCAATGACAAATATACTGATGATTAATATTAAAAGTCTAAATTGTAAGGCAGAAAGATTTGTACAAATTTGTAAAAAATCAAACATTTTGTTGTATCCATATAATGAGTATATTGTTAGAGCAATAATTTCATTAAATGTGAACAAAGAAGATGTGGAATTTTGCGCAAAGGTTATAAATAAAGAGATAGCTGAAATAAAAAAAGTAAAAACAAATAAAAAGGTTTAAGAATATAAAAAATTGTATTTATTTGGAGAGGAAGTATTGTAATGGAAAAGGATAAGAAAAATATATTGGTAGTGAATTTACAAAATCCAAGTCGAAAAAAACATTTTCAGGAATTAAAAAAATACGGAATTAATTTAATTTTAATGATGGATGATCCTACATGGGAATTAGACTATGCAGATATGTATTTTAAAGCAAATGTGCGTAATATAGAAGAATCTATAAAAAAAGCAAAAGAAATAAATGAAATGATTCATATTGATGGTGTTATTGCAATAGTTGAACATGCTGTACCTACTGCAGCTGCAATAGCTAAAGAATTGAATTTAACGTATATAAGTATCGAAACTTCATATAGAGCAAGAAATAAATTTGAGATGAAAGAAGCATACAAAAAGAATGGAATAAAAGTAGCAAAATATGAATTGATTTCTGAGTATAATGAAGCAAAGGAATTTGCGATAAAGAATGGATATCCTATTGTTTTAAAACCAATAATAGGTGGAGGAAGCATATGTGTTGTAAAGATTAATAATGAAGATGAGTTAAGAAAATCATTTGATAAACTAAAAGAAGATATAAAAGATATATACTCTATTGATAGCATATATGATTCAACAGTAAAAAAGTATGGTGATAGAATTATTCTTGTAGAAGAATATATTGATGGAATAGAAATGAGTGTTGAATCTGTAATTTTTGATGGAAAAACAGATGTACTTGCAATACATGAAAAAGAAATGTCTGGAGAAATAAATATATTCCCAGAAGCTTTTTTCTGCACACCGGCCAGTTTCTCTAAAAATATGCAACAATATATAATTGAGACAACTCAAAAATCTAATGAAGCATTAGGCATAAATTATGGGCTTACGCATACAGAATATAGATTAACAGAAAATAATGAATTATATATACTTGAAACTGGTGCAAGAATGGGAGGAGGACCAATTTTTGAGTCAGTATTGAATTCAACTGGTGTAAATATGATGCATGCTTTGATAGACATATCATTAGGAAAGCAACCGAAATATAAGAAATTTAAAAAACAAAAAGTTATAGCATCTTATTTATATTATTCATTAATACAAAAAGATGCTAAAATAACAAATATGCATTTTGAAAATTTAGAAAAAGTAATAAATCATCCAAATTTAATAAAATTATATTTATATAGAAAAAATGGAGACATAATAAAAAAGAGCCATCAAACAATGTCACATTCTCATATGTCTGTTACTGGAGAAACAAGAGAAGAAGCGATAAATTTGACACATGAATTATCAAAATATTTTAATTTCGAATTAGAAACAATAGATTCTAATGATAAAAAATAATATAAAATTTCTAATTTATTAGGAATTATTATATAAATCAAACATGAAAGAGGTAAAAGAACTTAACCCAGCTTTTACAAAGATTAAGGAGGAAATTTTTATGAAAAAAACAAAAATTATATGTAGTATTGGACCAGCTAGTGATAATATATCAATAATGACTGATATGGTAAGAAATGGAATGAATGTTGCAAGAATTAATTGTTCACATGCTACAGTTGAGGAAAAAGTATCTGTGACTAATACTGTTAAGGAGGTTAGAAAAATAACTGGTGAACAAATTGCTATTGCATATGATACAAAAGGTCCTGAGTTTAGAAGTGGTATGCTAGAAAACAATGAAATTGATTTAGTTGAAGGAAAAATAATTAGAGTTGTAAAGGAAAATGTATTAGGAAATGAAGAAAGAATTAGTGTAAATCATCCACAAGCACTCGATTCTTTAAAGATTGGTTCTTATATATTGTTGCAAAATGGATTAATGAAAATTGAAGTTATTTCAAAAGAAGAAGATGGAGTTACATGTAAAATAATAAATGGAGGAAAATTAGGAAACAAGAAAAGCATTTGTGCACCGGGAATTCATTTGAATATTCCGTTTATAAGTGAAGATGATAAAAATGACTTAATATATGCATGTAAAAATGACTGTGATTTTATATTCTTATCATTTGTAACTGAAAAAGAAAATGTATTAGCAGTTAAAAAAATTCTAAAAGAATTTAATAGAACAGATATTAAAATAATTTCTAAAATAGAAAGTCAAACAGGTTATGACAAATTAGAGGAAATTATTGAAGTTAGTGATGGAATTATGGTAGGTCGTGGAGATTTAGGAGACGAAATAGATATAGGAAATTTGCCAATATATCAAAAAAATATAATAAAAAGATGCAGAGAAAAGGGAAAAACAGTTATAGTTGCTACAGAAATGCTTGATTCTATGATAAATAGTGCAAGACCAACAAGAGCAGAAGTATTAGATGTTGCAAATGCTGTATTAGATGGTACAGATGCTGTTATGTTGTCAGGTGAAACAACAGTAGGTAAATATCCTAGACAAGTTGTTAAATTTATGGCTCAAATATGTGAGAAAGCAGAGCAATATTATGATTATAATAAACAATTTGCCAGTGATAGAGATAGTACAGTAACAGAAACTGTTGCTAATAGTGTTATAAATGCATCAAAATTTTTAGATACTAAGCTAATAGTTGCTTCAACTGAAACAGGAGATACGGCAAAAGTTATTAGTAATTTAAAACCAAAAAGTTTGATTATGGCAGCAACTCCAACTGAAACAATTGCAAGATCTTTAGCCTTAAGTTATGCAGTATATCCTGTTGTCGTAAAAAATAATAGTAATACAGATGAAATGATCAAAACTGTAAAAGAACATGCAAAAAAAGAATTTAATTTAAAACAAGGAGATAAAATAATTATTACAGGTGGATTTCCTAAATGTGGAAAACAATTAACAAATCTTATGAAAGTAGAAGAAATTTAAATGTAAGTGTAGTTCATTTCGAACTACACTTATTTAATATTTTAAGGAAAGGCTAAGCTTATGAATAAAGAAATACACAATGAAGTTGAATATAAAAATGAAAAGAAAAAAATAATTAATAATTGGTTTGAATTACAACTTGATAGTAAGTACATTACGGATTTAATAATTGAAATCAATGATAAATCATATATAAAGAAGTGTATAAAAAATAGGGAAAAGTTAAATTTAGGATCATCGTGTGTTGTAAAATTAATTAAGAAAATTAATAATGTAAAATATATAAAAAGATGTGTAAAAAAGAAAGATGAATTGAGATTAGCATCATATCACTTATCAAAATTGATAAAGGCAACAAATGATAAAAATTACATTATTAAGTGCATAAATAAAAGAAGTAAACTTAAATTAAGTTCTTATTATGTGGCAGAATTAATAAAGTTTACTAATGATAAAGAATATATAATAGATTGCATAGAAAATTGTAAAAAACTTAATCTAGATTCTTACATAATAACTAAACTAATCGAATTTTTAGAGGATGAGGAATATACAAAAAGAAGTATTTGTAATGCGACTGATCTTGGTTTGACCAAAGAAGATATAACATATTTAATAAAATCTACTGGAGAGGATAAATATAATAAGAAATATATAGATTCAAAAATAAATCAAGAACTTGATTCGAAAAATATAGTTGATTTAATAATAAATACAGAAAATCAAGAGTATATAAAATTTTGTATAAAAAACAGTGAAAGACTTAAATTAAAATCAGCTGATTTAACGAATTTAATTCTATTAACTCAGGATAGAGAATATATAACCAAATATATTTATAATAAGTATATTTTTAAATTGGGAGATATTAACGTTTTAAAAAATGCAATAAACAAAAATGGTGTAATTAATAAAATTAAAAATGAATGCATAATAGATTTACCAGAAAATATGACAATTGGAATAGAAATAGAAACAGTTGGGAGATATTCTGACAGAATAAAAAAATCAGCAATAAATTTAGAAAATTGGGAAATAAAACAAGATGATAGCGTAAAGGAAGATATAAGTGGTGAAAATGGAATAGAAATTATTTCGCCAATATTGGATGAGACTAATGAAAGAAATACAGAACAAATAGTTAGAATTCTAAAAATATTAAAGACAATAGGACAACATACAAATGACAGTTGTGGAGGGCATATACATATAGGGTGTAATTATTTAAAAAATGTTAGGTCATATATTAATTTAATTGAGATATGGGGAAACGCAGAATATATTTTTTATGTTATCGGTAACAAGGAAGGTTCAACGCCAAGAGGAATTGAGTATTCAAGTCCAATATCAAAGATTTTGGAAAAATATTCTATAAAGAAAGACATAAGCTTGGAACAAATAAAAAAAGAAATAGTAAAACTTCAAGGAACAAGAGCAAAGGGAATTAATTTTATAAATATATTACCAAATACTAAAGGAACAATAGAATTTAGATTATCTAATGGAACTATAGAACCTGATGTGTGGATTCAAAACATAAATTTATATGGTAATATTTTAGTCGCAGCACAAAAATTATCAGAGATACAAGAAAAATGTGTTGAGAAGAGAACAGAACATGAAAAAAATTTTTTAAATGATTTTGAAAAATTAAAATTAGAAAAGAAAAATAAAAAGAAACTAGAGATTTTGTTGAATATATTAATAAAAGACGAGTCAATAAAAGATGTATATAGAAATAGATATAGTACAAATGTAAAGTTATTACAAAATAAAAAAAAATTAAATCATTTATTAAAATCGAAAATTACTAAAAAAGGTATTAATTTAAAAAAATAATAATAGACAATCGGGGACGCGTCCTAATTGCTCATTTGAGCAATTGGGACGCGTCCCCAACTGTCCACTAAATATTTTTTAGAAGAGTGTTCCTTTTTCAAAGAAAATAGGGTATAATAGTATAGATTAAAAATTTAATAGAGAGGAGAACATGATTATAAAAAATAATCATGTAATAGAAATTTGAATAAAAAGTTACTAAAAAATATAGAATGGTCTATTTTAGTGTGTGTATCTATTTTAATTTTAATAGGATGTGTAGCATTATATTCTGCAACACAGGGGTCTGGAAATGATGAACTTATAAAACAATTGGTATGGCTTGGAATTAGTATTCCTGTTATGATTGGAATTATTGTTTTAGATTATAATACAATTATTAAATTTGCACCAATTGGATATGGAATAATTTTAATTTCATTGATTGCAGTATTATTTACTTCACCTATAAATGGGGCAACAAGCTGGTTTATTATGGGACCTGTATCTATTCAACCGTCTGAGTTTGCAAAGATTTTTGTAATTTTAACATTAGCATTAACAATATCTAAAATTCAGGAAAATGGAAAAGATCAAATAAGTAAACCAATAAAATTAGGATTAAGTTTATTGGTTGTTGCAATTCCAATTTTGTTAATTATAAAACAACCAGATTATGGAACAGCAATTGCATTTGTTGTTGCAACAATATTTATGTTATATACATCTGGAATTAATCGAAAATATATAATAATATCATTAATTTTAATAATTATTGCATTACCTTTATTATATTTTTTGGTATTACCAGAACATGCAAAAATAAGAATTGACGTATTTTTAAATCCAGATATAGATCCAAGAGGGTCAGGATATAATATAATTCAATCAAAATTAGCAATAGGCTCAGGGCAATTATTTGGAATGGGTATAAAACAAGGAAACCAAACACAATTAGGGTATTTATATCCAAAAACAACTGACTTTATTTTTTCTGTAATAGGAGAAGAAATGGGGTTTATAACTGCTGGATTGATAATAGTTTTATATGTTTTTATGATTACGAAAATTATTTATATTGCTAAAACTGCTAAAGATGATAAAGGTTCATATATTGCAATTGGTATTGCAGGAATTTTTGTTTTTCATATGGTTGAGAATATTGGTATGACAATGGGATTATTGCCAATTACAGGTGTTCCATTACCTTTTGTAAGTTATGGTGGAAGCTCATTATTAACTAATTTGATTTTAATTGGTTTGGTTTTAAATATTAGTGCTAGAAGAAAAAAATCGTTGTTTATTGAATAGAAATGCAAAAGAAAAATATTGAATTAGAATATTGAAAAAAATATGAAATTAAAATATACATGAAATATGAAATTTATATAAGAAATTAAAATATGTATGAAATTAAAATATGAAAATGGTTGTCTAAAAATTGGAGGAAAAGTTGAAAAATATGGAAAACAAATATATTAAACCATTAAAAATAGGAAATGTAGAATTAAAAAATAATATATTATTAGCACCAATGGCAGGAATTACAGATAGACCTTTTAGAATAATTTGTGAAGAGTTTAATCCAGGATTAGTTTGTACTGAAATGGTAAGTGGAAAAGGTTTATATTATGATGATAAAAAAACAGATTTATTGCTTAATATGGAAGGTGAGAAAAGACCTATAAGTGCTCAGATTTTTGGAAATGATATTGAAGCAATGAAATATGCAGCAAAATATGTTAGTGAAATTGCAGATATTGTTGATATTAATATGGGATGTCCAGCACCTAAAGTTGTGAAAAATGGTGATGGTAGTAAACTATTATTGAATTTACCATTGGTTGAAGAAATAGTAAAATCAGTTGTTTCAGTTTCAAAAGTTCCTGTTACTGTTAAAATAAGAAAAGGTTGGGACTCAAATAATATTGTTGCAGTTGAAGCAGCTCAAGTTATTGAAAGAGCTGGAGCTTCAGCAATTACAATTCATGGTAGAACTAGAGCCGAATTTTATTCAGGAATTGCAGATTGGGATAGTATAAAAAAAGTTAAACAAAGTGTATCAATTCCTGTAATTGGAAATGGTGATGTTACATGTTTAGAAGATGCAGTAAAAATGTTTGAAACAACAGGTGTTGATGGTATTATGATTGGTAGAGGAGCACTTGGAAATCCTTGGATTTTTGATGAAATTATAAATGGAGAATCTTATAAAAATATATCAAATAAAGAAAAATTAAGAGTTATTTTGAAACATTTAAATTTAGAAATTCAGGAAAAAGGTGAGATTACAGGAATCAGAGAAATGAGAAAACATTTAGGATGGTACATAAAAAATGGAAAAGATGCTTCTAAATTTAGAGCTAGGGTTAATTGTATTGAAAATAGAAGTGAGCTAGAAGAGTGTCTTAAGGAGTATTTTAAAGATTAATTAAATATATTTAGAAAATATGATTGTTATATAAAATGGACGATTTTGTTTGAGCATATTTTATTAAATTATGAATAATAATTTATAAGATTAATAAATATGCCTAAATAGAACCGTCCTAATTTCGTTATTTATCAAGGTTTTAGGCTTTAAATAAAATCAAGGAAGGAATTGATTATATGAAAAATAAGAAAATATTAATAATAGTTGTTATATTAACAACAGTTTTCATTTTAAGTTTCACAATTTTTAAAATTATCAATTATAAAAAAATTCAAACTGGAAATAATATAAGTGACAAAACCTTAACACAGGTTGAAGATTATATTTTAAATATTAGTTCTTATGATGCTGAAATAGAAGTAGAAATAGAATCTAATAAAAATAAAAACAAGTATATTATTAACCAAAAATTTTACAGTCCAAATATAGCAAGTCAACAGGTAATAGAACCAAAAAATATTGAGGGATTGACAGTTAAATATGATGGATCTAATTTAGAAATTTCAAATACAAAATTGAATTTAAGTACTATTTATGAAAATTATGAATATTTAGCTGATAATGTTTTATGGTTAAGCGATTTTTCACAAAACTATAGAAATAATGGTGGAACAATAAATGAGGAAAATGGGATAATTGTAATGGAAACTAAAAGAGATAATAGCAAATATTCTGCAAAAGAAAAGCTATATATAGACAGAAATGCTAATAAAGTTACAAAATTGGTCATTGAGGATGAGAACAACAAGAGTAGAATCTACATAACATATAATAAGATAGAAATTGGTAGTTTAAATAGAGAAAATGTATTAGCTTTTAAAACAGATTTTGTAAAATCATGTGATATATAAACTATAAGTGGTAATTAATAAAAATAGAATATTAACTACATTTTTATCTGACTAATATTTAAATATATAAATTGATATTGTTTTATTTAGAGAAATAGTGGGAGTGATTAAAATGATAGTTAAAAGAGGAGATATGTTTTATGCGGATTTGAGCCCAGTTGTAGGTTCTGAACAGGGTGGGATAAGACCTGTTGTAATAATACAAAATGATATTGGAAATAAGCACAGTCCAACTGTAATTGCTGCTGCAATTACATCTCAAACTGGAAAAAATAAATTACCTACTCATATAGAAATTGGTTCTGAAAATAATGGATTAAAGGCAGACTCGGTTGTTCTTACTGAGCAAATTCGTACAATTGATAAAAGTAGATTAAAAGAGAAAATTGGTCATATTGATGATGTTATTGTTATGAATAAGATTAATAATGCTTTGGGAGTAAGTTTTGGACTTTAGAGAAAAATGAAAAATTTGGGTATGAATCGAAATTAACTCATACCCAAATTTTTTATTAAGGTTGTTCACCTAAAGTAAGCTTAATATCCTCATATTTAGAATTTCTATAAACTTTTAAAGAAACAGTATCTCCAATTTTATGAGAATTTTTTATTTCATTTAATTCATCCATAGTTTTAATTTCTTTTCCATCAATTTCAGTAATAATATCATAAGCTTTTAAACCAGCTTTTTCAGCTGCAGAAAATTGTTCAACAGAAACAATATAAACACCCTCAACTAGATTATATTGTTTAGCAAGTTTTTCATCAATATCTCTACCTGAAATTCCGATATAAGGCCTTTTTACTTTTCCTTCTGAAATTAATTGTTCATAAATATCAATAGTTGAATTTATAGGAATAGCAAAACCAATTCCTTCAATTCCTGTTCCTGAAAGTTTTAAAGTATTAATTCCTATAACTTCTCCTTTTGAGTTTATCAAAGCTCCACCACTATTTCCAGAATTGATTGCAGCATCAGTTTGAATTACTGTATAATTTTTACCATCTGATTCAATTATTCTACTTTTAGCACTTATAATTCCTGCTGTTACTGTACTATCCATTCCTAAAGGACTTCCAATTGCCATTGAAAATTCTCCAACTTGTATTGAATCAGAATCACCAAGTGTTGCAGCATGTAAATCAGTTTTATCAATTTTTATTACTGCTAAATCAGTTGTAGCATCTGTTCCAACAATTTTTGCATCATAAATTGTTTCATCATTATATAATTTTACTGTAACTTTGTTAGCTTCACTAACTTCATAAAATGATGATGTTGAAGTTGTATTAACAACATGATTATTTGTTAAGATATAGCCATCTTCAGAAATTATTACACCTGAACCTGTTGCTGATGCTGTTGATTGCATTGAGTATCCATAATATGGAGAATTTACTGTGTATTCAACAGTAATTCCTACAATTGATGGTAATACTTTGTTTGCTGCATAAATTCCTGTATCAGAATAATTTTCTAGAGAAACTAAATTTGTATTAACAACTTGTTGAGTTTCTTTTGAAGAATTTGATTTATCATTTTCTTCAGATGTAGTAGTAGATTGGGAATTTATTCCTAAAGCTTCTTTTGTTTTATCTTGAATTATTGGAAATTTTATAAATATTCCTAGAACTAGGATTGTTCCTAATAGTCCTGAGGTAAATGGTACTAAAATACCTTTGAAAAATCCTATTTTTTGTTTTGACTTTGGATTTGAAGGTACTGTTTTAAAAAATTCATTATCATCCATAAATATCATTCCTTCCTTTTTTATATAATACCTCAATATGATTATATAATACAAGATTTTTGTGAAAGTTTTGTGAAAAAAATGTGAATATTTGTTGTTGGATAATTTTGAGACATTTGAAAACTGGGTGATTTTGTTTTGATTTATACACAATTCCACCATTGATTTTTTTTAAAATGTATAATATAATCCAGAAAAGATGAAAGGAATGAAGTTAAAAATGAATAATTATGTACAAAAGGCAAAAAAAAATGATGGAAAAAGTTCAATAAAACTTGTTGTTGCAATTGTTGTAATAGCTGTTGTTGCAGTGTTTGGTATAAGATATGCATTAGATTTTATAAAAAAGGAAAATGTAAAAGATGTTCAGGCAGATTTATTGCTAGTAAGGGCTAAAATAGAAATTTTAAAAGGGAATAATGGAATGAATAAAGATGAAAATCCATTGCTAGGGTATCAGTTAAACCAATTACCAGAAGGAATTGATTTAAAGACTTTTTTTGATAAAAAAGTTATTGATGAAAATGAGTATGAAAAATACTATTTATTAGATTCACGGATGTTTGGAAAAGCTTGAATTAAATGATTTAGTAAGTAAGTATTCTGGATATTTTATTGTGAATTATGATAATTTTGAAGTTATTTATACTGATGGATATGAAAATCAAAATGGAATGTGGTGTTATAAAATAAGTGATTTGGAAAAATCACCTGAACCTGCTAAAGTAGAACAATCTGGAGAACAAAAACAATCTGAGGAACAGGAAAATAATGGAGAAAATGCGGAAAATAGCGGAGATAAAGCTGAAAACAGTGCAAATACTACTGAAAATAGTAATTGAGAAAAAATTGAATAGGATTGATAATATTTATATAGGAAGATATAAAATATATACTAAATTTATATGAAAAAATTATGGGAACAAAAAGTAGAATCCGTCCCAGGTTGCACAATGTGTGCAATTGGGACGCGTCCCCAATTGTACAGAAAGGATAATTATTATGAAAGAAAAAGAACTATTAAGATTACAAGAGTTGAAAAAGATAGAAGAAGATATATATGAACATGGTAATGTAAAATATATTTGTGGAATAGATGAGGCTGGACGTGGACCTCTTGCTGGGCCTGTTGTTGTGGCAAGTGTTGTTATGCCTAGGGATTCTATGATTGAGGGGGTAAATGATTCTAAAAAGGTTTCTGAGAAGAAAAGGGAGAAACTTTATGATGAGATTATTGAAAATGCTATTAGTTATAGTGTTGGAATTGTTGATCAAAAGGAAATTGATAGGGTTAATATTTTGAATGCTACAAAGGCTGGTTTAACTGAGTCTGTTAAAGGGTTAAAAATTAGACCTGATATTATTTTGGTTGATGCTTTAAAGGGTATTGATACTTGTGGGGTTCCATATGAGTCTATTATTAAGGGTGATGCTAAATGTTATTCTATTGCTGCTGCTTCAATTATTGCTAAAGTTACTAGGGATAGAATTATGAGACAATGGCATGAGATTTATCCAGAATATAATTTTATTCAACATAAAGGATATGGGACTGCTGCTCATATTGCGGCTATTAAGGAATATGGATTATGTCCTTTACATAGACGTAGTTTTGTTAAAAATATTGTGGGAGAGGAATGATGTAAATGAATATATTGGAAATAATTGCAAAAAAAAGGGACAAAAAAGAATTGTCAAAACAAGAAATTGAATTTTTTGTTAAAGGATATACAGATGGGACAATTACTGATTATCAAGCAGCAGCATTAATAATGGCAATTTATTTAAATGGAATGAATAATGAAGAAATTACAAATTTGACTTTAGCAATGGCATATTCTGGAGAAGTTTTAGATTTGTCTAGCCTAGGAGAAAATGTTGTTGATAAACATAGTACAGGTGGAATTGGTGATAAAATTACTTTAATTTTAATGCCAATTATTGCAGCATTAGGTGTTCCTGTTGCAAAAATGTCAGGAAGGGGTCTTGGTTTTACAGGAGGAACTGTTGATAAATTAGAATCAATACCTGGTTATAATACTCAGATTTCAGTAGATGAATTTATTGAAAATGTTAAAAAAATTGGAATAAGTTTAATGGGACAAACTCTAAATTTAGCACCAGCTGATAAGAAAATATATGCATTAAGAGATTCAATAAGTTGTGTTGAAAATATTCCATTAATTGCATCAAGTATAATGAGTAAAAAAATAGCTTCAGGTGCTAATAAAATTGTTTTGGAAGTAACTGTTGGAAATGGTGCTTTTATGAAAAATATGGAAGATGCAAAAAAATTATCTGAAACAATGATTAATATTGGAAAATTAGCAGGTAAAGAAACAGTTTGTATTTTAACAAATATGGATGAACCTCTAGGATATTCAATTGGAAATACTTTAGAAGTAATAGAAGCAATTGAAGCTCTTCAAGGTGATATGGAAGATGATGTTAAACAAGTTGTTTTAGAGCTAGGAAGCTATATGATTAAATTATCAGGTAATGGTGATGATATTGAAGAAAATAAAAAAAGAATGATGGAATGTATTGATAGTGGAGAAGCATATATGAAATTTTTGGAATTGATTGAAAATCAGGGAGGAGATGTTTCATATATTAATGATGAATCATTATTTGAAAATGCTAAATTTATAATACCTGTTTATTCTGAAAAATCAGGTTATATTGAAAAAATTCAAGCTGAAGAATTAGGAAAAATTTCATGTAATCTTGGTGCTGGTAGGGTTAGAAAAGAAGATGTGATTGATAATCAGGTTGGATTAATTATTAATAAAAAAATTGGTGATGAAGTTCAAAAAGGTGAAATTATTGGAATTATTCATGCTAATGATGAAGAAAAAATGAAAGAGGCTATTGATAAATTTGGTAAATGCTTTAGTATTAGTGAAAATTTTGTGGAAAAGCCTAAAGTGATTTTAGGAATTATGGATTGACATTTAATTATACATACTATAAAATATTTTTAATATTAAACTATAGAAAAGATGGTGAGACATGACGTCAAACAATAAGAAAAAAAAGATAAATAAAAATAAAGAACAGGCTAGAAAAAAGGCTATTCAAAAAGTACAAAAGAAAATAAGTAAAGAAAAAAATAAAAAAGTAAGTGCAGAAAGAAACAAGAAAAAAAGAATAGCAGCTAAAAGGGCAAAAGAAAGATTGCAAAGATTAAAAAGAAATGAAGAGATAAGAAGAAATGGTGAAATAGGAAGATATGAAGAAATAAATGAATTTGAGGAAACAAAAAGAAATGACAAAACTAAAAGAGAGAAAAACAAAAAAGATAGAATACATGATAAAAATGATAACTCAAATAAATTAGGACAATCAAAAAGGTTATTTTTTTTCATTGTGTTAGTTGTATTTTTATTAATAACACTTATATTTAGAATAGGATATCTTCAATTTGTAAGAGGTCCAGAATTGAAAGAAGCGGCAACAAAACAACAAACAACAAGCAGAATTATAAGCCCAAATAGAGGAGCAATTTATGATTCAACAGGAAAACCTCTTGCAATAAGTGCTAAAGTTGATACAGTTACAATTAATCCAAGCAAATTTATTGTTGAGGATTCTCCAGAAAAAACTGCAGAATTGCAACAAAAAGTAGCAAAAGCTTTTTCAGAGATTTTTGAACTTGATTATAATGATGTATATGCAAAAGTGACAAGTACAAGTGCTGTTCAAACTATAGTTAAAAAAGTTGAGGAAGATAAGATTAATAAACTAAAACAATGGATGAATGAAAATGAAGTTACAACTGGAATTAATATTGATACAGATACAAAAAGATATTATTATTATAATAATTTAGCATCAAATTTAATAGGATTTTGTGGTAATGATAATCAAGGTTTAGCAGGAATTGAATATTACTGGAATTCAGTATTAACAGGAACTCCAGGAAAAATAACAACATCACAAGATGCTGTACAAGATATAATCTCAAGTAATGATGAAAATTATATTCCAGCACAAAATGGAAGTAATATAACATTAACAATAGATTATAATATTCAAACAATAGCAGAAAAATACCTAAAACAAGCAGTTGCAGATAATAATTGTAAACGTGGTGGAAATATTATTGTAATGGATCCAAGTACTGGAGATATTTTGGCAATGGCATCATATCCAGATTATAATTTAAATGAACCATTTTCTCCAAATGAAAAATTGTCTAAAGATTGGGAATCTATGTCATCATCTGCAAGAAGTTCAGCATTACAAAACATGTGGCGAAATCCTGCTGTTTCAAATACATATGAACCAGGTTCAGTTTTTAAAGTATTAGTTGCAGCAATTGGTTTAGAAGAGAATTTGGTTGAAACAGACACACCAGGAATTTTCTCATGTAATGGTTTACAAGATATTTATGGTACAATAATAAAATGTGCAAAAACATCAGGACATGGATATCAATCTTTAAGAGAAGCATTAGAACATTCATGTAACCCTGCATTTATGCAATTAGGTGCAAAAATTGGAAAAGATATTTTATATAAATATTTTGAAGCATTTGGATTATTTGATAAAACAGGAATTGCAACATCAGGTGAAGCAGTAGGAACATTCCATAGTTTAGATAAAGTTGGACCTGTTGAACTTGCAACAATTTCATTTGGTCAAAGATTTACAATTACACCTTTACAAATGATTACAGCTGTTAGTGCTATTGCAAATGATGGTGTATTAATGCAACCAAGAATTGTAAAATCTATTGAAAATACTGATACTGGAACTATTACAACTGTTGAACCAAAATCTGTAAGACAAGTTGTATCAGCTGAAACAGCAGAACAGGTGAGAAGTATGATGGAATCAGTTGTTGTTGAAGGTGGAGGAAAATATGGACAAGTTGCAGGATATAGTATTGGCGGAAAAACTGGTACATCAGAACCATCACCTGGAAAAGAAGAAGAAGGAAATGTAGCATCATTTCTTGCAATTGCACCTGTTGAAAATACAAAAGTATCTGTTTTATTAACTTTATATGGTCCTAATGAAAGTAATAATTATGGTGGACAAATTGCAGCACCAGTTGTTGCACAAGTATTATCAGAAGTATTACCATATTTAGAAATACCTTCAAATAATTCTACAATTACAACAACTCCAACAGATCCATATAATAGTTTACAAACAAGTAAATTACCTGATGTTAGAAATAAAACTGTATCAGAAGCAAAAAAAGTGCTTGAAAATGCAGGATTTAAGTTTAATACAACAAGTGATGATGATTCAATTGTTACTGAACAAGTTCCAAAACCAGGAACTGATTTATTGAAAGGTGCTGTTGTTAAATTATATTCAAGTAAAAATAATGACAGAATTTCTGTACAAGTTCCATCACTTAAGGGACTTACAGCTGTTAAAGCTAAAAATACTTTGTTAAACTTGAATTTGAATGTGAAAATTGTTGGGTCTGGCAAAGTTGTAAGTCAAGATCCAATTGCTGGAACTAACTTAGAAGAAGGTAGTGTGATTACTATTAATTTACAAGATGAATTAGAGGCAGGATCACATTAAAAGTTTAGAGTTGTGTGTGGTCGTTGCAAATAAAGAAATTCGCGGCTATTATCTGAGAAACTTAGAATGATTGGTCTCACAAATAAATAAGAGAAGAGTGGTATAATTACATTCCGCAGACTTGCTGGCTCGGCTTTGTTAAAAAGCAAAAGGTATTTTGGTAACGTTAAATATTTATGTATTGATATACCTTTTGCGGTTTTTAACAAACCTTGCCAAACTGCGCGTCTGTGCTCCATCGTAATTATACCACTCTTCTCTTATTTATTTGTGAGACCAATCATTCTAAGTTTCTCAGATAATAGCCGCGAATTTCTTTATTTTCAATGACTCCCACACAATTCACGCGCTAAAACATAAAAACTTAATCCACAATTCAAAATTTCACTAAAATAAATTGTAAAAACATATCCCAAAACACCAAATTTAGGTATTAAAACTATAATCAAAAAAATACCAGAAACTAAATCAATAATATTAATTTTCAAAACAGTCACATGTTTATCTAACCCTTTTAAAATTGCATCAACTATATTATCAATATACATAAATGGAATTAATGGTGCAAGAATTTGAACATATTTTGTAACATTAGATGACTTATAAATCAATTCACTTAATTGTGAAGCAAATATAAATATAACTGATGATATTATTAATGAAAAAAACAATGTATATTTTAAAGCTTTTTTAGTAATTTTCGATATTTGCAAGTTTTGTGAACGTGCCTTAAATTCAGTAAATTCAGGAATAAGCAAATTTGCAAAAGCAAGTATTATGATATTTGGAAATAAAACCAAAGGCATTGCCATTCCTGAAACCAATCCATAATTTGCAAGTGCTTGATTACAATTATTTCCACTTTTCTCAAGATTTATTGGTATTAAAACTTGTTTTATTGTAGATAATCCAGAACGAACAAATGATGTTAATCCAACTGGAATTGTAATTTCTAAAAATCTTTTTTCAAAAGAAAATTTATTATTTCTGTGTAAAGTTATTGGCTTTTTTGAAATATCAAGTTTGTATAATATATATATGTAAAAAAATGAAATTATTTCCGAAATTATGTTACCAAGAATAAGTGAAATACATATATATTCAAGTCCACATGGCATAAAATAATTTAAAAAACTTGATATGAAAAATACTTTTAATAATTGCTCTAATATCTGGTCTGATGCAGGTTTTATGGCATTTCTAAGTGCTGTAAAATAACCTGATAAACATGATGACATTGAGATAAATGGAAGTGAAATTGAAATTATGTAAAAAGGAATAGGTGTTATTTTACTATGAAGCCATGTTTTACAGATTAGTGGTGCAGATATTATTAAAAGAAAACTTGAAAATCCGCTAAATATTAAGCAAAAAATTAAACATTTTCTAATAATCTTTTTTATATTTTCATAGTATATAGGTTTTGTGTTAGAGATTTCTTCTGTTATAATTTTTGTAGTTGCAAGATTTACTCCAGATAATGCAATTGTTATTGCAAAAAAATAGACTGACATTACAAGTCCATATAAACCAACTGCTTCAGCTCCTATTTTTTGTGAGATGTATGAATTGAAAAACATTCCAATACATCTGAGTATTAATGAAGTTAAGCTTAGAATTATTCCATTTATAAAAAAATTTTTTAAAGTGGTATGTGTATGTGTTTTAAAAATCATTGTGGTGTTCTATAATCAATTATATAAAAATATTAAACTATTTAATTGATTCCTTTCTTATAAATTTTTATTGTAATATTTATAATAAATATGTTTTAATAATTATATTTGGTAAAATAAAAAATATGTTTATTTGTTAAAATGCAAAAGAATATTTATTGTTGATTAATAAAAAACTCTTCTATTTTAAAAATTAATATGATATAATCAAAAAAATGAAAAGCAACTATATAGAGAAATAAAAAAAAAACTTTATAACAATGTTGGCAAAATTGCTAAAATAGAAAGGAAGGAAGCCTAAAATGAGTAATATATTATTTGTGTGTGCAATGGAAAAAGAAGGAAAACAAATAGCTGAAAAACTTGGTATGAGTGAAATATCAAATAAATTGTTCGAAATAAAAAAAACAGCAGAAATTGAGGAAAAAAGTGTAAATAAAGAAAAAGATGAACAAAATTCTGAAATTGAAAAATGTAAAAAAAGTGAAATAGATAGATTATTAATAACAGGAATAGGAAAACAATTTACAGCAATTAATTTAACAGAATATTTATGTAAAAACGATAAACCAGATTTAATAGTAAATATAGGATATGCTGGGTCTACAGATATACAGATTGGAAAATGGGTTAATATATCTAGGTCTTATAATTATGAATGGGAAATTCCGGGTGAAGAAAAATATGTGATGTTAGCAGGACGGAAGTCAAAAAATGGATATTCTTAAAAATGATGAAGGTAAAGAATTGTTTGAAACAGTAGAATGTTATTCTTCAGAAAGTTTTGTAACTGAAACTGATATAAATGAACATGTTGCATTTGATATGGAGCTTCATTCAATTTCAATTATTTGTGATTTATATGATATTCCATTATTATCATTAAAAAAAATAAGTGATAATTTAAGTTTAGGTGATTATTATGAAAATCTGACTCAAAATGAAGTGTTTGAATTAACTAGTTTTTTAGATTACAAAATTGATGGTGTTTCTTTATTATGCCAAATACATAATTTGTAAAAAATTATGTGAGTTTTGTAGATATTCAGATATTAAATAGATGAAGGTGTTGTAAATTTGAAATCAGTTGTACAAGCAGTTCAAAAATCTATGGAAAATGATGCAAATAGTGGAGAAAAGGAAATTAAAGATGAAAGGTGAAAGATATGTACTTAAAAAGATTAGAATTGCAAGGATTTAAGTCTTTTGCAGATAAAACAATATTAGAATTTAAACCAGGAATTACTTCAGTAATTGGACCAAATGGTTCAGGAAAAAGTAATATTTCAGATGCCATTAGATGGGTACTTGGTGAACAAAGTATGAAATCATTGAGAGGAGCTAAATCTGAAGATATTATTTTTAATGGAACTCAAAATAGGAAATCTTTAGGGTTTGCCGAAGCTTCAATTATTATTGATAATTCTGATGGAGCTCTTCCAATTGAATATAATGAAGTTACTGTAACAAGAAAGATTTATAGAAGTGGTGAAAGTGGATATTTTATTAATAAAGTACCTTGTAGATTAAAAGATATTTTAGAATTATTTATGGATACTGGTATTGGTAAAGATGGTTATTCTATAATTGGTCAAGGTAAAATTGATCAGATTTTAAGTAATAAATCTGAAGACAGACGTCATATTTTTGAAGAGGCTGCAGGTATTGTAAAATATAGGGTTAGAAAAGCTGAATCTGAAAAAAAACTTGAACAAACAAAACTTAATTTATTAAGAATAAATGATATTTTAACTGAAATTGAAGGTAATTTAGACCCATTAAAAATTCAGTCTGAAAAAGCTAAAAAGTTTTTAGATTTAAGAGAAGAATTGAAAAATATTGAAGTTGGTTTATTTTTATATAATATTGATAATTATAAAGAAAAATTAAAACAAATTGTAAAAGATGAAGAAATTATGGTTTCTCAAAAAGATGATGAAACAAACAAACTTGAAAATAAACAAAAAATTAAAGAAGAATTAAAAAATGAAATTGATAAAATTACAATTGAAATTGAAAATGTTCAAAATTTAAGTTTTGAGGCTACTAATAAAATTGAAAAATTAAATACAGAAATTGGAATTGCTAATGAAAGAATTTCAAATAATAAATCAAATACTGAAAGATTGGTTAATGAAATTGAAGAAGTTAGAACTAGAATTAAAGAATTAGAAGATGAAAAAACACAAAAAATTGAGAAGAAAAATAATATTTTCACAAATAAAGAAAAATTTGAAAATGAACTAAAAGAAAAAGAGGCTGAACTTGCTAAATTAACTGAAAAACTAACATCAAAAGAATTAGAAATTGAAGAACAAAAACAAAAAGTTGAACAAAACATTGATTCTAAATATGAAATAGGTAATGAAATTAGTACTTTAGAAGCTAATTACGAAAATTATGAAAAAAGAGAGAAAAATTTAAAAAGTGAAATTACTGAAACTATTTCTGAATTAGATGGTGCAAGAAGTGATAAACAAGATATTTCTAAAGGATATTATGAAATTGAATCACAAAAAAATAAGATTATTTCTGAAATAGAAAAAATTGCTAATGAAAAACAAGAAGCTAACAATAAGATTAAGGATTTTGAAGCACAAATTAATCAAATTTCTTATGATATAAGAATGAAAGATTCAAGACATAAATTTTTGGTTGAAACTGAAAAAGAAAAAGAAGGATATACAAAAAGTGTTAAATCTTTGTTATTAGATTGTGAAAAAAATCCATCACTTAAATCAGGTGTTGAAGGTGTTTTAGCTAACCTAATATCAGTTGATAATAAATATCAAACAGCAATTGAAATGGCATTAGGTGGTGTTCTTCAAAATATTGTTACTGATAATGAACATACTGCTAAAAAATTGGTAGAACATTTAAGAAAAAATAATCTAGGAAGAGCATCATTTTTACCAATCTCATCTGTAAAAGGTAGCAAAATTGATAAAATTAAAGGACATTATAATGGTTTGATTGGTGTGGGTTCTGAACTTGTAAAATGTGATAAAAAATATCAACAAATTATTAGCAATTTATTAGGAAGAACTGTTATTGTTGATAATATGGATACTGGAATTCAAGTAGCTAAAAATAATAATTATGGTTTTAGAATTGTTACCCTAAAAGGTGATATTATCAGTAATTCAGGTGCAATTACAGGTGGTTCTGTTGCAACAAAAACTGTTAATATTCTAGGAAGAAGTAATGAAATTGAAAGTTTAGCAAAAGAAATTGTTGATTTAAAAAACAAATTACAAGAAGTTACTAAAAACAAAGAAAAATATGAAAATTCAATTTCAGGAGTTATCAAAAAATCTGAAGAATTAGATGAAAAATTAAATGAAATAAATATTGTATATGCAACTGAAAAACAAAAAATGGTCGCAATTGAACAAAATATTGAAAAAGCTGCTACACGTCTTGAAAAATTGAAAAAAGAAAATGAAAATATCAAAAATATGAAATCTGAAATATTAAAAAATAAGGAAGAAAAATTTGCTCAAATTGATGTTTTAGATAAAGAAACATCTGAATTAAATGCAATAATTGAACAATTTGGATTATTAAATAAAGATAATCAAAAATATATTGATGATTTAAATTTTGATATAACAAATTTAAGAATTTCAGTATCATCATTTGATGAAAGTGGTGCTTCTATTGATGAAATGGTTGAAAGAATTGAACTTGACATTACAAATAATAATACAAGTATTGAAAATAAACAAAAACAAATTTCAGATTTAAATGTTGAAAATACTGAACTAGAATCTAGTATTAATGGATTTAATGAAGAAATTGCAAAAGTTAAATCAGATGTAGAAAATAGTGGTGTAAAAGTTGAAGAATTAAAAGCTTCAAGAATTGAAAATAATAATAGATTACAAAAAACTGAAAAAGATATTACTGATCAGTTTACTATTATTGAAGATTTAAAAGAACAATTAGTCAAAATTGATGTAAAAAAATCTAAATTTGAACAGGATTTAAAACAAGTTGTTGATAGTTTATGGGAAGAATATGAGCTTACACCTAATGGTTGTGAAAATTTTGAAAAACCAAATAATGTTCAAGTAACTCAAAAAGAGGTTAACAAATTGCGTAATCAAATTCGTGATTTGGGAAGTATTAATATTGATTCAATTGAAGAATATAAAAAAGCAAAAGAAAGATATGATTTTATGAGTGAACAACGTTTGGATTTAGAAAATACTCAAACAAAACTTAGAAATGTGATTACAGAAATGACAAAAACAATGAAAACTCAATTTGCAGAAAAATTTGCTTTAATAAATCACAATTTTAATGAAGTATTCCAAGAATTATTTGGTGGAGGAAAAGCTGAACTTGTTCTTGAAGATGAAGAAAATATTTTGGAATGTGGTATTGATATTAAAGTTCAACCAACAGGAAAAAAACTTCAAAATATGATGTTATTATCAGGTGGAGAAAAGGCATTTACTGCTATTGCATTATTATTTGCAATCTTAAAAATTAATCCTGCTCCATTCTGTATTTTAGACGAAATTGAGGCAGCTTTAGATGATGTAAATGTTTATAGATATGCTGAATATTTGAAAAAATTTAGTGATGAAACTCAATTTTTGGTAATTACTCACAGAAAAGGTACTATGGAAGCTGCTGATACTGTTTATGGTGTTACTATGGAAGAAAATGGTATTAGTAAGTTATTGTCTATCAAAATGGCATAAGAATAAGTGAAACATTTTTGGAAAGCACAAATTTGTTTCACTTATCTTGAAAAATTTGCCTAAAGAAGGGAGATATAAAATTTATGAGTAAAACAATTTTAAAATGTGAAAATCTCAACAAATTTATTAAGAAAAAACAAATTTTAGATAATGTTTCATTTGAATTAAATGAAGGTGAAATCTTAGGGTTTATAGGTCCAAATGGTGCTGGAAAAACTACTACAATTAAGTTGATATTAGGGCTTCAAAGTATATCTAGTGGAACAGTACAAATTAATGGATTTGATGTTCAAAAAGATTTTGTTAAAGCAATAGAAAAAGTTGGAGCTATTGTAGAAAATCCAGATTTTTATATGTATTTATCAGGAAGAAAAAATCTGGAATTAGTTGCTAATATGTATGAAAATATTGATAAATCAAGAATAGATGAAGTTTCAAAACTTGTGGGATTAGAAAATAGAATAAATGATAAGGTTTCTAAATATTCTTTAGGAATGAGACAAAGATTAGGAATTGCTCAAGCAATTTTAAATAAACCAGATTTATTAATTTTAGATGAGCCAACAAATGGATTAGACCCAGAGGGAATTAAAGAATTAAGGGAGTTTTTAGTTAAACTTGCACAAGAAGAACATATGGCAATTTTTATATCAAGCCATAATTTAGCTGAACTTGAGAGCTTTTGTAATAAAGTTTGTATTATTAAAAATGGTAAAGTTATTGAAACAGCTACAATAGATGAATTAAAAAATGAAACAATTGATGAAAAAAATGTTTATGATGTTGAGGTTGATGAAACAGAAAATGTAAAAAATGTTTTACAAAATAAAGAAAAAAATAATTTATTAAATATTGATTTAGATAAATTAGAAGTTCAGATTATAAATAAAAATTATTTTAAATTAATAATTAATAAACAAAATGTACCAGATATTATTGAATTACTTATACATAATAATATAAAAATATATCAAGTTAAAGAAGAAAAAATTTCATTAGAAGATGCATTTTTGAAAAGAACAGGGGGTAATGTAATTGGGTAATTTAATAAAAAATGAATTAATAAAAATATTTAGAAAAAAGAGTACATATATTATTTTAATTATATTTTTTCTTTTTACAATATTAACAAATATTATTTATAAAGTTATGGATAAATTAGAAGTAACAGTTGATTATAATTTATCAGATGAATATATAGAATATGTAAAAGAAGATATAAAAAACCTAAATCCACAAGATAATAGACAAGAATATATTCAAGCAAAAACAGAAATTGATATGTATGAATTATACAAAAAATATGATTCTGATTCATGGCAAGCATATATTATTAAAAGAGATTTTTATAATTATATATATAATGTAAATGTTTATAAATATGGCTCTGAAACAGATAAATCAGAATTAACACAAAATCCTGAACAGATTTTAAATAATCAGATAGAAAAATTAAATCAAAGTGATTGGAGAAAATATGTAAAAGAAGATATTGAAGAATTAGAAAAAAAAGTGGAAATGTTAAAACAATCAAAATCAGAATTACCAGCTGATTCATCAGAAATTAGACAAATAAATGATGAAATTAAAAATTTAGAATTACAACTTGAATTAAATCATTTAAGACTTGATAAAGATATTCCTTATGGTAATGATTATTTAAATCAAGCAATTGAAGTAAGAAGAAATTCTTTTGTAATTGATTATGATTCAGATGAGCAAGATATGAAATATCGAGATAGAGTTACAAGACAACAAGAAATTGATCAAAATGAAAAGGCAAAATATATTATTGAAAATAAGCAAGATATAAATAATACTGCAAATGCAAGAGGAATTTTATTAAATGTTTTTGACGAATTTTCAATTTTCATAATTATATTTATTGTAATGATTGCAGGAGGAATGATTAGTTCTGAAATGGAAAAAGGAACTATTAAAATGCTTTTAGTAAAACCACATACTCGTACTAAAATTTTGGTTTCAAAATATATTGTTTCTATATTAATGTGTGTGTTTATATTAGTAGTATCAGTCGTTTTTGAGGTTTTAGTTGGTGGAATTATGTTTGGATTTGATTCATTATCAATTCCTGGTGTTGTATATAATTTTAATACAAATTCAATTCAAACAATGAATTTATTTGCATATATAGCATTAATTGGATTAAATAAATTGCCAATGTATTTACTTCTTGCTACTGTTGCATTTACTGCTAGTGTATTATTTGGAAATACAGTTGTTGCAGTTGTTTTACCTGTGTTAGGAAATATAGGTAGTGCAATTGTTAATCAACTTGCTGTTACTTTTTCTATTAAACAATTGGCTATTTATCCAACATTAAATTGGGATTTTACTCAGTTTTTATTTGGAAGTTTGCCAACATATGAGTTTACTAATAAAGGTTTTGCAACAATAGTGTGTTTAATTTATTGGATTATTATGATAATAATATCATGGTGTGTATTTAGAAAAAAAGAAATTAAGAATATATAAAATATTTGGAGACAGGGCAAAATTGCTTTGTCTCTAAATGTTTTATTTAGTACACATATTTTGATTCTATCTTGCATATATATTAATATATAGAAAACACACAAAGGAGGACAATAAATATGTGGCAGTCATTAAATTTAAGTGAAGTAAAGCACAAATTGAAAACAAACTTCCAATATGGGCTTACAAATGATGAAATTGGTAAAAGGTTTCAAGAATATGGAGAAAATAAGTTAGAGGACAAGCCGAGGGAGAGCTTGTTTATAAGATTTTTTAAACAATTTAATGATTTTATGATTATTATCTTAATAGTAGCATCTGCAGTTTCTGCAATTATTGAGAAAGTTCAGGGTTCTAATGATTATTTGGATTCTATAATAATCATTGGAATTGTGGTTTTTAATGCTATTATGGGAATTGTTCAGGAAACAAAAGCAGAGAGATCTTTGGAGGCTTTGAAAAAGATGACTGCTCCTGTAGTTAAGGTTAGAAGAGAAGGGAGAGTTCGACAAATTGAAAGTTGTAAACTTGTTCCTGGAGATATTGTTATTTTAGAAGCAGGAAATTTTGTACCTGCTGATTGCAGGTTGATTAGTAGTGTTAATTTAAAAGCAGAGGAATCTTGTTTAACTGGGGAAACTGTTCCAATTGAAAAAAATGCATCTACAATTATTAATGAAAGAGCTGGAATTGGTGATTGTTTTAATATGGTGTTTGCAACAACTGTTATTGTAAATGGTCATGGTGAAGGTGTTGTTACTGAAACTGGTATGAATACTAAGGTTGGAAAAATTGCAAAATTGATTATTAATAATGAATCACCTGAAACACCTATACAAAGAAAATTAGGTGAGGTTGGAAAAACTCTTGGACTTGCTTGTTTAGGAATATGTGCTTTAATATTTTTTATTGGTATTATAAAGAAAATTCCACCAATAGAAATGTTTATGACATCTGTTGGACTTGCTGTTGCAGCAATTCCTGAAGGACTTCCAGCAATTGTTACAATTGTCCTTTCAATTGGTGTTACAAAAATGGCTAAGAAAAATAGTATTATTAGAAAATTGCCTGCTGTTGAAACATTAGGAAGTAGTTCTGTTATTTGTTCTGATAAAACAGGAACTTTAACACAAAATAAAATGCAGGTTGTTCAGGTTATGACTCCTAATATACACCAAATTGCAAGCACACCAAATTTAACAGCAAAATATCAAATAACTCCTGAAATTTCACAGGTTTTAGAATTAGCAACAATGTGTACAGATGTTGAAATTTCATATGATGATGGTAAAACAAGCATTTCAGGTGATCCAACAGAAATTGCAATTGTGGAAGAATGTAATAAAATTGGAAAAACAAAGAAAAGTTTGTATAATCAATTTGAAAGAATAAATGATATACCATTTGATTCATCAAGAAAAATGATGACAACAATACATAAATTTGGAAATAAATATAGAATTATTACAAAAGGAGCTCCAGATGTTTTATTAAAAAAATGTAATAAATTTTATTCTGAAAATAATATTTCAAGTTTGGGAATTTCAACAATTAAATTAATAGAACAGCAAAATGAAAAAATGGCTGAAAGTGCTTTAAGAGTTATAGGTGTTGCATATAAAGATGTAGATATTTTACCATCAAAAATTCAAACTAATTATATAGAAAATGACCTTGTTTTTGCAGGTTTAATAGGTATGATTGACCCTCCAAGAGAAGGTGTTAAAGATGCTATTGAGACATGTAGAAAAGCTGGAATTAAAACTGTAATGATTACAGGTGATCATATTGTAACAGCAAATGCAATTGCATCAGAACTTGGAATATTAAGAAAAAATGAATTATCAATAACAGGAGCTGAGCTTGATAGATTACCTAAAAATGAATTTCAAAAAAATATTATGAAATATTCAGTATTTGCAAGAGTTACACCAGAGCATAAAGTTCAAATTGTAAATGCATTTCAGAAAACAGGTGCAGTTGTTGCAATGACAGGAGATGGGGTAAATGATGCACCTGCTCTTAAAAATGCTGATATAGGGATTGCAATGGGATTAAATGGTACAGATGTTGCAAAAAATGCTGCAGATATGGTTCTTACAGATGATAATTTTGTAACAATTGTTGAGGCTGTGAAATATGGAAGAACAATTTTTAATAATATTAGAAAAGCTATTCATTTTTTAATAGCAACAAATGTAGGGGAAATTGTTACAATTTTCTTGGGATTGGTTATTGGAATGAAATCACCTTTACTTGCAATTCAGTTATTATGGATAAATTTAATTACAGATTCATTACCAGCAATTGCATTAGGATTGGAAAATCCTGAAAAAAATATAATGCTTGAAAAACCACGAGATGCTAAGAAAAGTATTTTTGCTGATGGATTATGGGGAAAAATTATTGTTGAAGGTGCAATGATAGGAATTTTGAATTTATTGGCTTTTAATATTGGAACAAAGTTTTATGGAATTGAGGTTGGAAGAACAATGGCTTTTGTTTCTTTGGGATTATTAGAATTAGTTCATAGTTTTAATATTAGAACAGATGAATCAATTTTTTCGGTTGGTGTTTTTCAAAATAAATATTTAGTGTGGGCTTTTTTAGGAGGGGCTTTTTTACAAACAGTTGTGGTTATAGTTCCTCAGTTTGCGGAAATATTTGGATTGGTTAATTTGACAGGAAAACAATGGTTGTTTACAACATTGATTTCTATTGCTCCTGTTGGATTGATGGAGATACAGAAGGTTGTAAATCAGTTTAGATTTGGAAAGGTTGTTGAAAATCCTAAAAGAGCAACTAAGGTTGCGTGATGTGTTGGATTTTGGAATATTTTGGTATAAGGATATTTTTGTATAATATTTGTGAATAATATTATTTGGGGATGGAGTGATTTTGGTTTTAAATGTTTTTTTGTTCATAATTGTAAATTTGATATGTCACAAATTGCGCATTTGAGCAGAATGGACGCGTCCCTAATTGTTCACCTGAGCAAAATGGACGCGTCCCCAATTGCACGCAGGGTTGAAAATTATGGAAAAATATAGTACAATTATAGTAGATATTGTTTTAATACATTAAGATTAAAAATTAAAAGGAGGGTTTTGGTATATGGAAGATAATAAAAAAACTAAATTAAGGGAAAAAATGGAACAACAAAATAAAAATACAATTAATAAAGATGAACAAGAGCTTGCTGATATAATGAAAGATCCAAATAATATTATTGAGGTTATTGATGATCCTGAAATTGTTCGTAAAATGTCAAAAGGAATGAAAACACCAGAGTCTATTGCTATTGTTAGAGGTGATGATGGAAATCCAAGAGTAGTGGCTAATTATGGTGATAATGAATTTTCTGAGATTGAGAGTAGGGAAATAGATAATAGTCCTGAAGAAGTTGGAAGGTTACGAAGAAATGAGGAAAGAGAGGAAGGGGCTGGTACTAAGGTCGTTTTAAAAGATCCATATAAAACAGAAATTAGTGTTCATATAAATGGATATGGTGAACAAGAGGCTAGTGTTATTGAAGATTTGGGAAATGATGGAAGTAATGAGGCAATATCTTTAAGTAATATAACACCACAGGAACAAGAGCTTTTGTATGAAAAATATGGAACAGGAACTTTGGTTTCTGAAAAAGAAAAGTTAATGTCTAAAGGTGAAATCGAGTCTAGACTTGCTGATGAACCACAATCTATTCGTGATGAAGTTGGGGCTGATATTGATGAAATGCCGAAAAATCCTACTGTGAAGGAATTTGAGGAAACTGTTGAGATGGAGAAGGAAAAACAGGAGGATATTGAGGAAAAAGAATTAGAGGAAAAAGAAGAAAAAAATGATGAAGAAGAGATTGAAGAAAATAATGAGAGATATCTTGGAGATGGCGGTCCTAGAGGGTTTAGACATTAAATTTTGGAAATTTGAATTGTGAAATTTTGATTTAAAGATGAATTTAAATATGAAATAAAGGAAAAACTGATTATATAATGAGTATAATCAGTTTTTTCTTTTGTTTATTTTTGAATGTGAAAAATATTTTCTAAAGATGCTATTCTGAAAGTATTAAAAAATATTATTTAAAAATGTCATTCAAAAAGTAATAAAAATATTCATGATAATGACCACTAAAAAGAACACATAACATATATATAAAAAAGTGCTCAAAAGTAGACAACAAAAGAGCTTACTATTTACTTGAAATTATGCAAAAAGTTTAAACTAAAAGTTTCCAAAAATGTGCATAATAAAAAAATACGAAAAAATACAAAAAAATGTTGAAATTAATAATAAGTTGTTATAAAATGAGTTTAGATGTATTTCAAAAGATAAATTAAGGGGGAGTGTAAAATGAGTTCATTAGAGAAAGCAATAGATAATGAACAATTAGTTGTAACTCAAATAGATGAATGTGTAGAAAAGAGTAAAGTAAAAGTGTATGATTTTGTTAAAAGAATAATAGATATAATTATTGGAGTAATAGGATTAGTAATATGTTTACCAATTTTTGTAATAATAGGAATTATTATAAAAATTGATTCAAAAGGTCCTATATTTTTCAAACATAAAAGGATTGGTAAACATGGTAAAAAAATAGAAATATACAAATTTAGAACAATGATGGATAATGCTGAAGAAGCAATGAAAAATTTTACTGAAGAACAGAAAAAAGAATTTGCTGAAAATTTTAAATTAGAAAATGATCCGAGAGTAACTAGAGTTGGTAAGATTTTGAGAAAAACTTCTTTAGATGAATTACCTCAAATTATAAATATATTAAAAGGTGAAATGTCTATAATAGGACCAAGACCTATTGTTAAAAGTGAATTAGAAAAATATGGAAACAATCAGGGAAAATTCTTAAGTGTTGCACCTGGATTAACAGGATATTGGGCTGCTAATGGTAGAAGTGATGTATCTTATGAAGAAAGAATGGCTTTGGAATTATATTATGTTGAAAATAGAAGTTTGATTTTGGATTTGAAGATATTTTTTAAGACAATATTATCTGTGTTAAAAGGTAGAGGAGCAAGATAAAGAATACAAAGTTATATAATATACTAATAATTAATCAAGGAGAAAAAAATGAAAATTTTAATAACAGGAGCTAAAGGAATGTTAGCAAAAGCAGTAATTAATCAATTCAAAGATAATAATGAATTGATACTTACTGATGTTTCAGAATTAGATATAACAGATGAAAAAAGTACAAACGAATTTATAACAAAGGTAAAACCAAAATATATAATAAATTGTGCTGCATATACTGCTGTTGATAAAGCAGAGGAAGAGGTAGAACTTGCTGAAAAAGTTAATTCAATTGGACCTAAAAATTTGGCTATTGCAGCAAGGAAAAATGAGGCAACTTTAATACATATAAGTACTGATTATGTATTTAATGGAGAATTAGATATATCAAAATCATATATAGAAAATGATGAAATTGCACCAGTTACAGTATATGGAAAAACAAAAGCTGAAGGTGAAAAAAATATAATAGAAAATTGTGATAAATATTATATATTAAGAACAGCATGGTTGTATGGTGATGGTAATAATTTTGTTAGAACAATGATTAAATTAGGAAAAGAAAAAAATGAAGTAAATGTTGTAAATGACCAACATGGAAGTCCAACTTATACAGTGGATTTAGCTAGCATTATAAATCAAGTAATAGAAAAAAAAATACCATATGGTATTTATCATTCAACAAATTTAGGATTTACAACATGGTATGATTTTACTAAAAAAATATATGAAATTGCAAACATAAATTGTAAAGTAAATCCAGTTACATCAGAGGAATTTATAAGACCTGCAAAAAGACCTAAAAATTCAAAAATGTCAAAGGAAAAATTACTTACAAATAATGTAATTATACCAGAATATGAAGATGCTTTAAAAAGATATATAATTGCAGAAAAAGATACAGGAATGGAGAACTGAAAATGAAAAAAAGAAAAGGAATAATTTTAGCAGGGGGAAGTGGAACAAGATTATATCCGTTGACACTTGCAATATCAAAACAAATAATGCCAGTATATGATAAACCAATGATATATTATCCTTTATCAGTATTAATGGAATCTAATATACAAGAAGTATTAATAATTTCTACACCAAGAGATATAAATATATTTAAAGAACTATTAGGTGATGGTTCACAATGGGGAATGAAATTTGAATATATGATTCAAGAAAAACCAAATGGATTAGCAGAAGCATTTATTATTGGTGAAAAATTCATAGGTGAAGATAATGTCGCAATGATACTTGGAGATAATATGTTTTATGGAGAAAAATTATCAAAAGTTTTAAAAGCGGCAAATGAAAGAGAAAATGAGGCAACAATATTTGGATATTATGTAAAAGATCCAACTGCATATGGCGTTGTTGAGATAGATGGTGATGGACAGGCAATATCAATAGAAGAAAAACCTAGAATACCAAAATCAAATTATGCGGTTCCAGGTTTATATTTTTATACAAATGAGGTAGTTGAAATAGCTAAAAATGTAAAACCATCAGAAAGAGGGGAGTTAGAAATAACTTCAATAAATGAAGAATATATGAAACAGAAAAAATTAAAAGTTGAAAAATTAGGAAGAGGAATGACTTGGTTTGATACTGGAACACATGATGCATTATTAGAAACAGCTAGTTTTGTTCAAACAATACAAAAAAGGCAAGGTTTACAAATTAGTTGCCCAGAGGAAATTGCATATAAAAAAGGTTGGATAAATTCTGAAAAATTAAAAAGCCTTTCAAAAAAATATTTAAAAACAGATTATGGTAAATATTTAAAGGATTTAGCAGAAAATAAATTTGGGGAAGAATAATTTTTAATATATTTAAAAAATACAAATGAATTTAATTTTATGAAGGGAGAATATGTTAGAAAGTATTATTAACATATAAGGTGCATATGGGAAAGTTTAATAGAATTGATACAGAAATAGATGATGTTTGCATAATTGAGCCAACAGTGTTTGGTGATAATAGAGGTTATTTTATGGAAACATATAGCAAAAAAGATTTTGAAGAAATTGGAATAAAGGAAGAATTTGTTCAAGATAATCAATCAAAATCAAAAAAAGGAGTTTTAAGAGGTTTACATTTTCAAATTGAAAATACTCAAGGGAAAATAGTGAGAGTGATAAAAGGAAATGTATTTGATGTTGCTGTAGATTTAAGAAGAAATAGTAAAACATTTGGAAAATGGGTAGGTATTGAATTATCTGAAGATAATAAAAAAATGTTGTATATACCACCATATTTTGCACATGGATTTTTAGTGTTGTCTGATGAAGCAGAATTTACTTATAAATGTACAGATATATATAATCATTCAGCAGAATCAGGAATAATGTATAATGATTCTGATATAAAAATTGAATGGCCAAAAGTCGATTGTGATATTATTACTTCTGAAAAAGATGGAAAATGGCAAACTTTTGAGCAATTTGAAAATGGAAATATATGGAGATAAAAAATGATTAAAAAATACATATTTTTTAATGATAAATGTTTTTAGGAAGGAATGAAATGAAAAATGAAGAACATATTAATAACAGGTGCAGCGGGGTTTATAGGTAGTAATTTTGTAGAATATATGATAAACAATCATCCAGAATATAATTTAGTTATATTAGATAAATTAACTTATGCAGGTAATTTAAATAATTTGGCACAAGTAAAAGATAAAATTATATTTATAAAAGGAGATATTTGTGATTTAGAAGTAGTAACAGATGTTTTTAATAAACACAAAATAGATGCAGTTGTACATTTTGCTGCAGAATCTCATGTGGATAACAGTATTAAAACACCATTCATATTCACACAAACAAATGTAATTGGAACACATACATTATTAGAAGTTGCCAAAAGAATTTGGGGAGAAGGTAGTAAAAACAAATTTGTTCATATTTCTACAGATGAAGTTTATGGAACATTAGGTGAAGACGGATATTTTACAGAAAAATCACCAATAAAACCAAATAGCCCATATTCAGCTTCTAAAGCAAGTTCTGATTTAATTGCATTAGCATATCATGAAACATTTAAGATGAATATAAGTGTAACAAACTGTTCAAATAATTATGGACCATATCAACATAATGAAAAATTAATACCTCATATGATTAAATTAGCTTTAAATAATGAAAAATTACCTGTATATGGACAAGGATTAAATATTAGAGATTGGCTATATGTTGAAGATCATTGTCAAGCAATAGATTTAGTATTACATAATGGAAGACCAGGAGAAAGATATAATATTGGTGGACATAATGAAAAAAGAAATATTGAAATTGTTAAACTAATATTAAAACATTTGAATAAATCTGAAGATTTAATTTCATTTGTTGAAGATAGAAAAGGACATGATTATAGATATGCTATTGATCCAACTAAAATAAAAAATGAATTAGGTTGGGAGCCTAAAACTATGTTTGAAGATGGAATTGTGAAAACTATAGATTGGTATTTAGAACATAGAGAATGGTTAGAAAACTAATGAAAAGAGGTTAGATATGGATTATAAAATTGATATAATATGCCCATTATATAATGCAGAGAAATATATTGAAAATTTGCAAAAATCATTAGAAAAACAAGGATATTATGAAAAAATAAAAAATATAAGATATATAATAACAGAGTCAAAAGATAATACAGAAAAATTAGTTAGTCAAATGACCAATAAAAAAATTTTATATAAAATAATAAAAAAAGAAGATTTTTCGCATAGTTTAACAAGAGAAAAAGAAGTGATGGAATCTAGTGCAGATATTATAGTATTTATATCACAAGATGTAAAAATTGAAAAGGAAAATTGGTTAGAGAAACTTGTTAATCCTATAATTGAGAATATAGTTGAAGCATCATTTAGTAGACAAATTTGTACAGATAAAAACTCATTAGAATATTATACAAGAAAGAAAAATTATCCAAATGAATCAATTATAAAAACAAAAGAATGCATAGAAAAACTAGGTATAAAAGCTTTTTTTTATTCAGATGCAGCATCAGCGATAAGACGTGATATATTTATTAGATTAAATGGATATGATGGAAAAATATTACCAACTAATGAAGACATGTATATGGCATATAAATTATTAAAAAATGATTATAAAATAAAATATTGTGCAGATTCAGAAGTGGTTCATTCACATAATTTTACATGTAAAGAAACATATGATAGATATAAAGCATATGGTAAATTTCTAAAATTGGAACCTGAAGTAGATATAAAAAGTAAAAATGCTGGAGGAAGTCTAGCAATATTTATATTAAAGGAAATTATTAAAGATAAAAATATTAAACTCTTTTTCAAATTTTTTGTTGACATGGGAGCAAGATTCATAGGATTAAAGGTGGGAAAGCATAATGGCTGATAATTTAATAAGAATATTAAATATTGTACCAAATATGAGAGCAGCTGGCGTAGAAACTTTTATTATGAATGTGTATAGAAATATAGACAGAACTAAAGTACAATTTGATTTTTTAGTACATAGTCAGAAAAAAGAATTTTATGATGATGAAATAGAAAAAATGGGTGGAAAAATTTATAGATTAACATATAAAGATGATAAAAATTTTGGAAAATATATAAAAGATTTAAATAAATTTTTCTCTGAACATAAAGAATACAAAATTGTTCATGGTCATATGCAAAGTATGATGCCTGTATATTTAAAAATAGCAAAAAAATATAATGTAAAAATAAGAATAGGACATTCACATAATAATTCCTATGAAAAAAGTATAAAGGGTTTTATATTACATATTTTATCTAGAAATTCTAAAAAATATGCAAATGTAAAATTTGCATGTTCAGCTGATTCTGGAAAATATTTATTTGGAAAAAAATCTAAAGTTGAAGTTATTAATAATGGAATAGAAATTAATAATTTCAAATTTGATAAAATAAAACGTAACAAAATAAGAGAAGAACTAAAATTGAATGATGATGATATTTTAATTGGTAATATTGGTAGAATGGAAAAACAAAAAAATCAATTGTTTTTAATTGAGGCTTTTAAAAAATTGTATGAAAAAAATGATAAATATAAATTACTTATTATTGGAGAAGGAAAGCTGGAAACTAAAATAAAAAATAAAATATCTAAATATCAGTTGGAAAATGTGACATATATTAAAAAAAGAATAAAAAATGTAAATGAGTATATGATGGCAATGGATATATTTGCATTACCATCACTATATGAAGGATTAGGTATTGTTCTAATTGAGGGACAAGCATCTGGTTTAAAATGTTTTACAACATTGGATACAGTTGCAAAAGAAACAAACTTGACTAATAATATTAAATATTTAAAATTAGATAAAAATATATGGATAAATACAATATTAAATACTGATGTAAAATATGATAGAGCTAAAAATATGGAAGATATTTGCAAAGAATTTGACATAAGAAATGTTGCAAAAAAATTGGAAAATTTATATTTAAGCTATTAGAAAAGGATAAGTGTAAATAAGATGATAATAAATGATAAAATAAAAAAAATAGGTTTTAAAGACATGATTAAAAATATTTTAAAACCTGAGGTATTAATGACAATATTGTTAATATCTTTTTGTTTTCAAAATCTTAATTTATTTGTTATTGGAGAACGAGCAATTAAAGTTTATAGAGCTATAGTTGTATTATATATGTTATTAATAATTAGAAAAAAACAATTAGTGGTTCCCTCAAAAAAATTAATGGTAATGTTAATATATATGGTTATAATATCTGTTTTTAATTTTTTTAGTATGGGAATGGAAAGATTATTTTTTGAATATTTATTTGCATTTGGAATTTTGATGATAGTATATAATTTGGGAAAAAATTTGAAATATAATGATTGGATTAAGATTATACAAATTGTTTCAATAATATCTTTGATGTCTGTTGCTATAAATATACTAATAAATTTTAAGGAGATAATAAATTTTCATAATAATCCTTATAATGAACATCCTAATTATAATGGAATATTTACAGGTGGAGTAAATTTAGAATGTACTTGGATTGCAATGTTTGCATTTTTCTTTATTGATAAACGAAAATTTGCTTATGTATATATTGGAATATGTACAATAATTTCTGTTCTATTATCAAGTAGAGTAGGTATAATAATTAATGTTATTGCATTTTTATATATTTTTGCAAAAAGCGTAATTGAAATGAAAAAGAAAAATAACAAAAAACGGGTTGAAATATTTAATAGCAGGGATTATATTAGTTATAGTGATAGCAATAATTATAGGTACTGCAACTAATATATTAACTAATATAATTAACAGAATTATAAATGTTGGAAAAGATGGTGGTTCTCAAGGAAGAATAAGAATGTGGAAATATGTAATCGAAGCATTTGCAAATAGACCATTTGGATATGGTGCAGGTAATGCTATAAAGGGTATAAGAAATGTAGCCGGTTTATGGTATGATGAAGATAATGTACATAATTTATTTTTTCAAATGTTATTAGATTTTGGATTTATTGGAGGTATTTCATATATATATATTGTTATTGAGTTTATAAAAAATAACATAAAAAAAATATTAGATAATCCATTTATTATGTTTATATTAACATACATAATTATAGGATGTATACAATTTAAAGGTGCAGAATTAATAACATTTTTTATGATTGGCGCATATTTAGCAATAAATAGTAAAAAAAGAAAGGATAATGAACTGGATTTATTAATATGGAAAAAAAGAAAATAAGTGTTTTAATGACAGTATATAAAGAAAATGAAGAAGAACTTAAGGAATCATTTGAGTCAATAATAAACCAAACATACAAAAATTTAGAAATTATAATAGTAATAGATTCTCCAGATGAATCATGGAGAAAAGAATTTATAGAACAATATAATGATAAAAGAGTAAAATTAATAATAAATGAAAAAAATATTGGTTTACCACTAAGCCTGAATAAAGCAATAAAAATTGCAACAGGAGATTATTATGCAAGAATGGATTCAGATGATATATCTACCTTAGACAGATTTGAAAAACAATTAAAATATATTGAAGAAGAAAATTATGATTTAGTTGGATCATATATGCAGTATTTTTATGAAGGTAAAGATCAACAATTAGGAATATATCCAACAAAATCTGAAAATATCTATAAATTATTAAAATATAAAAGTTGTGTATTACACCCTACTTGGTTTGCAAAACCAGAAGTATTTAAAAAACTAAATGGCTATAGAAATATTTTTTCTTGTGAAGATTATGATTTCTTATTACGTGCTTCTTTATCTGGATTTAAACTTGCAAATTATCCAGAAGTTTTATATAAATGTAGATTATCACCTAATAGCATTTCAAGAAGTAATACTGGAAGACAGGAGTTAATATCTGAATTGTTAAGAAGCGGATATAGAAAAGGAAAAATTATTAGTGAACAAGAAATTGAAAACTTCATTAATTCAAAAAAATATGAAAAAAGAATAAAAAGTTATAATAATTATGGAAAAATGAAAAATAAAAGAGCAAGATATAGAGCAAACAAATTTCCAATGTTTTACATATATTCTATATTATTATTATTGAATTTGAAATATTCTATTAAAGATACTAAAGTAAAAATATATAATAAATATATATTATTTAAAGATAAAAAATAAATAGAGGAGAATAGAAATGAATGAAGAAAAAATAATGGTATCAATTTTATGTTTGGCCTATAATCATGAAAAATATATTAGAGATGCATTAGATAGTTTCATAAAACAAAATGTTAATTTTCAATATGAAATTATAATTAATGATGATTGTTCTACAGATAATACGCCACAAATAATTAAAGAATATGCTGAAAAATATCCAGAAATAATTAAACCAATTTTTCAAAAAGAAAATCAATATTCAAAACATAGAAGAATGATTATTGATATACTAATGCCACAAGCAAAAGGTAAATATTTTGCTTTTTGTGAAGGTGATGATTATTGGACAGATATAAATAAGCTGCAAAAGCAATTTGATTTTATGGAAAAAAATAAAGAATATTCAATGTGTGTATCAAATGCAATCATTGTGGATAATAATAAAAATAAAGTTGGAGAAATAAATACAGTAAATGATAATTCAAATCTAACATGTGATGACTTTATTTTAGGTGGTGGTGAATATGTTGCAACAAATTCTATTTTTTCTAGAATGGAATATATCAAACAATTGCCAACATATTTTAATGATTTTTCTATAGATTATTTATGGCAGATTTTTTTATCAAGTATGGGAAAAACATATTGTTTCAAAGATCAAATGTGTGCATATAGAATTAATACAGGTTTGTCATGGACAGATAAAATTATAAGTGATGAAAGTAAAAATATAAGTATAAATAAAAAAATTGTTGATAAATTAAAAGAAGTTAATGAATATACAAACAAAAAATATAATGACTCAATAAATAAAAAAATTATTGAATTGGAATTTAATATATTTTATTTAGAAAATAACTTTGAAATGATGAAAAAAGAACCATATTTATCATATAAAAAAGGGCTTCCAAAAGATAAAAAAATAAAAATCTTGTTAAAAGAAAAATTACCATTCATATTTAAAATAATCAAAAAAGAAAAGTTAAAAATAAAGCACAGATAAAAATAAAAGGAGAGTTAAATATATGAAAAAATTAATGCTACTTGGAGGAATGAGATATCTGCTTCCTGTAATTGAAGCTGCACATAAATTAGGTATATATGTAATAACATGTGATTATTTACCTAATAATATTGCACATAAATATTCAGATGAATACCAAAATATAAGTATTTTAGATAAAGAAGCTGTACTAGACAAAGCAAGAGAATTAAAAATTGATGGAATATTATCATTTGCATGTGATCCAGGAGTTACAACAGCGGCATATGTAGCAGAAAAGTTGAATTTACCATGTGCTGGATCATATAAATCGATAAGTATATTACAAAACAAATCTAAATTTAGAAAATTTCTTACTGAAAACAACTTTAATGTACCTGTAGCAAAGGGATATTCAAAAATTGAAGAAGCATTAAATGATATAAATATGTTTCATTGGCCAGTTATAGTAAAACCAACTGATTCTGCTGGAAGTAAAGGTGTTAAAAAAGTAGATGACCCTAAAAATTTAAAAGAAAGCATTGAATATGCAATATCATTTTCTCATTCAAATGAATTTATAATTGAAGATTTTCTAGAAAAAAAAGGTCAGTCATCAGATTGTGATAGTTTTTCAGTAAATGGAGAATTAAAATTTATATCTTTTTCAGCACAAAGATTTGATAAAAATTGTGAAAATCCATATACTCCAGCAGCATATAGTTGGCCAGCAACTATTTCAAAAGAAAATCAAAAATACCTAAAAAAGGAAATACAAAGATTAATTAAATTATTGAATTTAGGAACATCAATATATAATATTGAAACAAGAGAATGCATAGATGGAAAGCCTTATATAATGGAATGTTCACCAAGAGGTGGTGGAAATAGATTAGCAGAAATGATGAGATATTGTACAGGTGTTGATTTAATTACAAATGCTGTAAGGGCTTCAATTGGTGAAGAAATTATAGAAATAGAACAAAAAGATGTAAATGGTTATTGGGCAGAAATAATATTACACAGTGAAAAAAAAGGTGTTTTTAAAAATTTATATATTTCTGAAGAATTAAAAAATAATATTGTAGAAACAGATTTGTGGATAGAAAAAGATACAGAAGTAGGCGGATTTTCTGGAGCAAATGAAGCAATTGGTACTTTGGTTTTAAAATTTGAAACAGAAGAACAATTAGAAAATGTTATAAATAATCAAGATGAATATATTAGAGTTATTTTAAAATAAAGGAAAGATATTAATATGAAAGAAGAGATTGGTGGATATTTTGAATTAGATTATTGTGGAAAAGGAGAATATCATAAAAATGGAATTGGAGTTAATTTGGCTAGAAATGCTCTTATTTATATTATAAAAAGTAAAAAAATAAAAACATTATATGTTCCATATTTCTTATGTGATTCTGTAAAAACAGCTTCTGAATTTTGCAATGTAATATATTATAAAATTAATAAATATTTTTTACCAGATTTTGATAAAAGTTTGGGAAAAAATGATTATATATATATTGTGAATTATTTTGGAATGTTTTCTAATTTACAAATTAATAAATTAAAATTAGAATATAAAAATATAATTATAGATAATGTACAAGCCTTTTTCCAAATGCCTTGTGATGGAGTAGATACAATTTATTCATGTAGAAAGTTTTTTTGTGTTCCAGATGGTGCATATGTATATACAGATTCAATAATCAATGAAAAACTTGAAAAAGATTTTTCATTAAACCGAGTAAAACATATTTTAGGAAGATGTGAAGAAAATGCATCAAAATATTATGATGAATATAGAAAAAATGAAGAATTATTTGAATCATTACCATTAAAACAAATGTCTAATATTACAAAAACAATTTTATCAGGGATTGATTATAAGTTAGTAAAGAAAAAAAGAACTGATAATTTTAAATATTTAAATGAAAATTTAAGAAATATAAATTTATTAAAAATCAAAAATATAAGTGGTGCATTTGCATATCCATTGTATATAAAAAATGCTAAAAAAATAAGACAAAATTTAATTAAAAATAAAGTTTATATACCAGTTTTATGGCCAAATGTTATCGAAGATAATAAAGATAATGTTGCTTATGAATATGCTTCAAATATATTGGTATTACCATGTGATCAACGTTATGGATTAGAAGAAATGAAAAAAATAGTTAAAATTATAAAGGAGTGTTGTTAAATGGAAAAGAAAAAAATAATAGTTTTTGGTGCTTGTGGAAATGTAGGAAGTTATTTTGTAAAATATGCTTCAGAATATTTTAATAATGAAGAATATGAAATTATTACATCAGGTAGAAGAGATACAGATTTTTTTGAAAGAAAAGGATTTAAATATTATAATGTAGATTTAAGCAATTATAATGATTTTGCAAAATTACCAAAAGAAAATGTATATGCAATTGTATTATTAGCTGCTCAAATTCCATCATATATGGAAGGATACCAACCAAGAAAATACATGGATTCAAATATAATGGGTGCTTTTAATGTTTGTGAATATGCAAAAGAAGTAAAAGCTGATAGAATATTGTATACAACAACTGTATTTGACATTTCTTTATCAGCTAAGCCAGGAGCAATATTAAAACCAGACACACCAAGAAATTTCAGCTATAAAGGTGATCATGCTTTATATGTTATAACTAAAAATACAGCAATAGAATTAATTGAACATTATCATCAAGAATATGGTATAAAAAAATTTGTATTTAGGCTTCCAACAATATACAGTTATAGTCCATATAAATATTATCATCCAAATGGAGTAAAAAAGGTAAGACCAATTTATCAAATGATTGAAAAAGCACAAAAAGGTGAAACACTTGAAATTTGGGGAAATCCAGAATATTCTACAGATATGGTACATGTATATGATTTTAGTCAAGAATTATGCAAAGCAATTGAAGTTGACAAAGAAGAAGGATTTTATAACATTGGAACAGGAAAACCAGTAACACTAGAAGAAAAGGTGAGAACAATAGTTGAAGTATTTTCTCCAAAAGATAATCCATCAAAAATTGTTTATTGTCCAGAAAAAGAAAATAGTGGAGGTTTTTCATTAGATATTACAAATGCTAAAGAAGAATTAGGTTATGAACCAAAATATGGAATTAAGGAGTTATTAGAAGATTACAAAGAAGAAATGAAAATTAATAGATTTGCTGAATTAAGAGGAGAATAAATAATATGGATAAAAAAATTTTAGTAACACAATCTTCAATACCATTGTTTGAAGAATATACAAAAGAAATTAAATCAATATTTGAAACAAAGTGGTTAACAAATATGGGGGAAAAGCATAATGAACTTGAAGAAAAATTAAAAAAATATTTGAATGTAGATAATATAACATTGTTTACAAATGGACATATGGCATTATTATCAGTTATACATTGTATGAATTTTCCAAAAGGAGGAGAAGTAATAACAACTCCATTTAGTTTTTCATCAACTACACATGCTATAGTTGAAAATGGTTTAAAACCAGTTTTTTGTGATATTAATGAAACTGATTATACAATAGATGTTGGCAAAATAGAAGAATTAATTACAGAAAAAACAGTAGCAATTATACCTGTTCATGTGTATGGAAATGTATGCAATGTTGAAGAAATAGAAAAAATTGCAAAAAAACATAATTTAAAAGTGATTTATGATGCTGCACATGTATTTGGGGTTAAATATAAAGGAAAAAGTATAGCATGTTATGGAGATGCTTCAATGTTTAGTTTTCATGCAACAAAAGTATTTAATACAATAGAAGGAGGAAGTGTAGTTTACAAAAATCCAGAAATGAAAACAAAGTTAAATAATTATAAAAACTTTGGAATTATAGATCAAGAGCATGTAATAGATATTGGAATAAATGCTAAAATGAATGAATTTTGTGCTGCAATGGGAATTTGTAATTTAAGACATTTAGATGATGAAATACAAAAGAGAAAACAAGTGTTTAACAGATACATAGAAAGACTAAGCGGAATTGAAGGATTAAATGTTCCACAGGTACAGAAAGATGTAACACCAAATTATGCATATTTTCCAGTTGTATTCGATAAAAATGTTTTTGGAAAATCCAGGGACGAAATCATAAAAAAATTAGGTGAGAATAATATATATGCAAGAAAATATTTTTATCCATTAATAAGTGAATATGATTGTTATAAAGATAAGTATTCAAGTGAATCTACACCAGTTGCAAAAAGAATCTCACAAAATGTTTTAACAATACCAATGTATGCAAATTTGAACCTAGAAGATGTAGATAGAATTTGTGATATAATATTAGATAAATAAGAAAAGGAAAGGAAAATGGAAAACACAAAGGCAAAAGTTTTTACAAATTTAATATGGAGATTTGCGGAAAGAGTAGGAGCGCAATTAGTTACATTTATTGTATCATTAGTTTTAGCAAGAATACTTGTACCAGAAGATTATGGAACTATAGCGTTAATTACAATATTTACAACAATAATACAAGTATTTGTAGATAGTGGTTTAGGAAATGCATTAATTCAAAAAAAAGATTCGGATGATTTAGATTTTTCGACAGTTTTTTACACTAATATTGTATTTTGCTTAGCTTTATATGCAATTTTATTTTTTTGTTCTCCATATATTGCTAAATTTTATGGTAATGAACAATTAATTGGTTTAACAAGGGTATTAGGGTTAATAATTATAGTATCAGGATTAAAAAATGTTCAACAAGCATATGTGTCAAAAAATTTAATGTTTAAAAAGTTCTTTTTAGCAACATTAATAGGAACAATAGGTTCAGGAATAGTAGGAATATTTTTAGCTAAAAAAGGATTTGGCGCATGGGCACTTGTTGCACAACAATTATTTAATGTTATTGTAGATACAATAATATTATGGATAACAGTTAAATGGAGACCTAAAATGGCTTTTTCATTTAATAGATTAAAAACTCTATTTTCATATGGTTGGAAGTTATTAATAGCTTCATTAATAGACACAGTATATAATAATGTTAGACAATTGTTAATAGGAAAATTGTATTCATCAGCAGATTTAGCATTTTACAATAGAGGAAAACAGTTTCCAGAACTTATTGTAAATAATGTAAATACATCAATAGATAGTGTATTATTACCAACAATGTCACAAGAACAGGAAGATAAAGAAAAAGTAAAAAATATGACAAGAAGAGCTATAAAAACAAGTATTTTTATAATGGCTCCATTAATGATGGGATTAGCATTTACATCAAATAATGTTATTACAATTTTATTAACTGAAAAATGGTTACCATCAGTACCATTTGTATGTATTTTTGCTGTAGCATTTATGTTTTATCCAATACATACAGCAAACTTAAATGCTATAAAGGCAATGGGAAGAAGTGATTTATATCTTAAATTAGAAATAATAAAGAAATTTGTTGGAATAACTTTATTATTGATTACAATGAAAATAAGTGTTATGGCAATGGCATATACATTGTTAATTAGTGGTTTAATAAGTCAAATTATAAATGCGTGGCCAAATAAAAAATTATTAGGTTATAGTTATTTAGCACAAGTAAAGGATATATTACCAAGTATAATAATATCATTTTTAATGGGAATTATTGTATATACAATTAATATATTTAATATTAATGTAATCTTAAAATTAATAATACAAATTATAGTTGGTGGAATAACATATCTTAGTATGGCTAAGTTATTAAAAATTGATTCTTTAGAATACATTATAGGGTTTGTTGGAAGTCTAAAAAATAAAATAATAAAATAATCATATGTTGCTGTTTTATTGCTTTACAAATCCAAAAAAAAGAGTTATAATTTTCAAGAAAAAATAAAAACGGGGAAATATCTAAAAAGTAGGCTTAAAATAAGCCGTAAGAAAGGAAAAAAATATGGCAAAAAAAGTATACAATGGAGAAACCTTAAAAGGTAAAAAAAGAAAGAGAATTAGAATATTTTTAACAATAATATTAGTAATATTAATATTATTACTATTATGTTTTTCAGGAATAGCATGGTATGTATATAATAAATTATCAAAAGTAAATTATGTTGAACTAGAAAACATAGAAATAAATGAAGGTGTAGAAGAACAACTTAAAGGATATAGAAATATAGTTCTTTTCGGAGTTGATGCTAGAGCAAATACATATGATAATTCAAGAAGTGATTGTATAATTATAGCAAGTATAAATGAAGACACAAATGAAGTTAAGTTAACATCTATATATAGAGATACTTATGTATATATTGAAGGTCATGGTTATGATAAAATAACACATGCATATGCATATGGTGGACCAGAACTTGCAATAAATACAATAAATAAAAATTTTGATTTAGATATTACTGAATTTGTTGCAGTTAATTTTGATGCTGTTGTTGATATAATAGATGCTATTGATGGTGTTAATATTACAATAGAATCTGATGAATTAAATTATATAAATGATTATATATCAGCAGTTGATTCACAAATGGGAAAAAGAACTCCAAAAGTAACAAAAACTGGAAATCAAACACTTTCAGGTGTACAAGCATTAGCATATTCAAGAATACGTTATACAGCTGGTGGAGATTATAAAAGAACTGAAAGAATGAGAGATGTATTAAATGCAAGTTTCAGTAAAGCCAAAACAATGAGTGTTGGTAAACTTAATAATTTAGCTGATATTTTATTACCTAAAGTATATACTAATATAACATCTAATGAAATATTAGGCATGATACCAAATATAACAAAATATAATGTTGTATCAAGCATAGGCTGGCCTTATGAAGTTAAAGGTATTACATTAGATAGATGGTATGGTGTTCCTGTAACATTGGAAAGTAATGTAAAAAAACTACATGCTGATTTATTTGGAAATGAAGGATATGAGGTTAGTAGTAAAGTTAAGGAATATAGTAATGGTATAATTAAAAAGACAGGTTATCAGTAAAATGAACAATTAGTGAACAATTAGGGACGCGTCCAGATTGCACACATCGTGCAATTGGGACGCGTCCCTAATTGTTCACAAAAAATTCCAACATATGCATAAAATCCCCAAAACTTGGAGAAAATACCTCTAAACCATAAAAAACAAGAGGTGTCAAAATTGAGAAAATATAAAGTTTTGGGTACAAAAGGAATTGTGATAGATAAAAAGCAATTAGAAAATTATTTGGCAAAATTAGCATCAGATAATATTCTAAAAAACAATTCAGATAAAACAACATATCCAATTCCGAGATTAAAAGAAAATTTCGAATTTATTACAAATGTTTATAATATTTTAACAGAACATTTAAAACTAGGAATTCCAATCCACCCAGCAGGGGAGTGGATTTTAGATAATTATTATATAATTGAAAAAACGTATAAAACAATAATAAAAGATATGCCAATTTCAAAATATGTAAAATTTGTGGGGTTGGAAAATGAGAATTATAAAGGTTTTGCTAGAATTTATGTTTTAGCAAATGAAATTGTTTCATACACAGATGGAGTAATTGACAGAAATAATTTAAGTGATTTTTTACAAGCATATCAATCTAAAAAAAGTTTAGGAATGGACGAAATTTGGAATATTGGAATATTTTTGCAAATTGGTTTAATTGAAAATATAAGAGGTGTTTGTGAAAAAATTTATTCATCTCAAATGCAAAAATATAGAGTTGAAAACATTATTGAGAGATTAGTTGATAATGGAAAAAATCCAAATACGAAAACACTTAAGTTTGGAAATAATATTCAAATAAAATCATATTATCGTAAAAGATATTTGAATTTGAAAAATTCAGGTAATGGAATTTATAATATTGGTGTTTCAAATGCTGAAATGAAATATCCTTTTATTGAATATATGTCATATAGACTTAAACAATATGGAAAACAAGCCTCTTCTTTTTTAAATATTCTTGAAGAACAAGTTGATAAAATGGGGCTTACTATTAATGATGTAATTCAAAAAGAGCATTTTGATATTGCTTTGAAAAAGGTGTCTATTGGGAATGCAATTACTAGTATTAATTCTATAATTCGTATGAATTTTCTGGAAATTTTTGAAAATATTAATGGTGTTGATGAAATTTTAAAAAAAGATCCTGCTGGTGTTTATGATAAAATGGATTATAAATCTAGGGAATATTATAGACAAGAGATTGAAAAAATTGCTAAAAAAACTAAAATCTCAGAAATGTATATTGCTAGAAAATGCTTAGAATTAGCTCAAAGTGAAGGACAACATATTGGCTATTACCTAATTTCAAAAGGAAGAACAACCTTACTATCAGAACTACAAAACAAAAAAATTAAATATACAAAACCACAAACAAAAGTAAAAATTTATATATATGGAATTGCAATTTTATCAATTTTAACAAGTTTTCTTTGTGGATTTTTTGTGTATAATCAAACTAAAAATTTACTAATTTCTATACTAATTTTTATATTAACATTAATTCCAAGTCAAACAATAAATGTACAAATTATTCAATATATTTTAAGTAAAATTATCAAACCAAAAATTTTGCCAAAACTTGATTATAAATCAGGAATTCCTAAAGAGAGTTCAACAATGGTAATTATCCCAACAATAATCAAAAATAAAGCAAAAGTACAGGAATTATTTGCAAAATTAGAGGTATATTATATTGCAAATAAAAGCGAAAATTTATATTTCACATTATTAGGTGATTGTTCAAGTGGTAGTAAAGAAAAAGAAGATTTTGATGATGAAATTATTGAAACAGGAATTAAAGAAATCAATAGATTAAATGAAAAATATCCTGATAATAATTTTAATAAATTCAATTTTATTTATAGAAAAAGAACATGGAATCCAAGTGAGGAGTGCTTTTTAGGGTGGGAAAGAAAAAGAGGTGCTATAAATCAGTTTAATGAATATTTGCTTGGAAATATAAAAAATCCATTTTTATTTAATAGTTTTGAAGATTCAGAAAATTCAATCCCAAAAATAAAATATATAATAACCCTAGACAGTGACACAGACCTAACCCTAAACTCAGGCTTAGAGCTTGTGGGAACAATGTCACACATATTAAACAAACCAATTTTAGATAAATCAACAAACACTGTAATAAATGGTCATGCACTTTTACAACCACGAATTGGTGTAGGATTATTAGAAGTAAGACGTAGTAATTTTACCAAAATATTTTCAGGATTAGGTGGAACTGATTCATATGTTAATGCAGTTTTTGATGTTTATCAAGACAATTTTGATGAAGGAATTTTTACAGGAAAAGGAATTTATGATTTAGAAATTTTCTCAAAAGTTATTAAAAATGAAATTCCAGAAAACACAGTTTTAAGCCATGATTTACTTGAAGGCTCATACCTAAGATGTGGAATGGTTTCAGATATAATGCTTATGGATGGATATCCTACTAATTATCTATCATTCAAAAAAAGGCTTCACAGGTGGATTAGAGGAGATTATCAAATTGCAAAATGGGTAAAAAATCCAAAAATAAATTTACTTTCTAAATACAAAATTATTGATAATATTTTAAGAAGTAAATTAGAAACAAGTGTAATTTTTTCAATAATTTTAATGATTATTGCAAAATTAAATTTTGAAATAAAAACATGGCCGATTTTAATATTTGTATTAATTTCAGTAACAATCCCTTATATTTTGGAAATTATAAATAAAATTATTTTCAAAAAAGAGGGAGAAACTACACAAAAAACTTTTACAAAAAATCAAAGTACAATGAAAAACAGTTTTATAAAAGCATTTTTTACGATTATAACATTACCTGACAAAGCATACATGTCTTTAAATGCAGGACTAACAAGTATGTATAGAATGTGTTTCAGTAAAAAACATTTACTTGAATGGGTCACAGCTGAAGATGCTGAAAAAAACTCAAAAAATGATTTAAAAAGCTATTTTTTAAGTATGAATTCTAATATTATATTAGGACTTATATTTATTTGTATTGGTATATTTGCAGATTTTAATATTACTACAAAAATATGTATTATAATAATCTCATTATTATGGTTAATTGCTCCAATTTTAATGTATGTTATAAGTAAACCAATAAAAGAAATTGATAAATTAAAATTATTAAATAAATCTGAACAAAATTATGTTTTAGAAATTGCACAAAAAACATGGTTATTTTTTAAATCATATTTAAATGAACAAACAAATTATTTACCACCAGATAATTATCAAGATGATAGAAAACCTAAAATCGTAATGCGTACATCTTCAACAAATATTGGACTTGGAATGCTTTCAGTAATTTCAAGTTATGATTTAGGTTTTGAAAATTTAGAAAATACAGTTGATTTACTAGAAAAAATGATTAATACTGTTTCAGGTCTACAAAAATGGAATGGACATTTATATAACTGGTATAATTTAAATGATTTACAACCACTGGTTCCTAGATTTGTTTCATCTGTTGATAGTGGAAATTTTGTGGGATATTTATATGTTGTTCTACAGTTTTTAGAAGGATTAGAATCTGAAAACTCAAAATTTATAGAAAATAAAAATGATAGTACAAATGAAAATGTTAATTTAAAAAATAAACAAATTTTAGAAAAAACAAAAAATCTAAAAATTCAAATAAACCAATTAATCCAAAACACAGATTTTACAAAACTATTTGATTATAAAACAAATTTATTTTCAGTAGGTTTTGATGTAGAAGAAAACAAATTAATAGATTCATATTATGATTTACTAGCATCAGAAGCACGTCAAGCAAGTTTGGTCGCAATTGCAAAAAAAGATATAGATGTAAAAAATTGGTATAATCTAAGTAGAACATTAACAGAATTAAACAAATACAAAGGACTTATATCATGGTCAGGAACTGCATTTGAATATTTAATGCCAAATATAAATATTCCAAAATATCCAGGAAGTTTATTAGATGAATCATGTAAATTTTTAATAATGAGTCAACAAGAATATGCAAAAAAATTAGGAATACCATGGGGAATTTCTGAATCAGCATTTAATTTAAGAGATTTAAATAATAATTATCAATATAAAGCATTTGGAATTCCATGGCTTGGATTAAAAAGAGGACTTGCAGATGAAATGGTTGTTTCATCATATGGTTCAATTTTAGCAATAACAGATGACCCTGAAAATGTTGTTGATAATCTAAAAAAACTTGAAAAACAGGGAATGTATGGTAAATTTGGCTTTTATGAATCTATTGATTTTACACCAAATAGAGTTGGTAAAAATAAAAAATATGAAAATGTAAAAACATATATGGCACATCATCAAGCATTAATTTTATTATCAATAAACAATTTATTTAATAATAATATTTTACAAAAAAGATTTATGAAAAATCCAGAATTACAAGCTGTAAATATTTTATTAGAAGAAAGAATGCCAGAAAATGTGATAATTACTAAAGAGAAAAAAGAAAAAGTTGAAAAAATTAAATATAGTAATTATGATTTTTATGCAGAAAAAACATTTAATAAAATTGGTAATAGTATAGAAAAATATAATTTAATATCTAATAAAGATTATATGGTTATAACTGATGAAAAAGGTAATGGATATAGTAAATTTAAAAATATTTTAATAAATAGATATAAACCAACATCTGATATTGAACAAGGAATTTATTTTTATATTAAAAATATTAGAAACAAGAAGATTTGGACTAATGGTTATAGTCAAATAACTGAAAAACCAGATAAATATAGTGTAACATTTGCACCTGATAAAACAAAAATTGTTAGATTAGATGGAAACATTGAAACTAAAACAGATATTACAGTAAGCTCAAATGATAATGTTGAAATTCGTAGATTACAAATCAAAAATCTTGGGAATACTGATGAAACACTTGAAATTAGTTCATTATTAGAACCTGTTTTATCTAATAAAGAACAAGATTATTCACATCCTGCTTTTAATAATTTATTTTTAAGTTATGAATATATTCCTGAGATTGATGGAATTTTAGTTAAAAGAAAAAAACGTAATGAGTCACAAAAAGAAATGTATATGATAATTTGTTTGAATTCAGAAAATCAAAACATAATTAAAAAATCAGACAACCCTGATAATTTCAAACTAATTGGTGATTTAGAATATGAAATAAGTAAAGAAAGATTTTTAGGCAGAAATAATTTTGGAATTCCTAAATTAATTGAAAATTCAAAACCATTTAGTAAAAGAATAGAATTATCAACAGATTCAATAATTGCAATGAGAAGAACTATAAATATTTTACCTAAAAAAAGTTGTGAAATTGATTTAGTAATTTGTGTTTCTGAAGATAAAGAAAATGTTTTAAATACAGTAAAAAAATATTTAAATACTGATAATAATAAAAGAGTTTTTGAATTATCAAAAGCTAGAGTTGAAGCTGAAAACAGATATCTTGAAATTACAGGAAAAGATATAAACACATATCAAACATTACTAAGTTTTATACTAAAAAATTATGATAATAAATCTATAAAAAATAATGAACAAAAATCATTCCCTGTATCTGAATTATGGAAATTTGGTATTTCAGGTGATCTACCAATTATATTTGTTAAAATAAAAAATATTAATGATATTGATGTAATTTGTGAATTAGTAAAAGCATATGAATATTTCAGAACAAAAAACTTTAAAATAGATTTAGTAATTTTAAATGAAGAAAAAGAAAATTATGATAGTTATGTAAAAGAAGCAATTTTAGAATGTATTTTAGATAAAAATTTGGCATATATGGTTAATGTAAAAGGCGGAATTTATGTTTTAAATAATATAAATGATGATGATAAAAAATTGATTTCAATGTATTCCAAAATCACAATAGATGCTAAAAATGGTGGATTAAATATTCAATTAAAAGATTTGGAAGATGATGTTCCAGTTTTTAATAATTATGATAATAATGAAAAAATTGAATATGTTGAAGAAATCAAAAAATCTAATAAATTAATTAACTGTGATTTAAAATATTATAATGAATATGGTGGATTTTCACCTGATGGAAAAGAATATTTAATAAGAATCAATAAAGATGAAAATGTTCCAATGCCTTGGAGCCATATTATGGCAAACGAAAATTTTGGAACACTTGTTACAGATGGAATGGGAGGTTATACTTGGGATAAAAATAGTAGATTAAATAGAATTACAGCATGGTCAAATAGCCCAATTTTAGATATTCCATCAGAAGTTATTTATATAAAAGATGATGAAACAAAAAGAGCATGGTCATTAGGATTATCACCAATGCCTGATAATAATGATTATTATGTAACATATGGTTTTGGTTATGCAAAATATGAACATGAAAGTCTTGGAATTAAGCAATATTGTGAAATTTTTGTACCTAAAGATGATAGTTCAAAAATTCAAATTATAAAATTAAAAAATGAAACTCCTAGAAAAAGAAAAATTAAATTAGTGTATTATCTTAAATTAGTTATAGGTGAAGATGAATTAAAAACAGATGGATTTTTAAATATGAATTTTAATAAAAATAATAATATAATATTAGCTCAAAATACAACTGGTTCAGATTTTAAATCAATTATTTTTGTTACAAGTAGTGAAAAAATTAAATCATATACTGGATTAAAAACAGAGTTTTTGGGTAATGGTGGATTACACAATCCTTCTGGTTTAAAATTAGATAATTTTAGTAACAAATTTCCAAATAAAATGAGTGATATAATTGCAATTGAATTTGAAATCGATTTAGAAGCACTTGAAACAAAGGAATTATCACTTGTTTTAGGAAAAGGAAACAGTATTATTGAGTGTCAAGATTTAGCATATAAATATAGTAATTTAAATAATTGTGTTCAGGAAAATGAGAGTATTAGAAGATTTTGGCGTGATTTATTAGGAACAATTCAGATAAATACTCCTGTTGAATCAATGAATATATTATTAAATGGATGGACAATGTATCAAACATTAGCTTCAAGAATGTGGGGAAGAACAGGATTTTACCAATCAGGTGGAGCATTTGGATTTAGAGATCAATTACAAGACAGTATTAGTGCAAAATATTTAAATCCTGAAATTACAAAAAATCAAATAATTAAACATAGTAAACATCAATTTATTGAAGGTGATGTTGAACACTGGTGGCATGATGAAACAAAAAGAGGAATTAGAACAAGATTTTCAGATGATTTACTATGGCTACCATATTTGGTATGTGATTATATTAAATTTACTGGAGATTACAGTATTTTGAATATTAGAACAGATTATTTAGGTGGATCTATTTTAGAAAATGGTGTTGATGAAAGATATGATTTATATGTGTCTTCTGGTACTGATGGGACTATTTTAGAACATTGCTTAAAATCAATTGAAAAATCTTTGAATTTTGGTGAGCATGGCTTACCTAAAATAGGGTCTGGTGATTGGAATGATGGATTTAGCACTGTTGGTAATAAAGGAAAAGGTGAAAGTGTATGGCTTGCATTTTTCTTGTGTGAAGTTATTGAGGATTTTTGCTGGGTTTTGGAGAATTATGATGATACTGAACTTGAGAATTTTGATGAAAATGAAACACTAATTAATAAATATAAAACAATAGTTCAACAAATTAAAAAATCAATTAACACAAATGCTTGGGATGGCAGATGGTTTAACAGAGCATTTACAGATGATGGAAAAGTATTAGGAAGTCTTCGAAATGAAGAATGTAAAATTGATAGTATTGCACAATCTTGGTCTGTTATTTCTAATATGGGTGATAATGATAAAAAATATATTTCAATGGAAAGTCTGGAAAATCATTTAGTTGATACTGAAAATGGTATTATTAAATTACTTGATCCTCCTTTTGAGAATGGAGATTTAGAGCCTGGATATATTAAATCATATTTGCCTGGAACTAGAGAAAATGGTGGACAATACACACATGTGTGTTGCTGTTAGCACCACTTTCTTGCAAATATGCTTGAAATCAAGCCAAAGTGAGAAAATGTTCACAATAACAATACACCTATAAAATATTGATACTCTTAAAATACATATTGTTACTAACTCCGTATTAAAAGTATTTAAAAAGTAATACTATTGATACAAAACTAATAGGAGAAATAAAAAAATGTGAAACAAAATCAACAAAATCCTATAAAAAAGTTTCACATTTTTAATTTTTGTGGTATAATATAAATGTGAAACAAAATTAATAAAAAAGCCAAGAAAAGTTTCACATTTTAAGGAGGTATATATCATGGAAGAAAAGATGGAAATTATGAATCTTCTTCAAAATAAACAATTACTTGAACATGAGTTACAATCGCTTGCTTATGGTTCTGTTGAAATAAGAGAAAATAATTCTAATAAATATATTTATGTACATTATAGAGAAGACGGCGTTGTTTTAACTAAATATGTTGGAGAATATTCAGACGAATTATATAATCTAGTATTAAATAATAGTATTAAAGCAAAAGAATTAAAAAAACAAATAAGAGAAATAAATAAAAAATTAAAACAATTAAATTATACAGAAGAAGAACTTTCTGAAAAAGTAGCCCAAAATATAGATTTTGCTAAAAGGCATTTAGTAGATACAATTTATAAACAAGCAATATTAGAAGGTGTTGCAACTACATTTGCAGATACAGAAAGCATTATTGAAGGTGGAAAAGTAAATAATATGACATCAGAGGATATACTAAAAATAGTTAACTTAAAGCATGCATGGGAATTCATATTAAACAAAAATGTTATATTAAGTGATACAAATTTTGCTTTATTATGCGAAATAAACAAAATGGTAGAGGAAGGTTTTTACTATTCAGCAGGTAAAGTTAGAAATGTTCCTGTAACAATAGGAGGAACAACATGGAAACCAGATTTGCCAATTGAAAGTATAATAAAAGAAGAATTAGAAAGAATCTTTAATAGCAAAATGGATGACGTAGATAAAGCTATAGAACTTTTATTATACACAATGAAAAAACAAGTATTTATAGATGGAAATAAAAGAACATCAGTAATTTATAGCAATCATTATCTGATTTCAAAAGGAAAAGGTATTATAGCAATTCCAGCTGAATTAACAGCTGAATTTAAAGATTTACTTATTTCTTATTATGAAGGAAAAGAAGAAAAACAAATAAAGAAATTTATTAAAGAAAAATGTTATATGAATATATAAAGTATTGTGAAAGGTAGTGTGATAATTTGAAAAGTTTATATATATCAAGAGTGAAAATAAAAAATTTTAGGAACTTTAAAGATGTTGATTTTTATTTGGGTCATAAAGCAGTAATAATAGGGGAGAATAATGTGGGTAAAACTAATTTTTTAAGGGCGTTACAATTAGTTTTAGATCCATCCCTATCAGATGAAGATAGGTATTTAGAAGAAACAGATTTTTATTCAGGTATCGATAATCCAACGGAAAATGGAGAAATAGTTGAAATAAGTATATACATTAGTAATTACTCAGATAATAAAACAATATTAGCTCTTTTAGCGGATGCAACAGTAAATGAAGATGGAGAAGAACAATTATTGATTACATACAAATTTGAACCAATACAAAGAGATGATGGGAAAGTTGAGTATGAATACCATATTTTTAAAGGTGGAGATGAAACAAAAAAATTTGATAACAGAGATAGAAAATACTTGAATATAAAGGTTATAAAGGCACTTAGAGATGTTGAAAATGAATTAAAAAATGTAAGATTATCACCAATAAATAAACTATTAAAACAGTATGATATCGATAAAGAAGAACTAAAACGAATTGCTGAATCATACAAGGAAACAGGAAAAGATGTGTTAGCATTAGATGAAATAATTGATTTAACTAATAATATAAATAATAAATTTAGCAATATATTAGGAAATGATGATTTTAATGTCAGTTTGAAAACATTAGAGGTAGAACCTAATAAACTATTGTCTTCTTTAAAATTGTTAATGGATAAAAGAAATACTAGCGATATAAGTTTAGGTGTTAATAATATTTTATACATATCGTTAATGTTGCAATTATTACAAGATAAAACTGTTCCAACATATATAAATAAAAAACAATATGAAGAATTGGAGCAAAAAGAAAATTCGAATATTTTATCAAAAGTATATAGTAAAAGCGAAAAAGATAATTATTTCTTGAAAAATAATTTGACCGAAAGTGAAAATAAAGAAATTTATGATTTTATGTCAAGAAATTTGTCTAACAATGATGGAGTAACAATTTTAGCTATTGAAGAGCCTGAAGCTCACCTACATCCAACATATCAAAGATTAATATATAGAGATGTTATAAGAAATAATGACAACTCTGTATTATTAACAACACATTCAACTCATATAACATCAATAACACCGATTAAATCAATGGTAAATATACACTATGAAAGAGATGAAAGTAAGATATATTCTGCGAAGAATTTGGAATTATCTGACAGAGAATTAACAGATATTGAAAGATATATAGATGTTAAAAGAGGCGAAATTTATTTAGGAAAAGGTGTAATATTGGTCGAAGGAATTACAGAGGAGTATTTAATTCCAAAATTTGCTGAATTATTGGGAAAAAACTTAGATGAAAAGGGAATAATAATTTGCAATGTTGATTCAACTGATTTTTTCCCATATGCCAAATTACTAAAAAATCTTAACATACCATATACAATAATTACAGATGGAGACTTTTATTGTATTGAAGAAAAAGAAGGGGAAAAAGAAAGAAAATATCATGTTTTACAAAAAGAGGATATAGAAGAATGTGGTTGGTTAGGAATTGAGAGAATAAAAGAGCTGATTATTAAATTGGGGTTAAAAAAACAAGGTGAAATTGGAGATGAAATTGAGCAACAGGAAGAAATGTTTGAGCAATTTGGAATGTTTGTTGGAAATTACACGGTTGAAGTAGATATAATGGAAAAAAGCCAAGAAAATGAAAAACTTATATTAGAACAAATTTTTAATGAATTAACAATTGGTGGAGAAAGACAAAAAAAGAATTTTAAAAAAGAATTGGACACAGGAGAATATTGGAAATGTTTAAATAAGATTGAAAATAATGGTATTGGAAAGGGGAGATATGCTCAAAGATTATCAGCACAATGTTTGATTGGGCATATTCCAGATTACATAAAGAAAGCTATTAATTATATTTATAACGAGGTAAAATAAAAAATGAATTATTTCTTAGAAAAGTTAGAACAAGTAAAACAAGATAGTTTACAATATAAAGCATACAAATCAAATAATAATACAGTTGTTATTGCTGGACCTGGAAGTGGAAAAACTACTGTTTTGACATTAAAAATAATGAGATTATTGAATCAATCAATTAATAAGCCGAGAGGACTAGCTTGTTTAACATATAATAATGAAGCTGTAAGAGAATTTAAAGATAAATTAGATTTAATGGGGTATAAAAAAAGACAAAATGTATTTCTAGGAACTGTTCATTCTTTTTGCATTGCAGAAATACTTGATGTTTTTGGACCAATATATGATTACAACATAACATATCCTATAAAAATAATATCAGATAATGAAAAGAAAAAATTATTTGAAAGCATAAAAAAAGAGCAAGGGTATGAACAGAAATTATTTAAGAAAGAGGATATGGACAGAGTTAGAAATTTAAAAATAAGAGGAAAAAGTAGGGTAAGAGTAACAATAGATAAAGATATTCTAAAAGTTGCAAATGAATATGAAGACAGATTAGAAAAAATGGGAATGATGGATTATGAGAGTATAATTAATTATTCTACAAGAATGATTCAACAACACGAATATGTAAGAAAGTGTTTGAGTGCAAAATTTCCATGGATATTAATTGATGAATATCAAGATTTAGGTAAGCCATTACATGAAATGATTTTATCTTTATTTGAATCTACTGATATAAAAATATTCGCAGTTGGTGATCCAGATCAATCAATTTATAGTTTTTCTGGAGCAATGCCTAATTATTTATTAGAACTTCGCAATAAAGAGAACGTAGAAGTTATAGAATTAAAGAATAATTATAGAAGTAATCAAGATATAGTTGATGGTTCAGAGACAGTGTTAAATATAACAAGAAATTATAATGCAGCTACAAGGAAAGATGAGAAAGCTCAGTTTTATTTTATAACCTGCGAAGAAGATATGAGTCAACAATACGAGTATTGTGCAAAAAGAATAATACCATTTTATCAAAAGCAGAAGTTAGAATTAGAAGAAATTGCAATTTTAGTAGGAAACCAATATGAAGCAAAAGAAATGGCAAAGTGCTGTTTACAAAATGATATACCATATTATATAGTTAAGCATACTTTTGAAAGAACTGATATTGTAAAATGGCTTGAAAAAATGGCAAGTTGGATAACTGATAAAACAAAAGAATCATTTGAGGAAATAGCAGAGTTTTATGAAAGATTACTACTATCTAAAAAAGATAAGAAATTTTTTACAGAAACAGAATCGTTGGAGAACAGAAAAAATATATATAATGTGCTTGTAGAAAGTATAACAAAAGAAATTAGTTTAAAAGAATGGCTGGAGTACATTATAGAAAAAATAAAATTATATGTACTTTTAAGCGAATCTAATATATATCCTGATGAAATAGAAAATATAGATAATTTAATGAAGGAAATTTCGGAAGAGAGTTATAAAAATTATGATATAAAAAGTTTTTCTGATATAGGAAAACCCAAAAATCAAATAACTATTACAACTAGGCATAGTTCAAAAGGTCTAGAATTCGAAGTTGTTATATTATTAGGAATGGAGGAAGGAAGATTTCCAGATTATAGAAAGATAAATAATATAGAGGAGTTACAAGAAGAAAACAGACTATGTTTTGTTTCAGTAAGCAGAGCTAAGTCTACTTGTATACTAATGCGTTCAAAATATAATAACATTAAAAAGAAAGATGGTACGATATGGCATAAGGAGATGGAAGAATCAAGATACTGGACACAGTTAAAAGAAAAATATGGAAAAGACAAATAATCTTTTTAATGGTAATTGTTTGAATTGGTAAAACATAATTCAGAAGTATTGAAGAGGATGAAAATATGAGTAATAATTTAACAAAGCAAAAAAGTATAGAAAAAGACTTTAATGAAAAATATTTTGATGTTGTATATAAACAGAAACCAAACTATATAAACAGTGGATTGGATATTCCAGATTGTTATATAGAAGCTAGTGGCACGAAATATGCAGTTGAACTTACAACATATTTTATGCAAGATGATGAAAAGAGAACAGCTATACTAAAAAGAAATATAGCTAAATTACTAGTAAAAGATAATTGGATATGTGAAGCATATAAACATATTGGAAAAACGAAAAACCAAACAATTTATATTCATTATAGAAAAAAAGAAGACATGATAAATGATATACTAAAAGCTAAAGATTATATAAAATATATAACAATAGGGAACAATGACTGGTTTAATAATAAAAAGGAAAACGGAAACATAAGCTGTTATATAAATAGTGTTGATAGATATGGGCTAACTCTGGATGAGTTTCTAGAAAATGTTAATTTTATAGAAAGTAATGAAAAAAGTATTAATATAGGATTATTTAATAAAAAGAATAGAAGTAGTTTTTCAGCAAAATTAGTATATAATAAATATACTATAAATAAAAAAGATAAATGTGTTGATTATTCATATGTATATTGGGAAAATGATGAAGAAAAATGTAAGAGTATAAAGAAATCTATAGATAAAAAAATAGATAAATATGCAGAATATAAAAATAAGTTAAAAGAAAACAATGTTTTTTATGACAAATATGTATTAATTATATATCCAGAACAATATCCGATAGATATTGAGGATTTCAGTGAGTTATATAATAATCTAAAAAATCAAATAGAGGATTTAAAATATGATGAAATTGCTATATTTTTATTTAATAAAATTTTGGTAATAAACAATGCAAAATACATTGTATATGATACTTAAAAAATATAATAAACATTGAATTGTTTGCTTTATAGAATAAACTTTAAGAATAAAAATCTTAAGGTTTATTTTTTTGCCTAATTTTATTACTATAGGCAACTAAAATAGGCTGGAATTTATATTTGATGCAAATTATACTAATAAAAGAAAGACCAACTATAAGAAGTCAATAGATTTTTGAAAAAATTTTTAATTTTTTTAGAAATAAAAAAATATACAACA
>CAKOWZ010000002.1 GCA_934129745.1 uncultured Clostridia bacterium
CAATTAGGACACGTCCCCAACTACTCACCAACTGCTCCTCTACTGCTCACTAATACTCATCTATGTCAGATTTTGTAATAAAATGGCATACGATTTTTCTTGAAAATTAGACAATTTTATGTTTTAATAATAACCATAAAAATTTGATTTCTATAATTAAATAAATTAAACAAATACATTAGTTAAATTTAATGTAAAAAATCTAAAAAAATTTATAATTAAAAATTAAATCAAAAAATTTAAAATCAAAGTGTAAAATTCATTACACAAAAAATCAAAATTAATTGAAAACAACCAACATATATGCTAGAATAGGAGTGATAAATGAATACATATAAGCCGACTAATTATTGTTAAAATAACAGGTTTGAGTAAAAAAGAAATTGTAAATTTATAAAAAGTATTTAGTTTAAGTAAGTTTAATAATTAAAATTGAAATCAAGTTTTTAAAATAAAAAAAGAATTATATTTTCTGGCACATGAAATATGATTCTTTTTTTGTGTTTTTACTTTTATGGAAGGATTTTTTTTGTTGTTTAATGATGTTTATAAAACAAGGATAAAAAAATACAAAAATATAAAAGGCAGATATTGGAAAATCTTTAGCAGCCGCAAATTTTCAATAAATTATCTATTGAAAAAATATCAAAGTCATAACTTGCTTGTGCAAGTTTAAACAAATTTTCTTCACAATATTCAATTTCTTCTGAATATTTTTTTGTAATATCAATCATATCATCAAATGAGATTTTGCCTGAATCCAGCCATTTGCAATACCATAAATAATTAATTACAATTATACTTATTGTAGCAAGTTTTACTTTAGATAAGATTTCATTATCAAAACAACCTTTCATAAAATATCTCCAAATAAAATAAACATATATATTTTTTAAATAAAGATTGATTTCAGGTCTTGAATTCATAAATTCATTAAATGATTTTTCTGATACATTTAGATTTTGACATTTTTTTAATAAATATAACCAGTTTTCATCATTAATATCCATAGTTGAAAAAAATTGTAATGTTTTATTAAAAAAGTCTGTAGCAAAAACATTTGAATTAAAAGCATTTTTGGTAAAATCAAGACAAATAATATTTTCATCATCTAATAATTCACAATCTAAATCCTGTTGAATCATATAACAATACCAAAGAATATTTCCAATTTGTGAAAACAGTGTAATTGAATTATCTGAAATATAATCAATAATTTTACTTCTTGCCAAAGACAAATAATCAAAAATTTCAACATTATAATCATTACAATCTTCATAAGGAATATCAATTTCAAAAGTTCCGAAATCATTGTCATTACACATAATAATTCGTGCAGCTTCTTCACAACATAAGCCTATTCCGCCTTCTTTAAGATTATCAAACCATTCATAATAACGGGGGTGTTCTGTACAAATTTGACATAAACTATTTTTACCTAAATTTGTATATATGTCACATAAGCCATTTTTATTGAAAAATGGACATTTATTGTTATTATTTAAAATAAAATGACTTGTATTTGAATTATTTGGAGAACATTCATCAGATTTCATAGTTTCATATCCAAATTTTATGTTTTTTCTAAGTTTGTCACCAAAGTTACCTTTAACATTTTTGTAAAATTCGGCAGTTTTATCATCAATATCAATTTCCCAACCAGCAGAACAACAACTATCTTTACATTTATCTGCAATACATTTAAAATTTTTATAATAATTAGGTAAACGCAATTTCATAATTAAAAATCAATTCCTTCCATTAGATACATTTATTTCGCTCAAATATATTCCTTTAATTTGATACATTTATTTCGCTCAAATATATTCCTTTAATTTGATATGTTTATTTCGCTCAAATATATTCCTTCAACTAGATACATTTCTTTCATCAAAATACATTCCCTGCCACCAATCTCGTTCCCTCAAAATTCTATCAACACCATTAAGAACAAGCTTTTTATGACTGTTCCATTCAGGAGCAACAAGTAAATCTTTAGGAGCATCACCACTAATCCTGTGAATAACAACATTAGGATTAATATGTGTTAAAACATAAACAACACTTTCCAAATAATCATTTAGTGAAATAGGGTCATATAACCCATCATTATACAAATCACAAAGTTTAGTGTTTTTTACAACATAAGTTGAATGAATTTTAATCCCCTGAATATTGTGTGAATTCAAGAAACTTACAGTATTTTTTAAATCATTGAAATCTTCACCAGGAAGTCCAATCATAATATGAGCTATAACATCAATATTATATTTATTTAATAAAGAAACTGCTTTTGTAAATTGATTTGAAGAATAACCTCTATTTATAAATTTACCGGTTTTATCATTAGAAGTTTGTAAACCAAGTTCAACCTCAACATAATATTTCTTGTTGACATTAACATTAGCATCAGTGTCAGCATCAGAATCAGAATTAGCATTAGCATCGTCACAATTAGCATCAGCATCGGAATTAGTAGTATTATTAATATTAAGATTAGTATCAATATTGGTATTAATATCAGTGCCAATATAAGAATGCAAAAGTTTTACAACATCTTCATTAATACAATCAGGCCTTGTTGCAATAGAAATTCCAATGATTCTATCATCAATAAGACTACTATCATATTTGATTTTCAGGTTTTCAATATTATCATATGTGTTTGTGAAATTTTGAAAATATACAATAAATTTATTAGCTCTTTCACTTTTATAACTTTTAAAATAATTGCTAATTTGCCCAGAAATACTATTATCAGCACAATTATTTATATGTTCCCCAGAACCACGCTCACTACAAAAAATACACCCACCTTTAGCAACAGTTCCATCTCTATTAGGACAAGTAAAACCACCATCAACACATATTTTTAGAGTTCTCTCACCAAATTTATTTTTTAAATATTTATTTAATTTGTTATATCTGTTTTCATTTTCCATAATAGCTATATTATAACATTTTGAGGTGATTTTTTCAATGAATTTTTATATACTTCAAAAATGCACTAAAAAATTCATTGTAGTACACAAAAAATATAGTATAATTACTCAAGGAGTGATAAAAATGGATAAAAATGAAAAACTACAAAAACTATATAATCAATGTATAAAAGAATTAGATTCAATTAAAATAGATGTATCAGAAAAAACACTAGGGAAGGTTGAAATTCAGGTTTCAAAAAGAAACAATAAAAGATATGGTTGTTGTAAACAAGAACAACCTGACGAAAAATACAAAATTGTTAAAACCATTGGTAGAAGAAGAATTGTAAAATTTGAAAAATTTAATAAACATACAATTGAGATAAGTGAATGGGTTTTAGATTTAAATGATGATATTATAAAAAATACTATAATACATGAAATTATACACTGTTTTCCATTTTGTAATAATCATGGAAAATATTTTAAACAATATGCACAATATATAAATACAAAACTTGGATACAATATTTCAAGATTAGGAAATAAGCAGGAAGATTATAGAAAAAGCAATTTAGATTATTATGGTAATAAAAATTATAATACAAATGATAAAAGTAAAAAAGCTTACGGAAATAAGGAAAATCGAGGAAATGGTGTTAATATAGGAAACTATAGATATGAAGTAAATGGTAACTTGTATAAATATCAGATTAAGTGTAAAAAATGTGGAAAACTTATTTACAGAAATAGGTTGGCAAAGGATTTCTTTAGAAAATATAGATGCTTATGTGGTGGAAAACTTGAAATGTAAAAAAATGTATGTTATAGATGTCTTTATTTATATTCAAAAAATTGCCTGAACTGCCTGGTTGCGTAGAAAAAATATAAAAAAATTACAAAAACAAGTCAGAAATTTAATATAAATGTAATAAAATAGATTATTCAAATATCCGTAATAAAACATAGAATTCATAGAAAATACTGATATTGAAAACATTAAAATATTAATTATAATTAAAAGTAATATAAAAATTGAATGTTCGAAATTCAATATACTCAAAATGCTATGAAAGGAATGTTGGTGATATGTTAAAAAATCTAAAGACAAAAAAACGGAATTATTATAACAGTAATAAGTGTTGTTGCAGTTTTAATTGCAAGTATAATTTGCATATTTGCATTTAAAGGTAAAACTACAGATGATAAGTTTGCAAATCTTGACCCAGAAACAAGAAAAGCAATGACATACAAGAGATTTACTGATGAAGATTCTAAAATTGATAATTGTGATTATGTGCAATTTAATGCATTTTTTACGAGAGATTTGGATCAAGATGGTTATGCTGAAAAAATAGCAGGAACTTGTAAAGAAATAGGCGAAAGTGATACTTTGTATATGGATATAAATGTATTAACACAAGGTTATTTGAAAAATGGGCAAATAACTTTAAATGCAAAGAATTTCACATGGACAACAGCAATTGTTGATGACAATATTGTTGATGGAAATTATATTGGTGAAACAACTTCAATAAAATTAGATGAAAGTGTTTATAACGGAAGTCAAAAAATATTGTGGGGTACAATCAAATCAAATCTTGGACGAAATATTAATAGTTATTCACAAATAAATACAGTAACATTAACAGGAACTTATGTGTCAGATGATGGAGTTGAAACTGAAATTAATAAAACAGTAGAATTAACAGTTGATTGGTATGGTAAAACTAAAACAGAGGTAAGGCATATAAATCAAAAATATGACATAGATGTTTTAAAGTTTATTGATAATACAGTAACATTTTCATTTGAAGCTGCTATTTCAGAAACACAGGGGCAGTTACTATTAGAAAAACAAGTTTTAGAAATAACAATTCCAAAACTAAAAGATTATTCAGCAACACAAGTTATTGTAGAAAATCCAAATATTGAATATGAATATGATGAAAAAACAGAGATTTTAACAATAATAAGAAATTCACAAATAGATGAAGATGGTAATATCACAAAAACAGTATCAAGAGATAATACAAATGATATAAAAATAACATACCCAAGAGAAGCATATGAACAAATAGGTGGAGATTCTGTAATATTAAGTATACCAATAAAAGGTTATAATTATGGATATAATAATAAGAATGAGGAATTTCAAAATCCTGATATATCAGAAGATAGTGATATAATTTCTGCTACATATTCACATCCTACAGGTGAGATATGGAATGTTAGAACAAATGTAGGTGCAAGTATTTATGATGAAATTATATTAAAAGACAATGCTCAATCTTTATATAATGGAAATGAGTATGAATATGACGAATTAGTAACAAAGTATTTTGTGGCATGGAATGTTTTTGTTGCAGATCACACTGCAATACAAACTATAACATTAGAGGAACAAAAAAATGAAAAACAGAATATATCTGATGAATTTTTAGATTCATCTGGAAATTTTGATAGTATGTATGATTATATAAAAACAACTGGAATATATTTTGAATATGCTAAACAATTATTAGGAGATGATGGTTGGATAAAATTATATAATGATGAAACAGGTGAATTAATACATACATTTACAAAAGATGATTTTGAAACATATAGTGAGGAAAATCCTTATAAAGTTAATTTAAAATCAATAAAAATAGAAACAAGCTCACCAATTGATGATTCATTATTATATGTTATACAAGTAAAAGAATTAGATGATGTTTTATTAACAAAAAATTATACACAGAGTGAATTTGATAATTTGAAATATATATATACATATGTAAAAGGAACAATAAAAGCACCAGAAGGACTAAAATATGATACAGGAAAAGATACATCTGAATTAAATAAAGCAAATAAAGCATCATATATAATGCCATATTCTAGTTCAGAAATTAAAGTAAACCCAAGAAGTATTTATAATCAAAATATTCAAAATATTGATATAACAATAGAAGCTAATTATGCAAGTATTAGTCATTCTAAATGGAAGAATGGTAGATTTTTGGTTGAAATGCCAGAAAATATTACAAATTTAAATATAAATAATATAAAATCATTAAATTCAAATGTAGAAATTACTTCATATGAAACATATAAAGAAAATGGAAAACAATATATAAAAATATATACAAAAAATGAAGAAGAAACAAGTTTCGACATTAAAATAAATGCAAATATAGCTATAAATCCTTTAACACCAACTACAACACAAGATGTAATATTATATTCATATAATGAATATTGTGATAATTATTATGAAAGTGAACAAGATATTTTTGATTTAGATACAGATGGAAATACCAGTGATTATGTAGGAAAAGCATATTGTATATTATCAATAAATTCACCAACTGGATTATTAACAGCAGAATATATAACTAATTATGATGATGAAAGAAATATAACAATAGCACCAAATGTTGCTGAAATAAATTTAAATCAAGGAAAAACAGCAACAATAAATATAGATTTATTAAATAATTATAATGGAACAATAAGTGATGTTGCTATTTTAGGAAGAACCCCTTTTAAAAATAACACATATGCATTAAGTGATAAAGATTTAAATTCACAATTTACAATGATAATGAAATCTGAAATTAATATTCCAGAACAATTACAAGATAAAATAACAGTATATTATTCTACAAATGAAAAGACAAATAAAGATTTAACAGATGAAACAAATAATTGGGTAAAATCTGAACAAGTAAAAGATTGGTCAAAAATTAAAACATATTTAATAATGTTTAATGATTATGTATTGCAAGAAAACGAGAAACAAATATTTACATATGATGTAGAAATTGTGGATGAAGTAAAATATAATTTAGTATCATATTGTGCTCATGCCATATACTATAATTTAGATACTGAAAATGGAAAATTAGCAATTAAAACAGAACCTAATAAAGTTGGAATTAAAGTAATTCGTAAATTTAATTTGCAAATTACAAAAAATAAAAAACAATATGAAAATATTCTAGTACAAGGTGCTATATATCAAATTACTACAATAGATGAAAATGGATATAATATCACAAAAACAGAAACAACAGATGAAAATGGTAATTTGAATTTTAAAAATTTAAATTTAGGACAAGAATATACCTTAAAAGAAATAGTTGCACCAGATAATTATGAAGTTAGTAAAGATGAAATTAAATTTATTATAAATAAAGATCAAAATGAAGAACCAGTTGTTGAAATTATAGAAGGAAGTTTTAGTAAAACATCTAAAGTAATGATAGATGAAAGTGGTAATTATCAAATTCAAGTTAATTTAGAAGATGAACCTAAATATGATTTAATAATAAATAAAACAAATGAAAATGGTGAAAAATTAGAAAACGTAAAATTTTCAATAAATGGAAAAGATAAAAGAAATAAAAAATATAAAACAAATTCAGAAGGTATTACAAAAATTACTGGATTATATTTAAATGAAACATATGAATTATCTGAAGTAGAATCAGATGGATATTATATAGATGAAGTACCAAGAGAATTTAAATTAGTTAGAAATTCAGATGGAAATATTGTAATTGAAACACAAGATAGTGATTTAAAAAATGCGACAATAGTAGATAATGATACAATAATTAAACCACAAATTAGCATTAATATTAAAAATGAGAAAATACCAACATATAATATTAATATCATAAAAGTTGAAGAAAAAGCAGAAGACTATAATTTGGATAAAATAAAAAGATTAGAAAATGCAAATTTTAATTTATTATGCCAAGACACAGTTGAATTCAAAAATTATTCAACAGATGAAAATGGAAGTATATTAATATCAGGTTTATATGAATATGTAGATAATAAATATATAACAGGAAAATACACTTTACAAGAAACAAAAGCTCCAGTGGGATATTCTAATAATAATGAAAAAATAAATTTTAGAGCCTCAAGAAACAGCCAAGGAGAGCTTCAAGTTGAAATAGAAAACGAAGAAGAACTAGAAACAATAAGATCAGTATATGTACAAGATGATACAATTTATTTTATATTACAAGATAAACCATTATTTAAATTAACAAAAATTGATTCTGAAACACAAAAACCATTAGCAAATGCAAAATTTGTAATATATGAAATAGATAATTTTTTAAATGTTGTAGATTATGCAAAAGATGTAAATGGTAATTATATTGGTGAAAAAAATGAAAATGATAAATGGGTTGTAACAACAGATGAAAATGGAACAATTATAATTGCTTTACCTGATGGTAAATATAGGATAGATGAAGTTGATTATCCAGAAGGGTATGCTGAAGATGGTGTTACAGAATATTTTGTAGTTGGTAGAGATGGAGATAATAAAAAAATTAATTATATAGAAGATTTAGTTGATTTATCAATATCAACAAATAAAGGAAATAATTATGATGGTATAACAGCATTATTAATGAGAACCTTAGATTTCAATGAAAATAGTTCATATAAAAATCCTGAAAATACAAGTTATGGTGATTTAAATGGTGATGGAAAAGTTGAAGGGATTAAAGCTGAATTAACAGATAAAAATGATGGTTGTGGATTTACACCAATTGGAGATGATAAAAATCCTTTTTCAGGAGTTTTTGATGGACAAGGATATGAAATAAAAAATTTATATATTAATGATGATGAAGATAAATATGTAGGTTTATTTGGTTATACAGGGGTTAATTCTGAAATTAAAAATTTGGGGTTAACGGAAATTTCAATAATATATAATAGAAAAGCAGATTTTCAGGAATATTGTGGAGGTATTGTTGGTTGCAATAAAGGCAATATAGATAACTGTTATGTTGACGGAAGTATGGATTTCAATGTGACAAAAGATCCTGAAAAAGAGTGTAGTATATATATTGGTGGAATAGTGGGTTACAATAGGAAAACACGGAAATATAAGTAACAGTTATAATACAGCAAATATAAAATATAATTATAAAAATGATTTAAAATATGATCATCAATTATATGAGGATAATTTTTTAGGAGGTATAACAGGTGGTTCAGTAGGTATGATAAATTACTGTTATAATACTGGTACAATAGAATTAAGTTATGAACCTAGCAAAGAGAATCATAAATATAATTATTTAGGTGCTGCAGGAATAGCCGGAGGTGCAAGAGGAATTATAAAAAATAGTTATAATACAGGTGATATTATTTGTACTAAAGTAACGAATATGCGGTCAGGTTTGTATCGCTGGATTAACAGGAGTTCGATTTAATGATGATAGTGAGAAATTGGAAATTACTAATACTTATAATACAGGTGATATTATTGGTAAATCCGGCAGTGAGAATGTTGGAGGAATAATTGGAGTAGAAGATAGTGAAGTTGAATTAAATAATTGTTATTATTTAGAAACAATTGAAATCACAGGAAATAAATCATCTGCAGGTACATCAATAGGTGATTCTTATATGAAATCAGAAGAATTTTATGAGATTCTAAATGAAGATGATGTATGGTTATATATACAAAATAATTATCCGATTTTAAAATTCCAAGATTTAGAACCATATAAACCAGTAGATTTAATTATTGAAAACACTATGAAAAGATTAAAAATAACAACAGATGTAAATACAATAGATGGTGGAAAGGGAGGAACAATTTCAGGTGAGGACTTAGATCCTTATGAAACTGTAATATATGGTAATAGTAATACATTATCAATAGATATGATACCATATACAAATTATGAAATAGTAGATGTAACAATAAATGGGGATAGTATAGAATACACAGTAGATGATAATGGAAGATTTACAATTCCAGCAAATTATTTTGAAAATATGACAGAAGATAAACATATTGTTGTAACATATGAAAGTAAAAATTTTATAACTTTAACAAAAATAGATGGTACAACCTTTGAATTGATTCCTAACACTAAATTTATTATTTATGAAATAGATGAAAATAAAAAAATAATAGATTATGCAAAAAATAAATTAGGAAAATATATTGGACTTAAAAATGAAGATGGACAATATATAGTAACAACAGATGAAAATGGTAAAATAGGATTAAAATTAAATGAGGGGTATTATAAAGCTGTTGAAGTTGAAGCAGCACCAGGATATATATTATCAAAAGATATAGAAGAAAATACAATATATTTTGCTGCGTATAATGCAAATGTTATTATAGATTCTATTGAAGATTTAGTAAAATTATCAAAAACAGTAAATTCAGGTGTTAATTATTCAAGTAAAACAGTGATATTAACTAAAACATTAGATTTTAATGATGATAATTCATATGCCAACCCTAATGATACAAGTTATGGAGATTTGAATGGAGATGGAACAACAGAGGGAATAAAAGCAGAATTAACAAATAGAAATGGAATTGGATTTACTCCAATAGGCAGTCAAGGTAGTTTTCAAGGAATGTTTGATGGTAGAGGACATGAAATTAGAAATATATATATAAATTCAAATGGGATTGCAGGTTTATTTGGAAACGCACCATATGCTAAGATAAGAAATTTAGGATTAACCGGAGATATTAGAGGTGAGGATGTTGGAGGATTAGCATTTTTTATGATTAGTGGTGAAATAACAAATTGCTATAGTTCAGCCAAAATAACAACTAAAAGTACAAGCAGTATGGCTGGAGGTTTAATATCTCAGGCAATACAAAGTGAAATAACAAATTGCTATAATTTAGGAAGTATAGAAGGACCTGGTAGATTAGGAGGATTTGCATATTCATTAAATAATAATAGCAAAATAACAAATTGTTATAATTCTGGAAATATAAATAATACTAGTAATGTTGCAGGGGGATTTTCAAATGAAATCTCAGGAAGATGTGAAATATTAAATTGTTATAATACAGGAAATGTAAGTTGTAAATCTGCTCCAGCTGGAGGATTTGCATTTTCAATAAGCAATAGTAGTAAAATATTGAATTGTTATAATACAGGAAATGCGAGTAGTGAAGACCATGCTCCAGTCGGAGGATTAGCATATAGAATAAGTGATAGTAAAATAATAAATTATTATAATACAGGAGCTGTAGAAAGTAAATCAGCCCCAGCAGCAGGATTAGCATATGAAATCGAAAATAGTACTATAGCAAATTCCTATAATGCAGGAATAGTTAGTTCTGGTATATCTATGACAGCAGGAATAGGATTTACTAATAAAAGCAATACAATTACAAATATATATTATTTAAACACATCAGCACCATCAGGAATGTTTCAAAGAACAGATGTATCAGGTCAAATAGAATCAAAAACAGAACAGGAAATGAAATCAAAAACATTTACAGATTTATTAAATAAAAACATAAAAAATATAAGCACAGACACAACACTAGTTAATTGGCTATATCAAGCAAACCAATACCCAACACTAGAAAAAATCAACAACACCCAAACAACAACTCCAAAATACATAACACCATCAGTAGGAATCCCAACATACACAAATGGTTCAAACATAGAAATAAAAAACCAAAAAGGAACAGATATAATAGTACACCATTACTACAAAAATCCAGACGGAACATATACAACAAACAAAGTAGCAACAGATGACATATATGTAGGAAAAGTTGGAGATAAATACACAACAAATCCACATGTAAACCTACCAGATATAACACTAGAAAAAGACACAAATGGAAAATATGTAATCCCATCAAATGCAGTAGGAACATATAGTGAAACACCAATTGAAGTAACATATTATTATGAAGCACAACCAATAAAACTAACAATACACCACTATTTAGTAGGAACAGAAGATAAATTAGTAGAAGATGAAACAATAGAGACACAAGCAAAAGTTACTTTTGCAGAAGATGGAACATATACAATAACAACAAATGCAAATTATACAATAAATGAAAACTCAAATTATAAAAAATTAATTGACAAATATAATTTTGTAAATGTACAAACAACAATAAAAGAAAATGCTGATATATCAGATACATTAGAATATAGCACAACATCAGAATTAACATATTATTACACATCAAAACAATATCAAATAACAACAGAAGTAAAACAACATAAAGAACTTAGAACAGACAAAACAACAGGACAAAAACAAGAAATATCAGTTAAAGGTGGAACAATTTCAGGAGAAAATGAAGAACCTTATGAAACTGTAAAACATGGTAATAATTCTGAAAAAGAAATCAAAATAACACCAGACCAATATTACAGAGTAAAAACAATAACACTTCAATCAACAAAAGAAGATGGAACAGAAACAACAACAGTAATTTATGGTGAAAATGCAGATGAAAATTCTGAAATAAAAAGTGTAACAAACTCAGACAATTCAGTAACATTAACAAACTTTACAAATGTAACAGAAAATAAAAAAATAATAGTAGAATTTGAAATACCAATGAGTACAGTAATTGTTCACCACATAATTGTTGGACAAACACAAGATTATAAAACACAAGAATATGTAGATTATCCAGAAGAAAATTATAATACATCTCAAATAATTATTCCAGGATATGTACTTGTTCGAAAATCTGAAAATACAAGCGGAAAATTTGAAACAAATGTAATCAATGTTTACTATTATTATAATAATCAATTTAATTATACTGTTGAATATTATTATGAAGATAAAGGAACAGGAGATTTTGTACAAGATGTTGATGCAACTGAAAAAATAGAAGCTCTTTATGGAGATATAATTACTGAATATAAAGACAAAGTAAAAACTGGATATGTATTTGATTCTGTAACACCTGAAGATGTTAATGGAAAAGTTAAATTAATTATTAGTGGAAATGAAGAAAATAATGTTATTAAAGTATACTACAAATTAGCAGACTTTAGTTATAGAGTTGAATATTATTATAAAGATATTGACACTAAACAATATATTCAAGATACAGATAAAACAGATACTTTTGAAGCTAAATATTTAGATGTTATTAAATCTGTTAATGATAAAATTATTACAGGATATAAATTTGATAAAATTGAACCAGAAGGTGAATCTAGTGGTGAATCAGGTTCAGATGGATCAGAAGGTTCATCTGAAACAAGTGTAAAGAAAATAGCAACAAATTTAACAATAACTGAAAATACAGATAACAATGTAATAAAGGTATATTATTCACCAGCAAATATTGGATATACAGTAGAATATTATTATGATGGAATAATAGATAACACATTAACACAAGGACCTATTCCAGCTGATTATAAATCAATTATTACAACATATGAAGATAAAGTAAAACCTGGATATGTATTTATAAATGTAACACCAGTTGATAATAATAATAAATTAAACCTTACAATAACAGAAGACTTATCTAAAAACGTAATTAAAGTATACTATAAATCACAATATAAAATTACAACAGATGTTATAGAACACACAGAAAATTATTCAGATGGAACTGTTAAACAAAATGTAAAAGGTGGAACAATTTCAGGTGAAGATGAAGAACCATATGAAAAAGTAATAATAAATGAAAATAGTACAAAACCAATAATTGCAACACCTGACCAAGATTACGAGATTATTGGAATTAAAATTAATGATGAAATTTTAGATTATACAAATTATGAAGAAAATGGAGTTGTAACATTAGGTGAAGGATATTTCAAAAACATGACAGAAAATAAACATGTCATAGTAGAATTTAGAAAAAAATCAAAAGTTACATATAATTATTTAGAGGAAACAACAAACAAAAAACTAGCAGATTCTGAAGAATCTACAGGATATGATGGAAAAGAATATACTCCATATTCTCATGAAAAAGCTATTTCAAATTATGAATTAACAAAAGTTCAGATTTTAGATAGTAAAAATAATGTAATTGAAGAAATTACAGAAATTACAGAAGAAAAAATCAAAGAAATCAAAAAAATGTATGCTGATGATATTACTGTAAATTATATATACTCAAGAATTAAATCAAATGTTGTTGTAAAACACATTGAAATAAATGAAAAAGACCAAATAGGAACAGTATTAGATACAGAAAATATCACAGGTGGAGTTGAAACAACTGTTACAACAAATCGTAAGAATTATGATGGATATATTTCGGTAGATAGCCCTAAAGATACTGAAACAACAGCCATTTTAGTTCAAGCAAATGAAAATAGCAAAGATGTTATTATTAAAGAAAACACTGTTATAGAAGTTTGGTATTATTATGAAAAACAATTCAAAATCAACACAGAGGTTATACCACATACAGAAAATATAGATGGAAATGAAGTAAGTGTATTTGGTGGAACAATTTCAAAAGAGTATAAAAAAGATGAAAATGGTGAATTTATTTTAGACCAATCTGGAAACAAAATTGAAGTTGATTATGAAATTGTTAATAATAGGGGAGATAATAAAAAGAAAATTGAAATAATCCCTGATAATGGTTATAGAATTAAAAAAGTCACTGTAAATGGTGAAGATGTGGCTATTGAAGATAATTCTAAAAAATCATTAACTTTAGATGAAGGATATTTTACAGATATTAAAAAGGATATTTTAGTAAGTGTTGAATTTGAAAGAATTCCTGCTAAAGTAATTGTAAAATATTTGGAATATGGAACAAAAGAAACATTAAATCCTGATAAAATTATTAATGGATTTGTAAATGATAAATATGATGAAAAACGTGTTGATATTAATGGTTATATTCCATGTAATGAAAATGGAGAAAAAAGCTCATCAACAACAGGTGATTTATCAAATATTGAGCCAGATAATAGTAAAGGTGTTATGACTGAAAATGATATTGTTGTTATATATTATTATACTAAAGAATTTATAATTACTACTGATATTGATGAACATTTGGAATATGAAGATGATGTTGTTTTAGATATTAGAACAGATAAGAAAAATGATGATAAATCTGAAGATAATAAAAATGATGGTGATAAATCTGATACTGATAGTGATAAAGCTGATGATAATAAATCAGATGAATCTAAAAAACAAAAATTAGTAAAAGGTGGAACAATTACATCAGAATTAACACCAGAAACTCAAGAACCAGTTGAAACAGTATTAAAAGGTAAAAATAGTACAAAACCAATAATAATCAAACCTGATAAAGGATACAGAATTAAAACTGTAAAAATTTATGAAGGTGAAAAAGATGAAAATGGAAAATTCGAAAAACAACCAATAATACTTGATTTAGAGGAATTTATCTCTAAAGAAGAACTTGAAAAAGGTGGAACTATCACAATTCCAGAATCATATTTTAAAAATGTACAATCAAATAAACATATAGTAACAGAATTCGAAAAAATTCCAGTTATGATTATTGTAAATTACTTAGATGTTGAAACAAATAGTAGAGTGGCAAAATCTGAATATGCACAAGGAACAATTGACCAAAAATATCTAACAAATGAAAAACAAATTGATTTTTATAATATTGTTGAAGAAAAAATTCCTGAAAATAAAGAAGGAAATTTATCAGAAAAACAAATAGAAACATCAATTGAAAATAAATTAGATATGTTAAATAAATTGAATTCAGAATTAAGTGATAAATCAGATGAAACAACAGAAAAATTAATAGAAATATTAAAAAATAAGAATGTTGTAATTGTAAATTATTATTACAAAAAATTACCATTTAATTTAAGTATAAACAAAGAATTTACAAGTGTTAAAGTAAATGGAACAGAACGTTTAGAAAATGATAATAAATTCGTAGAATTAAGTATTCCAAACACAGAAATCTCAAATACAAATATTGATGTAACATATAAAATAACTGTTACAAACACAGAACAAATTGAAGGAAAAGCAGTAATATTAGAACAAATTCCAGTTGGATTTGAAGTAGTTGAAAAACAAAACTCAGAATGGAAATTAAATGAAAGTGGAGATTTACAATTAACAACAGAAGTGTTAAAACCAGGAGAGTCTGTTGAATATGAAATCGAATTACATTGGAACGAAAAAATGAAATGTTTTGGATTATTAGAAAATATAGCTAAAATTAATGAAACACGTAATTTATGTGGATTTGATGAAACTAGATTAGATGATAATAAAGATTCATGTAAATTGGTATTATCTGTTAGAACAGGTAAATATGGTGTAACTAAAAATATGGTTGCAATTTCATGTGTTATTCTTGCAGAAATTTTGACAGTTGTTTATGTTGTCAGTGAAGTAAGAGATAGAAAAAGAAGTGAATAATGTTAAGTTTGAAATCTTATAGTAATTTGGATTAATGAGAGTTCTAATTTAATAAAAAAGATAGGTGATTTTTAAAATCACCTATCTTTTAATGTATGTGAAAAATGTTACTAAAAATTATATGCTTAAATATCTAAACAGGAAGAATAATTTCAAAAGTAGTACCTTTACCAACTTCAGACTCAAATTTCATATTACCATTAAAATGAGCTCTAATATTAGAATAAGACATAAACAATCCTAAACCAGTACCATTTTTACCTTTAGTAGTAACCATCTCTTTAAACAATTTTTTCTGAACATCTTCAGGAATTCCTTTACCATAATCAGTAACAGAAATAACCAAATTATTACCATCCATATTTAAATCTAAATCAATTTTTTGATTTTCAGTTCCTTCATAAGCTTGAATAGCATTTGAAATCAAGTTATTTAAAACTTGAACCAAACTATTAACATCACCATTTAAAGTCATATTTTCATCAACATTCATATGTATATTCATATCAATTAAAGAATGTTTTAATTCATGTTTCATAAGAATTTGAACACGTTTAATTAATTCACTAATTGTAAATGAAACAACTTCTTGATTAGAAAGAGTAACAGCTTGACCTTTAACAGCAGTAATTATATCAGACATATATGATGTATAACCATCAATTTTATCAACCCAATCTCTCATATCTTTAGCAATATCATGATGATCACTAATTGTAACATCACTATCACCAATAGATTTATAATACTCAGTAATCAAATCTTTTAATCCTTCAGAAGCTCCTGAAATAGACATTATAGGAGTTTTTAAGTTATGAGCAATTCCACCAACCATTTGACCAAGTGTAGCTAAACGTTCTTTTTCCATTAAAATTTCCTGATTATTTTTAATTTCTTCAATGTTTTTAGAGTTTAATTCTTGAATTTTATTATAATAATAAGACAAATCTCCATATTCATTATTTGAAGTAATAGGTAATTGTTTACCAGTACCAGTTGTTAAAATATCTTTTAAACTTGTTGATATTGTTATTAAATCTTTTGATAAATTTTTAGTTAAATAATAAACAATATAAGAGAATACCAATGTTACAAAAAGAATTATTATTGAATAATAAACCAATAAATTTGTATCAACAGTTTGATATTTATAACCAATATACCATGTATCTCCATTTATATCTGTAAGTTTTGTACTACACAATTGTTCATCAACACCAAATTTTTCATACCAAATACCATCTGTTTTTTCAGAAAAGAAATCACGGTATGCTAAAACAAATGAACTGATTTCACCATCTTTTTTAGATGTATAAATTTCTTTATCATCAGGTGTTATTATAAAGTAATAATCCCAATTATTTTTTAAAGGAATGGTATCTAAAATTTCTTTTAAATTATCAGTAGTAACATCTGATGGTTGAATATTTTTAGTGTCAATATAAGCTCTATAATAATTTGCAGATGCAAAACCTTCTTGAGTAACAGCTTTTGAATATCCAATTAAAGATAAAACAATTAATATTACAAGAAAAATTGGTGTTATTTGGATAATTATATTTTTAGAATTTGTAATTCTAAAACCAGTGTGTTTCTCATATTTAGTGCATACATTATATGTTGTTAATAAAACTTGTGTTAAATATTTTTGTGTAACTATAAGCAGTAAAATTGCAAGTAATGATGCAATTGATAATATGATTAATGTGAAACGTATAATACTTAATGCATTTGCTAACATAACAAAATTGAAAAATAATCCAACAGTAAAAAATAATATAATTTGGAATGCAAAAAATTTATATGGAATATTAATACATTCAGCTCTTACTTTTTTTATTTCTTCATAAGAGATTTTTTCTTTTCTATAATATTTGTTCATATATTTGTATATGTTTTTTGTTAATAATTTAAATGAAAACATATGAAGACAAACACCAATTATTAATGCAATTGTATATTGTTGAATATGTGTTAAAGGTTGCACTGCATTTTGAAATGCAAAATTTTCCGTATATGGTGGAAAGTTTTGAGCAAGTGGCATTATTAAATATGAAATCATAACTGCGATAAAGTCTGCTATTACAACTAGACCAAAGAATTTTAATTTTTGTTTTTTTACTTCTTTTGTATTTTTCTGTTTCAATTTTTTTCCTCCTTTTTTTCTTTTGATTTTATTTAAAGTGAAACAAATGGGGTAGAGTATTTTTGTTTCACTTTTGTTTAGATTTAGCTTTATTGTAAAAATGTTTTTGCAATATTTAGTAAATAATTTTTATCAGATTCAGACCAGCTAAAATTATGGTTTTTAAGGCATTTTAGAGTTAGGTCTTGTGAAAATTTATTTAAATTAACACCTAAAATATATTCTTTAACATATCTATCTTCCAAAGAATTGATAATACTTCTAAAATATGGAAGTGTTACTATTTTGAATTTTTTATTAGTAAAGTTTGTATCTTTAAGAGGAGTTGTGTTTTCATCAGAATCAATAATAGAATTAGAATCAGTAATTAATTCACTATTTTCAGAATCTAATCTACCATAAATTCTCAAAATATCTCTAATACTAATTTCATTATTATTCAAAATATGATAAATAACACTTGTATTATCATTAATCAAATTCATAATAGAAATAGCACATTCATCAACAGGGCTGAATTCAACTTTAATGTCAAGAAATTCTTCACAAATAACATTTAAATTCATAATTGTTTTCATAGCAGTAATGAAAATATTTTGATTATAATTTTCCTGGAAAACTCCATCAGATTTTCTTGGCATAATATTACCAAGTCTGAAAATTTTAGCATGTAAACCATTATCACGAATACTTTCTAAAATATGTTTTTCACCATTAAATTTACTTACTAAATAAGGGTTATTATTAAAAGTTTGTTTAATATATAATGTGTTTTCATCAAAGATTTTATCAAGTGTAGAACGTCCCTTAAATCCAGCAACAGATAATGTTGAAATATGTGCTAAACTAATTTTACTACCACAGAAATTTATAATATTATCAACACTTCCAATATTATCACTTCTGATTTGTTCTGGCTTAGAAAAATGTTTTACATTTGCTGCACAATTTATTACTGTTTTTACAGAATTTTGAAGTAACATGTATGTGTCTTCAGATAAATTAAAATTAGGTTTAGTAATTTCTCCATTTAAAATTATAACTTTTTCTTCAATTAATTTAAATAGTTTTTCATCAGAGTTATAATAAAAATCTATCATTTTTTTCAAACGTTCAGATGCCTCAATTCCGATTTTGTTTCTGATGATACAATAAATTTGTTTTACTTTTTTGTTTAATAATAATTCATGTAAAAGATGAATTCCTAAAAATCCTGTAACACCAGTGATTAGAACTGTTGTAAGATCGAAATTGTTTGCTTTAGAATTTTCTGATTTCGTGTTTGTTAATTTTGCACTTAACATTGGAATATCAATTTTATCAATACCATCAACTTCAACCAATAAGCCACCATCTTTGGCTTTGTTTTCAATAAATTGAGCCAAATCTTGAACACAAGAATAAGTATAAAAATCTTGCATACCTAATTTATAATTACTCAAAGCTACAGAAATAGATGTAAGAGATAAAGAATCAATACCTAAATCATCTAAAAAATCATCTGTTATAGAAAAATCATCTATATGAGTGCAATCTTTTATAACATTATAAATTTCTAACTCAACATTAGTTCTAGGTTTAACAATATTGCTACATTGAACTTTTAATTCTTCTATGGCAAGGTTTTTCAAAGCTTGTCTATGAACTTTGCCAGAAGTGTTTCTTGGAATTTCATCAATTTCAACAATTTTTTTAGGTTGCATATAAAATGAAAGATTTTCTTTTAAATACATTTTTATATGTGTAAGAGAAATTGTTTTTTCATTATTATGAACAAATAAAACAATTGCTTTAGAATTCTTGTAAGGAACAGCAACACAATAGCTTTCAATTGTATCTCCAAGAAGAGAACTAATTCTTTTTTCAACTTCATTTAAAGCAACCAAATATCCGCCATTAACTTTAACAATATCATCATTTCTACCAATAAATTCAATTTCTAAATTATTGTTAATTTTAACAATATCACCTGTTTTATAACCATTAACAATACTTCCACAGATTGGATTATAAAATTTGATAAATTTTTTAGAAGTTTGTTCAGGTAAATTTAAATATCCTTTTGCAATATTGTGAATTGAATTTTCATCTTCATACACAACAAGTTCACCTTGAGAATTTACAGGTAAAACAACATTTTTTTCATTTAAAACAGCAATTCTACTTCCAGGAATAGGTTTACCAATTGTAGAATAATTTGATTCAATTTCAGATTCAGTGAAAATTTTAAATGTTGTAAACATTGTAACTTCAGTTGGACCATATAAATTAAGAACTGTTAACTCAGGGTGTTTATTAAGAAAATCCTTTAAAATACTTGGCTTTAAGACTTCTCCACCAGTTCCTAAAATTCTTAAAGATGAAATATCATAATTATAATTTGTATCTGTTAAAACAATATTTTCAATCCATTTTGGAATTAAAAATGAACGTGTTACTCTATATTTTTGAATTAATTCTAAAACTTTAACAGGATTTAATTCATCATTTTTTCCAACAAGTAGAAGTGTACCACCGTGTTAAAAGTGATGAGTAAATATCAATTCCAGATGCATCAAAAGAATATTTTAATAAACTCATAGAAACATCAGAAAAATTAGGTTTTAAAATATTATCTTGTTTCATAGATTCAATCAAACTAATTATATTTTTGTGCATAACTTGTACACCTTTAGGATTTCCAGTTGAACCAGATGTGTAAATTATATATGCAATATTTGAAGGATTGATACTTTTGTCTTTAATTGAGATACTGAATGTATTATTAAAATCATTATCTGAATTATTGTTAAAATTAGAATTATCAGTATTTATAATATTGTTATTTTGGTTAATATCAGTTTCATTCATATTTAAAACAAGTTCAGCCTCTGAAAAAATATCATTTAAATTCAAATATTTTAAACCAGTATTTTTAATCAAATTATCATAATTTTTATGTGTTAAAATAATAGATGGTTTACAATCATTCAAAATATATGTAATCCTATCAGGATTTTCGTCAGGCAAAATTGGAACATAATAACAACCAATTTTTAAAGTAGCAAACATAGAAATTAACATATCAAAACTTTTGTCAAATAACAGAACAATAGGAGAATTTGGATAAACTCCATTATCAATAAGAACATCTGCTAATATATTTATTTTTTCATAAAAATCACTATAATTCATTTTTAAATTATTACAAATTAAAGCTGTTTTTCTAGGATGTCTTTGAACAACTTCTTCTAAATAATCAATTACAGTTTTATCAATATTTGACATGTTTCCTGTATTATTAAATTTTTGTAATTGTTGAATTTGGGTGTGATTAATTAATTGAAAATCACTGATTTTTAAGGATTTGTTAATATTAGTTTTAGTATTAGTACTTTCAATATTTTGGTTATTATCAATCTTATCAAAATCAATAACTTGTTCAATTAAATAAAAAATACTATCATAAATATTTTCTATATCTGATTCATTAAAAATAGATGTCAAATAATCAATTGCAAACAATTTTTTTACATTTAATTGAGTAAGATGAAAAGTAATAGCATTATTCTGTTCACCAGAAAAAAACCAAGTACACTCACCAATACCTTTATTCCAGTGGTTTTTAATAGTCTTATCATAACATTTAGAAGAAAATTCTCTTTCAGAAACATTAATCTGATAAGAAAAAGCAATTTCATATAAATTACTACTAATTTTTTTTTCATCATCAAATAATTTTTGAATATTATAATAAGGAAAACTACCATGCTTATATAACCCTAAATTTTTAGAATTTATCTTTTTACACAATTCAACAAAATTTTCATTTTCATCAATACAAATAGGAAGAGGCAATGTTGAAATATGTAATCCAGTTTCCTCAAACTCACCATATCTTTTTTGTCTATTCAAAAAAGGAGTTCCAATCGCAAAATTATTTATATTATAAGTGGAATTAAAATAAATTGAAATAATTGCCAAAAAGAATGAATATTCAGTTATTTTATTTTCACTACAAAAATTTTCAATTTTTTTACAAACACCTTGAGAAATCTCTTTTTCAAATCTTTTAGCAGATTTATCAAAATTATTTATATTCTTAAAAAAAGTGCAAGGTTCAATTTCCTTCACAGTTTTAGCCCAAAAATCAATATCTCTAGCATATCTAGAGGATCTAATATATTCTTGTTCTCTATTAATAAAATCAATATAACTAGGTTTTTTATAATCAGTCAAATCCTCACCATTCTCAAACCTACAATAAATTTCCTTAATCTGATCAGCAACCTGAGTCATACCCCAACCATCTGAAGCAATATGATGAGATTTATAAAGAACAAAACAATTAAAAGGAGTCTTAATAATTGCAAGCTCATTAACCTTACCATCAACAGATAAATGGTCATCTTTTTCATTTTCAATAACACTTAAAACCTCCTCAAAATCATGATAAATAATCCTTGAAGGCCTATATTCATATGGTTCAATATATTGCTGAATTTCCTGGACACCAGAAGAATCATTACTAACAACAAAACGTAATCTTAAAGAATCATTAACTTCCCTAATCTTATTCAAAGTCTTGTCAAGTAATTTCAAATTTGTTGTTTGAGGTAATTTTAAAACCGTAAAAATTGTAGTCAAATTCCTACAATTACTATTAACTTGTTCCAACATCCACATATTCATCTGTGGACCTGTAAGTGGATAAAACTCTGTATTCATATTAAACATCCCCTCTTTTGTGTGAATTAAAGTTACCACTATTATATAATAAAATTAGTAAAAATCAACAAAATCTGACAAAAAAATAAAATTGTACAATTAGGACGCGTCCCTAATTGCACACTTGACATATCAAAACCAATAATATAAAATTTATGTATAGAAGATAAAAAGTTTTATAGGTAAACTTTCAAAAACCTAAATATAATATAGATAGAAGGACAAGTGAAGATATTATGAACAAAAGAAAAATATTATTTATTATTTTAACCATTATAGTGGTAATTGCAATAATAGTTGCTTCTGTAGGAATAGTAAAAAATAAGGATAAAAATAAAGCACAAGAACAGCAAAATGAAGATGTAAAACAGGAATTACAAATTTCTAATATTGAAAATTATGTGGGAGAATTAAATGATGGTAGTAAAATAAGTACAAATGCTAATATGAATCAAGAGTCTGATTTAGGAGATTTGCATTTATCAAATATTAGATTAACATTAAAAAATGGAGTTACAACTTTTAGAGCAATTGTTACTAACAATGGAAATAATAAAACTGAATTAAAAAATATTACTTTAAAATTATTTGATGAAAATAATAATGAACTTGTTTCAGCAAAAGGCATTTTAAATGAGATTGAAAGTGGAGCAAATCAAGAACTTGCAATTTCAATTACATCAAATTATATTAATGCTAATTCATATAAAGTAAGTGAATAAATTGGTTGAATAAACTGGTTAAATAAATTTTAAAAAATCCTTTGTTTTTTATTGACAAGCCCCTATAAAATATTATATAATTATTGAGATATTATGAATTTTTACTCCTTAGCTAAAAAAATAAAAAAAGGGTGATAAAAATTAATAAAGAAAATAAGAAACGAGAGAAAAGATAAATTTGATTCTAAAAGGATGTTGGCAAAATTTGAGAGTTTTTTGAATTGTGCCAACATGCCTTTTTGTCGCTTTTTTACAAAATTACAGAAAACAAAATAATTAAGATATTGTTTAAAAATTCTGCAAAAGCAAAATGTTATTTGTTTTAGGATTTTAAATAAAAACAATATTATCAAAACATAGTTATTTAAAATTTAAAAAAGAGGAATTGATATAAAAACACCTACAAACTTGAGAAATTATATGGGGCAGAGATTTTGAAAGTGAGTAAGCCAAGCTTTATATGCAAGAAGGACTTTTTTAAATTCAAATATAAATTTTATTCTGCTTAAATTTAATTAGGGGTGATTTTAAGTTGGTAAAAGACATTAGGCACGAAAAAGTAGTGCGTAAAACTTTTGAAAAAATCGGTGACTCAATTGAAATTCCAAATCTTATCCAAGTACAAAAAGATTCATACAATTGGTTTATCGAAGAAGGATTAGGAGAAGTATTAAAAGATATTTCACCAATCGTTGACTATTCAGGTAATTTAGTTCTTGAATTTTTCGATTATTACATGGAAGACAAAACTAAATACACAGTAGAAGAAGCTAAAGAAAGAGATACTACATATTCAACAAGATTACATGTAAAAGTAAGATTGATTAACAGAGAAACAGGAGAAATCAAAGAACAAGAAATCTATTTAGGTGATTTTCCATTAATGACAGAAAGTGGAACTTTTGTAATCAATGGAGCTGAAAGAGTTGTAGTAAGCCAATTAGTTCGTTCACCAGGTTGTTATTATGCAAGTGATTTTGACAAAACAGGAAAACGTATTTATACATCAACTGTTATGCCAATTCGTGGAGCATGGATCGAGTATGAAACAGACTCAAATGATATTATCAATGTAAGAGTTGATAGAACAAGAAAACTACCTGTAACATGTTTATTAAGAGCTATTGGAATTGAAACAGACCAAGAAATCATGGATTTATTTGGTGAAGATGAAAAAATTATGGCAACAATAGCAAAAGATCCAATTAAAACAGCTGATGAAGCTTTAATTGAAATTTACAAAAAATTAAGACCAGGAGAACTTCCAACAGTTGATGCTGCTAGAAATTTATTCACTGGATTATTCTTTGATGCTAGAAGATATGACTTAGCAAAAGTTGGTAGATATAAATATAACTTTAAATTAAGTTTAGCAACAAGAATTACAGGAAAAGTTGCATTTTCAGATATTATTGACCCATCAACAGGTGAATTATTAGTTGAAAAAGATACTGTAATATCAGAAGATGTTGCAAGACAAATTCAAGATTCAGGAATTAATGTTGTTGATGTAAAAGTTGATGATAAAAGAGTAAGAGTAATTGGTAATGGAACTGTAAATATTCACAAAATATTACCAAATGTTGATTTAAGTTCATTACATTTTAAAGAAGATGTAAATTATGAAGTATTAAAATCAATAATTGATACAACACCTGAAGAAGATTTAGTAAAAGTATTAAAACAAAGATATGATGAATTAATTCCAAAACATATCACAAATGAAGATATAATTGCATCAATCAGTTATTTATTAAACTTAGACTATGGTTTAGGAGAAATAGATGATATTGACCATTTAGGAAATAGACGTATTAGATGTGTTGGTGAATTATTACAAAATCAATTTAGAATTGGTTTAACAAGACTTGAAAGAGCTGTTCGTGAAAGAATGACAACACAAGACTTAGATGTAGTAACACCACAAACATTAATTAACACAAAACCTATTACATCTTCAATTAGAGAATTCTTTGGAAGTTCTCAATTATCTCAATTCATGGACCAAACAAACCCATTATCTGAATTAACACATAAAAGAAGAATTTCAGCATTAGGGCCTGGTGGTTTAACTCGTGAAAGAGCAGGATTCGAGGTTAGAGATATTCACCATACACACTATGGAAGATTATGTCCAGTAGAATCTCCTGAAGGACCAAATATCGGTTTAATTTCAGCACTTTCATGTTTCGCAATTATCAATGAATATGGATTTATTGAAACACCATACAAAAAAGTTGATAAAGAAACAGGAAAAGTTACAGATATAATTGAATATATGTCTGCTGATGTTGAAGATAAATATGTTATTGCAATGGCATCAGAACCTTTAGATGAAGAAGGAAGATTTGTACATAACAGAGTTAGAGTTAGATATGCAAATGATATCCTAGAAGTTGATAAAGAAGAAGTAGATTATGTTGATATATCACCAAAACAATTAGTTTCAGTTGCTGCTGCTATGATACCTTTCTTAGAGCATGATGATGTTAAACGTTCATTAATGGGATCAAACATGCAACGTCAAGCTGTTCCATTATTAATACCAGAAGCTCCAATTGTTGGAACAGGTATTGAATATAGAGCTGCAAAAGATTCTGGAATTACAGTTACTGCAAAAAATGATGGTATTGTTGAAAAAGTAACAGGTGATGAAATTAGAGTAAGAACAAAAAATGGAACAATTGATACATATAAATTACGTAAATTCAAGAGAACAAATGGTGGAACATGTATCAACCAAAGACCAGTTGCTGTTAAAGGTGAAAGAGTTAAAGCAGGAGAAATCTTGGCTGATGGACCTTCAACTGTAAATGGTGAAATGTCATTAGGTAAAAACGTATTAATAGCTTTCACAACTTGGGAAGGTTACAACTATGAAGATGCTGTATTAATTAGTGAAAGATTAGTAAAAGAAGATGTTTATACATCAATACATATTGAAGAATATGATTGTGAATGTAGAGACACAAAATTAGGACCAGAAGAAATCACTCGTGATATTCCAAATGTTGGTGATGATAGCTTAAAAGACCTAGATGAAGACGGAATTATTAGAATTGGTGCTGAAGTTAGACCAGGAGATATTTTAGTAGGTAAAGTTACTCCAAAAGGTGAAACTGAACTAACAGCAGAAGAAAGATTATTACGTGCTATTTTTGGTGAAAAAGCTAGAGAAGTAAGAGATACATCACTTCGTGTACCACATGGTGAAGCTGGAACAATTGTTGATGTTAAAATATTCAATAGAGAAAATTCTGATGAATTAGGACCTGGTGTAAACCAAGTTATTAGATGTTATATTGCAACAAAAAGAAAAATATCTGTTGGAGATAAAATGGCTGGACGTCATGGTAATAAAGGTGTTATCTCAAGAATATTACCAGAAGAAGATATGCCATTTATGCCAGATGGTACACCAGTTGATATAGTTCTTAACCCATTAGGTGTTCCTTCTCGTATGAACTTAGGTCAAGTTCTTGAAGTTCATTTAGGTATGGCTGCAAGAGCATTAGGATGGAAAGTTGAAACACCAGTATTTGATGGTGCTAAATCTTATGAAATTGAAGAATTACTAGAACAAGCTGGATTACGTAAAGATGGTAAAACAGTATTATATGATGGAAGAACAGGAGATCCATTTAATAACCCAGTTACAGTTGGTGTAATGTATATGTTAAAACTTCACCACTTAGTTGATGATAAAATACATGCTCGTTCAACTGGACCATATTCATTAGTAACACAACAACCTTTAGGAGGTAAAGCTCAATTTGGTGGACAACGTTTTGGTGAAATGGAAGTTTGGGCATTAGAAGCATATGGTGCTGCTTACACATTACAAGAAATGTTAACAGTTAAATCTGATGATGTTGTGGGAAGAGTAAAAACATATGAAGCTATTGTTAAAGGTGAAAATGTTCCAGAACCAGGTGTTCCAGAAGGATTCAAAGTATTAATTAAAGAATTACAATCATTAGGATTAGATATTCGTCTATATTCAAGTGATAATGTTGAATTAGAATTAAAAGAACACATTGAAGATGGAATAGATTTCAATTTAGATAAAGCAAAAGCTTTAGATGAAGAACAAGTTGTTGATGAATCTGAATTAGAAAATGGTTATACAGATGCTGAATCTGATGATGATTTAGATGATAGTTTATTTGGAGATTCATTAGATGAAGAAGATGATGAATTAATGATTTTTGACAATGATTTAGCAGAAGATAATATCTTTAATGAAGAAGATATAATTGATGATGAAGGAGGTGAGTTCTAATGGAAATGGACGAATTAGAATTATTTGACAAAATTAAAATAGGTATTGCATCAGATGAGAAAATAAGAGAATGGTCTAAAGGTGAGGTTAAAAAACCAGAAACAATTAACTATAGAACTCTAAAACCTGAAAAAGACGGATTATTTTGTGAAAGAATATTTGGACCTACAAAAGACTGGGAATGTCATTGTGGTAAATATAAAAGAGTAAGATATAAAGGTATTGTATGTGATAGATGTGGTGTTGAAGTAACAAAAGCTAAAGTAAGACGTGAAAGAATGGGACATATAGAACTTGCTGCTCCTGTTGCACACATCTGGTATTTTAAAGGAATACCAAGCAGAATTGCCTTAATATTAGATATATCTCCACGTAACTTAGAAAAAGTTATATATTTTGCATCATATGTTGTAACAGACAAAGGTGATACAGGATTAATGAAATGCCAAGTTTTAAGTGAAAAAGAATATCATGAAGCTGTTGAAAAATATGGTAAAGGTTCTTTTAAAGCTGAAATGGGTGCAGAAGCTATCCGTAAATTATTACAAGAAGTTGATATTGAAAAATTATCAGAAAGCTTGAAAAAAGAACTTGTAAAAGCAAGTGAACAAAAAAAAGCTAAAATTATTAAAAGATTAGATACAGTTGAATCTTTCAGACAATCTGAAAATAAACCAGAATGGATGGTTATGAGTGTAATTCCAGTAATTCCACCAGAATTACGTCCAATGGTTCAATTAGATGGTGGTAGATTTGCAACATCTGATTTAAATGATTTATATAGACGTGTTATTAACAGAAATAACAGATTAAAAAGATTATTAGAATTAGGTGCTCCAGAAATAATTGTAAGAAATGAAAAACGTATGTTACAAGAATCTGTTGATGCATTAATTGATAATGGTAGACGTGGAAGACCTGTTACAGGTGCTGGAAACAGACCATTAAAATCTTTATCTGATATGTTAAAAGGAAAACAAGGTAGATTCCGTCAAAACTTATTAGGAAAACGTGTTGACTATTCTGGACGTTCAGTTATCGTTGTTGGACCTGAACTTAAAATTTATCAATGTGGTCTTCCTAAAGAAATGGCAATTGAATTATTCAAACCTTTTGTTATGAGAGAATTAGTTGGAAGAGGAATTGCTCACAATATTAAAAATGCTAAAAGAATGGTTGAAAAATTAAAACCTGAAGTTTGGGATATGTTAGAATATGTAATTAAAGATCACCCAGTAATGTTAAACCGTGCTCCAACATTACATAGACTTGGTATTCAAGCATTTGAACCTGTTCTAGTTGAAGGTAGAGCTATTAAACTTCACCCATTAGTTTGTACAGCATTTAATGCTGACTTTGATGGTGACCAAATGGCTATTCACGTTCCATTATCACCAGAAGCACAAGCTGAAGCTAGATATTTAATGCTTTCAGTTAACAACCTTTTAAAACCACAAGATGGTAAACCAGTTACAGTACCTACACAAGATATGATTCTTGGTGCTTATTACTTAACAATGGAAGTTGATGGTGAACCAGGTGAAGGAAATTATTTCTCATCTCCAGAAGAAGCTATAATTGCTTATGAAAACAGAGATTTGGGAATGCATGCAAAAATCAAAGTAAAAATGACAAAAGAAGTTGATGGTGTTGAAAAAGTTGGAACTGTTGAAACATCAGTAGGTAGAATTATTTACAACCAAGGAATCCCACAAGATTTAGGATTTGTAGATAGAACTAACCCAGACAATTTGTTTGAACCAGAAATTAATTTTGTTGTTACAAAGAAAAATTTAGGAAAAATTATTGCTAAATCAATTAATGTTCATGGTTTAAGTGATACAGCTGTATTACTAGATTATATTAAATCAACAGGTTACAAATATTCTACAATTGGTGCTATTACAGTATCTGTTAGTGATGTTAAAGTACCTGAAGCAAAGAAAACAATACTTGAAGAAGCAAGTAAACAAGTTGATAATATACGTAAACAATATAAACGTGGTTTAATAACAGATGAAGAAAGATATAATGCAGTTATCAAAGTATGGAGTAAAGCTACAGATGATGTTAAAGATGCAATGAAAGAAAACTTTGAAAAATTAAACCCAGTATTCATGATGTCTGAATCTGGAGCCAGAGGTAACTTAGACCAATTAAAACAAATTGCTGGTATGCGTGGACTTATGGCTAGTACAACAGGTAAAGCAGTTGAAGTGCCTATTACTTCATGTTTTAGGGAAGGTTTAAGTGCAATCGAATACTTTATTGCTGCCCATGGAGCTCGTAAAGGACTTTCTGATACAGCTTTAAGAACAGCCGATTCAGGATATTTAACAAGAAGATTGGTTGATGTTGCACAAGATATTATAGTAAGAGAAGAAGATTGTGGAACACATGAAGGTATTGAAGTTTCTGATATTAAAGACGGAAATCAAGTTGTTGAAAAATTAGAAGAAAGATTAGTTGGTAGATATCCATTAGAAGATATTTATAATCCAGAAACTAATGAATTAATTGTTGATACACAAACAATGATTACAGATGCAATTGCTGAAAAAATTGTTGCAGCAGGAATTACAAAAGTAAATGTACGTTCAGTTATTGGATGTAGAACAAAACATGGTGTATGTAGCCATTGTTATGGTATGGGACTTGCAACAAGAGAAACATCTAAAATTGGTGAATCAATTGGTGTTATTGCTGCTCAATCAATTGGTGAACCTGGTACACAATTAACAATGAGAACTATCCACTCTGGTGGTGTTGCCGGTGTTGCTGATATTACTCAAGGTCTTCCAAGGGTTGAGGAATTGTTTGAAGCTAGAAAACCAAAGGGATTAGCTATAATCAGTGAAATTCCTGGTGTTGTTAAAATTGCTGATGACAAAAAGAATAGAAAAGAAGTTATTGTTAGAAATGATAAAGAAGCTAAAACATATGTTATCCCTTTCGGTTCTAAACTTAAAGTTAGAGAAGGAGATGAAGTTGAAGCTGGTTCTCCATTAACAGAAGGTTCTATTAACCCTAACGAAATTTTAGCAATTAATGGACCTGATGGAGTATTTAGATATTTAGTACAAGAAGTTCAAAAAGTTTATAGAAACCAAGGTGTTGATATCAATGATAAACACATTGAGGTTATTGCAAGACAAATGCTTAAAAAAGTTCGTGTAGAAGATAATGGTGATACAGGATTATTTGCTGGTTCATTAGTTGATATGCATGAATTTGAAGATGAAAACAACAGAGTTATTGCTGAAGGTAAAACTCCTGCAAAAGGAAAACGTGTTTTACTTGGAATTACAAAAGCATCACTTGCTACAGAAAGCTTTTTATCTGCTGCTTCTTTCCAAGAAACAACAAGAGTTCTTACAGAAGCTGCTATTAAAGGTAAAGTTGATGAATTAGTTGGATTAAAAGAAAATGTTATTATTGGTAAATTAATTCCAGCTGGTACAGGTATGGCTCAATATCAGGCAACTAAGATTTCAACTGAATTAGATAATGATAATTCAATTGATGTGGATGATGAAGCTGAAAATGCAGATATAAATACAAATGCTAAGGAAACAGTTGAAAATACTGATTCTGAAGAAGAATAAAAAATAAAAATTCCAGGATTAAATCCTGGAATTTTTATTTTGGAATATATGGGGAATTCTGCAATTTTGTATTACTTTTAACTAAATCACCAAAAGTAAAGCAAAATTGCCTGAGGTCTAAATGTTGTCTAAGGTCTAAATGTTGTCTTCATATTGACAAAATGCTAAAAACAGGGTAAAATCAATATGTAATGAAAATGAAAAGGGAGATAAAAATGTCAAATAATAATAACAATTTTTTTAGTAAATTGGTATCAAAAACAAAAATATATTTAATTTTGATAGCAATTTTATTAATTATAATTTGTATAATAAAACCTGTATTTATAATACCTGCAATAATTGTATTTGCATTAACCATGTATTATAATTATTGGACAAATCAAAAAAGAATGGTTGAAGTTACAGAACATATTAAAGACTTGACTTTAAATGTAGATAAAGTTTCAAAAAGAACTTTAATAAATTCACCATTTCCTTTAATAATTGTGGAAACAGATGGTAATATTGTATGGAAAAGCACAAAATTTGTTAGTGAATTTAATGATATTGAAATAAATCCAATTTTAGATGATATTATAAAAAATCTTAAATTAGAAATTGAAAATAATACTAAATTAAGAAACAACCAGATATTACAAAAAGTGCAAATTGGAAACAAAAGTTATAAAATTTATGGAGAATATGTTAAATCTAAACAAGTTGATTGGAAAAGAGAATATATGGCTACTTTGTATTTTGTGGATGAGACTGAAATTGTTAATCTAAAAAATGATTATGATAATTCACAAATATGTATTGGTATTGTTATGATAGATAATTATGAGGAAATTATGCAACGTATTTCAGGTGAAGAAAGAGTTGAGTTATTTTCAAAAATCGAGAAAAAAATTTATGATTGGGCAACAGAATTTAAAGGATTAGTAGTAAAAGCTGAAAGAGATACTTTTGTATGGATTTGTGAGAAAAAATATTTGGATGAATTAGAAGAAAATAAGTTTATTATATTAGATGAAATTAAAGAGATTAATCAATCTTCAAGATTTCAATCAACTCTAAGTATAGCTGTATCTTGTGAAGGTGATTCTAATTATGAAAAATACAAATTAGCAAAATCTGCAATTGAAATTGCTTTAGGTAGAGGTGGAGACCAGGCTGTTGTTAGAAAAAATGGTAAATATAATTTTTTCGGTGGTAAAACCCAAGAATTAGAAAAACGTACAAGAGTTAAAGCAAGAAGTGTTGCTAGTGCTTTAGAAGAATTGATTGAAGAAGCTGAAAATGTTGTTATAATGGGACATACAAATTCTGATATTGATGCATTAGGTTCAGCATTAGGAATTTACAGATTATGCAAAACAATGGGAAAAGATGCATTTGTTGCAAGTGGAACTATTGGTATTGGACTTGAAAATTTTGTTCAATATGCAAAACATAAGCCTGAATATGAAAAAGCAATAATAGATAAAGAAGAAGCAATTGAAATTACAAATTCAAAAACATTATTAGTTGTTGTTGATACACATAAAAAAACATATACAGATGTACCTGAATTGATTGATCTTGCAGGTAAAATTGTTATTATAGATCATCATAGAATGAGTACAGATTATATTGAAAATCCAGTTTTAACATTCCAAGAAGTATATGCTTCATCAGCTGCAGAACTTGTAACAGAACTTATTACATATTCTGATAAAGATGTTAAATTAACTGATGTTGAAGCAGAAGGTTTATATGCAGGAATTATGATGGATACTAAAAATTTCACATTTAAAACTGGTGTTAGAACATTTGAAGCAGCAGCATATTTACGTAAATGTGGTGTTGATATAATTAAAGTAAAAAAATGGTTTCAAAGTGATTTAGAAACATATAATACAATATCAGAAATCGTTGCAAAATCTGAAATTATTGAAGATTCTATTGCAATTTCAATTTATGAAAAAGTTGACAAAGATGCAAACATAATTTGTGCAAAAGCTGCTGATGAATTACTTACAATTAGTGATATTAATGCATCATTTGTAATTGGAAATTTTGGAGAAAAAATTTGTATAAGTGGACGTTCTTTAGGTGATATAAATGTTCAAGTTATACTTGAAAAACTTGGAGGTGGAGGTCATATTACACTTGCAGGTGCTCAAGTTGTGGGAATGAATATTTATGAAGTGAAAAAACAATTAATTGAAAAAATTAAGGAATATTTTTCAGAACAAATGTAAGCTTTAAGAGATGATTTGACAAAGGTATATATAAATGGTAAAATTGAACTGTAAATTAAAAATAAGGATAGATAGTTTTACATATAAAATTAATCTGTGTTTATTGAAATAAGAAAGGAATGAAAATTAAAATGGAACAAAAATTCAGAGGATTGTTAGCATATTTATTTGGATGGATTGGAGGATTAATTGTTTTATTAGCATTCAAAGATAATGATAGTAGAACAAAGTTTAATGCTTGCCAATCAATAGTTTTATCAGTAAGTTCAGTAATTGTAAGCATTGTTTTAGGATTTATACCATATATTAAAGTTGTAGCTTCATTATATAGTGTACTTATATTTGTATTATTAATTATTGGAATGATAAAATCATACAAAGAAGAAGATTATGAATTACCAGTAGTAAGTGATTTAACAAGAGAAATTTTTAAAAGTAAATTAGATTAAAAAAGTTGAGCTTAGGCTCAATTTTTTTAATTTCAAAAACATCTTCAAAAACATTGAAATTTATTCAAATTTATTGTAAAATAGTAACAAAGTTTTTTAGAAAAAGGGTGGTAATATGAAAGTAATTTTATTAGATAATATAAAAGGTGTAGGAAAAAAAGATGAAGTTATAAATGCAAGTGATGGATATGCACGTAACTTTTTATTTCCAAGAAAATTGGCTGTTGAAGCTAATGCCGAAAATATGAGTAAATTAAAAAATAAGCAAGATTCTGTTCAACATAAAAAAAATGTTGAAAAAGAAAAAGCTGAAGATATTGCTAAAAAATTAAAAGATATTACAGTAAATATTAAAGTTAAAGCAGGAGATAATGGTAGAATTTTTGGAGGAGTAACATCTAAGGAAATCTCTGAAAATTTAAAACAACAATTTAAAATTGATATTGATAAAAAGAAAATTATTTTAAATGAAACTATTAAAAATATAGGTGTTTTTAATGTTTCTGTTAAACTATTTGAAGGAATTGTTGGTAATTTAAAAATTAATGTTAATGAATAATATTTAATATAGAAATATAATTAAAGTAATAAATATAGAAGAAAGGGAGCGTAAAAATGGATTTTAATAAGGTTCCACCTCATGATTTGGAAGCTGAACAAGCAGTAATTGGTAGTATGTTAACAGATAAAGAAGCTGTAATTTCTGCAATTGAAACATTAACAGATGATGATTTTTACAGAGAAGATAATAAAATAATATATTCAGCAATTATGAATCTATATAATAGAGGTGATGCAATTGATATTATTACATTAAAAGCTGAACTTTCATCTATGGGAAAATTTGAGGCTGTAGGTGGATTAGAGTATTTGGCTGAATTACCTGAAAAAGTTCCAACAACAGCAAATGTTGATAAATATATAAAAATTGTTGAAGAAAAATCAACTTTAAGAACATTGATAAGAACAGCAAATGAACTTATTACTTTAGGATATGACCCAACACAAGAAGTCGAAGAACTTATGGATAATGCTGAGAAAAAGATTTTTGGTGTTATGCAAAATCGTGCTCAAAAAACATATAGTTCAATGAAAGATATTCTTGTTGATACATTTATTGAATTAGAAGAATTATATAATAGAAAAGAACATATTACAGGTGTTCCAACAGGTTTTGTAGATTTAGATTATAAAACAGCTGGATTACATGGCTCAGAATTGATTTTAGTTGCTGCAAGACCTGCAATGGGGAAATCTGCATTTGCATTAAATATTGCTACAAATGCAGCTGTTAGAGCAAAAACACCTGTTGCTATATTTAGTCTCGAAATGTCAAAAGAACAAATGGCTAACAGAATTTTGTGTAGTGAAGCAATGGTTGATAGTAATAAAGTTAGAACAGGTAAGGTTGAAGATGATGATTGGTCAAAACTTGCAGAGGCTTCAGGGATTTTGTCAGAAGCACAAATATTTATTGATGATACACCAGGTATTTCAATTATGGAAATTCGTGCAAAATGCAGAAAAATGAAATTAGAAAAAAATATTGGATTGGTTGTAATCGATTATTTACAATTAGTTCAAGGAAGTAACAAAAGAGCAGGAAGCCGTGAACAAGAAATAGCTGAAATCAGTAGATCTTTAAAGATTTTAGCTAAAGAAATAAATGTGCCTGTTATTGCACTTTCACAATTATCTCGTGCTCCAGAACAAAGACCTGACCATAGACCTATGCTTTCAGATCTTCGTGAATCTGGTTCTATAGAGCAAGATGCTGATATTGTTATGTTTTTATATAGAGATGATTATTATAATCAGGATTCTGAAAAAAAGAATGTTGCTGAAGTTATTTTGGCTAAACACAGAGCTGGTTCAACTGGTACTGTAGAACTTGCATGGCTTGGAAGTTACACTAAATTTGCAAATTTGGAAAATAGATATTAAAAAATAAGTATTAGAAAAAATAACATCACTAAATGATAAATAGATATAAAAAAATAACATCATAAAAATGAGGTGAAAAAATTGAAAAAAAAGGTATTGCAAACAATAAAAAAATATAATCTAATAAATGAAAATGACCAAATTGTAATTGGTGTATCTGGTGGTCCTGATTCTATGTGTTTATTACATTTGTTAAATGATTTGAAAAATGAATTAAAAATAGAAATAGTAGTAGCACATATTAATCATATGATTAGAAAACAAGCAGATGAAGAAACTAAATATGTTCAAGATTATTGCAAAAAAATAGGTGTAGATTGTTATATTAAAAAAATTGATGTAATCCAAAAATCTAATGAAGAAAAAATTGGAACTGAAGAAGCTGGAAGAAAAGCAAGATATGATTTTTTTGAAGAGGTTTTAAAACAAACATCATCAAATAAAATAGCAACAGCACATAATGCAAATGATAATGCTGAAACAGTTTTAATGAATATATTCAGAGGAACTGGAATATCTGGACTTAAAGGAATTGAACCAATAAGAGATGATAAATTTATTAGACCTATAATAGAATGTCAAAGAAATGAAATTGAAGAATATTGTGAAATTCATAATTTGCAACCAAAAATAGATCAATCAAACTTTGAAAATGTTTATACAAGAAATAAAATTAGAAATATTATAATTCCAGAGATTAAAGAAAAATTTAATCCTAATATTGTTGAAGCAATTAATAAATTATCTTTTTTGGCAAAACAAGAAAATGAATTTGTTCAAAAATATGTAAATGATATTGTTGAAAATGAACTTTTAATTAAAAAAAGTTTTTTTAAAAATAATAATTCTGGGAAAAATAAAATTAATAGTACAAATAAATCTGATAATATTTCAGAAATTTTGGAAAGAGATAATATAAAAAATTTTAATATGATGAATTTAAAAAAATTTAATAAATTAGATGAATTTATTAAAAGCCAAGTAATTTTGAATATGATGCAAAGAACAATTGGAAATTTACAAGGAATAGAAAAAATTCATATTGATGATATTATAATTATGTGCTCTAAAAACATAGGGAATAAATATCTTACACCAAATAAAAATATAAAAATATTGGTAAAAGCTGGAGTTGTATACTTTATGAAAATTTCTTAGGGAAATAATGAATTTGGAATATTTAAATGTGAAAAAAACAAAGAAAAATGTGTAAAATAAATTTTTACAAAATAAATAATTAATTGTTACTTTTTAATTACAAAAAAATATTAGAACCCGTAAATCCGTAGCATCAAATAAAACATGTAGAATTATGTCGTGTGAAAATTTGATGAATTGCTTGAAATACGGGTAAAATTATGTTATAGTACATGTTGAAGTTTAAAACGAAATTTAAAATAATATTTAAATTAAAGTTGATAAAATAAGGAGGTAACACTTTGAAAAATAGTATAAAAACTTTAGCAATTTGGGGAATAATTGGATTAATATTTGTTGTACTAATTTCAGCAATTCTGGAAAATGGTGATAGAAAACTTTCATATTCAGAATTAGTTACAAAAATTGAAAAAAATGAAGTTGAAAGTATTAATATTAATTCATCTGGAGAATCAGCAGAAGTAAAATTGAAAGATGATAATCTTTCTAAAGAAGTAAATATTCCCAATATGGAAAACTTTATGAATACACTTGAAGAACCTATGAAAAAGGAACAAGTTGTTGTTAAAGAAAAATCTGAGTCATGGTTTATGATTTTAATTGGATTATTAACTCCATTTGGATTATTGATAATTTTCTTTATATTCTGGTTTATATTAATGGGAAAAAGCCAAGGTGCTGGTGGAAAAACGATGTCTTTTGGAAAAAGTAAGGCAAGAAACATTAATGAAATAGATAAATGTAAGGTAACATTTAATGATGTTGCAGGTGTTGATGAAGAAAAAGAAGAATTACAAGAAATTGTTGAATTCTTAAAAAATCCTAAAAAATTTACAGATATGGGAGCAAGAATTCCTAAAGGTGTACTCTTAGTAGGACATCCAGGAACAGGTAAAACTTTACTTGCAAAAGCAGTTGCTGGTGAAGCAGGAGTTCCTTTCTTTATAATAAGTGGATCTGATTTTGTGGAAATGTTTGTAGGTGTTGGTGCATCACGTGTTAGAGATTTATTTGAACAAGCTAAGAAAAATGCTCCTTGTATAATTTTCATAGATGAAATTGATGCTGTAGGTCGCCAAAGAGGTGCAGGTGTTGGTGGAGGACATGATGAAAGAGAACAAACATTAAACCAATTACTTGTAGAAATGGATGAATTTGCAACAAATGAAGGTGTTATAGTTTTAGCTGCTACAAATAGACCAGATATTCTTGATAAAGCATTATTACGTCCAGGTAGATTTGATAGACAAATTGTAGTTTCTGCTCCTGATGTTAAAGCAAGAGAAGAAATTTTGGAAGTTCATGCTAGAAAGAAAATTTTAGGTGATGATGTTGATTTTAAAACAATTGCTAAAAATACATCAGGATTTTCAGGTGCTGATTTGGAAAATGTTTTAAATGAAGCTGCATTACTTGCTGCAAGAAGAAATAAATCTGAAATAAATATGCAAGAAATTGAGGATGCTATGGTAAAAGTTACAATGGGCCCTGAAAAGAAAACAAGAGTTAGAAGTGAAAAAGAAAATAAATTGGTTGCATACCATGAAGCAGGTCATGCTGTTGTTAGCAGATTTTTGCCAACACAAGATGCTGTTCATCAAATATCAATTGTACCTAGAGGTATGGCTGGTGGATATACTATGTATAGACCAACAGAAGATAAATCATTTATGTCTAAATCTGAAATGTTAGAACAAATTGTTTCATTATTAGGTGGAAGAGTTGCTGAACAACTTATTTTAAATGATATTTCTACAGGTGCAAGTAATGATATTGAAAGAGCAACACAAATAGCTCGTTCTATGGTTACAAAATATGGTATGAGTGATAGAATTGGTGCTATTATGCTTGGTAATAATCAAGAAGAAGTTTTCTTAGGTAGAGATTTTTCTCAAGGAAAAGGATATTCTGAAGAAACTGCAGGTATTATTGATGAAGAAGTTAAAGCTATTGTTGATAATGCTTACAAAACAGCTGAAAGAATTTTAAGCGAAAATATTGATAAACTTCATGCTGTTGCAGGAGTTCTTCTTGAGAAAGAGAAAATTGATGGTGAAGAATTTGACAGAATTTTTGCTTAAAAAATGATTAACAAAAATTCATTATAAATTTGATATAAATAAAAAATAACAGGAGGTAATCTTATGCCAGATTTAAAAGGTACAAAAACAGAAAAAAATTTAATGGAGGCTTTTGCAGGTGAGTCACAAGCTAGAAATAAATATACTTATTATGCAAGTAAAGCTAAAAAAGAGGGATATGAACAAATTGCTGCAATTTTCCAAGAAACAGCTGATAATGAAAAAGAACATGCTAAAATATGGTTTAAATTATTACATGATGGTGATATTCCAACAACAACAGATAATTTAAATGATGCAGCTTTTGGTGAAAATTGTGAATGGACAGATATGTATGATAGAATGGCTGCAGAAGCTAAAGAAGAAGGGTTTGATCATATTGCTTATTTATTTGAAGCTGTTGGACAAATTGAAAAAGAGCATGAAGCTAGATATAAAAAATTATTGGAAAATATTGAAGGTGGATTAGTTTTCAGTAAAGATGGTGATGCAATTTGGAAATGCAGAAATTGTGGTCATATTGTTATTGGAAAACAAGCTCCAGAAGTATGTCCTGTATGTAATCATCCTAGATCATATTTTGAAATAAAAGCTGAAAATTATTAATATGTGTTTTTTTACAGAAAAAATGATGTAATTGAATTATGAAAAAAAGATTTGTAAGATTCAGTAATATATTAATTTTATAATAAAATAGTTTAATAATTCTAAGTTCAAATATAATTGAGCTTGGAATTATTTTTTTATAAATCGTGTTATAATTAAAAAATCAATAATATAAGCATTTTTAGTACAAAATAGACACAAAATGCAAAAAAAATTACCTTTTAAAGGGAATAATGTTGCTTTATTCCAGAATATGTGATATAATTATAAAGTACTTAAAAAAGTATTTTAAACAAAAGATAAAACAGAAAGAGAAACATACAAATTTTATGTATGTTTTAATTTGTGTTTAATACAATTTAAAAGTATTACAAAAGTTTATAAAAATAGGAGGATGTATAATAATGTTTAAATTTAAAATGTCTTTATTAGTAAAAAGTGCGAAATTTAAGGTCGCAATTGTAACTTTATTAATTGTAGCAATATTATCAGGTATAGTATTTATACCAAAAAATAAAGCAAGTGAAAAATCATCTATCGTTAATATTAAAGCAAATAAATTAGGAGTTACAATAGGAGGATTAGATTTATTTTTAATCCAAAAAGATGGAGAAGCAACAGGTTATAACAATTTATTTTGTATAGAAGAAGGAGAAGATTTAGTATATAAAACATTTGAAAGTAGTCAAATAGTTGATATTTCAAATGCTCAAGGATACTTTAATCATTATAATGCGGCAAGATGGTTAATAAATAACATGTATGTTTCAAATGCAAAAGGAACAAATGGATTAGATGATGATAAAGGTAAAAATATTTTACTTACAAATATGGCAACTTTAATAACTTCTGATTCTGTAAAAAATAGTGTAATGAAAAATTATGGATTTGATGGATCAAATATTACACCACAAACTATACTTGCATTAAGAGATTTAACTATTGGTGGTCAATATCAAGAAAATGCAATTGAAGCGGTTGAACAAATTGCATTATGGAAATATACAAAAGGTGTTGATAGAACAAGATCTGACACATATAGAATGAATCCAAATCAATTTTTAGAAGGTGCAAATATTACAGCTGATCAACAAAGAACTTTAAAATATATTTTCTATGGTTTATCAGCATTAGCAGATATAAAAGACAATACTACATTTGGATCAACAATTCAAAATTATGTAACACTTGATTCAAGTGCAGCTAAATTTAATGAAAGTACATATAAAGTTGGACCATATTATTTAAAATCAAATGATGTAACATTAACTTCTTATGGTTATGTTGAATTCCCATTAGAAGTAACAATCACAAAAAATGATGGTTCAAAAGAAACAAAAATAAATGACTTAATGGAAAAAAATCTTGATGGAAGCTTTTTCATAAATTTAAGTGCATATAAAGATAATGTTAAAAGAGTTGATTTTAAATTTGATAATGTTCTTTCAACAGTAAATACAGAAGCTTATATTTTAGATGGTGGAGAACAACAAAATTTAATGGGAATTGAAAAATCAATTTCAAAAACAAATTTAGCTGATGGAAAAGATATTAAAGTAACACCACCAACACCTGTAACACCAGAAGGAAATTATAGTGTTGTTTTGAAAAAAGTTAAAGAAGATGGAACTACAGTTATTACAGATTTACCAGCAAAATTCAAAGTTAATGGTAAAGAACAAAATACTGAAAATGGTATTTTAAATATTACTAATTCTAAAAAAATTGAAAATGTAAATGCAACAGATTCTTATGAAATAACTGAAACAGAAGCTCCAAATGGTTATGCATTATTTAATGGAACTTTAAAATTTGATGTAAAATTCAAACAAGTTGATAAAACTTATGTAATTGATAGAGATAAAACTACTTCAAGTGGATTTACAAATGGTGCAAAAATCGATATTAATGAAAATAATACTGTAATCACAATTACAGTACCAAACAAACAAAAAACTTTTGATTTAAGCTTACGTAAATTTATTTCAAAAGTTGATGGAAAAGATGTAACACCAAGTAGAGAACCTGTAATAAATGTACAATCAATAATCAATTTACAACAAACAGGTACAGCTTCATATTATCATGTAAAAGATAGCATTGGAGTAAATGTTGGTTCAGAAATAGAGTATACTTTAAGAGTTTATAATGAAGGTGAAATTTTAGGGTATGCAAAAGAAATTACAGATTATTTACCAGAAGGATTATCTTTTGTAAAAATTGCTGATGAAAGTCAAAAACTATATACAACAGATTCTGCAGCTGGAAGTAAGGTAGTTGTTCTTAAATATAAAGGAAATACAAATATTAAAACTTTAAGAGATTTTTATAATTTAGTAACTTATAAAAAAGCTGATGAAAAAGTAGATGTAACAAATGAATATTATCAACAAGTAAAAATCATTTGCAAAGTTGAAAATTCAAGTGCTCAATATATTACAAGCCGTGGAGAAATTACAAACTATGGTTATGAAGGTAAAAATGCACAAGGTGAATCAGTATGGAAAGATGCTAAAGAAATTGGAAATGTGGATAGAGATTCTATTCAAAATACAATAAAAGATAACTTAAGTTTAGATACATGGTATGAAAATGCTAAAGAAAGAACATATAAAGATAAAGATGGTAAAACAGTAACAGATAAAAATTATTATCCAGGTGTTCAAGATGATGATGATTTTGAAACTGTTGAAGTGTTATCAGGAAAATATAATATTATAATTAGAAAAGTTGATTCTAAAAACAAAGATTTAAAATTAGAGGGAGCATATTTCTCTGTAAAAGGAACAAACATTGATACTGAAGTTGGACCAACAAATAGTGATGGTTTAGTTTCTGTAGTAAAAGGTGTTAAAATTTTAAATGAAAAACAAGTTGATGAATATACTATTAAAGAAACAACTGCACCAGTTAATTACAATCCATATAGTGGTGAAATTAAAGTTAATGTAGCTACAAAATTCAATGGAACAACATATGTAATTGATTCAGAAAAAACAAAAGTTAATGGAAAAGACGTTACTTTTGAAGTTAATAAAGATAATACAACAATTACAATTAATGTTCCAAATACAAAGAAAACTTTTGATTTAAGCTTACGTAAATTTATAACAAAAGTTAATGGAAAAGAATTATCAGAATCAAGAGAACCAAAAGTTGATGTTTCTAAATTAGCTAGTGGTGAATCTACAACAGCAACTTATGAACATTCAAAAGAACCTGTAGATGTAAATACAACAGATGTTGTAACATATACAATTCGTGTATTTAATGAAGGTGAAATTGATGGTTATGCAACAAAAATTATGGATGATATTCCAGAGGGATTAGAATTCTTACCAGAAAATGAAACTAACAAAAAATATAAATGGGTAATGTATACTGAAGTTAAATCAGAAGATAATGTTAATAAATCAGAAGTATTAAATTATAATGGTAAATCTTATGTAAAAACAAATAAACCAAGTGAAGCTGATTTCATAGTTTCTGATTATTTATCATTAGAAAATGGAAAAGAAAATTTAATTAAAGCATTTAATGCTGAAACAAAAACATTAGATTATAAAGATGTTGAAGTTGCATTTAAAGTTATTGAACCACAAACATCTGATAGAATTGTAATAAACCATGCACAAATTACAGAACATGGTGATTCAAATGGAACACCAGATATTACAGATAGAGATTCAACTCCAAATAAATGGAATGATGGAGAAGATGATCAAGATATTGATAAAGTAAGAGTTAGATATTTTGATTTAGCTTTAAGAAAATGGGTAACTAAAGCAATTGTTACTGAAAATGGAAAAACAACAGTTACAAAAACAGGTCATGGACCATGGGATGATCCAGAACCAGTTGTAAAAGTTGATTTGAAAAATACAGATATTAATAATGTAGTAGTTAAATTTGAATATTCAATTCGTGTATATAACCAAGGTCAAATTGCTGGATATGCTAAAGAGGTTTCAGATTATATTCCACAAGGATTAAAATTTATTGCTCAAGATAATCCACAATGGACTGAAGTTGATGGTAAAATAGTTACTACAGCATTAGAAAATACATTATTACAACCAGGTGATTATGCAGATGTAACAGTAGTATTAACTTGGATTAATGGTTCAGATAATTTAGGATTAAAAACTAATACAGCTGAAATCAGTAAAGATCATAATGATTGGGGAACACCAGATATAGATTCTACACCAAACAATCAAGTTCCAGGTGAAGATGATATTGATGATGCACCAGTAATCTTAACAGTAAGAACAGGTGAACCTATCATATACACAGGTATTGCTATTGGAGCTATTGCAATAATTTCTTTAGGAATAGTTATAATAAGAAAAAAAGTTTTAGCTAAATAAAGATATTTTATAATATTTTCATGCAAGTGATTTTAATTGCTTGCATGAATTTTTTTTGAATTGCTTGAAAATTATTTGAAATAATAGTAAAATATATCTATATAAAAAAAGAAAAGGATGGTCAGAATGGAAAAAATTGTTCAAATAATTGCTGATGAATTAGGAGTTAAATACAAACAAGTAGAAAGTACTGTAAAATTAATTGATGAAGGAAATACAATTCCATTTATCGCACGTTATAGAAAAGAAGTTACAGGTGGTTTAAGTGATGAACAATTACGTGATTTAGGTGAAAGACTTGCTTATTTACGTAATTTAGAGGAAAGGAAAGAAGAAGTAAAAAATTCAATTGAGGAACAAGGTAAATTAACTGATGAAATTGTTATAGCTTTACAAAATGCTAAAATTCTTGCTGAAGTTGAAGATATTTATAGACCATATAAACAAAAGAAAAGAACAAGAGCTACAATAGCTAAAGAAAAGGGATTAGAGCCTTTAGCTGAAATTATTATTGAGCAAAAAGAAACAAAAAATATTAATGAAATTGCAAAAGATTTTGTTGATTCTGAAAAAGGTGTTGAATCAGTAGATGACGCAATTTCAGGTGCTATGGATATAATTGCAGAAAATATTTCTGATAATGCAAATTATAGAAAAGAAATTAAGAAATTATGTTATAGAGATGGGTTAATTGTTACAAAAGGAGATCCAGAGGTTAAGTCAAGTTATGAAATGTATTATGATTTTTCTGAAAAGGTTAGTAAGATTCCAAGTCACAGAATTTTAGCAATTAACAGAGGTGAAAAAGAAAACTTTTTAAAAGTTAAAATTGAGAAACCAGAGGACTTAATTATAGGTTTTATGGAAAAAGATATTATTAAATTAAATCCAAATAACCAATTTGTTGATATATTAAAAAATACAATACAAGATAGTTTCAAAAGACTTATTGAGCCTTCAATTGAAAGAGAAATTCGTTCAGATTTGACAGAAAAAGCTGATGAAAAAGCGATTAAGGTTTTTGGACAAAATGCAAAACAATTGTTATTAGGTGCTCCACTTAAAGGATTAACTGTTATGGGATTTGATCCTGCATATAGAACAGGTTGTAAAATTGCTGTAATTGATGAAACAGGTAAATTGCTAGCAACAACAACTGTATATCCAACTGAACCACAAAATGATGTGATTGGGGCAAAAAAAGAGCTTACAAACTTAATAAATAAATTTAATATAAACATGATTGCTATTGGAAATGGAACTGCATCACGTGAATCTGAAACTTTTGTTGCTGGATTAATTTCTGAATTAGGAAAAAGTGATTTATATTATGCAATTGTAAGTGAAGCAGGAGCATCTGTTTACTCAGCATCAAAGCTTGCAACAGAGGAATATCCAGATATAAATGTTTCATTAAGAGGTGCGATTTCAATTGCTAGAAGACTTCAAGATCCTTTGGCAGAACTTGTAAAAATTGATCCAAAAGCAATAGGTGTAGGACAATATCAACATGATGTAAATCAAAAAAAATTAACAGAAAGTCTTACAGGTGTTGTAGAAGATGCTGTTAATAAAGTTGGTGTTGATGTAAATACTGCAACTCCTTCATTATTATCATATGTTTCAGGGATTAATAAAACTATTGCAAATAATATTGTTAAATATAGAGATGAAAATGGTAAATTAAAAGAACGTAAAGAACTTTTAAAAGTTCCAAAATTGGGAAAAGTAGCATTTGAGCAATGTGCAGGTTTTATTCGTATTTTTGATGGAAAAAATCCTCTAGAAGTAACTGCAGTTCACCCTGAAAGTTATGATGTTGCAGAAAAATTATTGCAAAAAGTAGGATATGAGAAATCAGATTTAGCAGATAAAGAAAAATTAAATCAAATAAAAGCACATTTAAGTGCATTAAATGTGGATAATGTTGCTAAAGAATTGGATGTTGGAGTATTAACATTAAAAGATATTATAGATGAACTTTCAAAACCGGGAAGAGATCCAAGAGATGAAATGCCAAAACCTGTTTTAAGAAGTGATGTTCTTAAATTTGAGGATTTAAAAGAAGGTATGATTTTAGCGGGGACAGTTAGAAATGTAATAGATTTTGGGGCTTTTGTAGATATAGGGGTAAAACATGATGGATTAGTACATATTTCTGAGTTAAGTGAAAAATTTGTGAAAAATCCATCAGATGTTGTTGCTGTTGGTGATATTGTTAAAGTTAAAGTAATTAAAATTGATTCTGAAAGACAAAAAGTTGGATTAAGTATGAAAATTTAAGTTTGATGTTTGATTTGGGATTTGGGATTTATGATTTATGTTTTACAATTGATGATTGATAGTTGATGGCTTGCAATTGACGGTTGATAGTTGATGGTTTGTGATTGATGATTTATAATTGATGATTTTGTGGTGTTATTTCATAAAGTGTAAAACATAAATTTTATCATTTTTGGTAGATATAATTTGAAAACTTTAGTTGATTATTCCATATCTGATCAGATTATTAAATTGATTAATATATAGTAAATTATTTTTTATATGTGTTTCTTGCTATATGAAATGAAAGATATAGCAGGAAGCACATTTTTATTATATTTTGGTAACATTTAGTTTAAATGTTGTATGGTTTCTGTGTTGATATAATATAGATGTTTTTTTAAATTTAATAATTATAGATGCATGATTTTGAAGTTTATGAATTGTTGATGTGTAGTCAGGTTTTATAAATGTATATAAAAATTAAATTAAGTTTGATGTAAAATATAATAAAATTGAAAAATATAATTCGTGTCGAATTATGTCGTTATTTTGTATACGAAAGTTGTTGATTTTCTGGGAAAAGTATGGTTTAATATTATTAGAAAATTTGTTTTTAAAAAATTAAAATCAAGTAAATTTATTCAAGTGAATTTGTTCTAAAAAATTCAGTAATTAATGTTTATAGATTCATTAAAATCTAAAAAATCTAAATTCATAAAAGGGAGAAATATATTTTGTAAAAATATATTAAATTTGTGTATGTTATCAATAGTAAAAAGTATGTCATTATCACGGAATTAAAGGATATCTTGTAGAAGTCCAGGTAGATGTAGCAGCAGGACTACCACGGATTTGAAGTTGTTCGGTTTACCAGATATAAGTATTAGAGAATCAAAAGAAAGAGTGAAAACTGCAATAAAAAATTCTGGATTTAATTTATTTAGTAGAAAAATAATTGTTAATCTAGCTCCTGCAGGGAAAAGAAAAGAAGGCTCTATATTTGATTTACCAATAGCAATAGGTGTTTTATGTGCAAATGAATATATTCATTATCCAATAAATGATTGTGTTTTTATAGGTGAATTATCTTTAGATGGAAAAGTTAATAAAGTTAATGGAGTTTTACCAATGTGTATAGAACTTGCTAAATTAAGAATATCAAAAATTATTTTGCCAAAAGAAAACGCCAAAGAAGCTAGTATTGTAGATGGGATAAAAGTCATTCCTGTTGAATCTTTACAAGAAACAGTTGAATATTTAAATCATTTTATAGATATACCACCAGAAGAAAAATATGATTTTAATAAAAATTTATTTGATAAAAATAAAATTGACTTTTCTGAAGTTAAAGGTCAAAAAAATATAAAAAGAGCGATTGAAATAGCAGCAAGTGGAGGACATAATGTTTTGATGATTGGAAGTCCTCGGTTCTGGAAAATCAATGATTGCAAAAAGAATTCCAACAATTCTTCCAGATTTGAGTTTTGAAGAATGTCTTGAGATAACAAAAATACATAGTATATCAGGTAATTTATCTGAAAAAAATCCAATTATAAATACAAGACCATTTCGTTCACCACATCATACAATATCTTCAGCCTCTTTAGTTGGAGGTGGTAGATATCCAAAACCTGGTGAAATAAGTTTAGCACATTATGGAGTTTTATTTTTAGATGAATTACCAGAATTTAATAGAAGTACTTTAGAAGTATTAAGGGGACCATTAGAAGATGGTGAAATAACAATTGGAAGGTCAGCTCAAGTTCTTACATATCCAAGTAAATTTATGCTTGTGGCAAGTATGAATCCTTGTCCTTGTGGTTTTTTCGGCTCAAATAAAGAATGTAGATGTAATGAAGATGAAATAAAAAGATATTTGGGAAGAATAAGTGGTCCATTAATTGATAGAATTGATATTCAAGTTGAAGTAAATTCTGTTAAATATGATAATCTAAATTCAGAAAAAACTGAGGAAAGCTCAGAAGAAATTAGAGAAAGGGTTAATAAGGCAAGAAAAATCCAAAAACAAAGATATGATGGAATAGGAATATATTCTAATTCTGAATTAACACCAAGCTTATTAGAAAAGTTTTGTAAATTAGATAAATCTGGAAAAGCAATATTAAAAAATGCTTTTGAGAAATTAGGATTAAGTGCAAGAGCATATTCAAGGATTTTAAAAGTAGCAAGAACTATTGCAGATTTAGATGAAAGCCATAATATTAAGGAAAAACATTTATTAGAAGCTATTCAATATAGAAGTTTAGATAAAAAATAAAAATGAATGGAGATGTGGAATATAGAAGTAATAAAAATTGATGATAATAGATATCCAAATTTACTAAAAAATATTAAAAATCCGCCAGAAAAAATATATGTAAATGGAGATTATAATTGCTTTAATTTACCATGTATAACTATAGTAGGTTCTAGAAATATGAGTGAATATGGAAGAAAAATGACAAAAAAAATAGTTGAAGAACTTACAAATGCAGGAATTTGTATTGTTAGTGGGTTAGCTGTTGGAATTGATAGTGTTGCACACCATACTTGTTTAGCAAATAATGGAAAAACAATTGCTGTTTTGGGCTCTGGATTAAATAAAGTATTCCCACCAGAAAATATGGAATTATATAATAAAATCTTAAAAAATAATGGATGCATAATTTCTGAATATGAGCCTAATGAACAAGCACAAAAAAAGTATTTCCCTGAAAGAAATAGAATAGTTAGTGGTTTATCTCTAGGTACAGTTATAATTGAGGCAGCATATAGAAGTGGAACAAGTATTACAGCCAAATTTGCTTTATCACAAGGTAGAAAAATTTTTTGTATCCCAAATAGTATTGGAAATAAAAATAGTTATGGAACAATTAACTTAATAAAAAAAGGAGCAATTATGATTACTAATGGAAAAGAAATACTTTATTCATTAGGAATAATTAAAAAAATAGAAGATTATGATTGTTTTATTGAAAAACAAAACAAAATAAAAATGGACTGTTTTGTAAATGAACAATTAGAATGTTTGGATGAAAAAACTAAAAAAATATATGAATATTTTAGAGAAAATAAATTGGCTAATTCAGAAATTTTATGCAAGGTTTTAGATATGAATATTCAGGATATTAATATATATTTAACAATTTTAGAGATAAAAGGTCTAATAAAAAATAAATATGGAAATAATTATGTGATTGTTGAGTAAAGTTTGTGTTTTCTCTAATAAGATTAATATTTGGGTTAATGAAATGTGTATTATTTGTGAATTAAATGTATATGTTAATGAATTTATAATAAATATCAATATGCAAATAAAAGATAGAAATGGAGATATAATTAAAATGTATGATAAAAAAGTAATTGGTAAATATGGAGAAGATATGGCATGTGATTATTTAAAACATAATGAATATTATATTTTAGAGAGAAATTTTAATTGCAAACAAGGAGAAATAGATATTGTTGCATATGATAATAAAAGTAATGAAATTGTTTTTATTGAAGTAAAAACAAGAACAAATTTTAATTACGGATTTCCATCAGAAGCGGTTAATAAATTAAAACAAAAACATATTTTAAATTGTGTAAAATATTATTTATATTGTAAAAGATTAGAAGATAGATTTATTAGAATAGATGTTATAGAAATTGTTTTTAGTAAAAAAGTTTTGAAATATAAAATTAATCATTTAAAATCTGTATTATAGTGAAAAAATATATCATATTGTAATTTATGAATTTATTTGTGAAATTGCTACGAGTTAACATACTCTAAAATTTAAGAGTGGCAAAAAATGCAAAATTAATAGTAAATATAAAAAAAATTAGTTTACCTCTTGAAAAAAAGTAACTTATGGCTTAGAATAAATAAGTATAAAATGTGGAACATAAGAATTTTTGAGAAAATATATAAGTTTTGGGTAAACTTAAAACCTAAATATATCAAACAAGGAGAAAATAAATGGCTGATAAATTAATTATTGTGGAATCACCAGCTAAAGCAAATACAATTAAAAAATTTTTAGGTGGTAGTACAAAAGTACTTGCTTCAATGGGACATATAAGAGATTTACCAAAATCAAAATTGGGAATCAATGTTGAAAAGGATTTTGAGCCTGAATATATAAATATTCGTGGTAAAGGTGATTTAATAAAACAATTAAAAAAGGAAGCTAAAATTGCAAAAAAAGTATATCTTGCAACTGACCCTGACCGTGAAGGAGAAGCAATTGCATGGCATTTAGCACATATTTTGGAAATTCCAGAAGATAGTGTATGTAGAGTTACATTTAATGAAATAACAAAAGAAACAGTACAAAATTCAATTAAAGAACCACGAAAAATAGATATGAATTTAACAGATGCGCAACAAGCACGTAGGGTTTTAGATAGAATTGTTGGATATAAGATAAGTCCATTATTATGGAAAAAGGTTAAAAAAGGATTATCAGCAGGTAGAGTCCAATCTGTAGCTGTAAAATTGATTTGTGATAGAGAAGATGAAATTGAGAGATTTAAACCAGAAGAATATTGGAATATTACATCACAATTAAAAGATAAAAAATCAAAGAAAAGTTTTGAGGCAAAATTGTATGGAGCAATAAAAAAAGGTGAAATAAGTAAAGATGATGAGAATTCTGATAAAATAAGAAAAATTGAAATTCATTCTCAAGATGAAGTAAACAAAATATTAGAAGATATAAAAGATGGGGAATATATCGTAAAAAATATAAAAAAATCAGAAAAAAAGAAAAATCCAGCACCTCCATTTACAACAAGTACAATGCAACAAGAAGCTTCAAGAAAATTAAATTTTACATTAAAAAGAACCATGAGTATAGCTCAAGGTTTGTATGAAGGAGTAAAAGTTCCAGAAAAAGGAACAGTAGGATTAATTACATATATGAGAACTGATTCAACAAGAATATCTGATGAAGCAAGAGCTGCTGCAAAAAAACACATTGTTTCTAATTATGGTGAGAAATACTATGAAAATAGATATTATAAAACAAAACAAAATGCTCAAGATGCCCATGAAGCGATAAGACCAACATATGTTGAATTAAGTCCAGACAAAATAAAAGATTCATTAACACCAGAACAATTTAAATTATACAATTTAATATATAATAGATTTATTGCAAGTCAAATGTCAACTGCAATTTATGATACAACAAGTGTAGATATAAATGTAAATGATTATATATTTAAAGCAAATGGCCAAACATTAAAATTCAAAGGATTTATGTCTTTGTATGTAGAAGATGATGACAAAACAGTAAGGAATAATAAAACAGATGATATTATAACATTACCAGAACTTGAAATTAATCAAAAATTAGAAGTAAAAAAAGTAGAACCAAAACAAAGTTTTACAGAACCACCAGCTAGATATACAGAAGCAAGTTTAGTAAAAAGCTTAGAAGAAAAAGGAATAGGTAGACCTAGTACATATTCTCCAACAATTACAACTATTATAGAAAGACATTATATTCAAAAAGAAAAGAAACAATTATGTCCAACTGAATTAGGTAAAATAGTAAATAAATTACTAACAGAAAATTTTGGAGATATAATAAATGTTCAGTTTACTGCTAAAATTGAGGAAGAATTTGACCAAGTGGCTGAAGGAACTACATTTTGGAAAGATATAATAAGGAATTTCTATGGACCATTTTCAGCAGAACTAGCAAGAGTAGAAAAAGAATTAGAACATGTTGTTTTAGTTGATGAAGTTTCAGATGTTCCATGTGATAAATGTGGAAGAATGATGGTATATAAATATGGAAGATTTGGAAAATTTTTAGCATGTCCAGGTTTTCCTGAATGTAGAAATACAAAAGCAATAGTTGAAACAATTGATGTTCCATGCCCATGTTGTGGAGGAGTTGTTCAAGTACGTAAAACAAAAAGAAGAAAAAATTATTATATATGTGAAAATAATCCACAAACATGTAATTATATATCTTGGAACAAACCAAAATTAGGTGAAAAGTGGAACCCTGATGAAGCAAAAGAAGTTGGTAAATCAAATACTGAAACAAAAAGTAAAAGAAAAAATACGTCTAAAAGAAAATCAAAAAAGTGAAATGTGGAATAATGAGTAAAAAAATATAAATAAGCTAAATGAAAATTAAACGAAATATAGATTAAGCAAAAATTAAGTATAAATTAAAAGTATAAATATAAAAGAAAAAACATAAAAAACATAGAAAATAAAACAACTAATGAAGAAAAAAGTGTGAAAAACAGTAGTATAGTATTGGAAAAAACTACTGTTTTTTTAATAAAATTTTTTATAAATCAATTACGAAATAATGATAAATTGCAAAAGCAAAATTTGTTAAAAAATAATAAATAAAAAAACTATAAAGCACTTGATAAAAATGGTAAATTATAATATAATAAATAACTAGAAATTTTGATGAAAAACGAGGGGAAAATAAAATGGTAAATCCAGAACTTTTGGAAGATTTGTGCTGTGATGCAGGAGACACAAGAAAAGAAAAAGCAATGGAATATGTTGCAAAAAAAAGAGTAAATATAACAAAAGTTATTTATGAAGATAGTAAAAATTTTGAATTAAGATCAAGAGTTAGAGGAAATGCAGATAATTATAATGTATATATAAAAGTACAAAACAATGAATTAGAAGATTTAAAATGTGATTGTCCAGATTATAAAAAAAATTATGCTGCATGTAAGCATATTGTAGCTACAATGGTTGAATTTGATGAAAACCCAGATTATATAAGAATTTTTACAGGAAAAAAACAAGATGAAAACAACAATCTTGAATCAGAAAATAATTATAATATACATAAAAAAAATGGAAAAAATTCCAAAGAATATAAAATATTTAAACAATTGATAAATGAATTTTATACTGATAATACAACAGAAAAAGAAAATCAAATTAAAATTGAAAAATCTAAAAATCATAATATTAAAATTGTACCAAAATTATTAATAGATAAATATAATTCTAATTTGAAATTAGAGTTTAAAATTGGTGAACAACAATTATATAAAATCAAAAGTATTCCTGAATTTTATGAACATATGTTAAAAAGTGAAAATTTTAAATATGGATTAAAACTTGAATTTATTCATGATAAAAATTTCTTTGAACCAGAAAGTTGGAAAATACTTGATTATATAATGAAATATGGTGAAATTATAAAATACGCTAATCAAGCAGCTGATGATTATGGATATTATGGCAGACATTTGAGTGATTCATATATAACAGTATCAAACTCAGGTTTTGACGAATTATTTGAAATTTATAAAACAAAGTATTTGACAATTCAAAGAGAATATTCAGAATATGAAGCAATATGTATAGATCAAGAACCAAATATAGAATTTGAAATACAAGAAATAAATGAAAAAGAATATAGAATTATAACAAATATTGATATATATGAGTATAATATAATTCAAGGAAAAGATTATGTATATTTTGAATATAAAGAAAATATATACAAATGCACAAAAGAATTTAATAACACAGTTTTAAAATTATTACAAATGTTTAGAAAAAATTTTACTAATGAAATAAAATTACAAAAAGAAGAATTATCAACATTATTTTCTATAGTATATCCTAAAATCAAGAAAAATTTAAAATATGATAGTTTAGATCAGGAAGAAGTTGAAAAAGTTATTCCAAAAGAATTATATGTAAAAGTATTTTTAGATTATGATAAAAATAATTATATAACTGCAGATGTTAAATTTGGATATGATAAAATAGAATTTAATCCTTTTATTGATGAAAAAAATGATGTTGCAAGAGATATAATAAAAGAAGCAGAGGCTCTAGATATATTCTTAAAAACAGGTTTTATGTTAGATCAAAAAAATGCAAGATTAATATTAACAAATGATGAAGCAATATACAATTTTTTATCTAATGAAATAGAATTATATATGAAGAAATTTGAAGTCTTAGCCACAGAGGAATTTAAGGAAAAACAAATTACACAGCCTAAAGTGTCTAATATAGGAATAAAAGTAGAAAATAATCTATTAGAACTTAATTTTGATGGCTTAGATTTTGAATTATCTGAATTAAAAAATATAATGGATAAATATAAATTAAAAAAGAAATTTCATAGATTAAAAAATGGTGGATTTATTAGTTTAGAAGAAAATGATACAATAAATTTATTTGAAAGTTTACAAACAAATTTAGATATTGATTTTAAAGAAATTGAAAAAGGTGAAATAAAATTACCAGTATATAGAAGTTTATATTTAGAAAGATTATTAAAAAATTCAAATATACAAAATATTACAAAAGATGAAAATTATGTTGATATTGTTGAAAAAATTGATAATAAAAATATTGATGAAAATATTGAACTTCCAAAAGGACTAAATGCAAGTTTAAGAAATTATCAAGAAACAGGATTTAAGTGGCTTAAAACACTTGACTCATATAATTTTGGAGGAATATTAGCAGATGATATGGGGCTTGGTAAAACAATACAATTGGTTAGTGTTATTTTATCATATGTTGAAGAAATGCAAGAAAAGCAAAGTAAAAATTTAGATAGTATAAATAAAGAATCTATAAGTGATGATAAATATGAATTAAATAGCATAAACAACGAAATGATGAGTGATGAGAAGAATTTAAGTATCATAAATAATGAAATTATAGGTGATAAAAAAGAATCAAATACTAAAAATGTTAATAACACAATAAAATTACAAATAAAACCTTCACTAGTAATATGTCCAAGTTCATTAACATTAAATTGGTATAATGAAATTCAAAAATTTGCCCCATCATTAAAAGTATTATTAATAAATGGAAATGCACAAGAAAGAAAAAATAAAATTCAACAAATTAATGAATATAATGTTGTCATAGCATCTTATGATATTTTAAAAAGAGATATAGATGAATATAAAAAACAAAAATATCAATTCAAATATATAATTGCTGATGAAGCTCAATACATAAAAAACAATAATACACAAAATTTTAAAGCAATAAAGGAAATACAAGCAGAAACAAGATATGCATTAACAGGAACACCTATAGAAAATTCATTATCAGAATTATGGTCAATTTTTGATTTTGTTATGCCAGGATATTTATTTAGTTATAGAAAATTTAAAGAATTATATGAAACACCTATAGTAAAAGGTGAAGATGGTAATTCAATGAGAAAATTAAAAATGTTAATAGAACCATTTATTTTAAGAAGAATCAAAGAAGAGGTTTTAACAGAATTACCAGATAAAACAATAACAATTTTAAATAATGAAATGGAAGATGAACAACAAAAAATTTATATGTCATATATGTCACAAGTAAAGGAAGAAATTGAAACTGAAATTTCAATAAATGGATTTGAAAAAAGCCAAATTAAAATTTTGTCTTTGTTGATGAGATTAAGACAAATATGTTGTCATCCAAGTTTGTTTATAGAAAATTATAAAGGTGGAAGCAGTAAATTAAATCAATGTGTTCAAATTGTAAAAGATGCAATAGAAAGTGGACACAAAATATTGCTATTTTCTGGATATACATCTATGTTTAATATTATTGAACAAGAATTTAAAAAGGAAAATATTTCATATTATAAATTAACAGGAGAAACAAAAGTTAGTGATAGAATTAAATTAGTAGATGAATTTAATGAAAATCCAGATATTAAGGTTTTCTTAATTTCTTTAAAAGCAGGTGGAACAGGTCTTAATTTAATTGGTGCTGATATGGTAATTCATTATGACCCTTGGTGGAATTTATCTGCAGAAAATCAGGCTACAGACAGAACATACAGGATTGGACAAAAGAAAAATGTACAAGTATATAAATTGATCACTAAAAATTCAATAGAGGAAAAAATCTATGAATTACAACAAAAAAAGGCTAAATTAATTGATAATATGTTATCAACTAAAGAGACATTTATTAGTAAATTAACTAAGGATGAAATTATGAATTTATTTAAGTAATTATAGAAAATATAATTATGCAAATAAAATTAAAAAAATATTAAATATTTAATTAAAATAAATTACTAATATACTAAATATTAATTGGAAATCAATATTTAATATGAATTTTATTTGTTGTAAAAATTATAAATAATGATATAATTGATATATAAAAGATAAAGTTAACAAATGTTAGGAGGAGTAACAATGGGAGAAAATATAATATTAGATGGAATTATAAATAAAGTACCACAAGTAAAAGAAACAGTTGAAAAAGTAGAACAAGCAACAGGCAAAAAAATTGAAAATGTAGCATGTGAAGTTGGTGGAAAAATAACTGATGCTATAAAAGAACAAGGTGGAGAAGATCCAAAAGAGGTTTTTGAAAATTTAAAAGATAAATTATTTATGAAAAAAGACTAAATAAAAATATGGCGTTCCAAATGAGGAACGCTAAAATATATTTTGAGGGAAATATATAAATAAAATGAAATAGAAAGGTAATAATTATGAATGATTATATAACAGTAATAGGTGGAGGTTTAGCAGGTTCAGAAGCTGCATATCAAATAGCAAAAAAAGGAATAAAAGTAAAATTATATGAAATGAAACCTAAAAAATTTTCACCTGCACATAGTAATGAAAATTTAGCAGAAATAGTTTGTAGTAATTCTTTTAAATCAAATTTACATACAAATGCATGTGGATTATTGAAAGAGGAATTAAGAATTTTAGATTCATTATTAATTAGAATAGCAGATGAAACTTCAGTTCCAGCAGGACAAGCATTAGCAGTAGATAGAGAAAAATTTGCTGAAAAAGTAACTAAAGAACTTAAACAAAATCCTAATATTGATGTTATTTTAGAAGAATTTGGAACTGATAATCTTCATATAAAAGATATTGCAGAAAATGGAATTGTTATAATTGCAACAGGTCCATTAACATCTGATTGTTTGGCAAAAGAAATATCAGAGCTTACAGGTGATGAAGGTTTACATTTTTATGATGCAGCAGCTCCTATTATTGAAAAAGATTCAATTGATATGAACATAGGATTTTGGGGTGATAGATATGATCAAGAAAGAGGTAAAGAAGAAGATATAGAAGAATGGAAAAAAAGAATTAGTGGATTAAAAGAAGCGGATTATATTAATCTTCCAATGAATAAAGAAGAATATGAAAAATTTGTAACAGAACTTGTAAATAGTGAAGTGGTCGAATTACATGAATTTGAAAAAAGAGAAATTTTTGAAGGATGTATGCCTATAGAAATAATGGCTAAAAGAGGAATTGATACATTAAGATTTGGTCCATTAAAACCAGTTGGATTCACAGATCCAAGAACAGGATATAGACCATATGCTATTGTTCAATTAAGACAAGATAATGAAGAAGGTACTATCTATAATATTGTTGGATTTCAAACTAATTTAAAATTTGGTGAACAAAAACGTGTATTTAGTTTAATTCCAGGTTTACAAAATGCAAATTTTGCTAAATATGGTGTGATGCATAGAAATACATATATCAATTCTCCTGAATTGCTAGATAATACTTATAATTTTAAGAAAAATAATAATATATTTTTTGCAGGACAAATTACTGGTGTTGAAGGATATGTTGAGTCTATTTCTTCAGGATTAGTGGCTGGAATTAATGCTTGTAGATTGTTTGATATTAAAATGAAAAGTGATGAAAGTAAAGTTAATAATATAATAGGATTGAATTTTGATGGTAATATGACTGAATGTAAAAAAACTTTTGATGAAAAAACAATGATTGGAGCATTAGCTAAATATATTTCAAGTGAGAATAAACATTTTCAACCAATGAATGCAAATTTTGGAATATTGCCTGAGTTGGACAGGAAGATTAAGGACAAAAAAATGAGATATACAGAATTGGCTGATAGGAGTTTAAAAATAGTAGATTGTAATATATGAAGCTTATAGAATTAGGTAATATTTATTATATATGATTTAAAATTTTATATTTTACATTTTATGATATAATTAACCAAAATTTTTATATTAATTATAAATATATGTTGAAAAAAATCGGGGTTAAGATTATAATAATATTAGTGAGAATTATAAAGTTACAAAGGAGGAAAATAATGGATAACAATGAAAAATTTGGTTCTATTATAGTAGAAGGAAAAGTGATTAATTTAGACAATACAAAAATTGAAGACTTAAAGAAAATTGAAGAAGATTTAAAAGTGAAAATACAACAAAAAAAAGAAAAAATTAAAAATTATCTAGAAGATAATGAATTATAAATTTTTACAAAGGAGAAAATTATGGAAGATGTTAGTATTGTTAATGAATTAAAAGAATTAGCTGGATTGCAAACTGAGTATGCAAAAACAAAAATGGCTATAAAATTTAGAGAGGTAAAAAATAATGCGATTAATAAAGTTTCTAGTATTAAATCATATATAGATGAACAAGCAAAAATATATGGAGAAAATAACGAAAATATAGTTTCAATTAAAGAGGAATATAGTAATCAAATAGAAGAAATAACTAATAACTATGAAATTGGAATGACAAGTTTAGAAGAGTCTAGACAGAAAATTGAATGCCTAGAAATGAAAGCAATGGGAAGAATGGCTGAATTAAATAAAGAAATAGCAGATGATAAAAAAACAGAACAATATAAAGCTTGGAAGAAAACATATGACATATATGTAAAGGAAGCAAAAGAAATTGGAAAAACAGGAAATGTAAACGCATATTACGAAAAAATGAATGAAGTCAGAAGAATGGAAAAGGAAAATCCAATATATAGTAAATTAGTTGAACAAAATCGTGGAAAAGAATATTTAAAAAAGGCAAGTGAATTATTACAGGAAAATGATGAAAAACAAAACAATCTAGAAAATGAAGCAAAATTAAAAATTAAAGAAGCAATGGAAGAAAAAACAACCGCACTTTCAGAGGTTAAAAAACAAAATTTTATACAAAAATTTATTGGTTCATTAATAAATAAAATAAATGGAACTAAAAAATTTGCTAAAAATGTTATGAATCCAATGCAAAAAAATTTATCAAAATTGAAAAATGAACTTGTACCTGCTTTTATTAATAAAGTAAAAGAAGAAGTTGGAGAAAAAATTCAGGATGCTAAAGGATTAAAAGACAATGTGGAAAATAAAATTGTAAATGTTATAAATAAAGGTAGAGATATGAAGGACAATGTTATAAAAGGAGTTGCAGGTAAAATACAGGGAGTTAACGAGAAAACACAGGATAAAATTAAAAAGTTGGAAGCAAATGAACAAACATTGTAATTTATTGAGAACAAAAAATTATAAAAAGTAAGACAAATTTAATGGATGAAAGAAGTCGGTTACAAAATAATAGAAAAGATACATTAGATTCAATTAAGGGTTTAGATGAGGCTGAAAAAAATGTAAATGATCTAAATAATAAAGATGACAAAGATATTGCATCTGGAAAAGAAGCAGAGAAGGCAATTGATGATTTAATAGCTAAAAATTTCAAAGATGCTAAATTACCTATCTCAATAAATAACATTAAGGATGCATCAAGAAAAGAATTAAGAAAAAACTTGAAATCAACAGTATATGAAGGTAAGAGATTTGCTGGTTTACGTTCATTTGTAATGGGAACTTTTAAGAAAACTGCATATAAAAAATTAAGACAAAATTATAAGAATAAGGCAGTTTCAGATTATGCAAACTCAGTAAGAAAAGCTGCTGAACAAAATCGTGATAACATAAAAACAAGACAAGAAAGCTTTAAAGAAAGAATTCAAAATGTAAAAGTGGAAAATGCTATTAATGGCAGAAAAGCACATAATATGGATGTTTATAATAGAGTTATAGATGATGATTTAACAAAATAAAAATTGTCTAAATAATGAGTTTAAAAATCTTTGAATAATAAAAATAAGAACAGAGAAAAATCTCTGCTCTTATTTTTGTGCAATAGACACATTGCTTAAAAAATCTAGTAAAGTGATACATCTAAAATTCTTTAGCAAATGCAACAGCTTGTAATATTGCGAACAATATTAATTCTAATATAATTATAGCACTTGATATACCACAAATTACCCTACTCATCTTGCTCTCAGAACGACATATTTTAAATGCTATTCTAGGCTTTTTTAATGGCCATAAAACTTGAACTTTTTTTGTATTTAAAAAATCAAGGCAAATATGTGATATCATTCCAATTCCAAAAGGAAGAACCATTGCTGGGAAAATAATCCACAACATTCCACATAAAGCAATAACACATAAAAGTGAATGCATAAATGTTCTGTGAGGAGTGTTAATTCCGAAACAACAAATAAATAAGATAAAACCAAGTCCAAGAAGAATTCTGGTGATGTTGGTTTCAGATTCTAGCAATGATAGTATTCCAATATGAAAAACAGCTTCTACTAGAGTACATAAAGCAATTGAAATTACAGAAACTAAAATAATTATATTTAGGTCTTTGCGAGATTTTGAAGTTGTAATATCAATATCTGAAATTAAACTTCCAATTGCTGCACTTGCTAGGCATATAGCAAGTGATTTAAAGCTTGTAGGTCTGATAAGTGCAACTGAAACTGCAAGACCACTTGCGAGATGTGTGTCTTTTGTCATTTGTATGATCTCCTTTGTAAATAAAATATGGTCGAATTATATCAGTAGAATTCTTCAAGTAAAAAAACAACATGAACAGATAAATTATTTGTTTATGTTGTTTTTTAGAGAAACATTTAAATTGCAAAGATGATAAATAACATAAAATAGCGGAAAAATAAAGCAAAAAATGGACAAAAAATAATAAAAAATCCATTGACTTTTAGTTAAAAAAATGATAAAATATAAACCGTTAAACAAATTACAAGAATTGGTAATTTTACAACAAATTATTTTATATTATAGGAGGTGAAATTTAAGTGCCAACAATTAATCAATTAGTAAGAAAAGGAAGAAAAACTGGAACAACAAAATCTACAGCACCAGCTCTTCAACATGGTTATAACACAATGAAAAAATCAACAACAAATAAAAGAGCTCCACAAAAAAGAGGTGTATGTACAGTTGTTAAAACAGTTACACCAAAGAAACCAAACTCAGCTTTAAGAAAAGTAGCCAGAGTTAGACTTTCAAATGGTTATGAAGTTACTTCTTACATTCCTGGTATAGGACACAATTTACAAGAGCACAGTGTTGTTCTTATAAGAGGTGGAAGGGTAAAAGATTTACCTGGTGTTAGATACCACATCATAAGAGGAACATTAGATACAGCTGGTGTTAAAGACAGAATGCAAGCTAGATCTAAATACGGAGCAAAGAAACCTAAAAAATAGGATTCTAATTGAAAGAACATATTAATTTTATGAATCTTTCATAATGTAAAAATTAATAGTGCTTATAACTTACTAATTTAAGGTACTTAAATTAATAATAGATTATAGCACTATACGGGAAAGCATAAGCTTTTCAGAGTACCTTATGATACTTGAGGATATAAGTATCAAAATTTTATAAGGAGGGAAGAATAGTGCCAAGAAAAGGATTTATTGCAAAAAGAGAAGTATTACCAGATCCAATTTACAATAGCAAAGTTGTTACAAAATTAATCAATAATGTTATGTTAGATGGTAAGAAAACAGTTGCTCAAGAAATCGTTTATGATGCATTTGATATCATAAAAGAAAAAGAGCAAAAAGATGCTTTAGAAGTATTTGAAGCAGCACTTAATAATGTAATGCCAGTTCTAGAAGTAAAAGCTAGAAGAATTGGTGGTGCTACATACCAAGTGCCAATTGAGATCAGACCAGAAAGAAGACAAACATTAGGTTTAAGATGGTTAGTTACTTATGCTAGAACTAGACATGAAAAAACAATGGCTGAAAAATTAGCTGGTGAAATATTAGATGCAGTTGCTGGAAACGGTGGAGCATTTAAGAAGAAAGAAGATATGCATAGAATGGCTGAAGCTAACAAAGCTTTTGCACATTACAAATTCTAATTTAAATTATAACAAGAAAAATTATTACAATTATTTAACAATTATTGAAATAAGTTTACTTATTATAAAAAAATTAAAATATGCAAATTATAGATAAGTGTGAAAACACTAAAAAAGATGTTATGTGATTGATTTAGTTCAATCATTTTAACTTAATATTAAAAGCGGAGAAATTTTTATAATTTCAAGAGCAAATTATGGAGGAAAAAAATGGCAGGTAGAAGTTATCCTTTAGAAAGAACAAGAAATATAGGAATTATGGCTCACATTGATGCTGGTAAAACAACAACTACTGAAAGAATTCTATTTTACACAGGTAAAACTCATAAAATAGGAGAAGTTCATGATGGTGGTGCAACAATGGATTGGATGGAACAAGAACAAGAAAGAGGTATCACAATTACATCAGCTGCTACAACTTGTTTCTGGAAAAATCACAGAATCAATATCATTGATACTCCAGGTCACGTTGACTTCACTGTTGAAGTTGAAAGATCTTTAAGAGTATTAGATGGTTCAGTTTTAGTTTTAGCTGCAAAAGGTGGAGTTCAACCACAATCTGAAACAGTTTGGAGACAAGCTGATAAATATCAAGTTCCAAGAATGGCTTATGTTAATAAAATGGATACTACAGGTGCAGATTTCTTTGGTTGTGTTGAGCAAATGAAAGATAGATTAAATGCAAATGCAGTGCCAATTCAATTACCAGTTGGAGCAGAAGAAAACTTCCAAGGAATTGTTGACTTAATTAAAATGAAAGCTTATATTCACAAAGATGATTTAGGAAAAGAAATTGAAGAAAGAGAAATTCCTGATGATTTAAAAGATATGGCTGAAGAATATAGAGCAAAAATGGTAGAAGCTGCAGCTGAACAAGATGATGAATTAATGATGAAATATTTAGAAGGTGAAGAACTTACTGAAGAAGAAATTAAGAAAGGACTAAGAAAAGGAACAATTGCTAATACAGTTGTACCAGTATGTTGTGGTTCTTCTTATAGAAACAAAGGTGTTCAAGAACTTTTAAATAGTATTGTTGATTTCATGCCAGCTCCTATTGATATTCCTAATATCAAAGGTGTTGATTTAGATGGAAATGAAACAGAAAGAGTTACATCTGATTCAGAACCATTTGCTGCTTTAGCATTCAAAATTGCTACAGACCCATTTGTTGGTAAATTATGTTTCTTTAGAGTTTACTCTGGAACATTAGACGCTGGTTCTACAATATTAAATGCTAATAAAGATAAAAAAGATAGAATTGGAAGAATTCTTCAAATGCATGCTAACCACAGAGAAGATATAGACAAGGTTTATGCAGGTGACATTGGTGCAGCTGTTGGATTAAAAGAAGTTTCAACAGGTGATACATTGTGTGATCCAGCACATCCAGTTATATTAGAATCTATGGAATTCCCAGAACCAGTTATTGATATAGCTATTGAGCCTAAAGACAAAGCAAATAGTGAAAAAATGGGAATTGCTTTAGCAAAATTAGCTGAAGAAGATCCAACATTTAAAACATATACAAACCAAGAAACAGGTCAAACTGTTATCGCTGGTATGGGTGAGTTACACTTAGACATTATCGTTGATAGATTAAAAAGAGAATTCAAAGTTGAATGTACTGTAGGTAAACCACAAGTTTCTTATAAAGAAACAATTAGAAATAAAGTTAAAGTTGAAGGAAAATTCATTCGTCAATCAGGTGGACGTGGACAATATGGACACTGCTGGTTAGAAATGGAACCATTAGAAGCTGGAAAAGGAATTGAATTTGAAAGCAAAATCGTTGGTGGAGCTATTCCAAAAGAATATATTAAACCAATTGAAGATGGTATCAGAGAAGCTGCAGAAAGTGGTATCTTAGCTGGTTACCCAGTTATTGATTTCAAAGCTACTGTAGTTGATGGTTCATACCATGATGTTGACTCTTCAGAAATGGCATTCAAAATTGCTGGTTCTATGGCATTCAAAGAAGGATGTAAACAAGGTAAATCAGTATTATTAGAGCCAATCATGAAAGTTGAAGTAACAGTTCCTGAAGAATACATGGGAGATGTTATTGGAGACATTAACTCTAGAAGAGGTAGAATGGAAGGTATGGAAGCCAGAGGCGGAAACCAAATTATTAGAGGATTTATTCCATTATCAGAAATGTTTGGTTATGCCACAGACTTACGTTCAAAAACACAAGGTAGAGGTACTTATTCTATGGAACCAAGTCATTATGAGGAAGTTCCTAAGTCAGTACTTGATAACATTGTTGCTAGTAGAGCTAAAAAAGAAGACTAATTTATTAAGAATTAAATAATTTATTAGAAATAAAATAATTTGTTAGCATTTAGAATAATTTAAAATTCCGAACTTTAAATTATTCGCTGATAAATTTATATAAAAAATTTCATTAATTATAAGTTATAATTTACAAATAATTTAAAAAACATCTTGCAAAAATAAAAAAAATATTATAAAATGCAAGTGTTTAATATAGTTATTAATTTTAAAAAAATATATCAAAGGTGTTCAAGAAATTTATTAGAAAACTTGATTTAGGGAAACCTACACCAAATTTAAAGGAGGAAAATTTAATGGCAAAGGAAAAATTTGAAAGAACGAAACCACACGTTAACATTGGTACAATCGGACACGTTGACCACGGTAAAACAACAACAACAGCTGCTATTACAAAAGTTTTAGCACTTAAAGGTCAAGCACAATTCGAAGCTTATGATCAAATCGACAAAGCTCCAGAAGAAAGAGAAAGAGGTATTACTATTAATACTGCTCACGTTGAATATGAAACAGATAAAAGACATTATGCTCACGTTGACTGCCCAGGACATGCTGACTATGTTAAAAACATGATCACAGGTGCTGCTCAAATGGATGGTGCTATATTAGTTGTTTCTGCAGCTGATGGACCAATGCCACAAACAAGAGAACACATCTTATTAGCTAGACAAGTTGGTGTTAAATACATCGTTGTTTACTTAAATAAATGTGATATGGTTGATGATCCAGAATTATTAGAATTAGTTGAAATGGAAGTTAGAGACTTATTATCAAGCTATGATTTCCCAGGAGATGAAATCCCAGTTATAAAAGGATCTTCATTAGCAGTTTTAGAGAGCACATCTAAAGATATCAATGCTCCAGAATATGCTCCAATATTAGAGTTAATGGATGCTGTTGATAACTATATCCCAACACCAGAAAGACCAACAGACTTACCTTTCTTAATGCCAGTTGAAGATGTATTCACAATTACAGGTCGTGGTACAGTTGCAACAGGTAGAGTTGAAAGAGGTGTTGTTAAATTACAAGACGAAGTTGAAATCGTTGGTTTATCAAAAGAATCTTCAAAAACAGTTGTTACAGGTGTTGAAATGTTCAGAAAATTGTTAGATCAAGCAGAAGCTGGAGATAACATTGGTGTTCTTTTAAGAGGTGTTCAAAGATCTGACATCGAAAGAGGACAAGTTTTAGCTAAACCCGGAACAATTCACCCACATACAAAATTCACATCACAAGTATACGTTTTAACTAAAGACGAAGGTGGACGTCATACACCATTCTTTAATGGTTATAGACCACAATTCTACTTTAGAACAACAGACGTTACAGGTGTTATTGAATTACCAGCTGGTACAGAAATGGTTATGCCAGGTGATAACATCGATATGACTATCGAATTAATTACTCCTATCGCTATTGAAAAAGGATTAAGATTCGCTATTCGTGAAGGTGGAAGAACTGTAGGTTCAGGTGTTGTTGCTGATATTATTGAGTAATAAACATATTAATAGCAAGGGTTACAAGAAATTGTAACACCTTGCTATTTTTGATTTTTCCAACTTACTTAGCTATATAACATAATAATTAAATAAAAAAGTATAGGAAAACTAATCGTTTTCCCATACTCCATTTTTATATTCTCTATAATAATCCACATGTCTTCTAGCAAGTAATAATTTTCTCTTAAAATCAGTATCTTTCTTATATTTCAAAGGATTAACAACACCTTTTTTCCATAATTTTAAAGCCTTTTTCTTAAAAACATCATTACATATATATTTTTTCAAAACACCCTTAGGTACAAAAGATAATAATACTTGTTTATCAATAACCTCAAAATCCATAGGTTTATTATAAATTAAATCATCTGCAAGGATTTTTACCAAATTATAACCAAGAGGAGAAATATAATAACTGCAACGACCTTGTCTTGCATTAATTTCAAGAACCTTAAATTTTTTATCTCTATAATCATATTTCATATCAAATTCAGCAAAACCTTGATAACCAATATTTTCCATAAATGTTTTAATTGTATTAATCATTTCAGAATTACTTCCATATTGATTAAAACCATTAATCAATACAGCAGCATTTCCTACCATTGTTTTAGAATGTTCTTGTAAACCGATTTGAGCAAAAGAAATAAGTTTAACTTTTTTATCTTTACCACAATAAACAACACTATCAAATAAATAGCTATCATCACCAGGTATGAACTCTTGCAAAATTAAAGTATCTTTATATCCATTTTCTGTAATTTTATTAACAATATTAACAAGTTCATCTTTACTGTGAACTTTATAAATTTTATTTTTTCCTTCAAAAGTAATGTGATTGTATTCAATAACATTACTTGGTTTTATAATAACTGGATATGTAAAATCATTAGTAATTTCATGTGGTTCTGAACAGTTATAATAAATAGTCATAGGAAAATCTAAAACAGAATTTTCATATGTTTTATAAAATGTTTCTTTCATAATTAAACTATTAATAATATCAATACTTGGGTAGTTATGAACAAATTGCTCATTTATATTATCTTTATTTTTGCTTATAAAAGCAGCATATGTTTCATTTGAACTTATAAGCAATATTTTTTTGCCAGGATGTTGCTTTCTGAAATCTTCAATTGCATCTAAAAATCCCTGTTCAGTCCATATTTTGTCATTGTAAATTACATTTAAAATATTTGTGTATTTTGTGTATATCATAGGAGTTTTTCCTAGTAAATTTGCTTTTTTTCCATATGCTTCATGATAGCATCTTGCCATATAATATGCATTTGCATCTGTTCCTATTATTAAAATTTCAAAATCCATTTTTCAAATCCTTTCTTTAATTTTTATGTTTGTTTTATTTTTACATTTTCTTTTATCTTTTTATTTTTTCCTTTTTTAATATTTCTCTTTTTATAAATATTTCACCTAATTCAAAACAATCTAATAATTAATCTCAGTAAAATTTTCTCCTTCTTTATACACTCTAGGTACACGATTAGTAATACCAGTAAAAAGAGTATAAGAATTAGTTCCACATTGATTAGCAACTTGTTTTACAGGCAACAATTCTCCACCTAAAACAGTAACTTTATCATATAAATTAACATTTTCATCAACTTGGACTCCAACCATATCCATACACATAGAACCAACAACTTTATATATTTTATCATTGATTACTACATTTTTAAGATTTTTTGGAATTCCATCAGCATATCCAATTGGAATTGTAGCAATTATCATATCTTTATCAGCTACAAAAGTAGCTCCATATCCAACAAAATCACCTTTTGAGATATGATGTATATCAATTACCTCACTGTACAAAGTAATTGCAGTTTGTAATTGTAAATTATTTGTTGTTGTAGTTGGACTAATATGTAATTTTTTGCGATTTCTTTTATTACGGAAATTTCGTAATAAAGCTTTAAAACCAGTGCCAGAAGGCATATTTTGACTCATTCCATACATAACAATTCCAAGTCTTATACCATTGCAAAAAGGAATTTTTTTATGATTTACTAATGTTAAAGATCTTCCCATATGAATAATTGGAATATTTGATAAATCAATATTTTTGGTGATTTCTTTAAAATTTGATAATTGATCATCCCAATGTTTATCATTAATCCCACTTGTTGCAAAATGGGTATAAATTCCTTCTAAAAATAAGCTTGAATTTTTACTCATTTTACTAAACATTTCATCTAAATCTTTACTTGAATTTATTCCTAATCTTGTCATACCTGTTTCAATTTTTATATGGTATTTCAATTGTTTTGGCAATTCGATTGTTAATAATTCATTGAAATATTCGAGATTTGAGACTGTTATTGTCAAATTATATTTAATACATTTATCCAAAAATTCCAAGTGAATTGGTTCTAATATCAAAATTGGAATTTCTGTATTATATTTACGTAATTTTATGGCTTCTTCTAAAGATGAAACAGCTAAATAATTAATTCCACCCTTAATCAGAGAATTTATAATATATCCTCCATGACCATATGCATTTGCTTTTACAACTCCAAAGTAATATTCATAATCAGGATAGTTTTGTTTTATATTAATAATATTATTTTTCAATTTATCACAATCAACTTCAAGATATGTTCTTCTATACATTTTTTGTTCTATGATATTTTTAATATCATATACTCCTTTCCTTAAATTTTATAAATGTATTATATCATAAAAAATAGGGTTGTCTAGAGGTTGTGTGATGGTATATGCAATTTATTTTAGGCATATAATTAAAAAACAGATAATTGGGGATATTTTTTTTCTTGACATAAAGTCAAACAATCAATTTGAAGTTAGGGAGATGAATTAAATTGAGGCAAGTGCAAAAATTAAAGAAAAGGGCAAAAAAGAAAGATAAAAAAGTTAAATTAAAACAAGTTGAAAGAAAAGGAAGTTTAACAAGAAAAAAACGTATTAGAAATTCAATGTTCATAGTTTTTATTGTAATGATTGCTATGATTGGAAGAGTTGGATGGATTCAATTTAAAGATGGTGATAGATTAAAATATATGGCATATGTTCAACATACTTTAGATAGGAAAATTAATCCTATGAGAGGCAAAATTTATGATGCAACAGGTAAAAAGGTTTTGGCTGTAAGTGCTACTGTTAGAACTATTACAGTAAATCCGGTTAATATAAAAAAAGAGGATAAAGAAAAAGTTGCAAAAGCTTTGTCTGAAATTTTTGATGTTGATTATGAAACTACTTTGAAAAAAGTTTCAAAAAGGAGTTCAATTGAAACAATAGCTAAAAAAGTCGAAAAAGAGCAAGCTGATAGATTAATGTTATGGATGGAGGAAAATAATATTTTGACTGGTATTAATGTTGATGAAGATACAAAAAGATATTATCCTTACAATAATTTGGCTTCTCAGATAATTGGATTTTGTGGTAGTGATAATCAAGGATTAAATGGAATTGAAGCTTTATATGATAAAGTTTTAAAAGGTGAAATGGGAAAAATTATAAAAATTGCAGATGCAAAAGGAAATACAATTATTAAAGAAGGTGAAAATTATGAATCAGCAGTTAATGGGAATGATTTAGTTCTTACAATTGATGCAACAATTCAAGGAATTGCAGAAAAATATTTGGCTGAGGCATGTATTGATAATCATTGTACAGATGGTGGTAGTGTAATTGTAATGAATCCAAATAATGGTGATGTTTTGGCAATGGCAGGATATCCAAATTATAATTTAAATGATCCATTTGTTATTAGTGATGAATATAAGAGTATTTATTTTAATTCTGAATTAAGTGATAATAAAGATGAGAATGATTCACAAAATGGTGAAAATGAGTCTAATAATGATAATTCTGTTTCAGTAGATAATCTTTCTAAAGAGGAAAAATCAAAACATCTTCAACAAATGTGGAGAAACAGAGCTGTATCAGATGGATATGAGCCTGGTTCTACATTTAAGCTAATTACAGCTTCTGCAGCATTAGAAGAAGGAATAACTGATACTGATAATAAAGGTGAATTTAATTGTAGTGGTTCAATTGAAATTGCAGGTACTCGTATTAAGTGTTGGAGATATTATAGACCTCATGGTGCACAATCTTTAAGAGAGGCTTTAATGAATTCTTGTAATCCTGTTTTTATATCAATTGGGCAAAAATTGGGAGTTCATACATATTATTCATATTTAAATAAATTTGGGTTTTTGACAAAAACAGGAATTGATATTCCAGGTGAGGCAGGTAGTATTTTTTTGAAAGAAGAAAAGGTTGGACCAGTGGAATTACGGAACAATATCATTTGGGCAGAGATTTGAGATAACACCTATTCAAATGATTACTGCTGTTTCAAGTATTGCTAATGGTGGAACATATATAAAACCAAGGATTGTTAAACAAATTATTGATAGTCAAACAGGTGAGGTTTCTCAAATAGAGTCTGTTAAAAAAGAACAGGTAATTTCATCAGAAACTTCTAAAAAAGTATTAAGTATGATGGAAAGTGTTGTAAGTGAAGGAACTGGTAAAAATGCTCAAGTTAAAGGATATTCAATTGGAGGAAAAACAGGAACATCAGAAGATGGTGTTAATACTAATAAATATGTAGCTTCTTTTGTTGGTGTAACACCTGTTTCAAATCCACAGTTAGTGATATTAGTTGTTTTATATAATCCAACAGGTGAAGGTGGTCATGGAGGTGGAGGTGTAGCTGCTCCAGTTGCATCTAAGATATTAAATGAAGCTTTGCCATATTTACAGGTTTCACAGGATAATGTAGATGAAGAAGATGTTAAAGTAAATGTTGAGGTACCAGATGTTTCAGGAATGTCTTACAAAGATGCAAAAAAATGTTTAGAAGATGCTGGTTTACAGATTGTTTTAAGAAATGAATATGAAAATGAAAAAGTACCAGATGATTTTACTGTTTCAAATCAGGTCCCTGTTAGTGGAGTACAAATTTTGAAAGGAGGGGGTGTTATTGTGGAATAAGTGAAACATTTGGAAACAGAACAATTTTGTTTCACTTTTATGGTGTTACAAGTCACCTTTACTTAACTGGATTAAGGTTGACTAGCAATTTCAATGTTTCAATTCAACATAAGGGGTTGCTAAAATAAAAAAATAGATATATAATATAAAAAAATTGTATATAATGGAGGTTTAGTGTTTTTATGGAATTAAAAAACATATTATCAGGATTAGAAGGTTTAAAAGTCAAAGGTGACTTAAATATAGATATTACAAATATAGATAGTGATTCAAGAAATATTAAAGAAAATGGATTATTTGTTGCAATTAAAGGATTTGATGTAGATGGACATAATTACATAAAAGAAGCAATAAAAAAAGGTGCAACAGCAGTTTTGGCAAGTATTGATATTGATAAAAAATTGTTAAAAGAAATTATGAATGATGTTACAATTATTTTGGCAAAAGATACAAGATATGCTCTTGCAATTTGTGCTTGTAATTTTAATGATAATCCTTCAAGAAAGTTTAAATTAGTTGGTATTACTGGTACTAAGGGAAAAACAACTACAAGTTTTATGGTTAAAAGAATTCTTGAAAAGGCTGGTAAAAAGGTTGGATTAGTTGGTACTATTGCAACTTATATTGGTGATAAAAAATTGGAAGATAGTGATAGAACAACACCAGAAAGTACAAAATTACAACAAATCTTTGCTCAAATGGCTAAAGAAAAATGTGAGGTTGTAATTATGGAAGTATCTTCACAAAGTTTGAAATTAAATAGGGTTGCTGGTTGTGACTTTGATATTGGTGTTTTCACAAACTTTTCTGAGGATCATATTAGCCCAAAAGAACATCCAGATATGAAAGATTATTTTGATTCAAAATTAAAATTATTTAGTATGTGTAAAGATGGTTATGTAAATGCTGATGATTTACAAACTTCAAAAATACCAAAATTATTACCAGATAAAAATATTTTAACATATGGTATTGATAATTATTGTAATTTATTGGCAAAAGATATTACAGTTACAAATTCAGCTACAGATTTTAAAGTTAAAATTGGAACTAGAAATGAAAGAATTAAAACTGATATTCCAGGAAGATTTAGTGTTTATAATGCATTAGCAGCAATTGCAGTAGCAACAAAATTAGGTTGTGGTGCAGAGCCAATTAAAGAAGCTTTAATTGATATAAAAGTTCCAGGAAGAAGTGAGCTAATTGAAAATTCAAAAGGTTTAACAATTATGATTGATTATGCACATTCACCTGAAAGTTTGGAAAATATACTTTCTGCAACAAAATCTTATACTAAAGGAAGACTTATTAGTTTGTTTGGTTGTGGTGGTGATAGAGATTCAGGAAAACGTCCTTTAATGGGGCAGATTTCTGGTAAAATAGCAGATTTTACAATTATTACATCTGATAATCCTCGTACAGAAGATCCTACAAAAATTGTAAACCAAATTGAAGAAGGTATGAAAAAAACAAATGGAAAATATATTTGTATTGTAGATAGAATTGAAGCTATTAAATATGCAATAAAAATGGCTAACAAAAATGATATTATAGTATTAGCTGGAAAGGGTCATGAACCTTATCAAGAGATAAATGGAGTAAAACATCCTTTTGATGAAAGAATTATTGTTAATGAAATTATTGATGGAAAAAATAAGAAGAGTGAAAAAAGCAAAAAATAAAAATCAAAAGATATTATAATTTAGGAAGGAAGAATCAAAAGATGGAAACACAAATAAAAGTAGTTTTAATGTCATTTGGGATAAGTGTAATTCTGGGAATGATAATAATACCAATATTAAGAAGATTAAAAGTTGGTCAAATTGAAAGAAATGATGGTCCACAATCTCATTTAAAAAAACAAGGGACACCTACAATGGGTGGTGTAATAATGGCACTTACATTATTGATTGTGACAGCAATTTTATTTATATTATTTCATGGTGGAGAACAATCTGAAACAATTGAAAAACTAATTCCTTTGGTATTTGTAACAATAGGATTTGGAATAGTTGGATTTGTAGATGATTTTAAAAAATTGGTTTTAAAAAACACAAAAGGATTGAAACCATTATATAAAATGATTGGATTATTAATTGTAGCTGTTGCATATACTTTATATTTAACACAAGTAATAAACTTAGGAACTGAAACATATATTCCGATTGTAAAACAATACATAAATTTACCAATTTGGATTTATGTCCCATTTGCAATTTTTGTATTATTAGGAACAACAAATGCAGTAAATTTAACAGATGGTATTGATGGATTATCAACATGTGTAACAACAATTATAATTACAGCTTTAGTTGTAATTAGTGTAATATTTGGTGTCCCAGAAGTGTCTTTTATAGGATGTACTTTAGTAGGAGCATGTTTAGGATTTTTAGTATTTAATTTACATCCAGCAAAAGTTTTTATGGGTGACACTGGTTCATTATTTTTAGGTGGAGCAATTGCAGGAATGGCTTTATATTTAAAAATGCCTTTAATACTTATAGTATTAGCATTAGTTCCAATAATTGAAACAGTCTCAGTAATGCTACAAGTTGTATATTTCAAAAAAACAGGAAAAAGAATTTTCAAAATGGCACCAATTCATCATCATTTTGAATTATGTGGCTGGAATGAAAATAAAGTAGTTTCAGTATTTAGTATAGTTACATTAGTTCTTTCTATTATTGCTATTGCAATTATTTAAGTGTGCAATTGGGGACGCGTCCTAATTGCACGATGCGTGCAATCGGGACGCGTCCCCAATTGCACAAATAAATAAAGGAGAATACAGATAATGCGAAAAAAAACAAAAAGAGTGTCAAATTTTGTTAACAATCAATTTGACTTTATATTATGTATAACAGTTTTAGTGCTTCTTGCAATGGGGATTATTATGATAATGTCTGCAAGTGCCCCATCTGCATTATCTACAACTGGTAATAGTTATACATATGTGTGGAAACAGTTTATTTTTGCGGTTTTAGGTATTGCGTTAATGCTTATAGTTTCAAAAATAGATTATAGATTTTATAAAAAATATTATTGGCAAATCTATGTTGCTTCATGGGCAATTTTGTTATTGGTTCTTGTTCCTAAGCTTGGTGTTTCAGTAAAAGGTGCATTAAGATGGGTAAATTTAGGGTTTACACAATTTCAACCTTCTGAACTTACAAAAATTGGTATGATAATATTTTATGCAGGATATTTATCTGATCATAAATCTGAAATAGTAAATTCTGGTGAAGGTTTTTGGAAACCTTTGTGGAAAGGTTTTATTAAACCTGTTTTATTTGTAGTGCCACCTATTGCTATTTTATATGGGGTACAAAACCACCTTAGTGCTTCATTAGTATTAATAATTCTTACTTTTGCTATGATGCTTATGATAGGTTGTAGATTACAGTATTTTATTGGAGCAGGATTACTTGGAGTTTTAGGTGCAGGTTCTTTGTTAGGGTTAATGCAATTAAAAGGTTCAGATAGTTTTAGATTAGACAGAATTTCAACATATTTTAATCCATGGTCAGATGCTAGTGGAACAGGTTATCAAATGGTTCAAAGTTTATATGCAATTGGATCTGGGGGATTTTTTGGTGTAGGTTTAGGTGAAAGTAAGCAAAAATACTTGTATATTCCAGAACCTCATAATGATTTTATTTTTGCTATTTTAGCTGAAGAATTAGGATTTGTTGGATGTGTTTTTGTTATTGCACTATTTGCAATTTTTATATGGAGAGGAATGTTAATTGCAATGAAGGCTCCTGATGTTTTTGGAAGTTTAATGGCAGTTGGAATTACAACTTTGATTGGTTCTCAAGCTATTATTAATATTGCTGTTGTTACAGCTTCTATTCCTACCACAGGTATTGCTTTACCATTTTTCAGTTATGGTGGTACAGCTTTAGTTATTTTGCTTTGTACTGTAGGAATATTACTAAATATATCTAGAGCTAGTTCTAAGGTGTAAAAAATTGAATAAAAAATGAAACATTTGGGGAAGGGACAAATTTGTTTCATCTCCAAATGTTTCACTTTATGGTTATAGATTACCTATTAAAAATCTAAATAATAAATGATTGGAATGTTGTAAATGAGAGTTATAATTTCTGCAGCTGGAACTGGGGGACATATTAATCCAGGGATAGCTATTGCTAATAAAATAAAGGCTGAAGAGCCTGATTCTGAAATAATTTTTATAGGAACTTCAAGAGGTTTGGAAACAGATTTAGTTCCTAGAGCTGGTTATGAACTTAAAACTTTGGAAGCTTATGGACTAAAAAAAGAGATTTCTTTTAAAAATTTAAAAAATATGATTAAAACATTGACAAGCACTAATAAAGCGAAAAAATATATTAAGGAATTTAAACCTGATGTTGTGATTGGAACTGGTGGATATATTTGTGGACCTGTTTTTGCAGCAGCTACATCATATAAAATCCCTACTATTTTGCATGAAAGTAATGCATATCCAGGTAAGGCTGTTAAAATGTTTGCTAAAAAAGCATCAGAGGTTTTGGTGGGATTTGAGGCTGCAAAAGATAGATTAACAATGGCTAAAAAAGTCGTTGTTACAGGTACTCCTACTAAAGTTTCTAAAATTGAACTTAGTATTGAAAGAAAAAATGAATTGATAAATCAATTGGGATTAGATCCACATTTACCAATAGTATTAGCATTTGGTGGAAGTCAAGGTGCAAAAGCTATAAATGATGCTATTATTGGAATGTTAAAAAACGATAAAATTAAAAACTATCAATTGATTTGGGCTTCTGGTCAAAAGCAATTTGATATTATTTCTGATGAATTAAAAAAATATAATATGGATATTAATAATCTTAAAAATTGTAAGGTTTTACCATATATTTATAATATGGAAGAAATGTATGCTCTTTCAGATTTGGTTATTGCAAGAAGTGGTGCAATGACTGTTACTGAGCTTGCTATTACTTGTAAACCAGCAATTTTTATTCCACTTCCAAGTGTTGGTGCTAATAGACAAGAGGATAATGCCCGTGTTGTAGAAAAATTAGGTGGTGCTGAAGTTATTTTAAATTCAGAGCTTAATGAAAATATTTTGTCTGAAAAACTTGATAGATTAACATCTAATGTAAATGTTTTAAAACAAATGGGGCAAAAGGTTAATTCATTAGAAGTTAAAAATGTTGAAGATGTAATTTATAAGGAAATTTGCAGAGTTGTTAAAGGTGTTTAATTTGAATCAAAAGGATGAAAAATCCAATAGAATAAAATTGAAAAATGTAACAATATGTCGAAATAACCAGAATGATAAAAAATAATGTAAATATCAGTCATAAAAGGAAATAATTTGACGTACGAAAATGCTTGAAAATATGTTTACACTAGGTTATAGTGAAAATCAGGAGGATTTGGATATGGAAACAATTAGAGAATTTTATGGGGGAACATCATTAAATTGTAATGATATTGAACATTTTATGAATAAAGGGAAAGTTGAATTAAAATATTATAAAATTATAAGTGACATTATGGGTAAAAAAAGCAAATCAAAAAAATATGGTATAGAAGTTGTTAAAAAAAGAGTTGAGAAAAATATAGTTACTGAAGAGAAAAAAGAAATTTTTAATTTTACTGAAAAAGAAGAAGTTGCAGAACGTGTTCTTGAATTACTTAAAATTAATAAGGTTTCACCAATTAATGTTGTTGAAATTTTAGAAGATTTGACATCTAATAAAAATTTGTTATTAACAAAATAGGGTGTAGATGAAAACAAATATATATAAATTTAGTAATCATAATAAAAAAATAATACTTATTCAGAAATTAAGATAAACATATATAATATGTAAATAATAAAATATGTTTATCTTAAAAATATATAATATAAATCACAAAAATGGAGGATTATATGGAAAATCTAGAAGAAAAAACGAGATATCTAATGAAAAAATATGGAATTAGAGCTAATAAAAGTTTAGGACAAAATTTTTTAATTAATCAAGAAGTTGCTGACAATATTGTTGGTGCTTCACAAATATGTAAAAATGATTTGGTAATTGAAATTGGTCCAGGACTTGGAACTTTAACTGAAGAGTTATTAAATAATGCTGGTAAAGTTGTTGCAATTGAGTTAGATAACAGAATGATAAAAATATTGAATGAAAGATTTTTTATGTATGACAATTTTGAAATAATTAATCAAGATGTTTTAAAAGTTGATTTGGCTGAATTAATTCAAAATCAAAAATCAAAATATAATTTAAAAAATGCTAAAATTGTTGCAAATCTACCTTATTATATAACAACTCCTATTATTATGAAATTATTAGAAGAAGAACTTGATATTCAAAGTATTACTGTTATGATTCAAAAAGAGGTTGCTGATAGACTTATTGCAATTCCAGGAAGTAAGCTAAGTGGAGCAATTACATACAGTGTTTTTTATTATGCTGAATCTGAGAGTATTATGTTAGTTGACAATAATTCTTTTATTCCAGAGCCTGAAGTTCAGTCAGAAGTTATTAAACTAAAAATCAGAAAACAGCCTGTGATTGATTTAAAAGATAAAGATTTATTTTTTAAAATTATTAAAGTTAGTTTTATGCAAAGAAGGAAAACTTTAATAAATTGTTTGGTTAATGGAGGAATTTTTGCTAATAAGGCTGTTGCTTCTGAGGCTTTTGAAAAATTAGGATTTGATATAAATATAAGAGGTGAAAATTTAAGTATAGAGGATTTTTCTAAATTATGTGATTATATATCTTAAACAATTTTAGATAAATGAAACATTTGAGGATTAGGCAGTTTTGTTCCACTGACAAAGATAATTTGGTATGATTGGCCATGTAAACTTGCAAATAAGAGGATAGTAGTATATTACATTCCGCAGACTTGCTGGCTTGGCTTTGTTAAAAAGCAAAAGGTATTTTAGTGATGTATGAATTTATATGTTGTTGTACCTTTTGCGTTTTTTAACAAACCTCGCCAAACTGCGCGTCTGTGCTCCATCGTAATATACTACTATCCTCTTATTTGCAAGTTTACATGGCCAATCATACCAAATTATCTTTGTCAGTGGAGCAAAACTGCCTAATCCTCAAATGTTTCATTTACTTTTTGAAATGAATAAAAATTTTTTGAAAATTAGTTGTTTTGTATTATTAATAAATGATATAATATAATTAGTAGATTAAAAAAAGGAAAGGTAATAAATGAATCAAATATTAGTAAATAAAAAAGTGTATCTAACACCTAAATTGAAAAGAAAAAGAAGATTTTATCAAATTCAATTTATTATATCTATAATTGCAATAATAATACTAATTTCATATTATATATGTACAGAATATAACCAAAGAAAAAGTGATGCTGCATCACAAGATTTAATAAGTTCATATCCATCAGTTACAGATGCTACTGTTGCTGATGATGATACAATTGTTGTAACACTTGGTGAAAATACATCAGAAGTTGTGCAAGAGGAAAATATTTGGGAAGGTTTTAATACAGTTTATAAAACAAATAAAGGAACAGAATATAGGATTGATTCTATTTTAAATATTCCTTCTTTAGATATTCGTTATCCTGTTATTTCAAAATCAACAACAGAATTATTGGCTGTATCTCTTAACAAATTTTGGGGTGGAGAAGCTAATGCAGTTGGAAATTATTGTATTGTAGGTCATAATTATGATGGAAAAGATATATTTTTTGGTAAATTGCATAAAATCCAAAATGGAGATATAGTTGAACTAACAGATAAAACTGGAACTACTTTAAAATATAAAGTATATGATAAATATATTGTACAGCCTACAGATGTGGCTTGTACTAGTCAGTTGACTAATAATAGAATTGAGGCAACTTTAATAACTTGTGCTGATGGTGGTAAAACTAGGTTGATTGTTAAGTGTAGAGTGGTTGAGTAAAAAAGTATTTCATTATAAATTCAAAATAAAATAAAAAAACTCTTTAAAATAAAAAAATAAAGGTGTATAATAATTTTTGCAAAAAGATTATACTAAAAAGAGATTAATTAAACAACTTTTTAGTGAAACAAGAAAGGAATGAATTTAAAATGAAAAATGGTAAAGTTGTTTTAGTAGGAACAGGATTTGTAGGAATGAGTATGGCATATGCTATGTTAAATAGAGGGGGAGTAAATGAACTTATTTTAATAGACATAGATAAAGACAAAACAATAGGAGAAGAAATGGATTTATCTCATGGATTACCATTTGCACCAAATAAAATGGTTATTAAAGCTGGGGATTATAGTGAGTGTAAAGATGCTCATGTTGTTGTAATTACTGCAGGAATTGCTCAAAAACCAGGTCAGACTAGATTAGAACTTGCACAAACAAATGCAAAAATAATGAAAAGTATTACAAAAGAAATTATGGCTAGTGGTTTTAATGGTGTAATTGTTGTTGCAAGTAATCCAGTTGATTTGATGACATATGTTGTATCAAAGGTTTCAGGATTACCTAAAAATAAAGTTTTAGGTTCAGGTACTGTTCTAGATACAGCAAGATTAAGATATATGATGGCTGAATATTTAGATATTTCAAGCAAAAATATACATGCTTATGTTATGGGAGAACATGGTGATTCTTCATTTGTTCCATGGAATCATGCATATGTTGGTTGTAAAAAAATTGTTGATGTTATGAAAGATAATAATCATTCAATGGATGATTTAGAAAAAATACACAAGGATGTTGTTGATGCTGCTTATAAAATAATTGAAAAGAAAAAAGCAACTTATTATGGTATAGGTGTTGGTTTGTCTAGAATAGTTAAGGCTATTATTGAAAATGAGAATTGTATATTGACTACTTCTTCATATTTAAAAAATGGTGAATATGGTCAAGATGATATTTATATTGGTGTTCCTGCTATTATTGGAGAAAATGGTGTTAGAGAATTTGTTAATTTGGAATTAACTGATGAAGAACAAGAAAAACTTAATAATAGTTGTGAAATTATTAAAGAGATGAGAAAAGAGTCTATTGATGAAATTATAAATGAGTAATAAATGAGTTATGTTAAAGGAAAATGGAGAATGAAAAAAAATCAAAATGAGTTATATGAATTACTAACTGAAAAAAACAGTTTAAATGAAATTCAAAATTATATAAAAGAAATAATTGCAATTAGAGGATTTTCTGAACAAAGAGTACAAGATACAATGTTATTATTGCTTGAAGAAACAGGTGAGTTAGCAAAAGCTATTAGAAAAACATTGCCAGAAGCATCAATTGATTTTGAAAAAATAGAAAATTATACAGATATTGAAGAAGAAATAGCAGATGTATTTATAGTATTGGTTTGTATATGTAATAAGTTAAATATAAATTTGTATGATTCAGTTAAGAGAAAAGAAGAAAAAAATATAAAAAGACAATGGAAAGTATATGAAGAAAAAAGAAGTGATAATAGACATTCATAGTTATATATGAATTTTTAAATAATTAGGGGTGAAAAAATGGAAAATGAAATAAGATTTTATTATCCTGAAAATAAATACGAAGAATTAAACAAAACATTAAAAAACATTAAGGAATTAAAATATGAAGGCTGTTTTTATGAATTGACATTACAATATGACCACCCTAATATTGACCAGTCTTTTTATAAAAAAGAAATAGATGGAAGATTTAGAGTTAGAACATCTAAAGAAATAAATACTAATTATAGTAAGGCTAAAATTAGTTGGAAAAAGAGAACTGCAAACACATTTGACGGGTTTGTGAACAAAGAAGAAGAAGTTGAATTAGATTTTAAATATGATGAATTAAGTAATTTAATTTTTTTGTTAGAAAATGTGATTAAAATGAAAAAAATAGAGTCATATGAAAGATATAGAAATATTTATTCTAATAAAGATATAGAAATTGTTGTAGATAAATATCCTTTTCGGAATTGCATTGGAAATTGAAAATAAAAGAGATGATAAATGTCCAGAAGATATAATAATGTTTTGGGTAAATAGGTTAGGGTTAAATATAAAAAAATCCTTTAGATTGTCTTGGGATGATAAATATACACAGTTGTGTAAAGAACAAAATGTTGAAATATTTAAAAATGTAACATTTGGACTACCTATGCCAAAAGTAAATGATACTCAAACAATTTAAAAAGTTGTAAATATTCTAAATATATAAATAGTGGGAAACATGAAGAAGAATTTATTAATATTTTTAGTCTGTATAAAAATAAATGTTAAGAGGTTAGTGATATATATTTATATAATTATTTTTTGTTGTGTGTAGATGCATTTTTTGTGTGTCTGCACATTTTTATTTTTTTTATTATATTTAAGAGAAAATAGTTATAGTATATAGATTTTTTATAAAATAAAAAAAGCTCCGTATTATGGGGCTTTCAATAGTTGTTTGCTACAATTTCATTAGCTGTTTCATAATTATCAATATATCCGAGGATTTTGTAACATTTTCTTTCGCATTCGGCTTCTTTAGCATTAATATCGTTTTCGTGAATATCTGTGTGGTCATGCTCATTGACAAATGAAACTTCGAAGCGTTCCGTAAAATTAGGAGGGGTAAAACAAATATGGAATATTTTAAATATTCCATAGAGTATATTAAAAAATTGGTTGATGGAGTTTGGTTTAGAATATGCAATATTGGAGATTGATAGAAGATTGGTTAATATAAATAAATTGTAAGAAAACTAAAAATTGTCTGAAGATATTATCATGTATACACATATTATGTTATAATATACATATAATATATTGTGGAGGTGATAATATGGCTACAATAAATGTAAATGTAGATGAAAAAATAAAAGAACAAGCAAAAGAAACTCTTGAATATTTAGGAACAAATTTTACCAATGTTATCAATATGTTATTAAGACAAATAATTTTAACAGAAAGTATTCCATTTGAAATAAAAGTACCAAAATTAAATGCTGAAACTATAAAAGCAATGGAAGATGTAGAAAAAGGAATAGGGTTAAGCAAACGATATACTAATTTAGCTGAAATGTGGAATGATTTAGAAAAAGAGGATTGATAAATTTGTTGACGGTAAAGTACAGTAATTGATTAAAAAAAGACTACGAGTTAATGAAAAAAAGAGGTTTAAATTTATTGTACGAAATTATTGAAATGTTGGCTAATAATAAAACTCTACCAGAAAAGAATAAAGACCATTATTTAGTAGGAAAATACAAACGGATATAGAGAATGTCACAGATAACCAGATTGGTTATTGATTTACAAAATAGATAAGATTGAATTGATATTAACAGCTTTTAGAGCAGAGTCACATTCAGATTTATTTGAATAAAAAATCTGAATATAAAAAATGAAATAAGGCAATTAGTAGCTGAAATAAAAGAAAAAGAAATAACATCATATTTAAAAGAAAAATTTTATAAAGTGCGTTTTTTACGATTTGAGAGATTTATTGATGAAATAGCAAAATAAGAGCTGCACAGTATTATAAAGTCTATAACAGCAGATTATAAGTATGTTAATTAAAGCAGAGTTGAAATTATTCATATTTTAGTATATAATATGACAAATAAATTTTTTAGGGGGATATATGTATGAAAAGATATGTATATTTTATTAGTATTATATTAACTTTTTTTATTATAACAGGTATAGTATTAGGTATTAAAAAGAGCAAAGATAATCAACTACAAAATAATATTAGTGAAATCAAAATAAATGATATAAAAGAGAGTAAAGAAGATGTTGAAGATGATAGTAGTTATGATTATAAAAATCCTGTAATACCAAATGGATTTAAATCTGTTGAAACAGAGCAAGCAAGCTGGAAATTAGATGAAAAAGGAAATCCAATAGGTTGGAATCAAGGGTTAGTAATTGAGGACAATGAAGGAAATCAATTTGTATGGATACCAGTAAAAGATACCAATAATATAAAAAGAAAAGATGGTTTTTATGCCAGAAAAAAGCAAAATTATGTAGATAATTGTAAAGAAGCAGATGATAGAAATTCAACTGTTGAATCAGAAGAACTATATAGAAGCATAAAAAAATACAAAGGATTTTATATTGCGAGGTATGAGGCAGGTATAGAAGATCCACTAAAAAAACATATACAAGATGGAACAGTAAAACCAATATCAAAGCAAAATGCATATGTTTGGAATGAAATTCGCTGGGGGTCTGCATATGGCTATGCTTTAGATGGCATTCAAGGAGATGATAGGGAAAATGGAGCAGTTAAAGTGGCTCGTTCAATGTACCCTAATACAGATAGATTAAAAACATATAATTTACCAGATGAGTTAACAAATGATACAGGTGTTATATCTACGCTTTGTTATGGCGTGCAATGGGATTTAACAATGGAATTTTTAAGCGATGTTGATAATTCTTATACGAAAACAAAGTATATAGAAGATAGTTCAAGTATGGGATGGTTTGGTACAAACTCAAAATCAACACTACAACATACTGGTACGAATTTAAATGGAAATAATGATAATTGTGTCAACAACATTTTTGATTTGGCTGGAAATATACATGAATGGACTATGGAGTCATATAAGGACAATTTTAGAATATATAGAGGTGGAATGTATGAAATGGGTAACAAGGATATTTCGGCTTCAACTCGTGGACATTGTATTCCAGATGGATTTGGAAACTATATGTATGTTGGCTTTAGAGTGGCTATATATCTAAAATAAAATATGAATATATAAAAAATAGTATGTTAATATGTCAAAAGTGTAAAAAATTGTATTGACAGTAAAAAAAACGAAGTAATATTGGGGTATAAATACTTCAGTGCTATTTTTTATGTTTTTATGTAAGAAAGCATATAATAAATAGAATGTGTGCATAACCAATAGCTCAAAGGAGAAAAAATTATGAAGTAAAATGAATTATCGTTCATTGCATGCATTTCCTGCGTGGTTATGGATTTTTCAACAGTAGGCACAATTGCTTTTATAACAGTTGAAGAGGAATCTCGGACATTTCCAGTTCTAAGGTGAGAATTGGGGCAGCTGCAGTACTCAGATTGCCGTATGTATTATAAGGAAACATTTTAAGGAACAAGATTTAACTCGAGAACTGTGAATGTTTATGCATGGTATGATTGATATTTAAGTATTATACATAAAATTTAGCACTATTATATTACAAGAGGGTATTCTACAATAGGGATACTCTCTTTTTCTATAAAACGTATAAAAAATCTTATTACAGAAGGCAAAGAATAATCTTCGATCTATTAATTGCGGATGATAATATTGAATATATAAAGCAACTAATAATATATATAACAAGTGAAAAATAAATTATTTAATAGATTATTTTTGATATGGTTATGATAAAAAGCCTACACATAAAATTGTTATAACAACAATAATGAATAAAGTTTTATTTTAGGATGATATTTTAATGATTTTACATTTTTTTACACTTTTCGACAAAATAAAAAAAAATAAAATATAATTAGAGTATAGCAATCAAAAGTAATAACAGAAAGGTAAAAAACGAAAGGAGGATTTTTTATGAGTGATCCAATGGTTGAGGCAACTCAAATATGGTTAAATCAAACTTATGGAAACAACAGTGGTTACAACATTATACCAGTAACAGGAAAGACTGGATGGACAACAATTTATGCATTAAGGAGGGCTTTACAAATAGAATTAGGGATAACTAATACATCAGATAATTTTGGACCAACAACTACTGCAAAATTTATTGAAAGATTCCCAAATGGAGTATTACAACAAACGCAAGGAGATCTATATCAAGACAATGTTTATGCAATTATACAAGGTGCTTTATGGTGTAAAGGGTATAGTGTGGGTGCATCTACTATTACTCGCCATTTTTATGGAGGAACAGGTGATGCAATAAGAAGTATGAAAACTGATGCAGGTATGGTAAATCCAGGGTCTGAAGTAACGGTAGGTGTTATGAAAGCACTATTATCAATGAATCAATATCAATTAGTTTCTGGAGGAAGCAGTATGATAAGATATATTCAACAGGAATTAAATAGAAGATTTCCTGGATATATCGAATATGAACCATGTGATGGTATTTATGGTAGACAAATGAATAAGTCAATGATAATTGCTTTACAAGCATTAGAAGGATTTTCTATAAGTCAAGCAACAGGTAATTTTGGAGCTGGAACTAAGAGTTTACTACCAGTTTTACCATATCAAGGAAGTACATATTCTTCAGAAACAATTAAAAAGTTTATATTATTGGTTAGATATGCATTATACTGTAATGGTTATACTTCTGTATCTTTAGAAAGCGAAGTATATGATAGTAATTTAACACAAGCGGTAACAGATTTTCAAACTGATATGGTTTTAAATATCAATGGAACTGTTGATGTTGATACTTGGATGTCTTTATTATTAAGTAAGGGAAATCCAGATAGAAGTTGTACTGCATGTGATACAAGATTTGAGATGACTCAAGAAAGAATTAATTATTTATTAACAAATGGATATACTATTGTAGGAAGATATTTGACAGGGGGAACTTTTAAGCAATTAAGACCAGGAGAGCCACAAAGAATATTGAATTCTGGACTTAAATTTTTCCCGATTTTTCAAGAATCAGGTAGTGAGATATCATATTTTAGTGCGGCTCGAGGTACAATAGATGCATTAAGTGCTGTACATGCAGCCAAAAAACATGGTATTCCTAATAATAATGTTATTTATTTTGCAGTAGACTTGGATGTGACTGATGCACAAATTACAAATTATATTTTACCATATTTTTTGAGTATCAAAACAAAAATGACAGAATTAAACAATATGTTTAAAATTGGAATTTATGGAACAAGAAACGCATGTTCAAGAATAATGAATGCAGGATATGCAACTACATGTTTTGTAAGTGATATGTCTACTGGATATTCTGGAAATATGGGGTTCAGTATACCAGCTAATTGGAACTTTGACCAGTTTGCAGAGATACAAGTAGTTACACAAAGTGGTACATGGGATTTGGATAAGGTTGCTTATTCTGGAAAATTCTCTACAGTTGAATCATTAGAAACTCCAAGCTTTGCAGGACATGCAACAATTCCAAACAATGTAGATAAATATTATTTGGGAACACTGAAGAACTTTACAGGGGATTCTTTAGGACCATATTTCACATTAAATTCTGATAAAATCAGTTTGAAAATTAATATAAAGAAAAATACTACTCTAGATAGACAGTATAGATTGGTAACAGCTATATTTGAATATGGATATGATTATGCATTAGGAAATAATCAATATTTATATGCTACAATATATGATGATGAAGTGGAAATACAACTAAATAGTTTTACAAATGTTGATCAAGGTGCAGACTATAGAATAAGATATGGAATTTTGCAACAAGAATGGGAAGATCAATTACCACAAAATTTCTCGGTTGATATGGATGTATATATTTCAACAAATTAATTTTGAGATTATCAATAAGCTAGTTTATGTAAGTAAATAATTATAATAATTAAATAAGAAGAAAGATGTAATTCAATATTACCTCTAATTAATTTGAACTTTGTCCAAAAAAATTGATTGGAGGAGTCTGTATGGATTACAAATAATATTCAGATAAAGAAATTGCAAGAGCATTTACTGCATATATAATTAAACTTATTAAACATTATGCAATTGACCATGTTAGAAAGGTTAAAAAATCTCAAGAAAAGGGATTTCTTTCAGCGATGTTATATATAAAAATGTGTCATTATCAAGTTTAATTGATGATGGCACATTTTTTTTATATAAAAAAATAATTGAAGAAAAATTTGAAAGGTGATTTAAGAAATTAAGTAAGATTAAACAAAGGCTAGGTAAATTATTAACATTTAGATGGATTTTTAGAAATAAATGAGTTTGGAGCGTATTTGCAAAGTAAGCTGAAATGGTAAAAAAATATATAGAGAAAATATTAAAACGATATTATAAGATACAGACAACACAATATCAATAATTATTTTTTGTGAGTAGGTACAATAATGTAAATTATATGCATCTGATTATTCTATAATAGAAAATGAGAATAAAAAAATATTTTGGTTGATATATATATTAGAAATATTATTTTTCATTATGCAGGAGCTATAAATTAATTATTATAAAGGAGTAGTAGATATAATTTAAAAAAGTATAAACAAGTTGAAAGTGTAAAAAAGTGTAAAAGAGTTATATTGACTGCCGAGAATAAATGAAGTAATATCTAAGTATAAACATTTCAGTATGATTCCTTATGTTTTATATATGGAAATATGAAATGAAAAAATAGTATGTGTGTGCAACTGGCAGCTCAAAGGAGGCACAATTATGAAAATAAATGACCTTTTTAAAAAAGCTATTGCATGTATTTCTTGCATGGTTATGACTTTTACAATGGTGGGAACAACAGCATTTGCTGCATCAGAAGAGACACGGAATATCGGCGATGAGATCATAATGGGTACTATGTCTGATTTTGAACATATTCAGTTTAAATCAGAAGATTCACTGGCATCAGTAAATGCAACCAGTATGTATCTTGGACATTTTCAGTTCACTGGTACCAATACAGGATCATGGAGAACAGTCGGAAATGGCAATGCTTGTCATGTTCGCATGTGTATTGCTTTCAAGCCTGTAGACGGAATTTCATACAGTACAGAACTGTATGTTGAACTCTATCAGTATAAAAGCGTATTCAGAGGCGAATTGCATGGCGCTACATGGATGACATCACCTGATGCAGATGGTTACTATTTCTTTGTTAGTGATTATTTCGATATTTCACCAAATTCGGATTGTCGCATGCAGTATTTAGCAACATCATCTGGAACGACATTCAGCCCAAGAACTGTGGATGTTCATGCATGGTATGATTACTATTAAGTATCATACAGAAAAATAATCATACGCGGTATAATTACAATTAAGTAATAAATACCTAAATCAAACACACATGCTATTATCATACAAGGGTATTCTACAATAAGAATACCCTCTTTTTAGCAAGTACAAAAAATTATTTTTCCATTTTTTAGTTTACAAATATTTGTATAATAAAACGGAATTTGAATAAATAACAAATCTTTATAAGAAATATATTAATATTATTGCTAGAAGAGATGAAAATTTTTAGAAAATTAAGTTGCATTAGTATACTAAGTTTTTATAGCTAATAAAATGTGATATACTAATACGAATTTAAGATAGAAAAAGAGGGTTTGTCTATGTGTTATGAAACAAGTATTATACTTTGAATTAAACCTAATAATCCGTAATAGAACAAATAGAGGTAAAAATTTTAGGAATATCGAAATTAATTATAAATGTATTAAGAAGGTGAATATATGTTAAATGTATTATTTGCAGATGATAATATGGATTATATAAAAAATGTAGCAAATTTAATCTTTTGCAAAAATGAAAAAGTAAGATTAGTAAAAATTGCTAATAATGTAAGAGAAGCAATAGAATGTATCAAAGAATGTAAAATTGATTTGGTCTTTTTGGATTTATTAATGCCTTTTGGAGGAGGCTGGAAATTGTTAGAAATGCTTGAAGAAGAAAACTATGGTAACAAAAAACCAAAAATAATTGTTATTTCAGGTGACAATGAGTTAGTTTTAAAAATCAGAGATAAATATGATATTCAAGATGCTATTTCTAAAGATTGTGGAATTAATAATACAATAAGTCGAATTAACAAAAATATAGATGATCTAATTAAGATAAAAAATATAGAAGAATATGAAAGAAGAACATATGAAGAATTAATAAATTTAAAATATAATACCAAATATAAGGGAACAAAGTATATAATAGAATCAGTTATATATATAATGGAAAATATAAATAATAGTATGTTATTGGAGAATTTAGAAAAAAATGTATACCCAATTATTGCATGCAAGCATCAAAAATCAACTCAAAATATAAAGGGGAATATTGTAAAAGCAACTAACAATATGTATATGGATTGCAATTTAAATTACTTACTTAACTATTTTAATTATACAATGGATACAAAACCAACTCCAAAAGTCGTTATTTCTACAATTGTAAATAAATTATTAAGAAAATAAATTTTATAAAAAAATCTGCATTCAAAAATTTTGTTAATGATGAAGTTTCAAATGGGCGTTAATTTGACAAATAACAAGATTAGACATATAATGCATAAAAATATAAGGGATGAAATTAAGTGTTAAAGCAAAAATGAATGACACTTTTTATTATAATCGACCAATATATATTATAAATCAAACTAATTTTGTAGTAACAATAAATTTATATAGTGAAAATACATGTGAAATGTATCTACCATATTATTATAAAATACAAGAAATTAATGGTAGATCTTGTGAACAAAAAGTAAAATATTTTATAAAAGAAAATAAAAAAAATAGAGTGAAGATACAAGGTAAACTAAAAAAATAAAAGTTATTAAATATATGATAATAGCTATATTGTAATACATTTATATATTTTTTTAAAGATAAGTAAATTATTTATAAAAATTAAAAAGTTGTAAATATTTTAAATATATAAATAGGGGGAAACATGAAGAAGAATTTTTTGATATTTTTAATCTGTATAACAATAATTATAAGTTTATTTATAATTATATGCTATAAAGTATTGTATAAATCTGAAAAAAATACTGCGTATATAAAAACTGAAAAATACAACCATTCAAGCTACAATAATCCAATAGTACCAAATGGATTCAAGAAAGTAGAAACAAAAACTGCTAGTTGGGAATTAGAAAAAGGAATTCCAAAAGGTTGGAATAATGGTTTAGTTATCGAAGATGAAATAGGTAATCAATTTGTATGGATTCCGGTTCCTGAAAGAAATGGAGAACAAGATTATAAATATGGTGGATTTTATGTGGCGAGATATGAAGCTGGAGTTTCAGAAAATATGCAACAAGTATTTAGCAATATAGATGATGAGTCAAATGACGTAATAGGTATTCCTGTTAGCAAAAAAAATGTAAGACCGTGGAATTATATAAGTTATGAAAAAGCTTCTGAAAATGCAAAATCTATGTACAATTCAGAAGATGTAAAAAGTAGTTTATTAACATTAGAAAAAATGAAAATAATTATTGAGTGGTTAAGTAATTGTGGATATGACGTATATAATGATAGTAGTAGTTGGGGAAATTATAGTAATTCTGCGTTTTATATTACAGGGTTATATTCAAATGATGCAGGAAAAAATTATCAATATGCTAACAATGTATTAAAAGATGATAATATGATAGTATCATCGGGGGCAACTGATAGAAATATGGCAAATAATATTTATGATTTTGCTGGAAATTTATGGGAATATACAAACACACAATATGAAGACACAAAGTATCATTATAGTGTTGGAGGATATTATGGAACACCAGGAAATTATAGAGCTGCATCTACGAAAAATGCTTTTTCATGTGATCCAGTAGGAACAACTGGCTTTAGAGTATGTTTGAATTTATTATAAAAGAAAACACTAATTCAGATATTTTTATGAAAATGTTAAGAAACATTATGTTGGCTTAACAAGCCTTTTGAATAAGCTTAATGAAAATTAAAAAATTCTAATGTGTTAACACAAATGTAAAAGATAAAAGAATAAAATAAAAAACACTTCATATAATTGTAATATGAGGTGTTTTTATATGATAGTATTGCATAAAAAAAGATTAATTTTAATAACAACAATGATTTGTATATCATTAACAGTATTTTTAGTAAATGGATCTTTACCAAAAACACAAACAATTGAAACAGTTAATCTACCAGTATCAAACAAAGTAATCGTCTTAGATGCAGGACACGGTGTTCCAGATGAGCGGGGCACAAAGTAGTAATGGAACAACAGAAGCGGAAACAAACCTAAAAATCGCATTAAAAGTTCAAAGTTTATTAGAACAAAGTGGAGCAACTGTAATATTGACAAGGTCAGATGAAAATGCTATATATGATATTGATAGCAAAACTTTAAAACAAAAGAAAATTTCAGACATACATAATAGAGTAAAAATAGGAAATGAAAGTTCAGCAGATATATTTGTATCTATACATTTAAATAAAATTCCACAAAATCAATATTCTGGGTGGCAAACATTTTATCAAGAGGGAAATCAACAAAGTATTAATTTAGCAAAAAGTATTCAAACAAATTTGAATGATTCAATTCAAAAGGGAAATAAGAGAGTTGCAATGAAGATTGATAATATCTATATTATGAAACATGTTGAAATACCTGCAAGTATTGTAGAATGCGGATTTTTATCAAATGAAGAAGAAGAAAAAATGTTGTTAACAGATGAATATCAAGATAAACTTGCATGGGGAATTTACAATGGAATTATGGACTATTTTTATGAACAATAATACCTTATAAGTCGAAAAATGTATGAAAAATTTGCATTTGGAGAAAATATATGTTATAATGACAAAAGCTTGCTAAAGAACAAAGGAAGGTGACTTTTATTTTAAAAAGAAGAATATTATATCATACGAGAAAATCAGTTAAGTGTATAAGTATATTTTTTATATTATTAGCAATTATTATTGGAATGATATTATTTAAATATAAACCTGTATATGCAGTTACTATTGCAGGGGAAACTGTAGGTTATGCAAATGACAAGGTTGAACTAGAGTCAAGAATAAATAGCGAAGTTTTAGGACATAGTGGAAATGTTGCATTTGTAACAATGAATCAATTCCCAGAGTACAAATTGGAATTTGTAAATAGAACTGAAAAAACAAATGAAGATGAAATAATAAGTTCATTAAAACAAAATGCGGAAATTACGTATAAATATTATGCTGTTACTATAAATAATGATGTAAAAGGATATTTAAATACTTTAGATGAGGCAGAACAATTAGTTGCAGATATTAAAGAAGAGCATAAAGGAAATTTGGACCTAGATATTGGTATTAGAGAGTATTATACAGTTAATGTTGATGATGCAGAAAAAATTGAACAAACAACAAATATGGTTTTGGCAAAAGAAGAATTGGAAAATTCAGTTGAAGAATATATTGATAGAGAAACTAAAACAGTAAATGGAATCTATTTAGCTACAGTACCAGTTCAAGGTGTTGTAACATCAAGATTTGCTGCAATTGAAAGTGTACGTTATGGTGCACACACTGGATTAGATATTGGTGCAGGAAGTGGAACTCCTATTTTAGCAGTTGCTGATGGAACAGTAACATATGCATCTCCAATGGGAACATATGGAAATTTGGTTATTATAACTCATGGAAATGGAATTCAAACTTATTATGCACATTGTAGTAAAATATTAGTAAGCGTTGGTCAACAGGTTTCATCTGGTCAAAGTATTGCTTTAGTTGGTTCAACTGGAAACTCAACTGGACCACATTTACATTTAGAGGTAAGAATTAATGGTTCTCCTGTTAATCCTCAGAGATATTTGTATAGATAGAAAAAAAGAAATTAGTAATTTTATAAATTCTAATTTCTTTTTGATTATATTGGAAAATTAAAAAGCAACCATATGAACTCTACTTTTTAAAGTATAATTCACATGGCTGCTTTTTTGAAAATAAAAGGGGATGTTTTATTTTTTTGATTAGTTAGCAACTGGAGTATTTGTTACTAACTTGAATATAATATATCAGTAGTTTGTGTCCATTGTGTGAACAGTTTGTGTTTTTTTTAGGTTTTTTTAGACTAAAATTTTTATGAATTTTTATGATTTTCACCTTTTATAATAATTCAACATAATATATAACATAAAAACTCAAAGAAAGGGTGAACACAATGAAATCATACATAATACAAGGACGGAAAAAGATTGAATGGGGAAGTAAATATATCAGGTTCAAAAAATGCTTCACTTCCAATAATTGCTGGTTCTATATTAAATTCAGATATAACAAAATTATATAATGTACCAAAAATTCGAGATACTCAAATAACTTTAGAAATTTTAAAAATTTTGGGTTGCAAGATTAAACGAAATAGTGGTAAAATAGAGATTAATTCAAAGTATATAAATAAAACCGAAATTCCAGAACATTTAATGAGACAAATGAGATCAACTGTGATTTTAGCTGGAGCTATTTTAGGAAGATTTAAAAAAGTCACATTTTCATATCCTGGTGGATGTGAAATTGGTGCAAGACCAATTGATTTACATTTAGCAGCATTTAAAAAAATGGGAATACAAGTTGAAGAAAATGCTGGATTTATTGAATGTAGTTGTGATAAAATAGTAGGTGCAGATATCAACTTAGATTTTCCAAGTGTTGGAGCAACTGAAAATATTATTCTAGCATCTGTTTTAGCTGAAGGAACTACAACTATAAATAATGCAGCAATGGAACCTGAAATTGTTGATTTGGCTAACTTTTTAAATGGTATGGGAGCAAAAGTCCAAGGTGCAGGAACTAATATTATAAAAATAATTGGTGTAAAAAAACTTAAAACAACTAGTTATAAGATTATGCCAGATAGAATTGAAGCAGGCACATTTTTGTGTGCAATAGCTATTACAGGAGGAAAGGCAAAAATAACTAATGTTATTCCAGAACATATAACACCTGTGATACACAAATTACAAGAAACAGGTTGTGATATTGATGTTCAAAAAAATTATGTTATAATTGATGCACCAAAAAAATTAAAAGCAACAGAGATAAAAACAATGCCATATCCAGGATTTCCTACAGATTTGCAACAAATTTTTGGTTCTATGTTAACAGTAGCAAAAGGAACATCTGTTATAGTTGAAAATATATTTGAAAATAGATTCAAATATATAAGTGAATTGACTAGAATGGGTGCAAAGGCTACAGTTGAGGGAAGAACAGCAATAATAACAGGTAAAAGAAAATTATTTGGCACAAATGTTCAAGGAAATGATTTAAGAGGTGGTGCAGGACTTATAATTGCTGGTTTAGCAGCTAAAGGGATAACACAAGTTGATAATATTGATTATGTTTTAAGAGGATATGAAAATTTAGATAAAAAATTAAATATGTTAGGTGCTAACATAAAAGAAATAGGTGATTAAATTGGCTAAAAATGATAAAAAAAGAACAAGAGCTATGGTGTATTCAAATGTAAATAAAAAGGCAGGCAAAAAGTCTGCCTCTAATAACAATGATATTATTGATTTAGATAATGAAATAATAATAGGTTTAAAAACTTTCCCTGAACCAAATCGTAATACTAAAAAGTCAAAAAATAAGTGGAATAAAAGTGGACAACCTGTGGATAATAAATTGAAAAAAATGAAAAATGCTGAAAATTTAAAAACAAAAAATGAAAATATAAAACATGTAAATAAAAATCAGCAGCAAAATCAGAAACATAAGCAAAATCACAATCAAAACCAAAGTGAAAAAAATTATATAACACAAACAATAGAATTTAATGGAGAACCTGAAAAACCTAAATTAACTAGACAACAACAAATTCAGATTCAAAAAAGAAGAATTTTAATGAAAATAGGGATAATGATTTTATTAATAATATGTTTAATTGGTGGAACTGTATACTTTTTTTTATCACCAATATTTAATGTAAAATCAATTGAAGTAACAAATAATACAAATATAACATCTGAACAAATTATAAATATGTCAGAAATAAAATTAAATGAAAATACTTTTAAATTTTCAAAAAAAGAAGCTGAAAATAAAATACGTTCAAATCCTTATGTAGAAAGTGTTGATGTAAAAAGAAATGTATTTTCAAATAAAGTTCAAATAAACATAAGTGAAAGAACCGCATCTTTAATGCTTGAATATGGTAATTCATATGTATACATAAACAATCAGGGATATATTTTGGAAATTTCAACTTTAAAATTAGATTCACCAATTATTAAAGGTTATGTAACTCCTGTTGAAGAAGTAAAACCTGGTAATAGATTAAATAAAGATGATTTGGAAAGATTAGAAGTTGTACTTAAAATTTTAGAAGCGGCTGAAATAAATGGATTAGAAAAATTAATAACTCATATAGATATTAGTGATAAAAAAGATTTTACTATGGTAATGGAATCAGAAGATAAAACAGTTTATTTAGGTACATGTTCAGATATATCAACACAAATGTTATATGTTAAAGAAATGATTGAAAGAGAAAAAGGAAAAGAGGGAGAATTTTTTGTTAATAAAGATTTAAATACTTCTAACCCTGTTTTCAGAGAAAAAGTTTAAAATTAAAATGAGATAAATTGAGATGGAAAGAGAGGTTTATTAAATGAAAAATTGGAAAGTTGCACTAACATTAGGAATAGTGTGTTTTATATTAACAATAGGTATAAGTATTCAATTAAAAACTATAAATGATGCAAATTCAACTGTTTCACAAACTTTGACTGGAAATGAATTAAGAGATCAAGTTTTAAAATGGAAAGAAAAATATGATAAAGCATCAGTTGATTTAAAAAAATCAGAGCAAAAACTAGAAGATATAAGACAACAATCAACTCAAAATGATGAAACAGCATTAGAAAAAGAAAGTGAAATCAAATTAGACAATACTTTTTTAGGATTAACAGATGTAAAAGGCAGTGGAATTGTAATAACATTAAAAGATAATAATACAGTAAAAAGGTCAAATATTAGTCCATTAGATAATATAGAATTATATTTAGTTCATGCAGGTGATTTAGTTGAAGTTATTAATGCTTTAAGAAATGCTGGAGCTGAAGCAATTTCTATAAATGGTCAGAGAATTACAAATTTTACATCAGTATATTGTGCAGGAAATGTTGTTGTTGTAAATGGTGAAAAAATAAGTTCACCTGTTGAAATTAAGGCTATTGGTTCACCAGAATTATTATATGGCTCAATTACAATTCCTGGTGGATATTTGGAATTAATGGAAGAAACAGGTGTAATTATAGATGTAAAAAAATCTGATAATATTTTAATAAAAAAATATGATGGAATTCTTAATACCCAATATATGAAAAATGAATAATAGAGAGGTGAAGTGAAAATGGAAAAAGGTAAAATTACTATTTCAATTGTAGTTTTTTTCATTTCAGTAATGTTAGTATCATTAATTTTCATACAATTTAGAACTGTTGAAGAAACAAATTCAATGGGAATTGAAAGTATGAGAGAAGATGAGTTAAGACAAGAGATTTTAGAATGGAAAACAAAATATAATGAAGTTGAGGAAAAAGTTGAATCTAATAATCAAAAAATAGAAGAATATTCTAAAATTGTTCAAAATAATCAACAAGCATCTGAATTACTTGATAGTGAATTAAAAGAATATAATATGTTAGTTGGAAAAACTAATGTAACAGGTCAAGGTATTGTTTTAAAATTAACTGATAATTCAAATATGTCATATACTGCAAGTAATCTGGTATATTTGGTAAATGAATTAAAATATGCAGGAGCTGAGGCTATTTCAATAAATGGACAAAGAATTATAAATAGTACTGATATTGTTGGAATAAATAGTAATCAATATATTTTAGTTAATGGAGAAAGAGTTGTAAGTCCTTATGAAGTTAAAGCCATTGGAAATAAAGATGAAATTGAAAAAATAATTAATTTTCCAAATGAAGGATTTTTCCCATATTATAAAAATAAAGGATATACTATTGAAATGAATTATCAAGATGATATAAAAATCAATGCTTATAATAAAGAAATTACTTTGAAATATATAAAAGAAGAGAAAGAGGAGGAATAGAGTTATGGTTTTTGTGGCTATAATTTTAGGATGTGTGTTAGGAGTTTTAGTTGGAAATTTCGCACCAATAATTTCATATACATATTCAGGATATTTAGCATTAGCAATAGTTGCAGCATTAGATACTGTTTTTGGAGGAATTGTTTCATCATTAAATAAAAAATTTGATATGGGAGTTTTTTTATCAGGATTTTTTGGAAATGCAATTTTAGCAATGTTATTAGCATATTTAGGACAACGATTAAATGTTGACATTTATCTTGCTGCAATATTTGTGTTTGTAAGCAGAATGTTCAACAATTTAGGAACAATTAGAAGATATTATCTTGAAAAATTTAGACAAAATAGGAAAAAATAATACATTATTACAAAACCATTACGAAAATATTACAAAAATATAACAGAACCTATTGACTTTTTTTTCGAAATATAATATTCTTACTAAGAAATAAACTAGGAACAACATTACGAAAAAATGGAGGAGTTAACTTTGGCTGTCGGAGATATAATTGTAGGAATTGATATAGGCACATCAAAAGTAAGCCTTATCATAGGAGAAGTTAATAATTTTAACCAAGTAGAAATATTATGTAGTACAAATCAAGCTTGCAACGGAATAAAAAAAGGCAAAATAATTAATGAAGATGAAGTAATTGATGCAATAATAAGAGTTGTAGAAGATGCTGAATTAGACACTAATTTGAAAATAAACTCTGCATATGTAACAATACACGGAAAATATGTAACAATAGTTCAAAACAGTGTTATAAAAGAAATTAAAGAAAAATATGCCGGAATTACAGTAAAAGATGTTTCATCAGCAATCATGCAAGCCAAAGATATAGATGTACCAGAAGGAATGAGTATTATAGATGTTGTCGCTGATAAATTTGTGTTAGAAGATGGAAAAGCAGTATCAGATCCAGTAGGAAACTTTAGCTCAAGATTTACATTAAAAGCACAAGTAATATTAGCTGACAAAGAATATATTAGACAATTAGTTGGAATATTTAAAAAAGCAGAACTAGAAATAGATGGATTAGTTCCAATTACATTAGCTGAAAGAAATTTAGTATTAGATACACATGAGCTTACAGATAATGTTATGATATTAGACATGGGAGCTGGAAATACAGATATTGGAGTATTTGAAGGTTCAGAATTCATTTACACAAATACAATTCCACTAGGTGGAGATAATATTACAAATGACATAGCTCTTGTATTAAATATATCACATGAAGAAGCAGATAAATTAAAGAAACAATATGGATTAGCACTAAAATCATATATAGATAATGATAATGAAATATTGTTAACAACATGTAAAGAAGAACAATCAAATAAAATGATAAAAAGTTCAGAATTAATAGAAATTATTGAAGCAAGAATTGAAGAAATATTTACATTAGTAAATAAAGACATCACAATGCAAGGAGTAAAATCTAGAATAAATAATGTAATACTAACAGGACAAGGTATTACAAATATTAGCAAAAGTGATGTTGCTGGAAAAGTAGTCTTAAACATTCCTGTTAAAACATCAACAGGAAGAGGAATAAGTACAGTAAGACCAGGATATAGAACTGTATATGCATTAGTAAGATATATAGCATCAAGACAATTCGCAAAAAATGTTTCAAGTAATATTGATGTTACAACTGAAAAAAATAATGTATTTAAAGAAATTTTAGAAAAAGTAAAAGACTTTTTCTATTCATAGAAAAAATAAGAGATGATTGAAATTTCTATTTTTAGAAAACTAAAGATTATGCTTAATTATATTATACAAAAGAAGTATTCTATTTAGAAAATTAAAGTCTCAAAGATATTAAATTATGGGAAATATGAAATGAGTTCTAATTTCTCAAAAAAGGATGTTTTTAATTTTTAAAATATAAAATATAATAGGGAGGAAAACAAAATGATAATGGATAGCATGGAAGAAAGTGGACTAATGATTGACGGAACAGCTACTATCAAAGTTATAGGTGTTGGTGGCGGTGGAACAAACGCTGTTAACAGAATGGTTGATTCTGGAATAAGAGGGGTAGAATTTGTAGCAGTAAATACAGATAGACAAGCATTGTTATTATCAAAAGCTGCATCTAAAATTCAAATTGGAGAAAAAATTACAAGAGGTTTAGGAGCAGGAGCAAACCCTGACATCGGAGCTCAAGCAGCAGAAGAAAGCAAATCTGAAATAACAGAAGCTTTACGTGGAGCAGACATGGTATTTGTTACAGCCGGAATGGGTGGTGGAACAGGTACAGGAGCAGCACCAATAGTTGCAGCATGTGCTAAAGAAATGGGAATATTAACAATAGGTGTTGTTACAAAACCATTTACATTTGAAGGAAAGAAAAGATTATCACAAGCTGATAGAGGAATAGAAAGCCTAAAAAGTAAAGTTGATACATTAGTTGTAATTCCTAATGACAAATTATTACAAGTTATTGATAGAAAAACATCAATAGTAGAAGCATTTAAAATGGCTGATGATGTTTTAAGACAAGGTGTTCAAGGTATATCAGACTTAATCGCTGTACCAGGACTTGTAAACTTAGACTTTGCAGATGTTAAAACAATAATGTTAAACACAGGTATGGCTCACATGGGAATTGGTAGAGCATCAGGAGAATCAAGAGCAGAAGAAGCTGCAAAACAAGCAGTACAAAGCCCAATGCTAGAAACTTCAATCGAAGGAGCAAGAGGAGTTATCATCAATATTACAGGTGGAGCAAACTTAGGATTACATGAAGTTAACACAGCAGCTGAATTAATTCAACGCAGTGTAGATCCAGAAGCTAACATTATCTTTGGTGCTGTTATAGATGAAACATTAGAAGAAGACATAGTAATAACAGTTATTGCAACTGGATTTGAAGAAGAAGACAAAAGCAAATTAAGTACAATGCCAGTTAACAAAATAGTTGATAAAGCATGGGAACAAACAATAAAATCAACACCAGCACCAGCTGAACCAACAAACACACCAGCTAATGACTTAGATATTCCTTCATTCTTAAGAAAAAACAAAGCTGGAAATAAATAATTACTTTAATTAAATATCGAAAATAATTTAATTATGAAATTAGTCGATTAGAATCATAATTAATTGAAATTATAGAGTTTAAAAAAGAAATAATCTACTTATGTAGATTATTTCTTTTTTTGACTTCAGAATATGACAGCCTTTTCAAGGACAGGATGATATAATTTGTGCAGTTGGGGACGCGTCCCAATTGCACGCATCGTGTAATCTGGGACGGAGTTTACTTATATTAATGAGCATATAAAAAACAACCCAAAATTGTAAAATAAATTTTAGACACAATTTTAAAATTGCCCTAAAAAACTTATCAAAATGCAAAACTAGGAGGTAATATGACAGTCTATCTAGACATTGTTTTTATAGAAAACATATTAATGAATTATATAATTATTTATGCCTCAGGAATTGTAATGAAACATAAAATGAAAAAAATAAGAATATTACTAGCCAGCACCATTGGCGCTATTTATACAGTTTTAATGTACATAAATATTTTGCCAATATATTCTAATATAATAATGAAGTTTTTATTATCTATAGTAATAACATATGTTTCATTTAAACCAAATACATTCAAAAGGTTATATAAAGATCTAGTAATTTTTTATCTAGTATCATTTGTATTTGGAGGATGTGTATTTGCATTAATGTATTTTCTAAAACCACAAATGGCACAAATCAGAAATGGAGTTTTTGTTGGAGCATATCCAATAAAAATTGCTTTAATAGGTGGAATAACTGCATTTATAATCATTCAAATAAGTTTTAAAATTGTTAAAAATAAAATAAGCAAAAAAGACATGATTATAGATATAGAAATTATAATAGACAAAAAAGCTGCTAAAATAAAAGGATTACTTGATACAGGGAATTTCTTAAAAGACCCAATAACAGGATTACCAGTTATTGTTGTAGAAAAAGAAAGCTTGAAACAGATTATATCTGACAAAATTTTAAATAATTTAGAAAAAATTTTAGGAGGTGATATAGATGAACTAACAAAAGATGATGAATTTAATCAAAATATTTCAAGATTTAGAATGATTCCATTTTCTTCACTTGGAAAACAAAATGGATTATTGTTAGGAATAAAATCAGATGGTGTAAATATTATAATAGATGGAAAAATTGAAAAAAATAATAATGTAATAATAGGAATTTATGATAAGTCTTTTACAAAAAACAATATGTATTCAGCAATTTTAGGACTGGATATATTAGAAGGAGGCAAAACAAATGAATGTATTGCAGATATTAAAATCTAGTATAAATAATATTTATGCAAAATATATAAATGGAAATCAAGAGTTTGATGATATATCAGTATTTTATGTTGCAGGAAGTCAAACTCTTCCACCACCACTTGAACCAGATGAAGAGGAAGAAGCATTAAAAAAACTTGGTAAAGGTGATGAAAGTATTAAACAACTTTTAGTTGAAAGAAATTTAAGATTGGTTGTATATATAGCTAAAAAATTTGAAAACACAGGAATAGGAATTGAAGATTTAATTTCTATTGGAACAATTGGATTAATGAAAGCTATTAACACATTTAACACAGACAAAAAAATTAAACTTGCTACATATGCTTCAAGATGCATTGAAAATGAAATTTTAATGTTTTTAAGAAGGTCAAATAGAATAAAAACAGAAGTTTCAATTGATGAACCATTAAATCAAGATGGTGATGGAAATGAACTTTTACTATCAGATATATTAGGTACAGAGCCAGATGTAACTTCAAGACATATTGAAGATGAGGTTGATAAGAATTTATTACATGCATCTATAGATAAATTAAATATGCGTGAAAGAAATATTATGGAACTTAGATTTCGGATTTGGAGAATATAGTGGAGAAAATGAGAAAACCCAAAAAGAAGTTGCTGATATGCTAGGAATTTCTCAAAGTTATATTTCAAGATTGGAAAAAAAGATTATTAATAAAATGAAAAGAGATATTATGAGTAAAACTGGATAATTTTTTAATATTTTGTATTGGAATAGAATAGGTCTGGTAAAGTAAATATATTAAAATAGTAACTGATATCTTATAATTGAAAATAGATAAGTATAAAATAGACTCGTTTGGAAATAATGTAAATAGCATTTATGTTCAAAGGGGGTTTTACTTTTGATAAACAAGGTTGAAATAGCAGGTGTAAATACTGCTAAATTACCTGTGCTATCAAATGAAGAAAAACAAGAACTTTTAGTTAAGATAAAAAATGGAGATACTGAAGCAAGGGAAGAATTTATAAATGGAAATTTGAGATTAGTTTTATCAGTTGTGCAAAGATTTAATAATAGAGGAGAATGTGCAGATGATTTATTTCAAATTGGTTGTGTAGGGTTAATAAAAGCAATTGATAATTTTGATATAAATCAAGATGTTCAATTTAGCACATATCGGAGTGCCAATGATAATACGGAGAAATTAGAAGATATTTAAGAGATAATAATTCAATTAGGGTAAGTAGATCACTAAAAGATTTGGCATATAGGGTTTTAGCAATTCGTGAAAGAGAATTAAAAATAAATCAAAGGGAAATTAGTATTGAAGAAATTGCTAAAGAACTTGAAGTTGAAAAAGAAGATATAACAATGTGTTTAGATGCTATTCAAGAACCAATATCTTTACAAGAGCCTGTATATGGAGATGGTAATGAAAATATATATGTTCTTGATCAAGTAAAAGATAAGAAAAACACTGATGAACTTTGGGCAGAAAGTATTACTATTTCTGAAGCAATGAAAAAGTTAAATGAAAAAGAAAAAATGATTATAGGAAAAAGATTTTTTGAAGGTAGAACTCAGATGGAGGTTGCAAGTGAAATTGGAATTTCACAAGCTCAGGTTTCTAGGTTAGAAAAAAGTGCAATTAATCATATAAAAAGAATTTATAAGTAGGAAATGATGTTTTTAGAGAAAGCTATTAGAATGATTTTTTTAAAAAGCAACTCTAAAAACATCTTTTTTTGAGAAGCTTATAGCAAAAAAGTTTTATTAATAATTATTGTTTTTCTATAACTTTAAAACCAGTATTTTAGGAAATAATATAAAAAAGCAGATTATTGGCTAATACCTGTATAAAAAATGCAATATATAAATTATACTATTATAATAGAAAGATATAAGAAATTATGAATTATATTATAAATTTATTAATATAATATAGGAAACAAACTAAAAAGAATTCATATATTATTAAGAAAAGGAGGAGCAAAATGGCAAAAAGAGGAATGGATTTTAAAAGCAAGGAAGTTATAAATATAACTGATGCAAGAAGATTAGGATTTGTGCAAGATGTATGTGCTGATTTAGAAACAGGTCAAATTACATCAATTGTTGTTCCTGGAAGCAATAAAATTCTTAGTATGTTTACTAATGAAAATGACATTATAATTACTTGGGATAAAATTAAATGCATAGGAGAAGATATTATTTTAGTAGAAATTTAATTTTTATATTTGATTATTATATATGATAATTTAGAAAAATAGTTGAAAAATAAATGTATAATTAACGTTATTTTATATAGTAGAAAACAGAATAAAAAGCAGAAAAAAATCAAGTGACAAATTTCGACAAAAAAATCTAAAAAACTTTGAAAAAGGTATTGACTTTTTTTAGGTGGCGTGTTAATATATAGAAGTACCGAGTAACAGATGAAAAAAGTATATAAAAAGTTAAGATGAATTAGTAATAATTAAGTAAGCATGTGAAGAGAAAATGCAATATTTACTAGTTTATTATTTTGCACTTTTTTCAATGAAAAATATTAAATAAAAAACTTTAAAAAAGTATTGACAAATCGGTAAAAAAATGATAACATTTATATCGTTGCTAAAAGCAACAAAAGATATAAAGTTTGATGAAAATCAACACTAAAAAATAATTTAAAAAAGTTTTAAAAAAGTGTTGACAAGTAATCAAAAAAATGTTAAAATCAAAAACGTCTTCAACAAACGAAGACAACAAAAAGTACA
>CAKOWZ010000003.1 GCA_934129745.1 uncultured Clostridia bacterium
CACCTCGAATATTTTTATTTTGTTTTTGGACTAACAAAATTATATCATAAGTGTCTTTACATTTTTTTATTTTATTCTATTTTTTTATGTTTACTATTTCCCCGGAAAATTTAACTCATATCTGCTATATTATGTATAATAAATAGTAAACATTTTCTAAAGTTTGTTTTATATACATTTTATACATAAATCAATTCACTAAAAACAATTTCTTCTGCTTGTGCCTTAATAGAGTTCATAGTTCCAACCCAATAAAGCATATCAGTATTTTTCATATCTTCTGTCAAATCACTTTTAGCTTTTAACTCACTAATAATCTGTTGTACTCTATTATCTGCTGTTTCTTGTATTTCTTTTAAATGTGTATTTAACGTTCCATGCATAAGCATTATAGTATAATCAGACTTTTTTTGTTCTTTCAAATATTTTAATCTCATTCTTCCATATCTATTTAAAGCAATTTTTTCTTTTTTAGGTATTGCTAGGTTTGGTATATAGTAATCTCCCTCTAAATGATATTCAATACCTGTTCTTTTATCAATTTTTGTTTTTGGTAATTCATTATTCATATCTTTTTTCCTCCTCTTAAAATCTAGTATCATTATTTTTCTTTTTATTTTTGTTTTGCTTGTTTTCGTCTGGTATAGTTACTTTTCTATAAATATTATTAGCAATTTCATTATCATTGTCGTCAAATATGCCATTTTTATATAAGTCATCACTAACAATTTTATAGCTATTATCTTTGTCATAGCAAATTCTTTTGTGAAAATGGCTCATAATACTATGCCAAAAGCCTTTGAATTTCTGTAATTCTTGTTTTAGTTTTTTTTTCGTTTTGTAACTTGCCTATAATCTTTTCTTTAGTAGATAGTTCTTTTTTTAAATTGCCGATTTCATTATCTTTTAGCTCTATTTCATATTTTAGTGAGCGATTTTCTTTTTCTATTTCAAAGCTAGAGTATTCAAAATCTTTAATTGCCATATTTAAGTCATTTACATTTCTTACTGTCTGGGTTATATCTTTTACATTCCCTGTATAATTTTTGATTTTTTGAACATCCTCTTTTGAAATAATCATATTATTTTTGTTAAGTTTAGTAGATTTTAGGTTATTTAAAATTTCTTTTATATCATTACTAGAATTATCAAGTATTTTCGTTTGATTATTTGCTTTTTCAAGTTCTTGTTCTTTCTGTTTTAGCTGTTTCTTAATTTCTCTATAATTTCCCATATCTTTAACATTTATATCTTGGTTTCTACCTTTTTGCTTTTCTTTTAGTCTAGTATTAACCTCATAAAACTTGTTATATGACTTAATACAAGCATTTCTCATTTTATCTTGTATTTCTGTTAAAGATGTTTTTGTAAATAGCTTAGTTTTTCCAACTTGCTTTTTCATTCCTCTAGTACAATTTTCTATTATTGGAACACCTACAATATGCATATGGGGAGAGGTTTCATCAAAATGTATTGTGGCATTTGCTACTTTAAAAGTTGGTACAATTTTTATTAAAGCTTTTACTTGTTCATTATATATATCAACCATTTTTAGCCTGTATTCATTATCTTTATTATTCCAAAAATCCATATCTCCAAGTTCTATTATAATTTTACAAGCTATATCATTTTGAGACTCACATACTTCTTTTAAATAATTTTTAATTTTTCTGTCATCATAATTTTGTTTTGTGTTATATTCGATTCTAGCTTGCTCAAACTCATCTAAATATACTTGTTTTACATCATTTACAATAGCATTAGTACCATATATTGTTCTAATTAGTTCTCTATGATTATCATAATCTCTTAAATTGTGTTTATTAACATCTGATAAGTCTTTTGCATTTTGAATTGCATTATTAGATAGAGAGGTAGTACCAGATAAATTATCTTTTGCTACTTTTTTTGCTAATTTACTTTTGTTTTTATCACTACCTAAGTGAAAAGAATAAGCTAATTCTTGCTCCATAGAATCCCTCCTTTGAAATTTCTTCGTAGATATGGAATTTGGCTTTGCCATAAGTCCTAACCCAGTAGACTTAAGTTAAGTACACTTTATAAAAATTTGTATTTATAGACAGCTAAACAGATATAAAATTACAGTTCTAAAAGTAGTGAAATTAAATTTTAGGAGGATTTTATTATGGTAGAGATAACTTATCACAAAGAAGGAGATTTTTTCATTCCTGATTTATATTTGGAAAAGGAAGATTACGAAAATAATTATATTATTGGAAAATATGGCCATTTAAGATTAGAATATTTAAAAAATCATAAAAAAGCAGAATATACAATAATGTTTATGAACAAAACTTTAAGAAAACATATTGTAGAAACTGACAAACAAGCTAAAGTAAGATTTGAAACACTTATGAAACAAATGCTAGAAAAAAATCCTATTGATGAAAACTTAAAAAATACTGACCCTTTAAAATGGACTGGACTTATGAATAATTATAAGCATTCAGTTGAAGAAATTATACTAAACGAATTAATATATTGAAAATATCTTTTATATAAATTATATCAATTAAGCTATAAAAACAATAACTGCTCATTTTATGTGCAGTTATTGTTTAAACTTAATCGAAAATATCCAATTAGTTCAAGTCCTGTAGGTGAAAATTCTTCAATAGGACACTCTAATTGTTTGATTTCTCCACTCCAGCCTGTTTTGTGTACCCACTTATTTCCATCTTGCCTTATAAAGTGAAAATTAGAATGTAATCCTTTTAACAAATCTTCTGTATTATAATAAAAAGCTATTTTTATACATTGATCTGCTACAATTTCTTCTGAAGAACACTCGGTTGCTAAAATTCCTAATGTTTCCAAATCACTTTTTAATGCTTCAATTAAATCCGAAACACTTGTGTAATGAACTTCTCCTGAAATTTGTCCAATATCTCCAAAATAAGGAATATTTTCATTTATAAGACTTTTTAGGAAAGTATGACCATCTTTCTCATGGTCTAATATTTCAGTAGGTATAGTGTTTGATACTGCAAACATAAAACAATTAAAATTTCCTTTTGGTAAAGAATCCCAGTCTACAATCTTACCAAAATTATTCCGAATATCCATTTGTATTTTCCGTAATATTTGGCTATTCATAATGTTAATCTCCTTTCAGATTATTTACCTATATTATAGCATATTTGTAATAAAAAATCAACTTTAAAAAATCACGGTGTATTTTTTCGTTTGTGTGTAGGTTTATTTTTTTTAAACTATATATATCCTCTACCCAAGCAATTTCTTACTATCATCTAATTCTTCAATCTTTTTAATTCCAGAGCTATCTTTTAAAATTTCTAATTGTTTTTTAGCAATCTCATTTAGTCTCTCTAATCTATTTTTTTGGGGTAATCCTTGATTTATCAATTCAGCATTTATATTTTCTAAATTACTTAATATGACTAATTGGAGAATATTAGCATAATCTCTCATATTTCCATCTAAATTAGGATTTTTCTCTTTCCATTCTCTTGCTGTCATTCCGAATAAAGCTACATTTAATATATCTGCTTCATTAGCATAAACATATAATTTTTGACTCTCTGTAAGCGTTGGGACAATGTTTTCTTTTATACTATCAGTATGTATTCTATAATTTGTTTTTGTAAGTTCACGTCTAACAGACCAGTCAATTTTATTTTGATAACTTTCATTTTGCTTTAATCTTTCGAATTCAGTTATTAAATATAAATTAAATTCTGGACTAATCCAACTTGCAAATTCAAATGCAATATCTGGATGTGCATATGTTCCACCATTATTACCAGATTTTGAAATAATCCCAATTGCATTTGTTTCTTTAATCCATCTTTGTGGAGACATTGTAAAATAATGTGTACCCGCTTCTGATTTAAAGGTGTCGATTTCGACCCCTTTGATATTAGGATTGTGCATTTGCTCCCAAAGTGCTAAAAATTCAATATTTGTTTTTGCTCTTAACCAATTCTTTATAACATCTTTAGGCTCAATTGGATTTTTATATCTAGCTAAATCCGTCAAACTAATATAGTCAACTTTGCCTATTCTTATAACTCTAACTAAGCTATCCTTTACTTTCATTTCTGTTTTTATAATTTCTTTCTTCATACTATCGCTCTCCTTTCAACGTACTATATATTATAAAACGTTTGTTTGTTGATGTCAACTATATTTTTAATTTTTTGCTATTTTTTTGATATTATTAAACAAATATAAAGCAACTTGATTTTGTTCTTCATTAGTAATCTCCATAATTTTACCCATTGCAAATGTAACATTATAATATTTTCTAAAATTTAAAATTGTAGTTCTATATTCCTCATCAATTTCACTTAGCATATTATCAAAGTATTGATATTCTTCAGGTTTGTTGTATTTTAGATTAGTATAATCACTTTCACTCATTCGTATTGCCAATCTTAGTTTGTCTTTTATTTCCATATCATTTATCATATCTATTAAAAATTTTACCTTATCATTTTCCATATTCAAATTACCTCCATTAAAATCTAGCATCATTTTTCTTTCTATTCTCTCGACTCTTATTAATTTCATCTACCGTCTTTACCTTTCTGTAAACGTCAGTAACAATTTCTCTGTCATTATCATCAAAGATACCATTTTTGTATAAATCCTCACTTACATTTTTATAATTCTCATCTTTATTAAAGCCAATTCTATTTTGAAAATGTTTCATCAAACTACGCCAGAAGCCTTTAAACTTATTAAGTTCTTCTTTTAGTTTATCCTTTTCAGCTTGTAACTTTCCAATAATTTTATCTTTAGTTGATAGTTCACTTTTTAAATACCACTCAATATACTTATAACACATTATGAGTCACTTTCGTAAAAATTTGCAAAAATTTAACTATTACTGTGAATGATTAGTATTGCTAGTTGTTCGTTATTATAATATAATAATTATACAAAATAAATTGGAAGTAATTAAATGTTAATAAGAAAGGCGTAATATTGAATGGAAGAAATAGAAAAAAGAGATTTGTATGATGAAAACAGAAATTTAATAGGAGAAACTATTTTTAAAGGAGAGGAAATTCCAGAAGGAAAATACATAGTTGTAGTTCTAGTATTTATTCAAAATTCAGAAGGAAAGTTCTTAATTCAAAAAAGAAATGAAAGAAAAAATGGAAAATATGCAACAACAGAAGGACATCCAAAATCTGGAGAAAATAGTATTCAAGGGATTATAACAGAAGTAAAAGAAGAAATAGGGCTTGATATAAAGCCAGAAGATCTACAATTGTATTATGGTGGAAAATCTGAAATTGAAAAGGTGTTTTGGGATGATTATTATGTTAAAATGGATGTTCCTGATATTGACAAGCTAAAATTACAAGAAGAAGAGGTTGCATCTGTACACTGGTTTTCTATCGAGGAAATCAAAGATTTAATGAAGCAAGATAAGTTTTTTAAAAATCACTATGAAGAGTTTGAAATTTTACTTGATTGGTTAAAATAGAGATAAATTACAATAAAAATACCAAATTTTATTCCGCAATCAACTAAAAAAATTACACAAAAAATGGCAGCCTCCTAATAAAGAAGACTGCTCATTTGCATTTTAGATTAGCGTTTCAATTACTTTTCTCCGCTGTTCTAATGCATATGCTTCCTTAATTTTAGAAATTTCTTCATCTGTTTGTGAAAGTTCTTTGATTCTGGTATCAAAAATACCCTCATCGCTTGATACTTTCATGAACCTTATTTCGTCAGGTTTGCACAAGGACCATGCATCAGTTTTTGCTTTTTTAGGAGGCTACTGCACCGAAGAAAAAAGAACAAAAAAATAAGCCGAAGTAAATCGACTTTTTAATGATATTCTTTTTGGATTTTTTTGAACCCGCTTATAGCAATGCTTTTTACGAGTTCAAGTAAATCCACCTTTGGTGCCTGGGGTGGGACTCGAACCCACATGGTTTCCCGCTGGATTTTGAATCCAGTGCGTCTGCCAGTTCCGCCACTCAGGCATATGTTGTATTTAATACTTTTTATTAATTTTACTTTGTACTTGATTATATTAACATACTTTATTTTTTTTGTCTATGGAATTTTGAAAATTTTTTTAATTTTTGTATTTTTTCAGTTTTATGTTGACTTGTAGTCTTTTTTATGATATACTTAGTATATAAATTTTTTATTAGGAGGATTTCATTATGTATGAGATCATTAATCGCACCGCTCAGTCAACCACCATTGTCATTGCAAATGACAACGACATAAGCGAACCTCTATTGCTTATGAAGAAAACCTCTTCAAATTATTATTTGAAAGAGGATAGCGATTTTCCCCAGAAGCATAATTCTGGCGGAGCAGCTGCTTTATTCAAGCAGCTTAGTGGAAATATCCACTCTGGACAAACCGTGTCAGCAGAAGACGCAGATTATGTTATTCCTGTGGATTCGGTTCTGGAACTGCTTGAGGGATCTGGTATGACAGAGCAGGAATTGATATACAACCTGTACATCATTATGGATGCAAATTCATATGATGAATCACCATCCCTGGTATTCAAAAGAATCTATCGGGCGATACAGACACTTAGAGAAGTTAGTAGTTTGGAGGATGCATTAGATTTTCTTAAATCTGATGATACAAACTATGACTTTATAAAAATGTCCGCATCGGCAAAGATTAAATATTTCCTTGAATGCCGCGAATGCGTTGACATTTCAGAAGACGATTATGGCGATTGATTTCGTCATATAAGTTCAGGTCTCTCTAAATTCTGCTCAAAGCAACTGTCACATCTTGTGGCAGTTGTTTCTTTTTTTCAATCATATAAAAATTCTTTTTAATTATCCCCACCCTAACTCCCTCAAAATTTTTACCTTCCCACTCCCTTTAAATTAAATTATAAAATAATTTAACCAATAATACTTTTTCACCACAAATTCCAAATATTTTTTTAAATTCACTAGACTTATTATATAGTTTTTGATATTATATATTTATAATCAAACAAAAAGATAAAAATTAATTATATTTAATTAGGAGGTCAAAAGATGAAAAAAATATCAAAACTATTTTTAATATTAATAATCATAATATCATTTTTAATGAATTTAACAGTATTTGCTGTTGAATCTGAAAATTCAAATACTAACAATTCAAATACAGAAAGTACAAACACAGAAAATTCAAATACTGAAAATAATGCAGTAACAACAAGTTTATCAGACAAAGATTCAAAAGAAGTTAAAGAAACATCTGCTAAACCTGAAACTTCAACAAATGAATCAAATAGTGTAAAAGTTTCATATGATAATTCAACAGATTCAACAAAATTATCAGAAAATGTGATAAATATTTTATTAATCTCTGTTGGAATTGTTTTAATATTACTAGCAATTGCAATTCTTGTAAAAATAAAATAATATATTTTATCCAATTTAAATTATTTGAATATTTTAAGTTGTATTTATTAATACTATTAATAAATACAACTTTTTTGTATTAAAATAAAAAATTTTATAGGAGGAAAATTATGAGAAAAAGTATATTTGTTATTGCATTTGTATTAGTATCTGTAATTTTTTCATATTCATTCGTATTTGCAGCAGATGCCAAAAATGTAGGAAATGATGTTGTAAATGGTGTTAGAAACACTGTTGGTGGTGCTGAAAATGTTGTAGAAGATGCAGCTAAAGGTGCAGCTGGAGCAATTAAAAATGGTGTACAAGCAGTTCAAGACACTGCTGGTGGTGATAATAATCAAGCTCAAAAAAATACTGAAAATATGGGAAATGATGTTAAAAATACAACTGAAAATGTTGGTAATGATGTAAAAAATACTGCTGAAAATGTTGGTAATGATACTAAAAATGCTGCTGAGAATGTTGGCAATGGTATGAACAAAACAGGAAATAATGCATATACAGCAACAAGAACTGCTACTGAAACAACTGGAGAAACAACAAAAAATTGGATGTCATCTAATGTATGGACATGGATTATAGTTGGTATTATTGCAATTGTTATAATAGCTTTAATTTGGTATTATGCAAGTAGAAATAATCAATAATATTTTACAAAAAATATGTACCTATTAAATACAGTGTCCTCAAATTATTTATTTTTTCCAATAATTTGAGGGCACTTCAAAATTAGGTACATAATTTTTTAGTGATTTTTTAATGCTTGAGCAATTTTTTTGTCAGCATCTTTTTTAGCTAAATCTTGTCTTTTATCATATAATTTTTTTCCTTTTCCTATTCCAAGTTCAAGTTTAACAATGCTTCCTTTAAAATATAAACTAATAGGAACAAGAGAATATCCTTTTGTTTGAATTTTTCCAATTAGTTTATTTATCTCTTTTCTATTTAATAATAATTTTCTATCTCTTAATGGATCTTTATTAAAAATATTTCCATGTTCATATGGGCTAATATGCATTGAATAGATAAATACTTCCCCATTTTTTATTCCTGCATAACTTTCTTTTAGATTAACTTTACCTTGTCTTATAGATTTTATTTCAGTTCCTGTAAGCACTATTCCTGTTTCAATGGTTTCTTCTATATCATAATTATGCTTAGCTAATGGATTTTTTGCAATTAATTTATTCATTTTATTAATCATTCCTTTTTAATTATTTTCCATTATTATAACATCTTATAAAATATATATCAATATCAAATTGACCCTAACTCTTGCATTAAATTTTTATATTTGATAAAAAACACTTTTTTATCTTTGAGCTCACTTGAATTTTCCATTTCATTAATTATAATAGCAGAATTATCAATATATTTTTCTTTTTCCTCAAACTCATTTTTATTGTTTATAATATTAGAAAAATTTATTTTCAAATCTGAAATACATTTTTGAAGTTCTTCCCAATTTTCCATATCAGCATTTTTATAACATTTTAAAAGATTATATTTAGAACTTAATACTTTTTCCATATTAGAGTTATTGTTTTTTGCAATAAATTTTGGTAAATATTCATACAGATCAATTAGATTTTCAATAGTAGAATTTTTGTCTTCATTTTTTATAGAAATTGCCATATTATCTATTTTTCCACTAAAATTATCAATGTCTTCATTTGAAATATCTAAGGCTTTTAAATCATTTGCAATAGTAGTCCATGATGTGTATAAATTTTCTACCCTATTTTTTAATCCATACCAATCAATTTCACTTTTATTAGATAAAATATTATTAGAATTCATTGAAAATGTTTTATTTTGTGATTGATTTTGTCCACTGCTATTTTTAGATTGAGAATTATTGCTTTCTTGTTCCTGATTTTCTGAAGATTTTTCTCCTGATTCACTATCAGATTGTTTGCCTGAATCACCTTCAGAATTGCCACTTTTCTCTTTACTTGATTGATTATCTCCTTTAAAATTTGATGTGCCATGAATTTCTTCTGTTTCAACTTTATATATTGCATAATCTATATTATTTAATTTATTAGCAATATCTACCAATTCTTTATCTAAATATGATATCTCTGTATTAACTTTTTGTTGCAATGTTTTTTTGCTTTGTTTGAATCCATTACATCCACTAATTGAAATCATAATAATAAACATACATGATATGCTAATAAATATTTTTAATAATTTTTTCAAAAAAATCACCTCTATGTTTATAATTCCCTAAAATTTACCTTTTATTCTTATGTATATATTTTTATATAAATAAAATAATAATAATAAAGATTATTTTATATTTGGAGGTTTTTTATGCATTCAATAGTACGTTTATATAGTGTTTTGCCTGATGAGATAAATAGGTTTTTAAGTGAATTTTATGAATCAAATATTGAAAATGAAAATAAGATAAATCAGAATTTTGATAGTTCAACTAAACAATGGCAAAAAGATTATCCAAACCCTGTTGAGATTGTTGATATTATTGGAGCTTATATTGAAAATATTGATGATTTTAATTTGACTATGTGGGTTAGTATTGATGATGGTGTTTTTATTAAGGTTACTGATGATAATGCAGATGAATTGATTAGATATTTATATGAAAGATTTCCATATTAAAAAGACTTATAAAATAAGGTATTTATATACTGGTATTATATAAAATTTATAAAGTTTATTATATTTGTTCAAAATAAACTTTCCTTATTTTTTAAGTCTTTTTATATATGTTTTATATTATTTATTATTTTTGTTGTTTTATTTATTTACTATTTTTTATTCTTCAACATTTTTTACTTCAACAACACCTTCATCTTTAACAACAATTTCTGTAACAGGTGTTTCTGTATTTGTGTTTTCTGATTGTGTTGTAGATACTGTATTTTCTGTTGTAATAGGTGTGTTTTCTGTTTCTTTTTTAATATCTGCATTTTGTGTTTCAGTTGATGTATTTTGTGTTTCTTTTTCAGTTGATTTTTCTTCAACTTTAATTTCTTCTTGTTTTTCCCCACATTTTGGGCAGAATTTAGCATTAGCCATGATTTTAGAACCACATTTATTACATAAACGAATTCCTTTTAATGCTCTTATTTCTGTTCCTAAGTCTTCAATTTCTTTTGAGAAAGCATCAATTTTAGCACATTCTTCAGCTAAATCTGTTTTTATGTCAACATTTTCTCCTAAGACATGTTTTTCATAAACTTTTTTACCAATATCACTATAAATTTTTGTTATTTTTGCTTTGTTATCATTGATTTGTGATTTTAATTTCATTTCTCTTGTTAATTTGTTTGTTTTCTCAGCTGTGTTTTTATATGTTTCAGTTGCTTTTTTTGTTAAATCATCAAAAAATCCCATAATATCCCTCCATTATTATTATAATTATTTTTATGTATTTTATTCAAAATTGTTAACACTTTTAATTTTACATTATTGATTATTTAATTTCAAGTATTATTTTTTATTAGTATATATTTTACTTTTACATTAATTTTTTTATTTATTAAATATTTTAATTAGAGCCTTACATTTCAGGTTTTCTTTCTCTTGTCATCAATAATCTTACAGCATTTTCAGGTTTTAAATCATTATATAATATATCATAAACAGCATTTACAATTGGCATTTCAATATTATATTTTTTTGACAATTCATAAGCAACTTCAATATTATCAATACTTTCAATTGTCATTCCAACCTCTTTTTTAGTTTCTTCCAAAGATTTTCCACTACCAATAAGTCTTCCTGCTTTTCTATTTCTACTATGTTCACTTAAACATGTAACTAATAAATCACCAAGACCGCTTAAACCATAAAAAGTTTCTTTATTTCCACCCATTGATACACCTAATCTAGTAATTTCAGTTAATCCCCTTGTTAATAATGCTGCAAATGAATTATCACCTAATCCCATTTCAGATGCAATACCTGCACAAAATGCCAAAATATTTTTTAGTGCTCCACCTGCTTCAACACCTATAACATCTTTTGATGTATATACTCTCATTTTTTCACTCATAAATAAATCTTGCATTTGTTCTAATAATTCATCATATTTTGAAGCAATTACTAAAGCTGTTTCTAGTCCAACTGATACTTCTTCAGCATGACTAGGTCCTGATAATACACCAACTTTAACCCCTGGAATTTCTTGTTCAACAACATCTGCCAAAGTTAACATACTATCTTTTTCAAGACCTTTTGAACAAATTATAATTGGTTGATTTGTTACAAATTTTTTATAATCTTTTACTATATTTCTTGTGAATTTTGATGGTGTTACATGTAAAATGTAATCTGTATCTTTAATTGCATTCTCATAACTTAGTGTACATGTTATTCCTTCTGGAATTTCTACATTTGGTAAAAACATACATTTCTTTTCATTGTTTATTAAATCAGCTTCTTCTTGCGCAAAAGACCAAATTTTAACTTCATTTCCTAATTTTGCTAGATGTATGCCTAATGCAACTCCCCAGCTTCCACTTCCTATTATTGCTATTTTCTTCATATAATTCTTCCCTTCTTTTGAAAATTATGAACGGTGAAACATTTGTGAACAATACAATTTTGTTTCACCGTTCATATAATTGTCAATTATTTTTTAAAGCTTAATTTATTTTCATTTCCTGCATAAATTCTTTTTAAATTAGATCTATGATTAAAGATTACTAAACAAGCCATTGCTATTCCAAAAATTATGTAATTATATCCATCAACTAAATATCCATCTTTAATAAATATAGTTAATACTGGGAAAAGCACTGCTGCCATCATTGAGCCTAATGATACCATTCTTGTAACAGCCATTACAACTAATGCAAATACTAAACAAATTCCTCCTATCATTGGATTTATTAATAATAAAACACCTAATGATGTTGCAACACCTTTTCCACCTTTAAATCCAAAAAATACTGGAAATGTGTGTCCCACTACTACGAAAAATCCTGCTAATTGTACTAATATTGCTGGATTTGCCTCAGTTGCAATTTTTCCAACAAGAAATGCAACAAATATTGCAATCAATCCTTTTGCTATATCTAAAATTAAAGTTAAAGCAGCAGCTCCTTTTCCAACACTTCTTAGCATATTTGTTGTTCCAGCATTACCACTCCCCTTTTCTCTAACATCAAATCCAGCCACTTTTTTGCTTATTATTATCGAAAAATTCACACTACCAATTGCATACGCAATTACAGCCATTAATATATATGTCGCTATCATAATAATTCCTCCTTCGTTATCTAGTGTGCAATTGGGGACGCGTCCCAATTGCACACTAATTTTTTTCGTCTCTTTTTTCTCTGACAATCATTCTAACTGGTGTACCAGTTAATCCAAATTCTTTTCTAAGTTGATTTACTAAATATCTCTCATATGAAAAGTGGAATAATTGTTTATCATTTACAAAAACAACAAATGTTGGTGGTTTTGTTGTTGCTTGAGTCATGTAGAATATTTTTAGACGTTTTCCTTTATCTGTTGGTGGTTGAACAATTGCTATTGCTTCATTTAATACTTGGTTTAGGACAGATGTTGGAACTCTTAATGCATTTTGATTTGCAACTTCGTTTATTAATTCATATAATTTATTTACTCTTTGACCTGTTTTAGCTGATATAAATATAATTGGTGCATATGATAAATATGATAATTTATTATAAATTTCTTTTTTATATTTTTCTGTTGTATTAGTATCTTTTTCATATTCATCCCATTTATTTACTGCGATTATGACACCTTTTCCTGCTTCATGTGCTTCACCTGCGATTTTTGCGTCTTGGTCTGTTACTCCTTCATTTGCATCAATCATTAATATACAAACATCAGCTCTTTCAACTGCTAGCAATGATCTCATAACACTATATTTTTCAAGATTTTCTGTAACTTTGCTTTTTCTTCTAATTCCAGCTGTATCTATAAAAACATATTTTCCAAATTCATTTTCAAATTCTGAATCTATTGCATCACGTGTTGTTCCTGCAATATTGCTTACAATAACTCTGTTTTCTCCTAGGATTTTATTTACTAAAGATGATTTTCCTACATTTGGTTTACCTATTATTGCAACTTTTATAATTTCACTATCATCATTATTATTTAAATCTTTTGGTAAGTTTTCATAAATTGCATCTAAAACATCACCAATTCCAATTGCATTAACTGCTGAAACTGGATATGGTTCTCCTAATCCTAAATTATAGAATTCATAAATATCATCTGGTGTTTTTCCATAATTATCACATTTATTACATGCTAAAACTATTGGTTTTTTAGACTTTCTTAGCATTAGTGCAATTTCTTTGTCTGCATCTGTAATTCCTTGTTTAAAATCTGTTACAAATAAAATTACATCTGCCACAGCAATTGCCATATCTGCTTGTGTACGCATTTGTGAAATTATTATGTCTTCGCTTTCTGGTTCAATTCCACCTGTGTCTATTAGTGTAAAGTCCATTCCTCTCCAATTTGTATCTGCATAAATTCTGTCTCTTGTAACACCTGGTGTGTCTTCTACTATTGAAATTCTTTTTCCTACTATATAATTAAAAAATGTAGATTTTCCTACATTTGGTCTACCTACTATTGCCACTGTTGGCTTTCTCATATTTTTCACCTCTTTTACGGTATATATTTTATACTATTTTTTTAGATAAGTCAATCATTTTTTTGGTTACATAATATTTGACTTTTTTGGAATTATTTGGTATACTATAAATATCTCAATTTGAGAAATTACATCATTGGAGGTTTTATTTTTATGAGAACATTGGAAAGTTTATCTCAAGAAGAAACAAAGGCATTAGCAAAAGAACTAAAAAACCTTATTGATTCTTCAACCACGAACTCTAGCACTAATAGAACTACTGATTCTGCTATTTCAGAGCGGGAATTTTTAAATCTATTTGCAACTAGAGATATCGCATATGAAGGTATCAGCTGTGTTTATAAATTGCTTTCATCTTCATATGCAGTTTCAACTTGCAACAACTTAAACAAAAAAATCCCAAAAAACAGTGTTGTATGTGACACAAGCATTTCAAACCTAAGTGTTCAAAAGATTTATGAAATTTTGAACCAAAGTAGTGAATATCTTCTTTTTCCTACTGTGGTTATGGCTGAAATTCAGAAGACTCTGAAGAAGTTAAATCCCAGTGACAAAAATTATAATAGTTTTTGTTATCTTCTTGATACAATTATTAATGATTTTGAGTCAAACCGAATAGGAATTATTCAGATTCCAAATGTTTCATCTTATACAGATGATTCTATTCTTTCATTTTGTAAGGAAAATAATTACAGGTTATTTACATATGACTATTTGCTCGGACTAAGAGCTCGGTGCCAAAAAGTCAATGTGACCATTTTCAACCAATTACTAGATGAAAAAATAAAGGAATATGAAAAAAGGCCAAATGGTTTCAATGTAATCTTAAGTGAAGATTTGCTTGAATCATCATGTCTGTCAGATGTTATTAAAACTTTAAACACTTTATGTGTAAATAAGGTAATTGTAACATCAAAGTTCATTGATCATGCAGAAAAACTAAACCATAGTTATTCATGTGATGATAAGTCAAGGCTAAGGGAGTTTATTAATTTCTTGGTTTATGATGAAGATGAAAATTATTGTGTTTTCACTGATTTATCTTTTGATGAATCTTCTGATGATTCTCTTCGTCACTTCTGTAATGAACACAAGGCTGTTGTTTTGACTGCTGATTATTTAAATGGAATTCAGCTTAAGCAACAACATATTAATTACAGGATTGTTTACTCAGCTCGAGATGCAGAAACATTGAAATCCATTCGTGAAAAAATTGTCGAATCTAATATTACTGAAGTATATGATGGTACATCAGGTACTGATGTTGAAATTCAGAATAATACTGATTCAACAAGGGTTCAGAATGAATATCTAGATAAGCTCCCATTCTTCAACATAAAAATGGATGGTATCAATTTTAATAATACTATTCTTGATCAATATGTTGTTGTTCTTGACTCACATGGAAATCAAGTACAGCCTTCTAAAAAAACAAATTATAAGAGTTTTTATAATTTTGTTCCTGGATCTTATCTGCTTCATTTTTCTTATACATTAATTGATAATGTATATCATTATACAATGACTCATTATAAAATGATGACTGCTGCATATTTCAAAGGTGGACAAGTCATTAGAAAGGTGTCATTTGTGGAAAGTGAAGTCAAAGATAAGATTCCTAATGAATATCAGCATTATGCAAGATATTTCATTAGTATGTCTGCTGCTACCACTGATTCTCAAGCTCATACTTTTGATAAATCAGAGGTTGAGTGATTAAAGCCTTTAAGAGCACCCATTTGGGTGCTCTTTGCATTTTGTTTTTTGATTTTTTATTTGTTTGATTTTTTGTTTTGGTTCACTGATTTATTACAGGTAAATTCAGTTGAAAATTTTGAAATAAGGGTTGATAATTAGATTAAAATATATTATAATTTGGTTATGTGCGGGTATAATTCAGTGGTAGAATGCCATGCTTCCGACCTGGTCACGAGGGTTCGATTCCCTTTACCCGCTCCATTTGAAGACAACTTACGGACTTTATTGTTCGTGAGTTTTTTTATAATAAATAATATTAAAAAAATTATAAAAATAATTTAATCCTCTTTCTTTGAATAAGGGAATAAAATCTATGTATAGCAAGCACTGAATTTATACTCCCTTACAAATTCTATTATGGGAATTCCCATGCCCTTTAAAATAATTTAGTATTAATAACCTAAGTGTATCTTTTTTATTAAATCATAAGTTTTATTAATATTAGAAGAATCAGATAGTTCTTCTTTTGAATATCTTACTTCTGATGTTAGCTCTCCATTATAATTAATATCTGTTAAAGCTTTTCTAACATCATCCCAATTAACAGTTCCATCAAATGGTTGATTATGAGAATCTGTTCCGTAATTGTCATGTATATGAGTGACAATTAATTTGTTACCAATTTTAACTATTTCGTTGTACATATCTAGATTTCCAACATTGGCATGTCCAAAGTCAAAACAAACCCCCAATACTTCTTTATCATATTTTTTATTATAATATTCAACTATTCTAATAAGTTCATCTATATAAGGCGCTGTGTTTTTAAATAATGGGTCATCTTTTTCCATTTGAGTTCCATTTTCAATCGCTATTAAGATATTATTTTCAATCGTTTTTTTTACAAAAGGCTCTAAATATTTTATGTTATGTTCTATAGATTTATTTATATCATAATTATAATCTTTATCTAAATATGTACCTACATGAATAACTATTCTTTTTACCCCAATTTTTTTTGATATATCAAGAGATTTTAATATTCTGTTTTTCAATGTGTCTATATCATCCCTTTTATAGTAAGTATTAAAGAAGAATGGATAGTGAATAGGAGCATGCGCAATATTAAATGTTATAGATGAATTTTTTAAAAACTCAATTAAATCTCCAAATATATCTTCATAATCATTTTTATCAAGTAATTCTTGTATTTCAAAAAAATTCAGGTTAGCATAAGCAAATTTAGAATCTTCCAATCTTTTTATTCCCAATTTAAAATTATCAACATTATTTTTTTCACCCACAGTTCTTGTTGTCTGTGAATATATAATATCATCTTTCATTATGTTTCCTTCCTTTTTAAAATATATTTATTCAATATATATCTTTGGTACTTGTGATATAGTTTATCTCTATACTCTAATGGCGAAACCCAAAGAATTCTATGATCTTTTTCTATGGGTTCTAAAATCTTTTTAATTTCTTCTATATTGTACTATAAAATATCAAAATTTTCCATACTCTCATTGAAATTTAATAAGAATTCATATATAATATTTTTAGAAAGAGAGCGTTATTGTTCGTAAGCTGTTGCTTAACCGCTTCATTTGAAGATAACTTATGGACTAATTAAGGTTCGTAAGTTTTTATTTTATATAAATAATACAAAAATGATAAAGACAATGCCAACTAAGCATTGTCTTTACTATTAAAATGGATCTTTTATTTCAAACTCTATCGCATCTTGCTTTAATAATTCTAATTGTTCTTCTGATAAATATTTTTTATTTATAATTGCTTGTAATATAAATTCGTCAAAATAATTATCATTCATTATATAATACCCATTAACTTTTTCTTCTGTACCATAACTATCTTCTAATTTCCATCTTTGAGGTTTATTATTTTCTAATAGATTTACTCCACAAATTGACATACAATGATGAGGATATATATCATGAGTATTTAAAGCATCTTCTTTTGTTAGAAAATCAAATCCAAATGTATTTTTATAATTAAATAATCTAGTATCTAATACCCCAGATTTTTTATCTCTAAACTTTCTTAAATTAATCCTTATATAAATAGGCATATTATCTTTGAGTTGTTTAATTGCTAATTCCTTTATTTCATTTATAGGTAAATTTAAAAATTCAACATAACTACCTTGATAAATATTTCCAAGATATTTTTCTCTATATAATTTATAGTATTCTTTATTATACATAGGTATATTACCTAAAGAAACAAAATCATTTAAGTTAATACTTAAAAAATTATCTCTAAATTCCATCGGTGTCATATGATCATATCTCATATAGTTTGATTCTTTATCTTTGTATTCATAATCAAATTTCATTTTAGGTTCTCCTAAAATCTTTGATAAAAAGATATAATTTTCTTCTAAATATGATTCTTTCATTTTTCTTAAATCATCAATATTGGTATTTTCTCTTTTTGCATTTAATAATTTAATACAATCTTTTTTTACTTTATCATTGAATAAACCAGTAATATTTTGCATTCTTAAACTTTCGAATACATCAGGCATATACTCATAAGGCATTAAACCATATTTGTTTACAATAGAAACAAACCATTGCCAATGCCCACCCTCATTTACACAATATTGTAATATATCTTCTTTATCTATATATTCCCAGTCAGTATTTTGTATATTTATGATATTTTCATAAGCATTATTAGACTTTTCTAATTTATCAAAAAACGCAATATAATTATTTGATAGTGCAAATTTTTTTAAATCAATATTCAAGTTTTTTGCCATATCATATTGAATAGTATTTAATCCACAATAAATCCAACATCTATAATTATCTTTTTGGTCATATCTTTTTCCATCTGGTAATTCAATATTAAAAACAGGTTGATTCTCTTCAATTATTCTTCTATCAATACAACTTTTTTCTAATCCATTTTCAGTTATTGCATTTTCAATAATTCTATTAGTTGAATTACTATTATATGTATTACTAAAATTATTTATTAAATCAAGTGTTATTTGTTTTTCCATATTTTCTTCCTTTCTAATTATTATCAATTAAATTTTTCATTTCTTTCAATTTAGATTCTAATAATTTTTTATCTATTAATTTTAATTTATATTCAGAAATCATAGTTTGAGACATATTTTTACTAATTGAATATTCGACAACATCTTCATCTTTTGAACTACATAATATAACACCAACACTTGGATTTTCCTGTGTTTTTTTCACATCTTTATCTAATGCTTCTAAATATAAATTCATTTTTCCTAAATATTCTGCTTTAAATTCTCCGAGTTTTAATTCAAATGCAACTAAGCAAGATAATTCTCTGTTATAAAATAGTAAATCAATGAAGAAGTCGTGATTTCCAACTTGAACTCTATATTCATCACCGATAAAAGTAAAATCTTTACCAACTTCTAATATAAAATCTTTTAAATTTTTTATAATCGCATTTTTTAAATCTTTTTCAGAAAATTCATTTGGTAAATCTAAAAATTCTAAGCTGTAAGTATCTAAAATTTTTGTGTTTGGAATAATCATCTTCATCAATAGTTTTATTTATTGTAGGCAATTGTTTTCCATCTGAAAGCATATATCTTTCATAATATGCTGATGATATTTGTCTATCTAATTCTCTTTTTGAATAATTATTTTTAATCGATAATTTTAAATAAAAATGCCTTTCTTCTTTGCTTTTAGCTCCACTCAAAATCAATAAATTGTTTGTCCATGACAATTGCGTCACCAGTGGTGTCGCAATCTCATCATCTTTATAAGTATTATAAAATTGAATCATTCGTTCTATATTTCTTTTAGTAAAACCTTTTATATTTGGATAATTATTTTTCATGAATTCTGATGCTTTAGTTGTTATTTTATCACCATAATTACTATTTTCTTTTATTTCATATAAAAATTTACCAACTTCTAAATATAATAAAATCATTTCTTCATTTACTTTTCTGTATGCATTATTTTTTCTTTTTTCAATCATTTCAATTATTTGATTAAAATTTATATCTAACATATATAACCACATCCTTAAATAAGTTATCTGTAACTTTGCATAAATTATACCATTTAATTTGAAAATTTTACATACTTTCATTAAAATTTACTGAGATTTTATATATAATAATTTTAGAAAGAGAACAAAGTTCGTAACTTGTATGTGATTTGCTCCATAAGGTAAGATCGTCGCACCAATGTGACGTTATCAGACTACATAGCAAGAAATTAATTAAATTGAGTGTTTATATATTCCCATAATATTGGTTTATTTTGTCTTGTAAATAATCAATATTTAAGTTAAGGAGTCTTGTTATGTGACACCTTTTTTGGTACCTTTCATTAAAAGAAAAGGAGATTATCTATTACCAGATTTATATTTAGAAAAAGACGAAAATTATGAAAGATTTGGAAGATATGGAATATTAAGATTACAGTATCAAGATTCAATAGCTTTTCAACTAAATTATCACACATTTTTGTATCCGTTATTTTAGATAACTCAGCAAACTTATATACAATATCTTTTACTAATTTCTTTTTTGTTTTATCCATACTCTAAAATCTTCTATAATAATTTTTTTAATTTGTCATATATAAATCTAGTTTGTTTATTTAAATGTTTATTTTCATCAAATTGCTTTTCAGTACCTGGTTTACAAAAATCTTCAAATTCTAAAGTAACTAATCTAACATTTTCTTTATTAACTTTATCTTCAAAAATCTTTAATGCTGTGTTCATATATCCTCTTACTGCACACCCAGCCATAGCTTTATAATAGGATTTTTCTGGTAAATCGGATTTTAAATACAATTCCATTGCAATATCATCAGTTACTGTTCTTGGATTAGAGATAATAATTTTATTACTTCTAAATACACCATGTGGTGCTGAATTACTAGGGCAATCAACTACCTCAGCATCTTCAGGTAATTCAACATCATAAATTGTATCCCCTCTAACTAACCATCTTAATATTTTTGATTCAATACTAAAATTAAAGCCTCCCATTTTTTTAGGATCTAACTCTTTAGGATTCCATATTTTCGCTACATTCACTTCTCCTAATTTATATTCAAAATCTGATGCACCAGATTTTGTTCCAAACATTACTTTTAGATATTTACTCAAATAAACCACCTCTTTCTATTTACTATTAAGATACTTTATATCCGTTTCATTAAGTATTTTCATTTGAGATATTGCTATTTTATTAAGTCTAACAAGCCTTTCAGATTGATTTAATCCATCATTTATAAATACCGAATTAAGATTTTCTAAATTTGCCAAACATATTAATTCATTTATAGTTGCATGATCTCTAATGTTCCCATCTAGATTCTTATTTTTATTTCTCCATTCTTTAGCAGTCATACCAAATAGAGCCATATTTAAAACATCAGCTTCTTCAGCATATACATAATTAATTTGTTCTTTTGTTAACTCATTAGGTATTAAATTCTGTTTTATTGCATCAGTATGTATTCTGTAATTAATCTTTGAAAGTTCACGTTTTGCATTCCAGCCAAGTTGTTTTTGCTCTTCTGTTTTTAGTCTTTCAAATTCTTTAATAAGTAATAATTTAAACTTTGGACTAATCCACATACCAAATTCAAAAGCAATATCTTTATGGGCATAAGTTCCACCATATCTTCCTGCTTTTGACATTATACCAATTGCATTTGTTTTTTCTACCCATTCTTTAACACTAATTTTATAACTATTTAAACCTGCTTGACTTTTAATTATGGCGAATTCGCCATAATTAAAATTAGGATTATGAATTTCTTCCCAAATACCTAAAAATTCAATAGTATTTCTATTCCTTAGCCAATCAGATACGAAGAAATCACCATCTTTAGATTTAAGCATATCCGTAATAGAAATATAATCTTCATCTTCTATTTTAAAATAAGAAATTTTCTGATTTAAAACTTTTAATTCTGCCATTTATTCCTCCTCAACATTTTTTTGAAAAATCTAAACTTATATACTCATAATTTTGTTTATTAAAATAAGAATATGTTCTTCCAGAGCCTGCACCTAAATCTAAAATTTTAGCGTTTTCAACTAGGTGTTGTTCAAATTTTTCATATACATATAAATCTTCAATATAAGTTCCAAATTCATTACTATATTGTTCTACTATCAAATCATAATTTTTTGAACAGATTTTCTTTTATCAAAGGAACTTTTGGTAATATCTATTATTATATCTCCTTTAAAATTTCTTCAAACTTTGTATAGCCGGTTTCTGCATTAATATGTCCACCATTTTTTATAATATATTGTTTATCAGTAAGTTTGTCAGCAAATGCTTTTTCAACATCATATTTAACATATGGATCATTATCAGAATAATAGCAAACTATATCTTTGCAATATTTTTTTACATCATCAAAGTTATCAATAAACATTGGTTCATTAACAGCATCAAAATCAGAATCAATACCTAAATAATTGTTAAATCCACATACAAATATTAACTTCTTTACTTTTATCTGATTCGTTATTAGATATTTGCATACAAATATAGGTGCTATGCTATGAGCTATAATAACTGTATTTTCATTTATATCTAATTTGTTTAAAACATTAGACCAATTTTCAAAATTTTGATTTCCTACACCAACTGGCATTTGCGGAATCAATACTTTTTTGTTATTTTTTTCTAATTGTTCTTTTAACCATGGAAACCAATTACCTTCATTTGAACCAAAACTTCCATGTAATATTAAATAATTTTTTTTCATCTTTTCTTTTTCCTTCACTTCTTTCCTATATTGTGCATATATAATATTTACAATATTATCAAATTTTTCTTTTGACTCAAAATTATGATAATAATTTTTGGAATATTCTTCAAATTTTGTAAATTCTTCTGGTGTAAATTCATAACCATAAATGGTTACTTTATTATGAAATCTAACTTTTGCCATTGCTGCTTGAAGTTTACATAGAGGTATAAAATCATCTTTTAAATAATTAAATAATTCCTCATAAGTCATTTTACCGTTAAATAAATTTGGATATTTATTATTTAAGTTTAACATTTTTCTAGCATCCCCATATTTCAATTCAATAGCGCCTTCTTTATAGACTGCATCATCTGGAATTAATTCATTTGGAATGTTTATAGAAACTTTAAATGAATTATTTTTTCTAGCATATTCTATTAAACTTGGAATTTGAATATGTACATTATCCAAATATTCTAACAAAAATAAGTAAAAAGAATATAATGTACTTTCTAAACCACTATCTGATCTACCAAGCAAAGTATTGGAACTTGGAATTAAAGTCACTTCTGTTACATTGTTTTTTTGCACATTAAAAATTAATCCTTTATCCAAAATGCAAATAATAGAAATTTGATGTCTACCATTAATATTCTTATTTAATTCAAATAGTTTTTTTTGAATTTGTTCTAACGAGCAAGTAGAAGTATATGCAAATACAAATCCCAAAGGATAAACATTATCATATTGATTACGGATGATATTTCTATTAGGTAATTTAATAAGATTTCTTACACTTTCTACATTTTTAACGCTTTGTTCTAACGTAGAATAATCAAGTGTGGATTTAACTTCAATTGTTGCATAAACACTTTCAATAGGTAAAATTGAATTTGATTCTGTCTTAAAAAAACTTGGACAATTAAAAGCATCGTGTATTATGAAATCTTGTTGTTTACTTTGCTTTTGGTTATTATCGATAATTATTCCACTTGAAATAGAATATTTTTCTGGCAATAACTTTTTTAAATAATCTTTTAATAAATCTTCTCTTGCACTTCCTTTTACACCATTATGTTGGATTTGTTTTGTTATTCCTTCAAAATCAATTTTTAATTTTTTGGCTACATCTTCTAAATTGTAAATAAACACTTTATCCCCTCCGTTAAAATAATACGATATTATTATACTATAAATGGCAAAAAATTCCCATACTTCCTTGAAAAAATATGGGGATTACTATATAATAAATTTAGAAAGAGGGCGTTATGGTTCGTAAGCTGTAGTTTAACCGCTCCATTTGAAATCAACTTACGGCCTTAATTATTCGTAAGTTTTTTTATAATAAATAATATCGAAAAAGATGAAAATTATAAAAATAATTTAATTCTCTTTTTGTATTTTTAATGTAAGAGTAAAATCTGCGTCTAGCTAGCAAGCAATGAATTTGTACTACTATACAAATTCTTATATAGAAAATTCCCCAATCCCCCTAAATAATCACTATTTATTTTATATTTAATTTTTTTCTTTGATGAATTAATATGTAAGCTAATGTCAATTGTGCTAGCATGAATAATGCAGATAGTCCAAACATATATCTTAAACCAATAGCATACATAATCCCACATAAAAATGTACCAATTGCCTCTCCTAATGAACCAACCATATATCTTAAATTGGTATATGCTAATTGTTTATCAAGTTCGATACTATTAATATATGGTGCATCTGTAACATTTTCATATGCTGTTGAAACTAGTAAAGACCAAGACATTGCACATATTACAACCACAATATTATTTGATAAAAATGCTAGAGTATAGCCTAAAAATCTTATTCCAAACTTTATAGTTATTGTAATGTAATCATTTTTTGGAGTAAAAAATTTAAGTGCTACTATTCCTATTATATCAGCAAGTATTCCTATAATTAAAAAATACTTTGTTGCCGTACGATCTGTAAAGTTCAAATAATTAGTTAAGGTTAGCATTTTTAATCCTAGTGCAGTAGAATATGCTACTTGTCCTATTAAATAATATATAATATAAGTTGTTCTAAATTTATTTTTAAAGATATATTTAAATATGCTTTCATTTGAAACTTTTGTATCAACACTTTCTAGTTTAACATTAAATATAATTATTAATGATATAATAGAAAATATAATTGAAATTAATAAACATATATTATAATTAAATATTATTCCTAATATTGTTTTACCAATTACAAAGCCACCTATTAATACTCCCAAATCTCTTCCTGAATATTCTACTAACTTTCGCTTACTATATAACGTATTACTTTTCTTAATTGTAACAATTAATGGATAAATACTAATAATTATTAATCGTTCTATAATTATATCAATAATAATGGATAAATTTATTAATGGACCTAAACTTGTATTATTTATAAAAAATAATATAACTAAATTTATTATTTTAATTAGTAAAGCAATTGTTATAAATTTCTTTATCTTATCTAGTTTTATATATTTTGAAAAAATTAATATACCAACTACACAGAATAATGTTCCAAAACTTAAAATTCTACTTATTTGTGTTGGCTCAAGTCCATTATCTTGCATCCATAATTGTCTAAAATTATTCCATAATCCAATTGATATACTAAATAATAATAGTATAATTAATATTTTATTTTCTGTTTTTTTCCATATCTTACTCATTTATTACTCCTTTTGCATTCCTTATTATTTTAAATCGTACATAAAATACTCCTGTAAAATTAACTAGCAAAATTATACTATAAATTGCAAAAAATTCCTATACTTCCTTGAAAAAATATGGAAATTACTATATAATGTTTTTAGAAAGAGAGCGAGTTCGTAAGCTGTTGATTAACCGCTCCATTTGAAATCAACTTACGGACTTAATTGATTTAATATATTAGACCAATTTTCAAAAATTTGATTTCCCACACCAACTGGCATCTGTGGAACTAAAACTTCTTTTCCGCTTTGTTCTATATATTCTTTTACCATACAAACCAATTACCATTTTTTGAACCAAAACTTCCATGTATAATATATTTACTTTTTTTTATCCTCTTTTATTTTATTCATAATCAAAGTAATGATCTCTAGTATTTTCTGCTTCATATTTATAAGTATCTGCTAATTTTCTCATCTCTTTTGCTAATCTATAAAATCCTTCTTTATCCGCTAAATTAGCTTTTTCATTATATTCATTCGATTTGTTTTCAAAAACACTTCCATCAGGATCATAATTTATAACACCTAAAGAGTTAAAAGCCTCAGTATGAAAACCTTTTCGTATTATATCTGCATTTTCTTGATTTAGAATTTCTGCAACATTTTTGTCAATCCAAAATCCACTTTTATCTTTAGGTGAATGAAATAAAACTTTACCAAAATTAGATAGTGCAACTTCAAGTCTATCCGATTTTGTGCATATTTTTATCATTTCATTGTACCACAAATTTAATTTTTCCTTATTAATTGTTCCATTTTCTAATCCAGGCACGAATTCCCATTGATTTAGCAATCTATATGCATTTGTAGCTACTTTTTCATCTACTTTTTGTGGATTATTTTTTAATGAATGTGGTTTATAAGCAAGACATAATATATCATTATATACGCTTGGATCATTTGCAAGTGTTTCTTCTATAACTTTAGGACGATATTCTTCACCATTTAAAAGAGGTAAGTATATCCACTCAATATTAAATAACTCGTCCTTGGGAACATCAGATTGTTGTAAATCACTAATGATTTTAGTAATATGATATGCGTCTAAATTGTTTAAATTTTCTTGATGATGAATCATCTCTTTTAAACATTTTATTGTAGTTTCTCTATCATAATCATAATTTTTATCCTCATAAAGTTTTGATGATATTATCCACAAAGCCCTATCAGGACGTTTAACAGCAAGCAATTTTTTAATTGCATAATTTAATTCACCAGTTTCTTTTACAAATCTTATATCAATCTTTTTCCAATAATCAGATTCATTTTTATTCAGTACTTGTCCTATTAAATCAAAAGTTTTTTTAGTACATGGCAGTACTAGTAGCAAATTTAACTTTTTAGTTTTGCTCCAACTATAAATATTCAATTTTCTTATCCAACTATAGCCATTTAAAGTGAATTTTTTATACACATATCCTTTTGCAAATTCAACTAAACTTTTATTCCTATTTTCTAAGCAATTAAGTATTTCAAATTCTAATTCGTCATTATTTTTTACTTCTGCTGTACAAATTCCAACCATATGTGAATCTTCAACTGATTTTACAAAATTTATAAATTTATCAAATTCTAAAGTCAAAAGTTCTTGTACCAATTCTATTTGAATTTGATGTAATTTATTTTCACCAACCTTATAATCTTTCCTATCATCTATTAAATGCCAAGTATCTTTTCTAAAGTACCTCCTTGCAAAAATAAGGATATTATGAGGTTTTATATTTGATGATAATAATTCAAGTTTCTTGATTGCTTCATTGGGTAAAGAATCCTTAGAGTTATTTGTTCTTTTATGCCATGTGATAAAATCTTCTAAATGGTTCCAAATAACAAACTTCCTGTTTTCATTTAAGGTCTTAATTTCATTACTAGACAATTTATCAAATATTTTATCAAATAAATATTTTGGAACATTATCCATTATATCTATTAAATCACATATTTTTTTAGTATTTGTTTTAGAATTTAAAATAGCTAAATCAATATATATTTCAATTTGCTTCCAATAATCACTTTTCAAAACTTTATCATTATTTTCTTCAATAATATTATTCCATTTAGGCTTATACGACGGTGATGCTATCGTTATTTCACCAGGCATTAAATTTTTGAGAAGTTCCCATCCATCATCTGGACTTTCTTTTAATATATTTTGTACTACTATTATTCTATTTTCAATAGGTGCTTTGGTTTGTGGATACCATGGTAAAATAATATTTGCAATATGTTTTATAGCTTCTTTATCAAATTTTGCAATTTTAGACAATAGCATACATGATTCAATCAAATTTCTTGATTCCCATGCAGTTAATTCTAAAGCCCAATATAATCCTGTGGAGTAATTATATGTAGTCACATAATATTCTTTTTCACTAAAAAGCTTTCTTATCATATCGTTATTATTTTTTAATTTATAATCTAACTGTTGTAAAAACTCTTCTGGTGCAGACTCTGCAAGTAAAGGCAAAAGTTCGCCTATACTTGCCCATATTTCCCAATTATTATTTTCTAAAACTTTTCTAACAACAAGTAAAGGTAAATTTGTTGCATAATTTTTACATTTATCAAAATTTCTATAATTTGCTGTTATAATTGGTAGTGTTTCCGCAATAGATTTTCTTAGAAAATCAGAATATTTTGTATTCTTTTTATAAATATTAGACATACTTCTTTTATCAGATTCCAAATCAAATTTTGGATTTCTTTCTGATAAAATATTAATTGCTGAATCCTTAAATATTTCTAGTTCATCTTGAAAAAAGTCGGGTGCATATTTTTTTATAACATTGTTTCTATCTTTTATTTTCCATTTATTATTTTTATATTCTAAAATACTATTTTTATCTTTAAGTATTGTTCTTAATTTTAATATCCAATCATCATATTTTTTACCAATAAAATTGCTTATAACTTCTTTATCATTTTCATTGGTTTCATCCCATCCGCCAAAAATGATTACTGTTTTTAATATTTTATCATTTTCACTTGAAGCATTAATGTCATAGTAAATTGAAGATGTGGGCGTAAAATTAATATTGTTTTTTTTATTCATTTCATATATTTTTCTTCTATCATATTCTGCTAATGGATATTTACTACTACCCATTCTAATCCAGGCAGTAGAAGGATATACACTATGTTCTTCTTTTTCATCATTTGAAATAGGTTTTTTGGGACCATAATACGCTTGTCGGTTAATTTCATATATTCTATCAGTATTTGTCCCATATATTAAAATATATCCAAAATCGTTTTCATCTTCGTTTACTTTATATTTAAAAGTTCCAGTTTTAATTGATGGTCTTGGAAATATATAATTAGCTAGATTTTGGTACCAACAATCATCCTGCATTGGCACATTATTAATTCCTTTTAATTGTTTATCATTTGTTACCCCTAAAATTATAAATTTGTCTTCTCCATATGATTCATTAGAGTTTAAAAAAGCACACAAATCTCTAATAAATTCAGCCCTTTGTTTATCTAAATAAGGGATTTCTTTATAATCAAGATATGAGTTTTCATCTGGTAATTCATTTAATATAGCATATAGTTTTTCAAATATTGACTCATCTAACACACATTTCACCACCATCTAAAGTATAAATTTGAATTTATTATACTATAAAATAACAAAATTATCCATACTCCCATTGAATTTTAATAAGTTTTCATATATAATAGATTTAGAAAGAGAACATTGTTGTTCGTAAGCTGTAGCTTAACCGCTCCATTGAAATCAACTTATGGACTGAAAAGTTCGTAAGTTTTTTTTATAATAAATAATATCAAAAAAGAGGAAAAATTATCAAAATAATTTAATCCTCTTTTTTTGAATATGGGAATGAAATCTATGTCCAGCCAGCACTGAATTTGTACTCCTGCACAAATTCTTATATGGGAATTCCCAAATCTTTTTATAAATTTTCTTTTATTTCTGGAAACAAGTCATACAAATTATATCCTAATAAATTATCAAAATATTCTTTTAATTTATATGTTTCTTTTATATGATAATGCGTATTTTTATATACTCCGTGCCTTAAAAGTAAGTCCATCATTCTTTTATCTACTGTATATATTTTGTCAGTACACATCAAATCACATAAATTAATTATTTTTTCATAAATTGTATATTCTTTTTTTATATATTCTTTTATAAACTCATAGTTTTGATTACTTGAATCAGTATAATCTCTATCATTTGCTAAACAGTTGATATCATTATTTAAAAAAGAATGTTTTATACATATACTTGCATAATCTTCATCATAGCCTAAAGACTTAATATAATTATAACCATTTATAGCATGAGGTATTACTCCATCATCACTATTCAATCCATACTTTTTACCGATATCATGTATATATCCTAATGTCTTTGCAAAATCACTATCCAAATTTATATTACTTGCTATAACACCTGCTACATAACCTACGTTTTTAGAATGCTTTATCCATTTATCACTTGAAGTTTTACCAATATTTTCATTTAACAAATCTAAAGCCTCTTTGCTTGTTAATTTCATTTTTATTCTCCTAACTTTAAAAATAAATCCTCATATATTTTATTTCTATCTAATTTAGAAACAAAGGTAATATTATGTCTATTATTTGTTGTTTCATAAGAAGTATCTTCTCTCACATTCGGACAACTTATTCGTTTTGTTTCAAACCAATTTTTATTTATCATATAAGCTATTACTGATATATCCCATATTACTCTTGATTCTTGTATTCCGTGATATCCCCATCATTATAAAATCTTTCAATTTAATAATTACATAATTCTGATTTGTTTTTTAAATATTTTTTTAAGGTATTAATATCAATTCTTAATTCTGAAACAATATTTTTACAAGGAAGTATAGTTAACTTCACTTCTGATTCAAATACTATTTTTACAGCTTCAACATCTTGTCTAAAATTATATTCAAGGTTATCTTTATAGCCTAGTTCATTGCCACCTAACCAAATAATTTCTATTTTATTTACTATTTTGGGTTCTTTTTTGATTGCTAAAGCAATATTAGTAATAGCGCCAATTCCTAATATATAAGTTTTATTATTTTTTAAAGCAATTTCTATAATTTTATTTACAGCATCATTTGTTTCATCATAACCATTTTGAATGTAATCCATTGAACCCTTAAATACTTTATTATTCGTTTTAAAATTTAACCAATTGCATATTTTTAAAATTTCATTATAACTTAATTCTTGTCCATCTTTTACTTTTACATTTCTTTTTGTATGAGAATATGGTGCAACTGTTATTGCCTCAATATTAAATAAGTCTTTTGATTTTATTAAATATGATAATGCAAATTGGTCATCATATTCATTATAAGTATCAGTATCTAATATAACATTTACTTTTTTTCTTTTATAATTTGAAATAACATTATCTATATCTATTCCTATATTCATGTATATCCTCCAAACTTTTACAAATTTCAAACTATAAAAATTATACTATATAGAACTAATTTTTTCTATACATTCATTGCAATTTAATAACAATTAATATATATTTTTAGAAGCTGATCTTTTTAGTTCATTATTTGAACATTTCTTTAACGCAACTGCTGTAAAAACACCAATGATGGTTGATAATAAACACTAATATAACCACATAGATTCTTTCTCCTAATTTTCGTATATATCATCATTTATTTTTAATATCATTCTTCTGTAATGAGTTTTAAATCCTAATCTTTCATATAAATCTCTAGCAATATTTTCTCCAATTACCTCTAACGATAAATCTTTATTTTGAAATTTTGCTAATTCTATTATTTGGTTTAATGCAATAGTACCAATTCCATTATTTCTATATTTTTCATCTATAAAAAATCTATATAAATATATTTCTTTTTCATAATTTTTAATTCCAATGAATCCAACCATCTTATTGTTATATAAGATTTTATAATATTCTTCATTTTCTTTAAATTTTAATTCTTCTGGTTTTATTATTCTTAATTGATATATTGGATCTACTGTATTATGATGTTGCCATTCTTTTATAATCCATTCTCTAAAAAAATCATTATTATCTTTTTCTAATTTAACTTCTATCTTTTCCATTTAACCCATCCTTAATTTATATATTTTACAAATCCTTTATCTGCATTTTCATCATATCCTAATTTATTATATAATTTATGTGCTTCTTTTCTTTGAACTCTGCCAAACAATCCAATACAGCCAATATCTTCATAATTTTTTGTAATTGTTCTAAATCTTTTTTGTATTTAAGCTATTATATGCTAAGGGAACATATCTACCAAAACATAATATAATATTTTTATACAAATAATTTTGCTTTATTAAATTTTATATATAATCTTAAATATATAGCTCTTATTATTCTATCAATACCACAAACAAAAGCTAATCCAATTAATCCAATATTGTATTTTTGAATTAAATAGCATAGAGGAACCCTTACGCAAATTCCCCCTATAAAAGCCATCATACTAATGGCCTTAGTATTTTTATTAGCTGATAAATATGCTCTATAATTGCATCCAGCTACAACTGCTACAAATTCAATTGAATATATCCATATATATGGATTACAACTTTCCCAAGGAATTTTATTTCCCAAAATTAACCATGAAGGATATATGAATATTGGAATAAATGCAATTGCAAAAATATTTCCATATAATTCAACTGTATCAACTTTTTTTAGGAAATTATCCGTTTTATTTTCAATATCATTTGAATATTGAACTAAAAGTCCAGAATAGTATCCCTCGATTATTTCACATAATGTATCAACTATTGTTCCACATACACAATGAATTGCGTAAATATTAGTACCAAAAGAACTTGCTACACTTGTATAATATATATTAACTATTCTTTGAACAATTTTATTAAATATTAAATCTTTTGCAAAATATAGTATTTGTTTTATATAATCTAAACTGCTTCTATACCACTTGTATTTAGAAAACAATAATAACAATATAGTATTTACAAGTTGAGAGATTATTGTTGCTACATATATTCCGATTTCATTATATCCCAATTTTATACTTATATAATCTCCTGTTATATTTATTAAAGACGAAATAACTATTGCAATCCAAATTTTATTTGTTTTATTATTAATTTTCAATATATTTTTAGGAACATATCCTATTGATAATAATGGTAATTGTATTGCTTTTAATTTTAATATTATCGTTAGTATTGCTCTTGCATCATTTTCTAAATTATACACATATGTTATTTGGTTTGAAAAAATAAAAATTGATATAGAAATCACTACAGAACTAATTAATTCTATTAACATTGCTGAACTATTAACCTTCTTAGAATTATCTTTATCTCTAGCTAACACTATTGCATGTGCATTACTTATACAAGTTTGAATGGTATTAATTGCCCAATTTAAAGTAATAAAAGAAGAAAATACAATTATTGCAGTTTTTCCTATAGAATTAGACATGGACTTATCTATAATAACTAATAATGTATTTGTAAATTCAACTAATATATATGGCAAAACAAATAAAAATGTGTTAAAAATATTTTTACTAAATTTTTGTTTCATTTTTTATCCTCTTACATATTTTTACAGCTTTTCAAATTTTAATAAATGTGTTGAAACTATTAATATGTTTTCTTCTTTATTTTTGTTCATTTAATATATCCTTTATTAAACTAGATACGCTATTATATTCTTTAATAGCTATTGATTTTAATTCTGATACTGAATCTTCCATACAGTAGCCGTTAAATTCTTGTACCATTTCTATATCACTATAACTATCACCTATGACATATGTATCATCTTTATTAATATTGTTACAAAATTTAATTAGCCAATATATAGCTTTAGCTTTATTTGTTTTATTAGAAATAATTTCAATAGAATTTGTATTCACATAATATGCTTTAACATAATTTCCATATTTGTTGTTAATAAAATTTGCTTTATCTAATGCATAATTTTTTGAGCTATATTTTACGTGTATCTTAGTTAAATCTTTGTGTTCAAATGTTACTCTGCTATTAATTCCACTACAACAAAAACAATTCATACACTCACTCAAGTTTAAATCGTTTTGAATTTGTGAAACAATTTCATTTGAAATACAAATATTAAATAAAACTTTATTATTTTTATCTATAATGGTCGCTCCGTGATTTAAAATAGTGTAATTGTAATTAAATTTATATATGTCTAATTTATTATAAAAATCTAAATAACTTCTTCCTGTAGCAATAGCAAATAAATTACCTAAATCTATAAATTTATTTACATATATTTTATTTTTTTCTATATCTTCATCATTTAAATAAAATGTTTGATCATAGTCACTTATTAATAATTTTGACATAATACTTCTCCTTTTCTTATTTTTATTAATTATATGCTAATTTATAATATTTTTCAATATAAATAGATTTTTTTCCATACTACCGTTTTATTACGTTTTATTATCAAAAATTTTATTGCGTATATTGAGATTTTATATAAAATATGATAGAACTCTTGATAAGAAATTCAAATTTCAGTTAACTGATGGGAGTGATTATCGTCTGATTGAGCATACAGAATTGTTCAAGTAATTAAAAATGAGTGGGTTGCAAATATAAAATGCAATCCACTTGTTTTTTTATGTACTTAATTCTCTTTAAACTGATGACATTGTGTACTCCCTACAAATATTTTCTTTATTTTTTTCAACCTTCAATCTCATAAAGATTTTTATATTCTGAACATTTTTTAATTAATTCATTATGAGTTCCACTATCGATTATACCATGATTATCTAAGACAAATATACAATCCGAATCGATTATAGTGCTTAATCTGTGTGCCACAATTATTACAGTATGATTTTTAGATAAATTTTTAATAATGTTTTTTATTTTCTCTTGATTATTATTATCTAGAGAACTTGTCGCTTCATCAAATAAAATTATTTTTGATTTTTTTATTAAAGCTCTAGCTATTGCTAATCTTTGTTTTTGTCCACCACTTAATATTACTCCATTTTCACCTACTATAGTGTCATATCCATCTTGCATTTCTACAATAACATCATGTAATTGAGCTTTTTTGCAAACTTCTTCTACTTCTTTATCTGTAGCTTCAGGATTTGCTAATTTTATATTTTCTTTTATAGAAAGATTAAAAATGTATGGGGATTGTGAAACTACTGAAATATTATTTCTTATTGTTTCTTCTGATAAAGTATTTATATTATAATTATCTATTAATATTTCACCATCATTAGCACTATAACTTTTGTTTATTAATTTTAGTATAGTAGATTTTCCTTCTCCACTTTTTCCAACAATAGCCACCATTTTGTTGGAATTTATTTTAAAATTAAGATTTTCAAATAAGCTATTTGAATCATATTTAAATTTTACATTTTTAAATTCAATTGACCCTTGTATATTTTTGATGTTTAAATCTCCATATATTTCCTTAGAAAATGATTCATATGTAATTATGTCAAATACCCTTTGTGCTGACACTTTTCCATCTGCTAATTTTTCTCTTATTTCAGATATATAATTTATCAAATCTAATACTTTATTTTTATATAAGAAAATTATTAAAAATGAACTTATTTCTAGCAAATTATTTGTAATAAAATAAACTGATATTAGTATAAATATAAAATCTAATATGTGTTGAAAAGCTTTAATCCATCTATCCCATGTTCTCCTTGTATGTATACTCTTTATTTCTGCTTTAATTGTTTCTGTTTGCTTTTTATTTACATCTTGCAAAACAACAGATTTTAGATTAAGATCTTTTATTTCTCTAATTCCTCTTATTACATCAGTATATAATCCAATTACCTTTTCATCTTTTTCTTTATATTCTCTTTTTACTCTTTTATAATAAAATAACTTCTTAGATGTTAAAATATATACTAATATTACATTTAAAATCAAATATAAACCTAAATATACGTTAAGAAAAAACACATAAATTATAAAACTAATATTAAGTATAATTCCTGATAAATCATCTGTTATATAATCAAATAATTCAGATAACTCAGTTGTGTCTTTGTTTAATCTAGATATAAAAAGTCCTGAATTTGTATTATCAAAATTTTTAACTTCAAAATTTGTTAAACTTTTTAGCATATCACTTTTTAAATTAAAATTTACTTTTCCATTTAGCTTTAAAACTGTTCTTGACCATAAATTAGTAACAATTTCTATTATAATTCTTAATACAACTAAGAATAGAGCTGTTCTTAATATTTGAGTTTTATTAAAATTTTCAAAATAACCCAACATTTTACCTTCATATATTGGTGATAATAAAGATATCCCTGCATATCCCAAACTTAATACGATTACCATTATAGACAAACATTTATATTTTTTATAATATTTAACTAATCTACTTAAATTATTAGACTTCTTTTTCATAATTTATGACTCCTCTTATAACTCTAAATTATTGCTATTAATCTTATCTTTATACTATTTATAAATTTTAATTCCATATACACTACATGCATTTTTGGTAGTTTCTTTCACAACTTCTTCCTCTGATAATCCTTTAATTTCCGCAATTTTTTCACAATATAATTATTTTAATCTTATACTTTATCAATTTTTCATTTAGCTTCATATTATTACCACCTATCATATAAAAAAATAGTATATATGAACTTTATATAACATAACTATAAAATAATATTTAACACAACAGTAAAAAGAAAAAATATTCCAATTAATAACATCAATATTTCAGTAAATTCTATATTTTTATTTAAAATAAATTTATTTGGCTTTTCTTCATTTACAATTATAATATAATTTTTACCAGCTATGAATTCTTGTATTTTCTTCTTAGATAATAATTGGAAAGATTGATTTATGTATTCCTTACCATTAAAATTATATTTAAATACAGGAGCATAATTTGTTACCCAACCACGTCCACCTGTGCTTGTATAACTATTACTTTTTAAATATGTTGCTTCTATTTTTTTACTGCACTTTGATTTTGAATAACGTAATTTTATAAAAAATAAAATTAAAAATAATCCCAAAAATGCTGATATTATTACTAAATTTTTATCCATAATACTTGTATCCTTTCAAAAAAATTGTAGCTGATGAACTATGATATTATTGTATAAAAAGAGTCGTTTCCATTAAGGATTCGGCTCTTTTCCTTTTTAAAATATCTTTAAAAACACATCTTAGAAATGTTTTCCTTTTTTCTTATTTTTAGATTCAGTAATTTCATCACTCATTTTATATCTTTTTGTTTCATCACTATTTCCTAAATCTTCATCATCATTTTGAAAAACATTATATTCTGTATTATCATCTTCATCATCAAAATCACTGTTTTGTGATAAAATTTGAGATTTTACTCCACTATTTTCAACCATTTCATCAAATTCAGATGTATTATTTTCATCACTATTTGCTTGATCAATTGCATTTTTTAATGAATAATCATAATTATCATCTAATTCATCAGCATCTTGTACATCTTCAATTTCAGAGTCTTTTGATGTTTTCTTTAATAAAATAATTACAACAATTATAGCTATTAATAATATTGCGATTATTCCACCTAAAATAAAGTAAATTTTATTATTTTTAAATATATCTTGTTTTAAATTTCCAACTGGAATAATTGCTGATTTTTTTAATGTTATTTGATATACACCACTTTTAGTTCCATCACTATTTTCAAGCATTATTGTAATTACTCTATTTCCACTTTCACTTTGTTTTGATTCAGCAATTGTTACTTCAACATCTTCATCTTCTGCAATAGCTGTAATAAATTCATTTATATTAATTGATGCTGGATCTGATACTTCTACTGTATAATTTGTAGTTTCAGGGTCAAATGATGGACTTAGTGTTCCTTCTTTTATTTGTAGACTCTTTAATTTTAGTGTATTTCCTTCTTCTTCATTACCAGATTGGTTTGTTTTTGTTACTGTTATTGTATATATTCTTGTTGTTCCATCTTCTGCTGTAACTGTAATTTTTACTATATTATTTCCTATTTTAAAATTTTCATTTCCTGCTATTTGTACTTTTGCTTCACTATCTTCTGGTATAGGTGTAATTTCTAATTTATCAACTTCTTTTGTTACTTCTAAAGTATATTTAGTATTTTCTGATGTAAATTCTGGTGATAATTTATAATTTTGTACTACTAAATCTTTTAAAGCTTTATTTGATGATTTTTCTTTATTTTCATTTTCTTGTTTTTCATCTTCTTTGTTTTCTTCAACTTGTGGTTTTGTTGCTGTTAATAAACCACTTGCAACATATTTTGTTCCATTATATGATACTCTATACCAAACATATCCATTAATTTTTTCTGTTGAAGTTCCTGTTACTGTTAATTCTGTTCCTTTTTCTACTGATGTTGCAGCTGAACTTGTTGACCAACTTGAACGTAAATTAATTTTGTCTGTTGCATACATTTTTTTATTTGTATTTGAAAATGTTGGTGCTGTTGGTTGTGTTGGTGTTGTTGGTTCTGTTGGAGTTACTGGTTGTTCTTGCTTTTTTTCTGAAACAGTAATTGTGATTGGTTTAGAAATATTAATTGGTTGGTCTGTATCATAATCAGTTATATCTCCTGTTACAGATATTGTATATGTTCCAGCTGAATTTGCTGTAAATGTATATGTTTTACTAGCATTTGAATTTGCTGTTGTATTTGTTTGTCCAACTAATCCAGATGTATCACCACTTGTTAAACCTCCTCCATTAATTCTTAAATTCCAAGCCCCAGCATTTACATTAACAGAAACACTTACTTGTTCTCCAACTTGTATATTAGTTTTATTTGCTGATACATTACATGTAGCAGCATCAACCTTATTAAACAGCAATACAGCAAAAAATATTATAGTTATAAATGAGCATTTTTTTATTATGTTTTTCATAAATCTATCCTTTCTTATTTTATAGGCTTGAAACTCCTAATAAATATTTTTGTATTTTTAATAAATCACCTGAATTTATTACTCCATCTCCATTTGCATCTGCAGCATTTATTCTGGCTGGATCTGTTATTATTTTAACTCCTAGTAAATGCTTTTGAATAGCTAATAAATCGCCTGAATTTATTACTCCATCTCCATTTGCATCTCCTTTTTTTACATCAGAAGTATTATTATTATCTCCAGTATTATTATCTTCATACCTTAAATAAGTATTTGCCATATATCCTTCTAATCCTTCTAATGTAACAATTTTATCCCAATCAAATCCATTAGCTTGACCTGCATTTTTTTGTAAAACAGTTACTTTTGTATCTTTTCCAAGTGCAGTAACAATTGAATATCCAGTACCAATTCCACTTCTTACATAAACTTTTCCATCAGAATTACATTCTACATAAGCCATTTGATAATTAGTTTTATTAACCTCAGTTAAATATTCACTTACCATATAACCTTGTGCTCCATTATTTAATTTAACTCTTGACCAATTATATCCATCTAATCCATTGTATTTTCCTGTTTCTATTATTGTAACAGATTGACCTGAAGTTAAAGTTCTAATTACACTTGTTCCATTTGTTCCTGGGCCATTTCTTACATTTACATTAACATTTGCAACAGCTGAAATATTTGCATTTGTAACATCAGCAATTTGTTCTAAATAATCTCTTGCTATATATCCTTTACTTCCATCTTCTAAAACAATTTTATCCCAATAATGTCCATCAACTTCATTTCCTGATGTTTCAATTCTTAATAATATAGTACCTAATTTAAGTCTTGTGATTTCAGCACTTGAAGTACCTTTACCATTTCTAACTATAACATCATCACCAGTTACTTTAACACTTTGTGTAACAATTGAACTACTTCCTTCATCATATGAACCTTCTCCTGGCATATTATTATAAACAGGAATTACGAAATTTATATTACTATCTAAAAATCCCATACTTTCATATGATTTTTTTACTGTATTTCCTTCTGATAAAGCTGCTGAAACATTTTGCATATATTGATGATAATATAAACTACCATCTGAGCTGTCTACATCAAATTTTTGTAAATATAAAGTAGATTGTCCTTTTGAAATATAGCTTGATGCTAAAAATACTGCTCCACCTCTTATTGCTTTTTCTGGGTTATCCCATCCTTGATTTTGAGCATAATTTAAGGCATTTCCAATTATATCATTTCCAGTTGCTTTAATATTTAAAAAATTATAATATCCAATATGACCACCATATGTACCTGAACCTGTTGCACTTGCTGTTACACCTGTGCCTTGTTCTTGTTTAATTCTTGCAGCTAAATGATATGGACTAATTCCAGCATCTCTTGCAGCTTCCATAATTACTTGTGAATATGATTTTTGAATTACACCTGTTGTTCCATCTGGTTTTGTATAATTAATACTTCCAACATTTGCCCATGGAATTGTACTTACAATTTTGTTTACTCCATCTATATTCTGAATATCTCCATTATATGCCAAATTTTCAAATTGGAAGATATTTTCTTCATTTAACCAATTACGTGGGTCCATGTAATATGCAACAGCTGTTTCAGACGCACATTTCCATTTTCCTGAATCATATAACTTATCACCACATGTTGAGCAAACCCAACTTCCACTGTTTGTATACCAAATTAAATTTCTACCATGTGATGCAACAGTTTCATTTTTTATTACATCATTCCAATCTAAACCTGTGTTTAAAATTGTAAAATTCCAGTTTGGATGTTTATTTTTTAATTCTCTTATTAGTTTTTCATATCCAGGATAACTGACAAGACTTCCCTGTACATACGGATATTTTGCCTGTACAGCTAAAGTATTATGTGGTATAAATATTGTCATACATATGTATATAATTAGATTTACAACAATCATTTTTGTGATTAAATTCTTTGATTTAATTTCTCGCAAAAAGTAAGTATTTTTAACCACTTTCTCCGCCTCCTCTTTTGCAACATATATTTTTACAAATTTAGTATAACATTGTTGTCGAAAAAGGTCAACGAAATTGTTTTATATTACGAAAATGTAATATTTTTGTAATATAATTGTGAAATATTTTGGTGACCAGGCAAAAATTGCCTGGTCACCAAAATATTTCAAGAAATCTCATTAAAACTCAATTTTTTCTTGAATCCAATTTTCCAATTCACTTATTGGAATTCTTACTTGTTCCATAGTATCTCTATCTCTTACTGTAACTTGATTATCCTCTAAAGTATCAAAATCTATTGTTACACAATATGGTGTTCCTATTTCATCTTCTCTTCTGTAACGTTTTCCAATACTTCCAGCCTCATCATAATCACACATAAATTTTTTGCTTAATGATTCATATACTTCATTTGCTTTTTCACTTAATTTTTTTGATAATGGCAATACAGCCACTTTAAATGGTGCTAATGCTGGATGTAAATGTAATACTGTACGTGTATCTCCATCAGCAATTTTTTGTTCTTCATAACTATTACACAAAAATGCAAGTGTTACTCTATCACATCCTAATGATGGTTCAATTACATATGGTATATATTTTTCATTTGTTTCTGGGTCTAAATATGATAAATCTTGTTTTGAATGTTCCATATGTCTTGATAAATCATAATCTGTTCTATCAGCAATTCCCCATAATTCTCCCCATCCAAATGGGAATGCAAATTCGATATCTGTTGTTGCTTTACTATAAAATACTAATTCTTCTTTACTATGATCTCTTAATCTAATATTTTCTTTTTTCATTCCCAAATTAATTAACCAATTTTCACAAAATTCTTTCCAGAATGTAAACCATTCTAAATCTGTTCCTGGTTTACAGAAGAACTCTAATTCCATTTGTTCAAATTCACGTATTCTAAATGTGAAATTTCCTGGTGTTATTTCATTTCTAAAAGCTTTTCCAATTTGACCAATTCCCATAGGTAATTTTTTTCTTGTTGTTCTTACAACATTTTTGAAATTAACAAAGATTCCTTGTGCTGTTTCTGGTCTTAAATATATTTGTGATGTTGTATCTTCTGTTACACCTTGAAATGTTTTATACATTAAATTAAATTTTCTGATGTCTGTAAAATTTTGTTTACCACAATTAGGACAAACGATATTATGTTCTTTAATATAATTAATCATTTTTTCATCAGGCCATCCATCAACAACTTCTTCACAGTTATTTTCATGCATCCATTCTTCAATTAATTTATCTGCTCTATGTCTTGTTTTACATTCTCTACAATCAATTAATGGATCACTAAATCCTCCAACATGACCTGTTGCGACCCATGTTTGTGGATTCATTAAAATTGCTGCATCTAATCCAACATTATATTTACATTCTTGAATAAATTTTTTCATCCATGCTTTTTTTACATTGTTTTTTAATTCAACACCTAATGGTCCATAATCCCATGAATTTGCAAGACCTCCATAAATTTCTGAACCTGGATATATAAATCCTCTTCCTTTGCATAATGCGACCATTTTTTCCATATTGTCTAACATAATAATTCCTCCTTTTTAGTGTGAGACATATTTGTGGATATATTTTTCATCAAAAAAACTTCCGTCCAGTCTAGCCTATAACAAGCTAGGGACGAAAGTTCAATTTCCGCGGTTCCACCCTAATTGACATTATTTTAATCATTGTAATTTGCTTATTAAATACGTAAATTTATTTTTGATTTAAAATATTATCCTCTTTAAATTTTATTAGCTCAAAAGCTCCCCATATATTTTAGTTACTAATTTCCACCAAATATTAGCTCTCTATAAACCATAAATACATTTTTTCTTTCTCAACACTATATTTAATTTCATATATTTTATCATAAATTGCAGAAAAGTCAACACTTTTAAATATGTTTTTTAAATTATTTTCCATATTGTTGGTAGCTTTTAAATTGCACTCTAAGCTAAAACTAATAATGAACACATCTTTTAAGATATCTTTCTAAAAAATTAAATAGTAGTTTCAAAACTTTCCATCATTTTTTCAGTAATTGGTACAATAGATTCAGCAAAATTAAGACCACATTTTGTTTGAATTTCATAATAATCATCATCTTTTGCTATATAATAATATCTATTTAAAGAATTGTCTTTTACAAATTCCTCAATATAACATGTTTTCCCATTTATTTCCTTAGAATCCAAAATATATGTATTGTCTTTTGATTTTTTTTCTTGTTCACTTTCAATTAATTCTTTTACTTTTTCTTCAAATCCCTGTTGGTTTTTCTTAATAATAATTTCTGATGTTTCTGTAACATTTGATTCAAATTTATCTGTATCTCCTTCTCTTTTAAAATAAAAACTGTCAACATCATAATTAATTTTATATTTCAAAGGACTTTTTACTGTTCTCATAGTTATATTTTTTGTTTCACCTTTAATATATACTTCTTCTGTTATATCAATTTCACTATATTTTTCCTTTTCTAATATTATATTATTATTATCTTTTTTTGAATTAGAACTTTTATTTTTATTTACAAATACAACAATTCCTATAATTACACATATAATCAAAATTATAGTTCCAATTGCTCCCATCAAGTTAATTTTAATAACTTTGCCACCTTCCATTGTATTTTTTCTCCTTTTCTTTTGAATTTTACTTAACTAATTTATATTATTATATACAATTATTTTACTTTTTTTCACAATATCCTGGTTTTTCTAATAATGTAAACATATTTTTTTTGTATTTTTCAACACCTGGCTGATTAAATGGATTAACACCAAGTAAAAATCCAGACATTGCACATGCTTTTTCAAAAAAATATATTAAATGTCCAATAGTTTCTTCATTTAATTCATCAATTTCAATAATAATATTTGGAACCCCTCCTTCAACATGGGCCTGAACTGTTCCTTCCATTGCTTTTTCATTAATATAACTTAAATTTTTATCAGCTAAATAATTTAATCCATCTAAATTATCATCTTCATAATTCATTTTAATTTCTGAATTTTCTTTTTTGATATTTAAAACAGTTTCAAATATGCATCTTCTACCTTCTTGGATATATTGACCAAGTGAATGTAAATCTGTTGTAAATTCAACACCTGATGGGAAAATTCCTTTTAGATCCTTTCCTTCACTTTCTCCATATAATTGTTTCCACCATTCTATAAAATAATGAAATTTTGGATTATATCCTACTAAAATTTCAATGTTTTTATTTTCTTTATATAAAATATTTCTAGTAACAGAATATCTATAACAATCATTATATTTTAAATTAATATCATCATATTTTTCTTGTGCAAAACGTGCTCCATCTAGTAATTTATCAATATCTATCCCTGCACTTGCAATAGGCAAAAGTCCTACAGGAGTAAGGACTGAATATCTTCCACCAATATTATCTGGAATAACAAAAGTTTCATAACCTTCTTCATCAGCTAATTCTTTTAAAGCTCCTTTTTGTTTATCAGTTGTAACATAAATTCTATTTTTAGCTTCTTTAATTCCATATTTATCTTCTAAAAGATTTCTGAAAATTCTGAAAGCAATTGCAGGTTCTGTTGTAGTTCCTGATTTTGAAATAACATTTATTGAAAAATCTTTGTCTTGAATATATTCAATCAAATCATTTATATAAGAAGTGCTTAAATTATTTCCTGCATACAGAATTTGTGGAAATTTTCTTTGTTCTTTATTTTGCATATTATAAAATGAATTTGTCAAACTTTCTATAACTGCTCTTGCACCTAAATATGAGCCACCTATTCCAATAACAAGCAAAACATCTGAATTTTCTTGAATTTTTTTTGCACATTTTTTTATTTTATCAAGTTCTTTTTTATTAGATTTGCAAGGTAAACCTAACCAGCCTAAAAATTCAGTTTTGCTATTTGCTTTTTTATTCATCATCATATGGATATTTTTTACTTCTTCTGAATATTCCATTATTTTATTATTAGATATTTTACTATTTTTCAAATTGATTTTTATATTAGACACTGATAATCACTCCTTCTTTTGTATATGTATTTATTCTACATTAAGTAATTTATAATTTCAAGTAGGAATTCCGTTTTTTCTTAATTATTAATTTTGTTTTTTTAATATAAATAAAGCAAATTTCTATGTTCTAAAACTCTGTTTCATTATAAATTCTTGACAAATATTTCATACTATTAATACATTCTTCTAATGTATTTCCAGTAGCACCAACCTCAATAATACAAGCATTATTAGCCAAATGATGATTATATCTTGAATTTCTAACAATAATTGGCTTACATAAACCAGGATATAATTCATTTGCTTTTTGAACAATTTTTATTGCAAATTTAACATTATTTCTCCAATTATCATGTTTTAATCCACCACCATCAGTACCTATTACAAACATAATTCTTGCACAATAATCATCACCAATTTTTACTTTTGGAGCATATGTATTATCTCCAATTGCATCTCTATGTAAATCAATTACAACATCAGTATTTGTATATTGATTAAGTAGATTTTTAACTGTAACTAATGAACGATTATATGAACCATTATATGCTGGATAATCATGGTAAGATTTATCATGAACCACATTAAATCCATAATTTTTCAAGTATTTTTCTAATTCATCACCTACTCGTGCAACTGAATAATTTAAATCTGTTGTTCTAAAATTTCCTGTAGAATTATATGTATTTTGTTCTGTTGGTGTATAACTTTCACATGTATGTGTATGAAATATTATAATATCATTTTTGTTGCATGTTACATTTAAATCTGTTATTTCTGATGATAAATTATAATCTGATTCATTTCTTAATTTTACTCCAAATATTTCACATGTTGCTTTATCTGGAATATTTGTAGGCAAAATTTCTGTTGTTAAACCAGATTGTGCTAATTGTATTTCTCTTGAATCAGTATATGTATTTTGATTATTGTTTTCAGTAGAATTTGTTCCATCAGATGAATTATTTAATTGATTTTTTGTATCAGTATTTTCTAGATTATCTGCTTTTTTTCCAATTTTAACATCATTAAAATTTGTTGTTGCAACTAGTTTAAATAAACCTAATTCACTATTTATTGTTTGTTCTAAATAACTATTTCCATTTAAATAATTATTTGTTAATATTGTTTTTTCATCATTTGAATTTAATGCTGCTAAACTTACAATTTCTTTTTTTAATGTTGATGCAAATTTCATTGAATCAAATAAAAAATATGCATTTGGATTATTTCGGTCATAAAAAAAATTAGCAAAAACTATCATAATAATAAATATTATGATTGATTTTGCTAAATATTTAGTTAGGTCTTTTATTGTTAAAACTTTAATTTTCAATTGATGATTTTCTCCTTTGCATATAATATGTTATAAATATTATATGTTTAGGAATTAAAGTTTATGACTTTGGAGCTTTTAAATAAATTTTAAAAATAAGTTAACTAAAATAAATAAAATTAGTCTATTCTAGGTTTTAATTCTAAATAAATTGGTCTTTCTTCCCTTATCATTGTTGATTTTCCATGTCCTGGATATACAATTGTTTTTAATGGTAATACAAGCAATTTTTTTGTGATTGAGTTCATTATATCTTCTAATCCTCCTGTTGGAAGATCTGTTCTTCCCCAAGTACCTCTAAATAAAGTATCTCCACTAATTAAAAATCCTTCTTTTTCACAATATAGACATGTTCCTCCTTTTGTGTGACCTGGGGTATGTATTACTTTTAGTTCTAAATTTCCTAAATGTAAAAGATCTCCATCATTTAATCTTGAATCTGGTTCAAAACTTGCCTCCATTCCTAAGTATTGTGTTAAACTTATATCTGGGTTTGTAAGTCCTTCTGCATCAAATCTATGGATTAAAATTTTGCCTCCTTTTTTGTCTTGAAGTTCTCTTACACCTCCTATATGGTCTCCATGGCAATGTGTTAGATAAATATATTTTAAATCAGCTTTTAAAATATCTAGCATTCTGATGATTTTATCTACTTCTCCTCCTGGATCTACAACCATTGTTTCTTTTGTGTTTTCATCTTGTATTATATATGTGTTTGTACTTATCATGTATGGTGTTAATACTTTTATTCTCTTTAGTATCATTTTTTCATCTTCCTTCTGCTATTTTATTATTAATTCATAATTTTAAAATAAATTTTACTCTTATAATCTATTAAATAAATTTTAATTAATCAAATAATCTATCAAATAAAATTTAGTTTAATAACTTTTCAATAAATTTCACTTTAATAATTTTTAATAAACATTTATAAAATTATAATTTACATCTTTTTTCTATTAACTTCATAAACATTATCAATTTTTCTCAAAGATTTTAATATATTGTTCAAATCATCAAGATTTTCAACTTCTACAGTAACATCTGTAATAACAATTTTTTCTTTATTTACTTTTGAATTAACTGCAATTAATCTTGTTTTAACAGAAGCGATTTGTTTGATTATATCAGCTAATAGTCCATTTCTATCATTTGCTAAAATTTCAATATCAACATTATAAGAACTATTTGAATCATTATACCAATAAACATCAATCATTCTATCTTCCTGAGAAATTAAATCACTAATATTTACACAATCTTTTCTGTGAACTGAAACACCTCTACCACGTGTAATAAATCCTACTATATCATCACCTGGAACAGGATTACAACATTTTGAAAGCCTTACTAAACAATTATCAATTCCTTTTACAACAACACCAACACTTGATGGTTTTGTTCTTCTTCCTCTTTCATTTACTAAATCTTCAAGAGTTTGTTCAATAAATTCATCTTGATTATCTTTTTTGTATGCTTCAAGTATTTTAGCAATAATTTTTGTAGCTGAAATTGCACCAAATCCTACAGCTGAGTACATATCTTCAATTGTGTTAAATTTATATCTATTTAATGCAATTTGAACATATTCATTTTTGAAGATTTTAGAATATGGAATTCCGATTCTTTTAATTTCTTTTTCAATTAAATCTTTACCTTTTTCAATGTTCTCTGTTCTTTGTGTTTTTTTGAACCATCCTTGGATTTTATTTTTAGCACTTGAACTTTTTACAAATTTAAGCCAATCACGACTTGGACCTTTAGATTGATCTGATGTAATAATTTCAACAATATCTCCATTTTTTAAAGTTGTAACAATTGGCATCATTTTACTATTTATTTTACAACCTGTCATATGATGACCAATTTCAGCATGGATACTATATGCAAAATCAATTGGTGTCGCACCTCTTGGTAATACTTTAATTTGACCTTTTGGTGTAAAAACATAAACTTCATCAACAAAAAGTTCTGTTTTTAATGTATTTAGAAATTCTTGTGGGTCTTGCATATCTTTTTGCCATTCTAAAGTTTCACGAAGCCATGCTAATTTATCTTCTTGAACAACAACAGATGTTTTTTTGAATTTATTTGCTTCTTTATATGCCCAATGTGCAGCAATACCAAATTCAGCAATTCTATGCATTTCATATGTACGAATTTGAACTTCAAAAGGAGTTCCTTTTGGTCCTATTAATGTTGTGTGTAAAGATTGATACATATTAGGTTTTGGGACTGAAATATAATCTTTAAATCTTCCAGGCATTGGATTATATAATTCATGAACAACTCCTAATGCTGCATAACAATCTTTAACAGAATCTACTAAAATACGTAATGCAAATAAATCATAAATTTGATCTAAAGATTTATTATCTCTTTGCATTTTTCTATAAATACTATATAAATGTTTTGCTCTTCCTGTAATTTCTGCTTTAATTTTTTGTCTTTTTAATTCTTCATTTATTTGTTCAACAATTTGATTTATAAATTGTAATCTTTGTTCTCTTTTTTTATCAATTCCTTCAACAATTTCTCTATATTCATCTGGATTTAGATATTTAAAAGCTAAATCTTCTAATTCCCATTTTAAAGAATACATACCTAATCTATTTGCAAGAGGTGCATATAAATCTTGTGTTTCTTTTGATATAGCTATTTGTCTATCTCTTCTTAAAAATTTCAATGTTCTCATATTATGTAATCTATCAGCTAATTTAATTAATATTACTCTAATATCTTTTCCCATTGCTAAAAACATTTTTCTATAATTTTCAACTTGTTGTTCTTCAGCACTTGTATATTTTAAATTGCCTAATTTTGTTACTCCATCAACCATTTCAGCAATTTCTGTAGAAAACTCTTTTTCTAAATCTTTAATTGTAACATCAGTATCTTCAGCAACATCATGTAATAATGCAGCACAAATTGTTGCATCATCAAGTTCTAATCCTGCTAAAATATAAGCAACTTGAACTGGATGAATTATATATGGTTCACCTGATTTTCTAAGTTGATCACCATGTTTTTCTTTAGCAAAATCATATGCTCTTTTAATTAATTTTAAATCACTTTTTCTATTATTTTTCTTCATTTTATCAAGAATATCATCTATTGTAACATCTTTAACTTCTGACATTAAATCATCCCCTAACTATCTATTCTAGAAAATTGCCTCAAATCTCTAATAAGATTTTCTTAAATCTTTCAAATTAATCTGAACATTTTCACGTCCATTAAATCTATTGACTTCAAGATTTCCAAGAACATCAATTTTATCACCAATTAAAAATTCATCAACTAAATTTCCCATATTAAATCCAATAGCATCAATAATCATATTCTCATCTTTTAATGTTAATTTTAAATGTTTACCATCAGATAATGCTCTTATTGAATTAATTCTAAGGTTTCTGTACATAAAAATTGGCATTTTATTAGCCTCTCCAAAAGGTTCTAAGGCATTTAATTCATTAACAGCATTAATATTTATGTCTTTTGCAAAAACCTCTTCATCAACTTTAATTACAGGAATTAATTCATTTATATTTGTATTTGAAACATAATCTTCAAATTCAGATTTAAAAGCTTCAAAATTATCTTCAGACACACTAATACCAATAGCCATAGAATGTCCGCCAAATCTATCAACATGATTACTACATTTTGTCAAAGCTTCATGTAAATCAAATCCTTGAATACTTCTTCCTGAACCTTTTCCTTCTCCATTTTCTAAACAGATTAAAATACTTGGTTTATAATACATTTCAGTAACTTTTGAAGAAACAATTCCAATTACACCATGATGCCAATTTTTTTCTGCTAAAACAATACAGGGTTTATCTTTTTCACCATTTTCAATTTTAGTTAAAACTTCTTCAAATATTTTCTTTTCTATGTCTTGTCTTTGTTTATTATATTCATTTAATTTTTGAGAAATTTTTACTGCTTCAACAACATTATCTGTTAAAAATAATTGTAAAGCATCTTGCTCATGTCCCATTCTTCCACAAGCATTAATTCTTGGAGCTACTCCAAATGATATTGCTGATGAATCAACTTTTTTATATCCAATAGTTGCTAATAATGATTTTAATCCAATATTTTTTGTAACTTCAACTAATTTTAGTCCTAATTTTGTTATAACTCTGTTTTCATCAACTAAAGGTACAATATCTGAAATTGTTCCTACACATACTATGTCAAGATATTTTAAATATTCCTTTTCTTCTAATTTATATACTTGACTAATTGCTTGTATTAATTTAAATACAACACCAACTCCTGCTAATTGATTAAATGGATATTTGTTATCTTTTCTTTTTGCATCTACTACTGCTAATGCTTTTGGTAATGTTTCTGTTGGTTCATGATGGTCTGTAACTATTGTTTCTAAACCTAGTGTATTTGCATAATCAATTTCTTCATTTCCAGAAATTCCACAATCTACTGTAATCATTAAGTCATAGCCTTTTGATACTATATAATCAATTGCATTTTTATTTAATCCATATCCTTCATCAAGTCTATTTGGAATATAACTATCAACTTCTAATCCTCTATCAGCTAAGAATTTTTTTAATACAGTAATACTTGTTATTCCATCTACATCATAATCTCCATAAATTATAACTTTTTCTTGGTTATTGATTGCTTTAATTATTCTGTTAACTGCAATTTCCATATCTGGCATTAAATATGGATCATGAAAATCTTTTCTTGTTGGTTTTAAAAAGACTTCAATTTCATCATTATTTTTTAATTCTTTATTTGCTATTATTGTTGCTAACAGTCTACTTAATTTAAATTTTTTTTGTATTTCTTCTACTTTTTCTTCATTTTTTTCATAAAATTCCCACTTTTTATTCATCCTTTTTTCTCCTTAAGGTTATACTTTATCCTATTTTATAACATTTTGTGGAAATTTAAAAGGGTTTTTTTGAAAAAAGTTGTTGTTAATATATTTTATTTAATTTAATGCTTTTACCATTTTTTTGTTATTTATATTTTTAACAATTCCATATACAACAAAAAATGGTAATGTCATTTGTGCAATTATCATTAAAGGTGTAAAAGCGCTTCCTAATACATGGTAAATTGCAGAAATTGGGCTGTTTGGGAAATCTTGTGAAATAAACATTAAATTACTGCCAAATCTTAAATTAATAGCATATGCAGCCATACATATTGCAAAAATAAGTGTAGAATATAATTTTAAATCAGACATTTCCAAATCTATATATTTAAATTTATTTATAATAATTCCTAGATACACCATAATTCCGTGGAATAAAAAGCTGTGGATACTTATAAAATGAAACCATGGATATTCTGGTAAAGATGTGGTTGGGAAAATTATAAAAACTATTCCTCCTATTATTCCTCCTGTTGCTAAAAATACATTTCCGCTTCTTTCAAAATTTCCTGTTCCAAATGAACTGAGTAATCCTGCATATAATAAAATACTACAATAATATAAAGGTACCATTTTATTTATATTGTTTCCTTCTCCTACTGCAAAATTATATATTGTTTTTACTATTTCTAAAATACACATTAAAATTGTTAAATTTTTAATGATTTTTTTTATATCTTTTTTACTTTTTATTTTAGTTTTTTTAACTGCTATTCCTATAGCTGAAAATGTTATTATTGCTATTATTAAATGTTTTATATTAAATATTCCACATGGCTTATATACTCCTGGTCTTGAGAAAAACATTGTTTTCACTCCTTATTTTTTTTTGATTTTATCTATTTTCAAACTTTTTCAATTTTATTTTCGATTTTTTATATTATAATTTTACAATTTTTATTTTTCTAAAATTTCTCTTAATTTTTTCAAAGCTCTTGCTCTATGAGATATTTTATTCTTTTCGTCAAAACTTAATTCACCACAAGTTCTATTTTCACCATCAGGCACAAATATTGGATCATAACCAAATCCGTTTTCACCTTTAGCTGTTTCAGCTATTTTTCCATTCCAATATCCTTCAGCATATTTTTTGTTTCCATTTTCATCTATATAACAGATACAACAAACATATCTTGCTGTTCTTTTATTTTCTTCAATACCTTCTAATTTTTTTAATATTGCATTTCTTCTTTGTTCATCTTTTTCTAATCCCATATATCTTGCTGAATATATTCCTGGTTCTCCATTTAAAGCATCTATTTCTGTTCCAGAATCATCTGCTAATACAGGTGTATGTGTTATATTATAAATTGCTTCTGCTTTTAATGTGGCATTTTCTTTGAATGTTTTTCCTGTTTCTTCTACCTCTATATTTATTCCTGCTTCTTCTTGTGATTTTACTTTGTATCCTAATGGTTCTAGGATATGTTTGAATTCTTTTATTTTTCCTTTATTATTACTTGCTATTATTATATTCATTTTTATTCCTCCTAATGTTTTTTTCATTATACACTATTATGATTTATTATTCCATATTTTTTTGAAAGATTTCATCAAAAATACGACTTTATGCAAACATATTATATAATACAACTTAATAATTTGTCAAAAAAAATAGACTATTGAAATTCTATACTCATTGACAATCTTTTTAGCAGATGCTATACTAATTACACGTTAATTAACAATATAATAGTAAAATGTTTTAATTAAAACAACTATTTTTTCCAACTCTAATTGAGTAGAAAGGACATCTATTATGATTAAGGAAATTATTACTCAGAAAAATGAAAAGGCAATTCAAAAGCAAGAAGAACAGAATGAAATGCAAAAAGCAGAACGTGAACAAATACTTAAACATATTGAAAATTGTATTATTCACATTCTTAAGAAATCTCCTGATGAATGGTTTGATGGTGTTGATTGTATACATCCAACACTTTACATTGAACCTCAGCCTTATAAACATATTAATGGTTTATATAATTATGGAGTTTATCTTGGAGTACCTACTGCAGTTGGGTCTTTTGTGGTAAATGCTACTCGTCAAATGCGTTTCTTCGATAATTTTCAGCTTTCATATCCTAATTTTGATTTTCATGATTTATTTAAATCTGAAAAGCCTAAAATTGAAAAGATAAGGAACTTTACAATTATCAAATTTAATTAATGTAAAACAACAAATAGAAACAAGGCAATTTTATATAAAAAATTGCCTTGTTTCTATTTGATATTATTTTATTTTATATCATTTTATTTTATATCATTCTACTTCATCTCATTTAGTTTCATTATTTTCTACTATTGAGCTGAATTTCTACGAGCTTCTCTTTCACGAGTTTTACTATCTAATATTACTTTACGTAATCTAATATTTAATGGTGTTACTTCAACTAATTCATCTTCAGCAATAAATTCGATTGCTTTTTCCAAAGACATTTGAAGTGGTGGAACTAAACGAAGTGCATCATCAGAACCTGATGCTCTTGTATTTGTTAAGTGTTTTTCTTTACATACATTAATAGCTATATCTTCATTTCTTGAGTTGATACCAACTATCATTCCTTCATATACTTCAACACCAGCACCTATTAATAATTCTCCTCTTTCTTGAGCATTATATAAACCATATGTTACAGATATTCCTGGCTCAAATGCTACTAAAACACCTCTTGTTCTTGAAGAAATTTCTCCTTTGTATGGTTCATAACATTCAAAAGTACTATTCATTGTTCCTTCACCTTTTGTATCTGTTAAAAATTCTGTTCTATAACCTATAATACCACGTGCTGGAATTTTGAATTCAATTTTTGTATGTCCAATTTCAGCTGGTTCCATATTTACCATTTCAGCTTTACGTCTTCCTAATTTTTCAATTACTGTTCCAATTGCATCATCTGGTACATTTACAACCAATCTTTCCATTGGTTCACATTTTACTCCATCAATTTCTTTGAAAATAACTTTTGGACGAGAAACTAATAATTCAAAACCTTCTCTTCTCATTGTTTCAATTAAAACTGATAAATGTAATTCACCACGTCCACAAACTTCAAAACTATCTGCTGATTCTGTTTCTTTAACACGTAAACTTACATTTCTTTCTAATTCTTTAAATAATCTATCACGTATATGTCTTGATGTAATAAATTGTCCTTCTTTACCTGCTAAAGGTCCATTATTTACACTAAATGTCATAGAAACTGTTGGTTCATCAATATCAACAAATGGAATTTTATCTGGGTTATTTATGTCACAAATTGTATCACCTATATTAATATCTGAAATTCCTGATAATGCAACTATGTCACCTGCTTGAGCTTCATCAACTTCTGTTTTCTTTAATCCAACATATGTGAATAATTTAGCAATTTTACCTTGTGTATTTTTGTCTTGTTTACATATTGCTATTGGCATACCATTTTTTATTGTTCCTCTTTCAATTCTTCCTACAGCAATTCTTCCTAAATAATCATCATAATCAATATTTGATACTAATAATTGAGCTGGTCCTTCCATTTCACATTTTGGAGCTTCGATTGTATTGATGATTGTGTCAAAAATACAATGAACATTATCTGATTCATCTTCTAAATGCATTTTTGCAATACCATTTTTTGCTGATGCATAAATTACCGGAAAATCTAATTGTTCATCAGTTGCATCTAATTCAATAAATAATTCTAATACTTGGTCAACAACTTTTAATGGATTTGCTCCAGGTCTATCAATTTTATTTATTACAACAATTGGTTTTAAATTAGCAGCTAATGATTTTTTCAAAACTTCTCTTGTTTGAGGCATTGGACCTTCAAAAGCATCTACTAATAGTAAAACACCATCAACTGTACGTAAAACTCTTTCTACTTCTCCTCCGAAATCAGCATGTCCTGGTGTGTCAACTATATTAATTTTGTAGTCATTATAAATAACTGATGTATTTTTAGAAAGAATTGTAATTCCTCTTTCTTTTTCCAAATCATTTGAATCCATTACTCTTTCTGCAACTTGTTCATTATCTCTGAATATGTGACTTTGTCTTAAAAGTGCATCAACCAATGTAGTTTTACCATGGTCAACGTGTGCGATTATTGCTATGTTTCTTATTTTTTCGTTTCTCATTTTTTTATCTTCCCTTCTATTTTCTTTTTATTTATAATACATTTTGGGATAGGGCATTTTTGTTTTGTTTTTATGTGTCATATTATGTGCCACCATCCCAATTTTTGTTTAAATTATTTTTCTATTTCTTCATTTTTTTCTTCTTCAATTAATTCATTAGAAGTTCCTTCTAATTCTCTAATTGAAAGTTCAACTTTTTTGTTTTCTAAATCAATATTAATTATTTTTGCATTAACTTTTTGCCCTATTTTTAGAACTTCTTCAGGTTTTGTAATTCTTTTTTCACTTATTTGTGAAATATGTACTAATCCTTCTATACCTTTGTCTATTGTTACAAATGCTCCAAATGGCATTAATTTTGATACTTTAACAGTAACTATATCATTAACTTGATGTTTTTGAACAAATTTATCCCATGGATTTGCTCCTTTTTTATCATATTCAAGTTTTAGTCTTTTATTTTCTTTGTCAAATTCTTGAACCTTTACTTTGATTTCTTGTCCAACTTTTACAATATCTTCTGGTTTTTTATCTCTTTCCCAAGTCATTCCAGAAATATGTAATAATCCTTGAACACCATCTATATCAACAAATGCTCCATATGAGCTTAAACTTGTTACTGTTCCTTTATACATTTTTCCAATTTCAATATTATTCCAAAAAGCATCTTCTTTTGCTTTTTTTGCTTCATCTAATAATATTTTTACAGAACCAATAATTTTTCTGTTTTCTTGATCATATTCTGTTACTCTAAATGTGATTTCTTTTCCTTTATAATCTTCAATTTTTGCATCTCTTGGAATTGCTGATAATGACATTGGTATAAAGATTCTAATTCCTCTGTAATCTACAACTAATCCTTTATCACTTACTGATGTAACTTTTTCTGTAAATGTACAATTATTTTTTACTTTACTTTCAAATTCTTGTTTTACTATTTTTGAATTTGCTTTTTTATGTGATAATAATACATTTCCAACACCATCATTTAATTTGATAACATCAGCTGTAATTCTATCTCCTACTTTAAATAATTTATTTGGGTCATCATTTTCATTATATGAAAATTCAGATTTTGGGATTATTCCATCTGCTTTATATCCTAAATCTACAAAGATTTCTCCTTTTGAATTTATATTTACGATATTTCCTGTAACTGTTTGACCTACTTTAATCTCTTTTAATGTTTGGTTTAATAATTCTTCAAAACTCATATTTTCCATAATTTTTTCCTTTCAGTATACATAATTTACTTTGTTTAGTATACTTTGTAATTTATTGATTTTCTCAATTTTGGGTGTAAAAAAATTTAAAATTTTTATACACCCTCTAATAGTTCATTATTATATATTATTTTTTTATATTTGTCAACATAACAATATTATCCATTATTTCTTTTGTTGCTTGTTCTTGACATTCTTTTTCTTTACCTTTTATTTTATATTTTGTCATATCAATTGGTTCTCCATAATTGATATAAACTTTACTAAATAATCTGAAACTTCCTGATATTCCAACTGGTAAAACTGGTACTCCTGTTTTTATTGCTAAATATGCAGCTCCATTTTTTGCTTTTAGATTTTTATCCATTCCATGGCGTGTTCCTTCTGGGAAAATTGCAAGAACTTCACCATTTTTTAATGTTTTTATACATCTTTTCATTGCTTCTATATCTTGTGTGTTTCTTTTAATTGGAATTATATCAAATAAATGTTCTAACCATCTTAATATTCCATTTGCTGCTAAATCATGTTTTCCAATAAATCTGATTTTTTCTTTGCTTAATAACACTATTGCTGCTGCATCTAGAAAATTTACATGATTTGGGCACATTATATATCCACCTTTTTGAGCTGCTTTTACTTTATTTTCTTCTCCTATAAATTCTACTCTATAGAATATTCTGTATAATCCTCCTAAAAATCCCTTTATGATTTTTCTTTCAATTTTTTTCCATTTTGTTTCTGGTCTTTCCCAATAAATTTTTGGTTCTAGTTTTTTTACTTTTTTAGCTTTTTTTATAATTTTTTCTATTTGTTTTATAACTTGTTTTTGTGTCATATTTGTTGAATCTATTATAATTGCATCATCAGCTTTTTTTAATGCTCCATATTCTTTGTTAATATCTATTTCATCTCTTTTTTTAAGATTTTCGAGAACTTCTTCATATGTGCATTCTATATTTTTAGATTTATTTTGTTTATATCTTCTTTTTGCTCTTTCTTCTACATCTGCATCTAGATAGATTTTTACATCAGCATTTGGAAATACTACTGTTGTTATATCTCTTCCCTCCATAATTATGTCTTGTGATTCAGCCATTTTTCTTTGTAAATCAACTAATTTTGTTCTTACTTCTTTAATTGCAGATACTTGTGATACTTTTTGATTTACTTCATTTTCTCTTATAATTTTTGACACATCTTCACCATTTAATTTTACTATTTGATTGTTTTTTTCTTTGATTAATTCAATATTTATATTATCTAGAATTTCTTTAATTTTTTCTATGTCTGTTAAATCTATATTTTTTCTTATTATTTCTAATGCAACACATCTATACATTGCTCCTGTATCTATTGAATTTAATTTCATTTTTTTTGCTATACTACTTGTTATAGTACCTTTTCCACTTCCTGCAGGTCCATCAATCGCAACAATAAATCCCATTTTTCTTCCCTCTTTCTTTTTTTATAGAATTTTTATAGAATTAATTATATTTTTTTACTTAATTTTATTTAATTTTAACCAAACATTTTTATTTGCTTTTTTCTTTATTGTTTTTTTATGGTCTTTTATATATATAATTCAATTATTAATCACTAACAATTTTAAATTTTCATATCTTTTGGAATATTAATTCCTTTAGCCATAACATCTATTTTAGAAACATTCATAGCTGTAAGTCTTTCAATTTCTTTTTTTGACCTAATTTGAAAACTTTGCAAAATATCAACAATTTTTTTACCATAATTTACAATTACTTCCATATAAATCTCAACACCTTCATCACCTTTATTTACTCTTGTTCTAACAACTTTGTGGATTGAAGATTCTTTATTAGCTAAATGTTCAATAATTTGCTTAAACACATTATCTGAAATAGTGAAATTTCCCATATAACTAAATGTAGGTCTTATTATTGATTTTTCAGCCATATATGGAGCATTTCCTTTTCCTGTTGATTTAAAAATTTGTAATGGATCTAATAAATAACCAGAAAAATCTTTTTTAATTTCAAATGTTGGAACTGGAATTACATGTTTTCCCTCTGTCACACGAATTCTTCTTGCATTTTCCATTTCGTCCTCTGTTGCAACTTCATTTATATACACTGTTTTACTAATTTTAGGTAATCCCAAATTTGCAGCAATTTTCTCAACCATTCCATCTGAGGTCCCTAATATCAAAATTGCATCTGGATTATATTTCACAAAAGCATCTTGCATTTCTTTTCTTTCATCTTCTTGATAAAATAATGCATGTTTTACAGTTTCCACTTTCGTAGGAGCCTTTTTTGCCGAAGTCCCTGCAATAACTGCATTTCCCTTAACTAATAATCCATCATCTATTATATATTCTATGTTATTTTCTCCTGCAACCATTTGTGCTCTATAACTTTTTCCTGTCCCTGATGGGCCAACAAAAGCACATACTCTAATATTGCTAAAATCCATATTTTCTCCTTTCTGTTTTTGTGCAACTGGGGACGCGTCCCAATTGCACACATCACTTTTATTTTTCTTTTGTTAAAATTTTCTATTGTTATTAATATCACATTATTGGTTTAAATTCAAGATATTCGTATGATTTTAAGTGAAACTTATTTTAGACTTTTCTTTTAATAACAAAATCAATTCATACACAAAAACTTTTCTTAACTTGGCTATATCAAGGTATATATTTTTTTGATTTTTAAGTTATATTTGAAAAAAATCATCATATTTTAGTAATGATTAAGATAAAAGTGAAAAAATGTAACAGATATAAGTAGGGTAATGTGTGAGATATTTTTTGACATTTGTCTTGTTAGAGAGGAGATTTTGAAATGAAATATATCAAATTAGCTATAGTAGGTGCTACAGGAGTAGTTGGTCAGAAAATGATTGAAGTATTACAAGAAGAGAATTTGCCAATTAATGAATATGTTTTTTTTGCATCAAAAAGGTCTGCAGGAAAAACAATAAGATTTGGAAATGATATTTATGTTATAAAAGAATTAACTGAAGTTTCCTTAAAAAGCAATTTTGATTATGCTTTATTTTCTGCAGGTGGTGACACATCTTTAAAATATGCACCAATTGCAGCTCAAAATGGTTGTGTTGTTATTGATAATAGTAGTGCATTTAGAATGGATAATAATGTTCCATTAGTTGTTCCAGAAGTAAATCCAAATGATATTAAATGGAATAAAGGAATAATTGCAAATCCAAATTGTTCTACAATTCAGGCTGTTTGTGCTTTAAAACCACTAGATGATGCATTTTGCATAAAAAGAATTGTATATTCAACATATCAAGCTGTTTCAGGAGCTGGTTCAAAAGGAATTCATGATTTAGAAAATGGAATAAAATACTATTATGAAACAAATCAAAATATATATAATGAAGATAATATTGAAAATGATTCATATGAACTAGAAAAATTTAAATATCCTATTTTTAATAATTGTTTACCTCATATAGATAAATTTTTAGAAAATGGATATACAAAAGAAGAAGAGAAAATGATAAATGAAACTAGGAAAATTTTAGGTAAGCCTGATTTGCCTATAACTGCAACTGCTGTAAGGGTTCCTGTTTTTAATTCACATTGTGAAACTATTAATATTGAATTTGAACTAAATTTTGATATAGATGAAATAGTAAAAATACTTAAAAATTCACCTGGAATAATTGTAAAAGATGAACCTGATTCTGAGATATATGCGATTCCAGAAAATGTTACTGGACATAATGAAATTTTTGTTAGTCGAATTAGACGTGATTATAGTGTTAAAAGTGGTTTGAATCTTTGGGTTGTTGGCGATAATATTAGAAAAGGTGCTGCTAGTAATGCTGTTCAAATTTTGAAGATGTTGATTTAAGTGAAAAGTGAAATATTTTTTAATTGTAGAAATTTTGAAACATTTGGAGATAGGTTATTTTTGATAGTAAAACAAAATCGCCCTTTTTACAAATGTTTCAAAATTTTGTATTTTTTTATCTATATAATACTTGCCACACAAAATACAACTATTTTTATCATATAATCAAATAATAATTTAAAATTATAAAACTTTACTCCAATATCATTTAATTCATCATATTTTCCTATTATCAAATCAATATTTTCTTTATTTATTAAATCCTCATTATTTTCCATATATTCTTTTGCAACATATCTAGCTTTAATCATTGCATCTGTTTCTATATATGAACGAACAAAATAAAGTGTTATTGACATCATTATTAATATAATTGCAAATACTGAAGGTACTGGCAATTTATTAATTACAGCCAAAATTGTAGTTATAATAAAATATAATAAATATACATTAGAAAAAATATAATTAAACCATAATAACCTTTTATCTTGTATTGAATGTATACATTCATGTGCTATTGTTTGTACTCTCATAAATGTATCTTTAACATTTGCGATTATGATTGTGTTTAATGCGATTATGTAAAAACTTGTTTTTGAGTTTTCATCAGCATGTTTTATTTTTACATTTTCATTTTTTAACATTTTTAAGATATTTTTACATATTATCTCATTTTCTGGAAGTGAATTTGTAATCTCTTTTAGTGATTGATTTTCACCTGTTTGCTTGATTTTTTTGATGTTTTTCATATTAAATTTTATTATAAATGCTAATAATATTATTGATAATATTCCTGTTATTAAAATAGTAATAAGTTCCATGGTATTTTCCTCCTTTGTCTTTAATTATTGACAAGATAAAATGGAACATAATTGCCCTGTCTACAAATGTTTCAAAAATATTTTACAAAACTTCTTTAATTGCTTCAGCAATTATTTTATTAACATCAGCTACCATTACATTAAATTTTACTTCTAAATCAAAATATTCTTTTATATCTTTATTTTCAATTAAAATTGTATATAACTGTTGTAATTTTTGCATTTTTTCTGAATCACCTTCTCCTTTTTGAATTGCCAAAACTTGTGATTCATATCTGATTTTTTCAAATTCTTCTATTTTAGCTTTTTTCTCAGGATCTTTCATTATTTCATCTTTTGCTTTTTTATAATTTTTGTATTGTTCAGAATTTTTCATTTCAAATGCTAATTTATTAGCTGTATCATAAACATTCATTCTTATCTCTCCTTTTAATTTTTATATAGTATCTTTTTATTTGATATCATCTTTATATAATATTTTTTATGATATATTTTTTATATCCTCTCACCTTTTTATATAATTATAAAATGTTTTATTATTTTATTTATTTTCATTGTCTGTCCCAGATTGCTCATATGAGCAATTGGGACGCGTCCCCAATTGCACGTTTTATGCATAAGCATGTTTTTTCTTGAAGTCTAATAAACGTGTAATTTCTTTTTCTGAGTTTTTTGCTTTTTCTGTTTTTTGGGCATTTTCTTGGGCGATTTCTCTTGCTTGTTTTTCTGCCATTGTTTGGCAAATTGCTTTTTCATATGTGAAATATGTTTCTTTTGATATTTTATTCCAGTTAAATTCTTGTTTTACTTTAGCTTTTGCATTTTTAGTTATATTATTACATAATTGATGATTATATAAAAGTGTTAAAACTGAGTCTGCAATTGAGTTACTGTTTCCTGCATAACTTTTCATTCCATCTACACCATGGTCTACAATTTCATTTAGTCCTCCTATGTCTGATACTACTGTTGGAACTCCTGCAAGCATTGATTCTAATGCTACTATTCCAAATGGTTCATATGTGCTTGGGAATACTGCTATGTCTGCACATTTGTACATTTTTTTTACTTCTTTTGATGTTAAATATCCTGTAAAATATACTTTGTTTTCTATTCCTAAATTTCTTGCTTGTTCTTTTAGTTCATCATACATCCCACCTTTTCCACCAATTATTAGTTTTGTGTCATTATATCCATTAATAATTTTTGGCATTGCTGAAATTAGGTGTTGTACTCCTTTTTCATGTACTAGTCTTCCTATGTATAATATGATTTTTTCATTGTCCATTGCATATTTTCTTCTGAAATCATAATCTCTTTCTATTCCATTAAAATTGTTTAGATTTACTCCATTTGGTACAACATTTATTTTTTCAAATGGTAATCCAAAAAGTCTTTGTAATTCACATTTCATATAATTACTATTAACTATAACTTCACTTGCTTCATATGTTAATAGCCATTCTATATCATTTATATATCTTTGGACATCATCATGGATTCCGCTATTTCTTCCTGATTCTGTTGCATGGATTGTTGCTACAATTGGTATTTGGAATGCGTCTTTTAATGTTTTTGCTGAATATGTTACAAGCCAATCATGTGCATGGATACAATCAAATGGACCATTTTCTTGTATTATTTGAGTGGCTTTTGCTGTTAATGTAAAATTCATTTGCATTATCCAGTCTGTAAAATTATTGGGATGTATCATATAATTTTCTACTCTATACACTTTTACTCCATCATCATTTTCAAATTCTGGAACATCACCTTCTTTATAAGTAACTACAGTTACTTCATTTCCATCTTTTACTAATTTTTGTGATAAGTCATGTACTACTCGTGCAATTCCTCCTACAATTCTTGGTGGATATTCCCAAGTTAACATTAAAATTTTCATTTATCCCCATGCTCCTTTCAAGATTTTCTTTAGTTCAAATTTTTCGTGTTTTTAAAGTGTTTTTGCTCTTATTTTCTATAAGTTATTCTATATAAGTTTATTTTAAAAGTCAATACATTTTTTCTACAAATTTTAACATATTTTTGCTTTTTTCTATTGTTTTTTTTTGTTTAATGGTATAGTATATAATCAGAAAAATTATTGTCTATACCAAGGAGGAAATTATGTCAAAAATAGCTAAAGAAAAAATTGATGAAAAAAAATTAATTAATGAAAGTAATAGTAGTTCTAAGAAAAAAAGTCCTACTAGAAAGGTTGAACAAGTAATTAAAAATGTTGAAGTTTCTGATAATGCCAAAAAGTCTGCAAAAAAGACAACTGTAGGAAAAAAATCTTCTACAAAATCAACTTCTAAAAAATCTACTATTGAAAAAAATTCTGCCAATAAATCTACTCTTAAGGAATCTACGGCTGAAAAAAAATCTACGGTAAAATCATCTTCTAAAAAATCTTCTGCCGTAAAAAATTCTACAAAGAAATCGACTTCTAAAGAATCGACAGTTGAAAAGAAATCTGCAGCAAAATCAACTGCTAAAAAAACATCTGCAAAAAAGCCAACCTCTTCTAAGTCAACTAAAATCACTGGTGAGAAAAAAGAAACTTCAAAAAAATCAACTAGAAAAAAATCTGAAAAATCACCTGAACCACAAGTTCAAATTTTAGAATATTATGATTTACCATACAAATATGGAAATACAGTTGTAAAACTTTTAGCACAAACTCCAAAAACACTTTTTGTTTATTGGGAAGTTTCTGATTCAGATATCGAAAATTTTAAAAAGACATATGGAGATGACTTTTTTTCTAAAACAAAACCTATTTTAATTGTTCATAATTTAACACTTAATAAAACAAATGAAGTTGAAATTAATGATTTTGCAAATTGCTGGTATCTAAATACAGATGATTCAGATTGTAAATTTGATATTGAGCTTGGTCGAAAATATATTGAAAAATCAACTAATTCTAATGATAATTTCAATAAATCAAATTATTTATCAATTGCAACTTCAAATGATTTACAATCACCTAATAACCATATTTTATTTGAGAAAATTAAAGAATTTGTTATTTTTAGAAATGTAAATACTAATACTGTTTTTAAAAAGAATATTAAATCTTTTAAATTTTTAAAAGATATTTATAGATTTTACAAGGAAATGTATGATGAGGATATTGTTAATAATCCTTCATCTAAATTCTAGTTTAAAAATTTAGAAAGGAACTTAATTATTATGAGCGAAACAAAAGGATATGTAAGCTTTGTATTACATGCACATCTTCCTTTTATACATCACCCTGAAAGTGAAGATTATCTTGAAGAACAATGGCTTTATGAGGCTATTTCTGAAACATATATTCCACTTCTTACAAATTTCGAAATGCTTGTTAATGAAGGTGTTAATTTTAGAATAACTATGTCTCTTACTCCACCTCTTATGTGTATGCTTTCTAATGAATTATTACAACAAAGATATATTAAATATTTAAAACAACACATTGAATTAGCTGAAAAAGAAATTAAAAGAACTTCTTATGATGAACATTTAAATAGTCTTTCTAAATATTATTTTGAAAGATATTCTAATGATTTGAAAATTTTTAAAGATAAATATAATTGTAATTTAATAAATGGATTTAAGCATTTTCAAGATCTTGGTGTTTTGGAAATTATTACTTGTGGTGCAACACATGGTTATTTTCCTATTTTATATACAACTGAACAAACAATTAAAGCTCAAATTGCTGTTGGGGTTCAAACTTATGAAAAATATCTTGGTAAAAAACCTAGAGGTATTTGGCTTCCAGAATGTGGTTATATCCCTGAAGCTGATAAATATTTAAGAGAATTTGGAATTCAGTATATTATAACAGAATCTCATGGTGTTTTATATGCAGACCCTGCTCCATTATTTGGAACTTTTGCTCCAATTGTTTCCCCTAATGGTGTTGTTGCTTTTGGTAGAGATATCGAATCTTCAAGACAAGTATGGAGTTCTGTTAATGGATATCCTGGTGATTTCAATTATCGAGAATTTTATAGAGATATTGGATATGAGGCTGATTATGATTATATTAAGCCTTATATAGCTCATAATGGTGTTCGTGTTCATACTGGTATCAAATATTACAGAATAACTGGAAAAACTGAAAATAAAGATTATTATAATATTCAATGGGCTAAAGATTCTGCTGAAAAACAAGCTGGTCACTTTTTTGATAGTAGAACTTCTCAAATTGAATATGCAAGTCATCATACACAAAATCCTCCTATTATTTTGTGTCCTTATGATGCTGAATTATATGGTCATTGGTGGTATGAAGGTCCTTATTGGCTATATATTTTATTTAAGAAAATTTATTATAATAAGTCTAATTTTGAATTAATTACTCCTGGTGAGTATATTGATAAATATCCTATAATGCAACAATGTACTCCTTGTAGGTCAAGTTGGGGTGCTAATGGTTATAGTGAAGTATGGCTTAATGGTTCTAATGATTATGTTCATAAACATTTGCATTATATTGGTGATAAAATGGTTGAACTTGCTCATAAATATTATGATGAAACTAATAGTTTGAAATTACGTGTTTTAAATCAATGTGCTAGAGAGGTTTTGCTTGCTCAAAGTAGTGATTGGTTGTTTATTATTACTAATGGTACTATGGTTGATTATGCTAAAAAAAGAATTAAAGATCATGTTGGTAGATTTGAAAAGTTTTATGATGAGATTATTAATGATGAAATTGATGAGAATTTTTTAGAGTATGTTGAAAAACAGGATTGTGTTTTTGAAGATATTGATTTTAGGATTTATTATTAGATTTATGGTATTGCAATAATGAAACATTTTGGGGTGCTGGGTAATTTTGTTTTACCTTGTGAAATGATTCTAGGTGTTTGGTTTTGCAAATAAAAGGATAGTAGTATATTACATTCCGCAGACTTGCTGGCTTGGCTTTGCTAAAAAGCAAAAGGTATTTTAGTAACATATAAATTTATATATTGTTATACCTTTTGCGTTTTTTAACAAACCTCGCCAAACTGCGCGTCTGTGCTCCATCGTAATATACTACTATCCTTTTATTTGCAAAACCAAACACCTAGAATCATTTCACAAGGTAAAACAAAAATTACCCAGCACCCCAAAATAGTTTCATTATTGCATTTCATATCCCAAATGTTCATATGCTGCAGGCAATGGAATCCTTCCCCTAACAGTTCTAGAAATAAATCCAATTTGAATTAAATATGGCTCATATACATCTTCTAATGTTTCAACCTCTTCACCAATTGTTGTTGCCAAAGTTTCAATTCCAACTGGTCTTCCTGCATATTTAGTAATCATCACATCAAGCAATTTCCTGTCTATTTCATCTAATCCCATTTCATCTATTTCTAATCTATTTAATGCTGTTTTAGTTACTTTTAGTTCTATATCACCATTACCTAAAACAGCTGCATAATCACGAACACGTTTTAATAATCTATTTGCAATTCTAGGAGTTCCTCTTGAACGTCTTGCAATTTCAATTGCTGATTCATCATCTATTCCAATTCCTAAAATCTTAGCAGATCTTTTTACAATAAAAGCTAAATCTTGTATATTATATAATTCAAGTCTATCAACAATTCCAAATCTGTCCCTTAATGGTGTTGATAATGTTCCTGCTTTTGTTGTTGCACCTATTAAAGTAAATTTTGGTAAATCAATTCTAATTGATTTTGCTGTTGGGCCTTTTCCAATTATTATATCTAATGTAAAGTCCTCTAAAGCAGGATATAGAATTTCTTCAACATTTTTATTTAATCTATGAATTTCATCTATAAATAAAACATCAAATTCTTGTAAATTAGTTAATAATGCTGCCAAATCCCCTGCTTTTTCGATCGCAGGTCCTGATGTTACTTTTATATTTGAATTCATTTCATTTGAAATTATATTTGCTAATGTTGTTTTTCCAAGTCCAGGAGGTCCATATAATAGAACATGATCTAGTGGTTCTTTCCTTTTTTTAGCAGCTTCTATATATATTTTCATATTTTCTTTTACTTTTGATTGACCTATATATTCATTTAAAAATCTTGGTCTTAATGATGTTTCCATATTTTGTTCTGTAAAGTTTTCTATTTCTGGTCTTAAAAGCATTTTTTCATCTTCCATCTTTTTTCCTCCTTTGTTTTTATCAATATTCTTATACTTTTATTATTTTTTTAATAAATTTAAAATATTTGTTGAAAGTGAAATATCTAATTCTTTTTGTAAACAATCACAATAATAATTCAATTTTTCAATTTCTTCAGCTGATAAAGATTCCATATTTAATTTTTCACCTGTTGAAATAATATACCAATTACCATCATAAAAATATTTATCAGTTATAATTTTTCCTGTATTTATGCATGCAAAATCTTTATTTGAAAACATACTTTTTCCTAATGAAAACTTATCTTCAATTCCGCATATTTCCATTATTGTTGGTTTAATATCTAGTTTACTTGTTGGCTTATTTATAGTTATGTGTTCAACTCCAGGTATTTTTATTCCACATAAAATATTTGAATAATTTATTTGTGTTTGAATATCATTTAATTCTGGATTAATTTCTCTAATAAAATCTTGCATTTCCCAATTATACATTTGTAATCCTGCATGATCTCCATATACTAAAATAACTGTATCATCATATAATCCTGTTTCTTTTAATTGATCTATAAATATTCCAAATGCATAATCTGCATAATTTACCGCTTCTAGATAATTTCCAAAATATGTTCCTCTCCATATATCTCCGACATCTATACTTACCTTTTGTTCTTTTTCTTGTAATCCAGGTAAATCAAATGCTGTATGTGATGATGATGCAACAATATTTACCATGAATTTTTTGTTTTGATTATTTTCATTGTTTATGTTATTTGTATTATTATTGTTTATATTACTTATTTCATTATTAATATCATCACTTATATCATTTTTTTCATCATTCATTTTTTTCATTTCATTAACAATTTTTCTATATACCTGTTCATCTGATACATATCCATTTATTCTTTCAACATTTTCATCAAAAATATTGTCGAAATATAAATTATCTATTTGTAATCTTGAATACACTGCTTCTCTATTCCAAAAAGATCCTCTATTTCCATGTATATATGTTGTTGTATATCCATTTTTCTTGAAGTTAGAATATATATCATTATAATCATTTGAAGAATATTGAGCATATGACATTCCATTTTCAAGTGGATATAATGAATTCATAACAGTAAATTCTGAATCAGCTGTTGTTGAATAACTTTGATTTTGCATATTTGTGAATTCAATATTTTCTTTTAAAAATTTATTTAGGTTTGGTGTTATTTCTTTTCCATTTATTGTTCTATCAACAACAAAATTTTGAACAGATTCTAATTGGAGAATTATTACATTTTTTTCTTTTGCAATTCCTTCAAAATTATATTGTAATTGATAATTTTCATCATATTTTTTCATTAATTCATTATATGAATTTAACATATCATTTTTGTTTTTATATTTGACATTTTTCTTCATATTAAGATTATTTTTAAAATCCAAAACATGATATCCGAAAATACTTGATGTTTCAATTTGTTGAATTTTGTTATATTGATGTTCTTGTGCTTCTACTATCCATGTTTGATTTATGTTTCCCCATAATAACATTATTGCTACAAGATATACTACACTTGGCACATATGTCCATTTTGTTTTTTTCTTTTTATTAATAATTTTTCTATTAAATATGTAATATGGAATTAAAATAAATATATCAGCAAAATATACTATTTGCTTTATTTTCAATAAATTTGGTAATGCACTTGAAATTTCTTTTCCATATTGTAGATTTGAGATTTGTGATACTGATACTAGGTTTGATGAATATGAATAATATACTTCATTTACAAATAATAATATGCTTACAAGTATGTCTATTATTATTGCTGTCCAAATTCTTATTTTTCCTTTTACAATCATTGGTATTGTTAGTAATATACATACAAATGCTGTTATCATATATATGAATTTAGTTTCTATTGGTTTATTTGTGAATATTACTGTTTTGTATAAAAATAGTGTTTTTAGTGTTATTAATATTCCTATGATTATTACAAATAATGATGAACTTAGTACTAGTTGGTTTGATTTTTTTATTGTTCTTTTAATTTTACGTTTTTTTGATTTTGGTGCAATTATTAGTTGTGCTGATGGGTTTGTTTCTACTGTACTTTCGTTTAATTTCATTTTTTCACTCCTTTTTGTTTATTACGTTTTGTGGTAATTTTGGTATTGTTTTTTGTGGGTTATAGTTTTGTGGTTTATAATATGTAATATTATAATATATCTTATATTGCTATATTGATATATTATTGTATTGTTATATTTTTTTATATTATTGTATTGTTATATTTTTATATTCTTACATTTTTATATACACTTTTTATTTACATATTTATTTACACATCTATTTGCATATTTATTTACATATTTATTTACACATTTATTTACACATTTATTTGCATATTTTTGCAATCTTATTTATTATACCATATTCTTGTATTTTTTTAAAGAGTATTTTCACAGTAATTTTACTTGTTATAATTTTGTCAAACATGGTCTTAATCCTTTCTTTTGTGTATTTCGACAACCACATTGTATTGGATTTACCATGTTTTTTCAATATTAAGATAAAAAATTTATGTAAGCATTTTGCCTACATAAATTTTACACTAACATTTTACAGTAATATTTCTGGTAATTTTTACAATGATTTTATAATACTTTTACAATACTTTTTTAAGTAATTTTGCAACAATTTCAAAAAGCAATTTTTTAAAATATCGATAATCACAAAACTTCAATATTTTAAAAAACTGCTTTTTTTCACATTACTATATCTGTAATTTTTATAACCTTTCAATATTATTTTATTATTTTATCATTTTTATAATTAAATCAAAACATATATTTCTATATTTAAATCAAGCTCCGTCCCAGATTGCTCATTTGAGCAATTGGGACGCGTCCCCAATTGTACATTATTTTTCTTTTCTAATTTTAAAAAAATCTTTATAACCAATAGCAATTACTGCTATAATCATTAATGCAAAAGACAATGCTTTCCAGATTCCACTTTCAAGTAATACAATTGCAAACATTCCAAAACAAGCACTTATTCCATAAAGGATTAAAACAGCTTGTTTTTGAGTATATCCTTTTTGCATTAATTTATGATGTAAATGTCCTGTGTCTGGCGCAAAAATTGCTTTAAATGATTTACCTTTTATTATTCTTCTGAATATTGCAAAAATTGTATCTGCAATTGGAATTGCTAATATTATTAATGGTGAAATTAGAACTAATAATGTATATGTTTTTGCTGTTCCTAATATTGAAATTACTGCTAATGAAAATCCTAAGAACTGTGCTCCTGTATCACCTATAAAGGTTTTTGCTGGATTCATGTTATATGGCATAAATCCTACTATTGCTCCTGCTAAGGCTGTTATCAAAATAATTGATATTATTGGTGATTGATTCATTGTAAATACTATTAGTAATGAAAAACATGAAATTAATGTAATTCCTGATGATAAACCATCTAATCCATCTATTAAATTAATTGCATTTGTTATACCCACAATCCATCCAACTGAAATTATATATACATATATATGGTTGTTTATATTTAATGTTTGTTCTAAAAATGGGATATTTATGTTATCAATTTTTATTCCAACTGATACAACAATTATTGCAGCTAGTACTTGTCCTATTAATTTTATTATTGCAGGAAGGCCTTTTATATCATCTATTATACAAAATACTGCTAATACTAATATTGCTGCCAATAATCCCATTAATTTTTGAAAATACTGTTCTTCTCCAAATGGGAAAAATGTATGTTCTAAGGTCATTATTGTTAGTAAATATGTGCATGATACTAGAAATCCTACTATTACTGCTATTCCTCCAAGTCGTGGCATTGGTTCTTTGTTTATTCTTCTTTTTTCTGGTTTGTCTATTGCTCCTACTTTTTTGGCTAATCTTATGGTATATGGTGTTATTACAAATGCTGTTACAAATGCCAGTAGAAATGCTATTGATATGTCTCCCCACATGGGTTTCACCTCACTTTAATCAATATTTGCCTTTTCATGTATGTGGATACTGTCTAATTTAATCATATATATTTCATAATCATAATTTTTTATCATTTTATAATTCCTCCGCAAAACCTTTTTGCAATTTTTTAAATATAAAATATCCTATTGTACATAATGCAATTGAAAGCGCAAAAACGGCACCTAGTGAAGTTAAGTCAGGCATTGTTTGATTATAGAAAATATCTCTATATCCTTCTATTATATGTGACATTGGATTTATAGTAATAATAAACTTAAAAGCTTCTGGTATTGAATCTCTTGAATATACTATAGGAGTAGCATAAAACAATAACATCAATATTATTTGAACAAAGTGTTCTAAATCTCTAAAATATACTGTTACTGCTGATAATATAAATGATATACCTAATTGGAATATGTATTGTATTAGTAAAATTAATGGATAAAATACTATATATTTAGTTAATCCAAGTCCATATGCTAAGCAAAAAGCAATTATTATAATTGTTGATATTATAAAATTCACTGCGGCACTAGTCACAACAGATATTGGCAATATTTCTCTTGGGAAATACACCTTTTTAACTATATTTCCATTTCCGAATTATAGTCCATGTTGATTGTGAAATTGTTGCAGTAAAAAATGTCCATGGGATTAATCCTACACATACAAAAATTACATAATATGGTTGAGTAGTTTTTAAAATAAGTGGAAATATAAATGCATAAACTGCTAATTGTAATAATGGATTTAAAAAAGTCCATAACACACCTAATACAGATTGCTTATACTTTCCTCTTATTTCTTTTTTTACATTATTTTTTAATAATTCTCTATAATTATATATACTTTTAAAAATATTCATTATTCGCTCCTTATTAATTATTTATTTTGTTTCATTAACATAGCTTTCTATTACTTTATCAACATTTCCATCCATTTTAATTCTTCCCTCATGAAGCCATACAGCTCTTGTACAAAATCTTTTTACTGAGCCCATTCCATGTGTAACAAAAACTATTGTTTTTCCTTGGGATTTCAATTCTTCTAATTTTTTAAAACATTTTTCTTGAAAATGTTCATCACCTACTGATAATATTTCATCTATTAATAGAATTTCAGCATCAACGTTTATTGCTACGGAAAAAGCTAATCTCATATACATACCAGATGAATATGTTCTAACTGGATTATCTATAAATTCTCTTAATTCTGAAAATTCTATAATTTTTTCTAATCTCTTATCAATTTCTTTTTTAGTCAAACCAAATATTGATGCATTAAAATAGATATTTTCCCTTCCTGAAAAGTCTGGATGAAAGCCTGCACCTAATTCCAATAAAGATGTTAATTTTCCTTTAGTAGTAACTGTACCTTTATTAGGATAAATTATTTTTGTCATTAATTTTAATAATGTAGACTTTCCACTTCCATTTACTCCAATTAATCCTACAACTTCACCTTTTTTTATTTTCAATGTTACACCTTTTAATATTTCTCTTTTTTCCTTTTTACTATTTTTAAAAAATAATATTTTTTCTTTTATTGTATTGGTTCTATCATAGTAAACATTGAATGTTTTGTATACATCATTTACTTCTATAACATACTCATTATTCTCTTTCAAAACTACACCTTCCTTCAAATTACTTTAACTTTAGTGCCAATTCTTTAGCTGCTATCATAGCATCTTCCATAGAGCAATATGTCCATGCTCCATATCTACCTATACTATAGATACTATTGTTATTTAATGTTTCTATATGTTCTTTTATATTTTGTAAAGATTTTCCTTCAATATGAACATATGCAGGATCCATAATAATAATTTCATATGCTATTAACTTATTATCTTCATCAATTACTTTCATTTTTTTCAAATTATCTAATGTTAATTTTAACTGCTCATCTACATTTATAATATCATTTTTATCAAAACCTATTTCTATATACATGCTTGCTTTTTCTTGATTTAATATATTATTATAAAAACCTATTCTATAGAAATTATATTTTTTTTCAGGTAGATAAATCCAATGTTCTTTATTCGGAGAACCTTTTTCAAAACCTAAATTAAAAACTAAAACTTTATTATATGATAATTTTTTTAATAGATTTAAATCTTCTTTTCTTCCCAAAATAGTCATAAAAATATTCATTGGTGCAGTATTTATTAAGTATTTATAATTTATTATATCTCCTTTATCAGTAAAAGCAATTTTGTTTTCTACATCTATCTTCTTTACACCCGTAGACAACCTTATATTACTTTTATTTAATCTTTCATATAGTTTTTGAATAAACTTTTCAGCTCCTTTTTTCGGATATAAAAAAGTATTATTATATGATGTATTATTTGATTCTTTCATATTATTTATTATTTGATTTATATTTGCATACGGAAAAAATCTTCCCATAGCATCTTTGTCCAATTTATTTAAATCACATGCATATAATTTTTCGTTATATGGTTTTAAAAATTTTTCAACGATTGATTTTCCAAATTTTCCATATAACATATCAAGAAAACTATCATAATTACTTTTTTCTTTTTTATTAAATAAATCATATAAACAATCAATAAATTCCTTCTTTTCTAATTGATGTATATTAGTTTGAAAAGGATAATCTATATATTCACCTTTATAATAAATTTTAGTATTTTTTACTTGACTAACTATTTCTTCATCAGCCATAAGCTGTTCAAATAATTTTTTCATTTCATCAGTTTTAAAATGATAAAAATGTCCTGCATAATCCCAAACATATTCTCCATTAATTGTAGTTTTACAGTACCCTCCTATTTTATCATCTTTTTCAATTATTAAATAATCATCATTGCTAACATAATTAGCAAAAGTTAGTCCTGATATTCCTGCACCTATGATCAAATACTTAACATTTGTTTCTTTCATCTTATACCTCCTATTTAATTTTTTCTAAGCCTTCTCATTATGCTTTCATATATTTGTAGAATTCTAATTGAATGTCCTTTTGTTAATCTGTGAAGAAATATTTTTTTCCCTTTCATTTCTTTATATAATTCTGGATATTTTTTAAGCTTTTTATCAAAACTATTAAATCCTACATTATTATTTAAAAACTCAGTTACTACCATATATTGACATTTTATTAAAGGCAAGATTATTTTGTTTTTTATGTATTTTTTCTTCTCTTTAGAAATCTTTTTATTATTATAAAATTCATCTATCAATTTTAATGTAACATGTTCATGGTTTTTATAATTTTTAGCATATGACTGTCTAGATACAGATTGTCCTGCTCTTCCAATATAATATATATATATATCTAATGGATAATACTTTATTGTTTTAGCATTTATAAAAGCATAAGTATTTAATTCCATATCAACATAGAAACATTTTTCTGATATAGAAAACTTTGCATCTTTTAACATTTGAGTTTTATATGTTGATGTAGATAGTAAAGGTCCCCATTCTTGGAATCCATATACCTCATCACATAAATCTTCAATGTAATATTTTATACCTGGAGCCATAAAATTATATAGTGATTTTACTCTTTTTATAGAGTATACCGCTAAATCTTCAACATAATTATTTAAAACCATGTCCACGTTTTCATTCTTTAAATATCTAACAAGTTTTTCAAGTGACTCAGTATCAAAGTAGTCATCTCCATCCATTAGTTTAAAGTATTTTCCTGTTGCTAATTCAATTCCTTTATTAATTGTTGAACCATGACCACCATTTTCCTTGTCTACTAATTTTACAATAGATCTTCCATTTTTCATCGTTAATTTTTCCAGTTTTTTTCCTATCTCTGCAGTATTATCTTTAGAACCATCATTTATAATTAATATTTCTAAATTTGATGCAACATCACTATTTATAAGTGACAATACACCATTTACTAAATATTTCTCTACATTATATGAGGCAATTGCTATAGTTAATATGACTTCTTCTTGTTCTGGTATTACTACATTATAATACAAAGAGTCATCAGTATTCAACATATCTATTTCCTTTTGTATTATCTCATTTGTATTAAATTTCAAACCAACATTTTCACTAATTTGTTTGCTTAATTCGCAAAACTCTTCTGGATTATAAAATAATTCTTCTATTTTATTTGCATATTCAACATAATTTTCATCCTCACATAATATTTTCGAATTATTGTCAAATACTTCAGGAACAGCTGCAACATTTCCAGTTATGACTACTAATCCAGACATTGCGGCTTCTAGTGCTGATACTCCCTGTGTTTCATATCTAGTTGGAAAAAGTCCAATACCATTTTCTTTATGAATTTTAGATATTTCATTATGCGATAAAAAGCCTTTATATATATGAACATTTTTATATTGTTTAAGAGGTTTTAGTAATCTCTCATGTTCACTGCCATCTCCATATATATTAAACTCTAATTGCTCAAAACATTTTCTTTTGCTTAGTTCTATAATTGCTCTAACCATTATATCTATTGAATATGTATTACAATCATCAAATTTTCTTATTGTAAAAATTTTCTTTCTATCCTCTGGATTCTTTTCATTATATTTAAATATTTTTTCATCAATTATGCATGGAATTACTTCACAATTTTTAAATTTAATGTTATTTAATTGTTCTGCTCTGTTTTTCGCCCAATTCGTTCCAAAAATCCATTTAACATTTGTTTTTTTATTATATCTTTCTAGTATTTTATCTCTTCTTTTATATTCTTGCTCTTGAACAGCATTTATTGGCTGTTCAAGATTGAAATATCTTGTAGTCATTTTGTTATAATCTCTATAAATAATATCCGCACCATGAGCATATATAAAAATCTTAGATTTACTTGTATCTACAGCATCCAACAAATTGGCATATTCTTCCATAAAAAAATGAACTATTATATTTTTATACTTTTTTTCTTGTAGAATATTTCTAGCAGTTAAATAGTCTGTTTTAGTAACATTAATTCCTTCAAATTTGTATTTTTCAGAATATTCATCTGCATTAACAACCAAAACATCTGTCTTAAAATTTCTTTTATTATATTCAATTACCTTACTATGTACAAAACTAAAATTGTATTTTTTATTAATACTTGGATAGCCTGGCACTATTATTACTGTATCTGAGTCAAGTCCTTCTTTTACATTTTTTTCATAATTATCAACAAAATTTAAATCAAGTTTTGAAATCTCTACTTTAGAAAATGGCATAATTCTCAAAGCAATCATAAAAAAATTAGTCTTCTTAGGTGTAAATAATTTTGTATTTATCCCTACCTCTGTAACAACTTTTCCAGATCTGTTTACGAGTTTAGTTAATATTCCTTTTTCTCCTTCTAATACTTTACCATAAAATTCAATTTCAATATTATCTTTTTTAGCTCTATAAATTTTAGGGATAATTAAAGTAACTTCTTTATCTAATGTATTACTAATAATCCATTTATTTTTATATTTTTCAAATTTAACATTTTTATCCTTTTTTATGATATTCTTATTATTTAAAATATTCATTCTTCCTCATCCTTTTTACTTTTCCTATTTTTTAATATAAATCTCCTTGACTTCCACCTTCCCGGCAGAATCAATATCAAAACTAGCAGTCTATCAAAAAGACTTCTTACACATTTAACACATATTTTCTTGTTACTTAAGCTTGAAAACAAAATATAATGTTTAATTATATATAACCTTTTATCAAATTTAACACCTTTTGTATCTCTTGCTAAAATATCTTGAAAATATTGTAAATATCCTTGTGGATTATCTATAAACAATTTAATAAAATTTCTAGTATATCCCTCTTCTAAATAATCTCCAGAAACCACTTCTAAATTATAACACTTAACCTTATATTTTTCTTCTATTTTATAAAATAAACTTGCTTCTGTAATAAACTTTTCCCCACTTTTTAATTCATATTTGTATAATTTTCTTATAGCTGTTTTATATACTAATACTTTTTCTCCATCCATTCCTTGTTTGAAATACATGTCAAACATTGTAGTTTCATATTTAGTATTTTTAAAAGACTTTCCTTTTACATTTGCATATTCACTGCTTCTTAAAAAAACTAATGCATACAATTTATCATTTTTCAATAATTCCATACTATGTTCTGAAATATTTTTAAAAGCCCCCATTATAAAATAATCATCAGAATCACACTCCATAATAAGGTCACCTGTAACATATTGCATAAGATTATTTATAGCCTGCATCTTTCCTTGATTTTCTTGTTTAAAATACCTAATTTCAAGATGTTCTACTTCATTAAAATTAATAACAATTTGCCCGAGTATTGTCAGTAGAACCATCATCCATAATAAGCCACTCTATATCTAATTTATCATATAAATTGCAGACAATACTTTTATACAATCTGCCTAATAAATTAGCTCTATTATATGTAGCCGTCAAGATTGATAACTTCATTTACTTTCTCACCAACTTTTCTATTTGTTTAATTATATTATAATTTTCAACATATTTTTGTCCTTGCATTTTTTTCCATTTAGGTAACATTTCTAAACTTCTCTGAATTCCCTCATATACGCCTTCTTCTGTGTTATCAGTTATATATGATTTTTCATAATTCTTTACAGCTTCCCTTGCTGCTGTATTTGTAATTAATATTGGTTTTTCTAATACTTTTGCTTCCAGTATTGTCATACCTAAACCTTCATAATATGACAACAATGCAAAAATATCACATTTTTTTATATATGGATATGGATTATTCTTTTTTCCCAATAATATAAAAGTATTTTCCACATTGTATTCTTTAATTAAATTTCTTAAATTATTAGCCTCCGGTCCGTCACCTATTATATAAAATTTGTGTTCAAATCCATCTTTAATTAATTTACTATGAATTTTTATTAATCTGTCTATTGCTTTTTGACTTACTAGCCTTGCTACTGTTAGGAAATTAGTATTTTTTGTTTCAAATACATCTTCAAATTGTTCCTCTGATTTTTTTATTACTCTTTTTGAAGATATATAATTTGGTATTACAATTTTATTATTATTTAATTTGTAAATTTTCTCAAATTGTTTTTTATTGTCATTACTAACAAATACTACCTCATTATACTTCGAATAGCAATTCCTGTCTAGTATTTTTTTTATTTTAGCTTTGAAATTTTTTCCAAAAACTTGTCCTATATCATTATGTACCCAAGCAATCTTTTTAATGCCTTTATTTTTAACACTAAATACTCTTGTTATAGGTCCTTCAAGAAAAGAAATCTCTGTATCAAATTTATTTTTGATATATTTATTATAAATATATTTTTTATTAAATAATATCTCTAAGGAAATTCTAATTTTTTCTTTTTTAGTTAATTCATTATAAGATTTATCTATCATATTTACTAATTTTACATTTGGAAGTAATTCTTTCTCAAACTCTCCTTTTCCGTATAGTGTAAATATTGTTATATCAAACTTTTCTGATAATTCATTTGCTATATCAACTAATACTCTTTCAGCCCCACCCAATGTAAGACCTGTTATTCCAAATACTATTTTTTGCAATATTTTATTCACCTCTTTTTATATTTTGTGTTTTTATCTTTAATAATATATTTACTACAATAATTATCATCATAGATGAAGAATTGAAAAATGTATATCCAGATAAAGTTGATAATACAAAACTTAATATTGCTGCTAACATTAACATTATAAATTCTGTATCCACTTTTTTTATATTTTTTACAAATATAATTATTGATTTTAATAATATTCTTAAAATTGGCATCATATATAATATAAAGCCGATTATTCCAAAATTCAACAATATTGCAGGAAATTCCATTTCCCATACTAATTCATTTGTGTTTATTAAATAGCCATTTCCAATCAATATAAATACTATATTTTTTTGATTTTTAATTAGCATAACATGATAAATTAATTGTTGTATGCGTATACTTGTATTTGAAATATTATATTTTTTAGCAATATCATATAAGTCAAGAACTGATTTCTGTTGTTCATCTGTCATAAATCCTTTTTCTAAATCATTATTAATTATTTTATTTTTTATATTAGTTAAATCTCCTGTTATATTTGCAACTTTTCCTGTTGATTCATCTATTAAAGTATCTTCCATATTTTTCAAATGTTTTCTTCTTTGTAACGTTACTGAACCAGCAAGTAATACTATTAAAATCAATAATACTAATATCGATATAAGTACCATAAAATTTTTCTTATTAATTTTCATTTTTCCTATTATTTTGCAGAATATTTCTGACATTGCAAAACATAAAATTGCCAATATAAATCCAATTAATCCTACTCTTGTTCCTATTAAAGTTAATAGAAATATTCCTACTAATGCAAGTACTATAAATGAGCATATTTTTATTTTATTATTTGAGATTTGCATGATAAAACTTAAAATTACAAATGTACTTAATACTAATATTGCACTAATACTGTTTCCAGATTCAAACCAGCCTTTGTAACCCATTCCTTCTATATATGTTGTTGAAGATGTTTTTGTTATTATTGCAATATATATGGATATTATATAAATTGCTGTTGATATTATTATTGATTTTTGTAATTTTTTATAATTTTTATTATTAAATGTTTTTGTAAAAACAAATAAATTTACTATCATAAAAGAATAATTAATCAAATATTGTGCTTCATGTGTTATTGTTCCATATGAACAATTTACCATATTATTTATATATATGTATAGATGAAGTAATGCATATGCTAGATATATAAAACATACACCTATTATTTTAAATTTACCTTTTAGATTTTCTTTCAAGAAAAAATATACAAATATAATTCCTGGTATTATTGGCCTTAATATTGTTGATATTGAATAATTTGTTTCAAATTTATTTCTAAATAAAAAACTAATTATATCCAATATTGGACATATTATTATAAAAAATGAAAGTAAATTTTGTGTTGTTATTATTTCCTTTATTTTTTTCATTTAATCAATTCCTTTTTTTATTTTTATAAACTGTATATAAAATAAAACTAATTTTTCTTAAACTTTAATTAATAATATATACTTTAGTTCTTCTTAAATCTTAATATAAAAGCATATACTCTGAATGTATATCTATTTATAGTTTTCATATACCTATTTTTCCAAGTTTTATTTTTATTTAAAATTTTATTATTTTTCCATTTAGGAAATTTCATATTTAAATTGTTCCATGTACTGCATAATTGTTCATTTCTTACTTTTTTATCTTTTATTTTTACTATTCTTAGCAAAGAACTGCATAATAGTAAACGTGTATATGTATATTCTAGCTCTTCTTTATATTCTTCATAAAATTTATTTTGTATATAATAATTTAATACATTATCTAATACCTGAAAAATTTCCTTCGTTCTTTCATTTTGTGTATTTACTATTGAATTTTCCCTTTGCACATAATATATTAAAAATTCTTTTACAAATCCGAATTTTTTTATGTGTGGTAATAGTTTATAAAAGAATTCAACATCCTCATAGCGTAACCCTTTCGGAAATTTTAATTGCAAATTTGTAATTAAATCCTTTTTTATTAATTTATTCCATGCTACCACTCTTGCATTTATAAGCATTTCATGTTTATCTTTGTAAATATATCCTTTATCTTTAACTTCTTTATTTTGATATTTCCAAATAAAATCACACTCCACCAAATCACAATGTTGATTTATAGCAACTTTATACATTTTTTCATACATCGTCAAATCAACATAATCATCCGAATCTAGAAAAGCTATATATTCACCGTGTTGCATATTTCATCCCATAATTTCTTGCATCTGAAAGACCTCCATTTTGTTTTGTAACGTATTTAATTTTTTCAGGATATCTATCTATATATGAATTTATAATTTTCTCTGAATTGTCTGTAGAACCATCATTTACTATTATTATCTCTATATTTTCCAATGTTTGGTTTACAAGGCTTTTTAAGCACTTATCTATATAATTTTCAACATTATAAACAGGAACTATAATACTTACTTTTGGCATTTTTTTCACCTATCTTTTATTTTTATACTATAAAATTATATTATCTAATTTTTAAATATAATTTTATATTTATTTTTAGAATACATTTTTTTATAAACTGTTTAATATTTCTTGCTTTTATATTATCAGTTATTTTTCTTATCTTCAATTCTTTTATATATTTCTTATGATATTTTAATGGTAATTCTTTAAGTTTTAAAATTAAACAATTAGACATATATATTTTGAAGTTTTCTATTGCTTGTCCATTTTTTCCATCAATTTTTTTTATTAAATTATCATAATGTTCCAACATATCATAAGCTCTTTTACATATTTTTTTATCACTATTATTTCTAGTAATACTATTTGATGATTGTACATAATAATATCCATATATATTTGTTGATATTACCGTTTTTGCACTTAAAATAATATATGGCACTATTGCCCAATCCTCATGATATGTATTTATAGGGAACTCAAAGTTATTATTTATATAAAAGTCTTTTTTATATAAATATAACCATGCTGTTTCTATAAACACATCTTTAGCATATAATTCATTAAATGCTTCTTCTCCAGATTTACATTCAAAAACCGGTCCGTCAACTTTTTCTATCTCTTTATATTTTTCATTTACTTTTATACATTTATATTTTATAAGATCTACATGCTGTGAAATATATTTTTCTAAATTGCTAAATAATTTTTCATCAATATAATCATCAGAGTCTATAAAACATAAATATTCTCCTGTTGCTTTTTTCACTCCAAAATTTCTAGCATCTGAAAGTCCACCATTTGGTTTGTTGTAGAATTTTATTTGGTTCGAATATTTAGTTTTATATTTTTTTATTATACTTTCAGAATCATCTGTGGAGCCATCATTTACAATTATTATTTCAAAATCTTGCATTTTTTGAATAAGTATTGAATTTATACATTTATCTAAATATTTTTCTGTATTATATACAGGTACTATAACACTTATTTGTGGCATAAATTTTAATTCCTTTCATTAATTATATTTTCAATTTCTCTGATAATTTTATTGTTGTATTGTTCAGCATTAAATTTTTCAAATTTTGGAATTAGTAATGTGAATCCATTTTTTATTACATACTCCATCTTTTCTATAATATCTTCTAAATCCTGTTTACATACAACTCCAAATTTATTTTCTATATCCAATCTACAATCTGAAACATCTGTTGTAATTATTGGTAACTTTAATATTTTAGCTTCATTATAAACTACTGGATATCCTTCATTTTCTGATACTAGTATTAATGAATCGGCTATTTTAAAATATGGATATGGATTTGTTTTCATTCCCAAAAACACAATATAATTTTGTAAACCATTTTTTTTAACATATTCTCTTGATTTTTCAAAATCTCTACCATTTCCTATTATAATAATTCTAAATTTATAATTTTTGTTTTTTAATGCATTTGCAGCTTCAAAAAGTCTTGATATTTTTTTTGAATCCTCTGTAATTCTACCTACATATAAAAAAGTAAATTCCTGTGTCTTATTTAATTCTACCTTTTCTTCAGATAATCTTTCAATTTCTTTGTAATCAATTATGTTGTAACAAACAACAGTATTTGTTTTATTCATTATAGTTTCAAATTCACTTTTGGATCTGTTTGAAACAAAAATTATATTTCTGAAATTATTTACATTTAATTTTTCAAAAAAGTTTTTATATTCATTTTTATCATTATTAAATATATCTAAGTAACTGCTATGCACCCATAAATTAGAATTTTTTGAAGCTATTTGTGCACTTACAGATGCCATTCTACAATATGTCGCATATGCAAATGATGAATCAAATTTATTTTTATACTTTAGAATAAATTTTAATCTTTTACATCCATTTATTAGTTTTGAAAATATTTTGTTATAACTTGGTGTGTATTTTATAATTTTAATATTTTTATTTAATTTATCTAATAACTCACCCTGTTTTTTTTCGAGAACTAATGTTATTTCATATTTATTTGTCTTTTCTAAGTAATCTAATAAACTTATTAGTGATGTTTCTATTCCTCCAATTTCTAATGAATAGGCTGAAAATAAAATACTTTTTTTAGAGTTTTTCATTTATTTGCCTCCTTTTTTACTACTAATACATATATTATGAGCACATAATTTTTATATTTTTATATCCTATAAACAATCCATTTTCTAAAACACCATTTATTTTATTTATCCTTTTTTCTAAATCATCTGTAATCTTATCAAATTTAGCGTCTATTATATATCTTCCGTTTTCCGTAATTAATGGTTCTCTATTAGAATATTTATTTTTTCGTATATTACATTCTACTGCTCCTAGATTTATAAGCTCATTATTTACATTCTCAACTTTATCTACATTACACTCTACTGGGACAGGACATTTTTCACCAAGTTTTTGAACAAATTTTGATTTGTCCACCAATATATAGACAATTGGAGTTTTAATAATGTTCATTTTCTCTTGATATAAAGCTCCTCCTAATCCCTTAATCATCCAATTATTCTCATCAACCTCATCAGCACCATCAAAACCCCAATCAATCTTACATTCTCCCAATTTAACAGTTTTTATATCCAAATAATTGCACAATAACTCAATTTGTCTAGAAGTAGGTACAGCCACAATTTTTAACCCTTCATTTTTGCATCTTTTTCCAATCTCTTTAACAGCCAAAAAAGAAGTTGTACCAGAACCAAAACTAATCACATCCCCATCTTTTACTTTGGATGCAATCTCTCTAGCTAAAACTTCTTTTTCTTCTTTATTTTTTATGTTATTATTCCACTCTAAATTTTCAATTAATTTTTCATTTGCATTCATAAGAATAATATCCTCCAATATTTTTTCTTATTATGTCATATTTTAGTGACTTTGTAAACCTTTTCTTTTACATAATAACTGATTAATTGGATTTTTGTTTAACTTTTTATGAAAAATATTTGTAGAACAGATTTTGTAATATTTATATATTTTTTTCTAAACATTACAATGTCAAAATTGCTTTTTCCAGCTTTTCTACAAATTTCCTATTATTACTAATATATTTTTTAGGAACAAAATCATTTACCTTTTCTAATGTATCTTCTAAGTCATTAACATCACATATACCAATGATAAACCCACTTTCTCTAAAATTTTCAATAATTTGCAACTGATGATCATTTACATGTTCCTTATATTTTTTTAACCTAGGAACTGCAATAATTTTTTTTCCATGATTCAATCCTTCAATTATACTTGCAACTCCACCATGAGTAATAATAAAACTAGCATTATTCATCAAGTCTTCCATTTCCATTGGATTTGTAAATTTGATTAATTTCATTTTGCTTGAATTTAAATCAGTTATAAATTTAGTATTTCCAATTTGAGCAATAACACTTTCATTAATTTTTCCTATCTTAATTAGTCTTTCTACTTCACTAAATAATCTTTTAAATTGTTTATCTTGAGTTCCTACTGTAACTAAAATCATATATTCTCACCTTCTTTTGCTTTAATAAATCCATCCCCAATATTCAGCTTTTGGATAAATTTCAAGCATTTCCCTCCATTGTACGACAAATACATCAGCAATTGGATATACAAGTCTTCCAGCAACAGTTTTAGAATTTCTATTAGCAAATGTTTCAATGTAAATTACTTTTTTTCCAAATAATTTAGCAATATAGCACATTGGAACAGCAGTATGAGTTCCTGTTGTTATAATCACATCTGGTTTTTGTTTAATAAAAATAAATAAACTTTTCATAATATTAAATATGAAAATAAAAAAATATGTAAAAGGGTTTTTCTTTGTTCCATAGGCTAAATATGAAACTTTTCCTTCGTATTTTTCAGCTAAATATTCATTACTTTTTGTTTTTTCAGTTACTATATAATACTGAAATTTTTCGAACATCTCTTTTAGCTGCATTAACTCACTTAAATGTCCTCCTGTACTTGAAATAAATAATATTTTTTTCATCTATTTTTCATGACTATATTATAATTTTAAAATTATAAAAATCATATTCTCCTTATGTACGTTATTTAAGTTTTTATGTGGATATACCTATAAACCATTTTTATATTTTTCTCATTACATAAAAATTGTATTTTTAATATATAACAAATATAATATAATTTATTATATTTTACATTTTTTAATTTATCATTTCATCCATATCTTTTATACCTTTATCAATATTCTTCTTTAAGCAAATAGAAATCAATATTGGCGCACATAATATCAATCCATAACAATATCTAAATATACACACTGGTGACAGTAATAAAGTTGCATAATACCCTAAAATTACACTTAATGGATATAATATTTTGTATTCCCTTTTGTATATTGATAAGAAAATTGTAAATAATAACAATAAAAAATATGTTCCACAAGGAAATAGAATAGAAATAATTGGAATTCTTTTCCAACCATCTTTCGTTACTATAAGTTCAAAAACTTTGTTGTATAGTGGAAATAATGATTTCCTATTGTACTCAATATATCTTTCATTATACAATTTACTTTCTAACATTTTACTTTCTATATATGGATGATATATTCTAGTATCCGGATAATTTTTATTTGGATACCAAAATCCTAAACTATTTAATAAAAATGCTTCTGTATAATTTTCTGGATCCTTTATTGCAGTTGAAACATACATCTCAAGAATTGGTTTTAAATTTTCTTTTGTATATTCTTCATTTAATGTTGATTTAACAGTATCAGATATTGATGATCTTATTTCATAATATTGAAATAATTCTTCTTCAGGCACTGAAAACATTTTTAACAATAATGATTTATCTGCTTCACTAAAAACATCTTTATTATAAGTATATGTGCGTGCTATCTGTTGACATGGAATACTTGACATTTCTCTAATAGAATCAACATCTACAACATTTAATGCTGAAAATACAGGCCCTTTATATATTAAAAACATACTTATAGCTATAATATACATAATTATGGTTTTCAATCTATATTTTTTTGCAAAAATAACTGCAAATAACATTGCAAATAAAATTGCATACAATCCATTATTTCTAAACATACATAATAAAGCAGTTAATACTATATATCTAATTGGATTTTTTATTTTATTAAAATACTCTTCTGGTTTTATTATTAAATTATAACTTTCCATAACAATTAATACTAATATACCACTAAAAATCGTATCTTGTGCTGTTGACAACATCATTATAATATGCAATGGAAATATTGCGAAAAATATAAGAGTTCCCAGTAAAAAATATCTATTTTTGCTTAATTTATATATAAACATACATATCTTTGATGTTACATATGTTATTATACACATTTGAAAAAAAGTATATAATGCTAGTCCTATATCATAACTATTAAATATATTTTTTCCTATCTCTATAAATCCGTATAATATATATGAATATATTACAGAAAAATGAGTTGTTATTGTAACATCATCATATTGTATCTGCATTATCTGATAACCTGCATCATATCCAAATTGACCAGGATATAGTGCTAAAAATCCAAATATTCCAAATACGAGTAAAATTCCATATACACACAAAAAAAGTTTTCTCTCTGATTTAATTTTAACTTCTTTTATTGAAATTTCTTTTTGTGTAATATATTTTATAAGTTTATAAAATATTGGAAATAACGAAAATACGAATAATAATATTTTTATTGTAGTTTTTATTCCCCATTGTATATCACTTGTTAATTCAAGTTGTGCACCAATTATTAAAATAATTGCATATATTATTGATATCACTCCACTAAATATTATAGTTTTTTTGTCTTTTTCCATTTTAGAATACAAATTATAATATAATATTAATACTGGGATACATATTATGTTGTTAATTACTGTAGCATTAAAGCTCGTTGTTATATAATACATTATTCCTAATGTTGCCATAATTGCTAAAAATATATTCGAGATTTTTCTAATACACATATTTTTTCTCCTTTTGTATACCTTTATTTTCTTTTCATAATTTGTATTTGATTTAACTGTATTTCGAATAACTGTCTGTGTTTTTTTACTATTACTTGTAATATAATTCCTGTTATAGTTAATAAAATAGCAATAAGTAAACATATTCCTGAAACGATCAGTGTTGGAAATCTTGGAACCAACCCTGTATTAAAATATTCAGACACTACTGGTATTCCAAATAAAAGCGAAACTATGAAAAATAATATTGCCAACATATTAAAAAACAATCCTGGTCTATACTCTTTACATAGTGTTGCAATAGTTTTCAATACCCTTATCCCATCACTGTATGTGTTTAACTTTGACACACTTCCCTCTGGTCTGTCTCTATATTGTATTGGTATCTCTTTTAAATTCATATTTTTATCAACTGCATGAATCGTCATTTCTGTTTCAATCTCGAAACCTTTAGACAAAACAGGAAAAGTTTTTACAAACTGATAGCTAAAGGCTCTATATCCAGTCATTATATCTTTTACATTATTTTTAAATAATGTATTTATTAGCCATCTTACTATTCTATTTCCAAAATTATGAAAAGGTCTCTTATTTTCTTGAAAATATGTTGAAGATAGTCTATCTCCAATAACCATATCCACATTATCATTTAAAACATAATCACACATTTCTCTTGCATTTTCAGCAGGATATGTATCATCACCATCAATCATTAAATAACAATCAGCATCAATATCTCTAAACATAGTTCTAATTACATTTCCTTTACCTTGTTTAGTTTCATATCTTACTATTGCTCCTGCATTTCTTGCAATTTCATCTGTCCCATCTTTTGAATTATTATCATAAACATATATATCTGCTTCTGGTAATACTTTTTTATAATCTTTGACCACTTTTTCTATTGTTTTACTTTCATTATAACAAGGTATTAACACTGCTATTTTTCTACACATAATACTTTCTCCTTTTTATATTTCTCTTAACAAATAAAACATCTTGTATTTATTTTATCATAAAACCCGAATTTTATTTATTATATTTTCTTTATTGTCTAATTAAAATTATCTAATTAAATATTATTTAATAAATTCAGCAACTTTATTAAAAGCCCTATTGTACTTGATTAATAGTTGTCTGTTTTTATTTTATTACTATATCTCTTATGTCTTGTATCTTACTCCATTCACATATTAGCATAAAAAAAAATATAATTCAACAATTTCTTTACATTTATTGAAATTATTTGTTACTCTTCAAAAATTATTGACTTTTTCCAAAACTCGCTATATAATATCAAATATGTAAACCGACTCACATAATTCCTGTAGATGTCATTCACCTACAACCGCTTATGAAAGGAGATTATACATGTGGCAAACATACGATTACATTGAAAACACCCTATGGCAAAGGTTTCTAAGCACTATGGATGCACATAATATCCCATATGTTTTGGATAAAAAATGTAATCCAGATTTCCTGGTAACATTTTTTGTTACCAATGATGATATTCCTCTTCCCAAAAAGCAAGCTACAAAATACAGAATCACTCATCCTAAAATCAAAATCACATTTTCTTTAGCTGGTAGCTTTGATTATGAAGAGCTATTAAAAAGTCTGTATTCTAAAGAAACCTACTCATCTAACAAATCAGCAGATGACAATATTATCCTGCGTGATTTCTCATTACTACATAGCATACTTAGACCTGATTGTGCAGTAGAAATTCTTTCTAAAATACAAATATGGGCAAAAGACTTACTATATAATCTGCTGCCTATGTATAAGGATTCTTACTGCCTAACTCTTGCAAGATTACCTTTTGAAATGTATTTAGAATCAGATACAAAAATGTGGATAACAAAACTTCCAAGTTTCATGGATTTGGCATTTGTAACTGATACAAAAATACCTCAAAGAGTAGATTTACTAGACTTTTTGCAAACTCAAGAGAACATTGCTGCACAAATCTCAAGCCAATTCAATAAAAACCGTTTTAGCCAAAATTCTTCAGAATAAGCTTAACAAAGTTACACAGTTAATTCACACCAGTCAAGTCATCTCAGTCAAACCAGTATAAAGAAAAAGCTCAGAGCATATTTGTTCTGAGCTTTTTCTTTAATTTCACAAAATATTCCAAATCCCTACAACCTAATCTACCCTTTTACTAATAAAAAAGGTATATTATCAACACCTAAAAATTCATTTTCGATTTCAATACATTCCAAGGTTTTACCTGATAAAGCAGCTAAATACTTGTTTTCGCTTTTCTTTACTATTTTATTAGCTTTTTCAATATACTCTAAATAATCACTTCTTTTTTCTTTTCTAAAAATACCAATTAATTCTTTAGATTGAAGTAATATATTTACAATAGCCCTTGCAGTTCTACCATTTCCTGATTCAAATGGATGTATTTTTATAAACCTATAATGAATCCTCAAAACTTCATTTATATATGTCTGATTATCAATTTCATCTTTTTTATTTAATAAAACTTTAATCATTTTACATAAATTATCTAAACCATTTTTAATATTTTCAGGTTTAACAAATTCATCTGGATCACCATATTTATTAGCTGAAATTTCAGTTGTTCTATATTTTACTTGATTTGTATCTTTGTTTTTATTTGTAATATTATACAATCTATTTATTTTTTCAATATTACTTAAAATTTCATATTCATCCATTTCCTCAAAATCCATGCTAAGACTTTCAAGAACAGCAATTAGAGTGTAAAAAGTATCTTTAATTGAAATTAATTCACCATAAGGAAAATTACGTAATTCAATCATTTGCATAGTTTGATAACACATACTCTCAACCATACTTTTAAAACCTACTGAAATTCTGCCAAGTTTTTGTAATTCAGTTGCACCTAGTTGTCTATCAACTAATTCTTTTTTGAAATATTTGTTATTCATAATATTAACATAAATATATTTTGCAATATTTTCAATTAATTCATCACCGTGGTTGTTTTAATTCAATTCTTAAAATTTTAACTAATTCTTTAACAAATTCTTCTTCTGTTTTTGATTTTTTGAAAGTACTTATTATGTTTTTATGTATATATGACATAATAGGGCTTTTTTCCATTAGTTCATTATTCTCATATATAATGTTTGTTACATATGGTTTAATTATTTGATTAAAAAATTTTTCCCTGACTTCTTCATTATCTCTAAAAATACTAACATGAAATTCATCAGGGAAAATTTTTTCCATTCCAATGTCATAAAACCCTTTTTCTTTATCATATTTTTTGAAAAAATCAATCTTTTTAAAAGGTCCAATTACACCTTCTTTTGTAAGAGCAATTGCCACAATTTCAGGTGGAATCACATTTATGTCTGATAGCAAAATTTGTATTAACATCTTAATAATACGTATATCTGTACTACTTCCAAAACGCATGTAATTTCCATTTTTATCAACAATACTACATCTGCATTCACTTAATATAATATCAATTATTTTTTTTAGTTCCATATCTGGTTCTATAATATCATCATAATTAATACCTTCATTTCTTCTTATTAAATTTAGAATTTCATTTGCAGTATATCTTACCATTTTTTATACCCCTTTTTCTTTTGTCATTTGATTGATTTTCTTGTTCATAATTTTTTTTAAAGTTTATAATAAATATTATAGTTTCATATAATTATCAAAGATTTTATTTAATTTATAAATATTGTAATTATTATACTAATTATATACATTTATAAATCCTATAAATCTAAAACATACCAATTTCCACCTATTTCATAAACATCAAAACTATCTTCTTCTGTATCTTCAGTATCATCACCTTTTGTTGTAATTTCAACATCTACTACATATCCTTTTGTAATTTCAACATCTTCATCATAACTATCTTTAACATCTTCTGCCATATCTTTTAAATCATCTTCAGAAATTTCTTCTTTTCCTGTAACTTTATAAGTCATTTTTGCATTAGCACCATATTCATCTTCAGCTCTATCTAATGCTGTTTGTAAATAATCATCATCAAAATATTGTTTTACTTGTTCACTAATAAATCCTGGGAATGCTTTTAAGAATTTTTCAGAATTTGCTTCTGATAAACCTTCTACTAAATATTTAATTGGTTGTTCATATCCCTCTACATTATCAGCTTTTTTGTCTTTTTTAGACTCATTATTTCCACATCCTGTAAGCATATACATACTCATAACTAACATTGCAATAATTGCAACAATTTTTAAAACTTTTGTGTTTTTTAACATAATTTTTCCTCCTTGTTTTTTATTTAATAAATTTATTTTACATTATAAAAAATATCATATTATCAAAAATTTTGCAATACAATTTTAATATTTGAAAATGAATTTTGTGTGAATTTTATATTATAATTTTAATGTTTACTACTCAATTTAATAATTTCATCCATATCATCATCTTTAGCAGCTTTATTTCTACGGATTTTCCCACATTTTTTACATTTAAATATAATTACATATCCTTTTTTTCCATCAATTTCTAATCCCACAGGCTCAAGTACTCCATGACAAGTTTCCTGTCTATCCCCAGGATTTATATCAACATGTTTTGAATGTAAACAATATGGGCAATGATTTCTACATGAATACCCTAATTTTTCTACTTTTTTACCACAATTTTCACATATAAAACTTTCATCTATTTCTGTAAATAAACTATTATTCATTTTTTCCTCCTTTAATTTTTGAAACATCTAGTAAATGTACATTTTAGTTTCACCAATTCTCCATTTTAATGAACATTAAAAATGCTTCCACCAACAAATTCTCTTAAAAGGGAATTATTTGGCAAATAATCAGCTGGTATTGATTCAAAATATCCTAACATTCTATATAATCTTTTTGCTTCTGAATATTCAGGATTTGAATTATCTATTTCTTCTAATAAAGGAATTGCATAATCCTTTAAAACTGCAAGTTCATATATAAGTGATGAATTAAACATACTATCAGCTTCTTCTTGGAAAGGGAAAATATTTTTTTCTTCCCCCTCTACAACTGAATCCCACATTTGTAAAGTATGAAGAGCTTTATATCCTCTAAATTGACTATCTCTAACCATTCTTCTTATTAAACGTGTATCTGTTGTTGAAATTCTATTATGTTCATCTATATTTAAAACTGTTAAACAACTAATATAAATTTTATATTTTTGTTCTTTAGGAATCAATGGTGTTAATTTGTCATTTAAACAATGAATTCCTTCTATTACAAGAACTTCATCATCTGCTAATTTCAATGTGTTTCCATTATATCTTTTTGTACCAACTTCAAAATCAAATGTTGGAATTTCAACTTCTTCACCATTTAATAGTCTTAATAAATGTTCATTAAGTAATTTAACATCAATTGCTTCTAAACATTCAAAATTATAATTTCCATTTTCATCAATTGGATTTTGAGGTCTTTCAACAAAATAATTATCAACTGAAATAGTAACAGGTTTCAAACCATTTAATCTAAGCTGAATACCTAATCTTTGTGCAAAAGTTGTTTTTCCTGATGAAGAAGGACCAGCTATTAAAATCATTTTAATTTTTTCATTTTTCAAAATATCATCAGCAATATTTGCAATTTTTTTCTCATGTAATGCTTCATCTAATAAAATATAATCTTTAATTTTGCCTTGTCTTATTACTTCATTTAATTTTTTTACTGTTGGAACATTTAAAACTGTATGTAAAACATCATATTCATCTAATGTAGCCATTAGTTTTCTATTTTCCTTAAATTCAGGTAATTTATTAATTTCTTTTCTACTTGGATATCTTATTAAAAATCCTTTTTCATATTTAATAATTTCATATAAATTCATCACACCTGTTGATATTGGTAAAATTCCATAATAGTAATCAAAATAATCTTCACACCAATATAAACTAACTTGTTTTTTAGTATGTAACTCTAGCTGCAATTTTCCATTTATTGTTTCACTATTTTTATAAAATTCTTCAGCCTCTTTTTTACTCATTGATTTTTTCTCAATTGGAAGATTTTTTTCAACAATATCTGCTACTTTTTTATTGATATTTTCTATCATTTTATCTGTTATTTCCATGTTTGTTATTTCACATAATAATGAATTTGATAATTGATAATTAACCATTATTTTAGCATTAGGATATAATTCACTAATTGCTTTTCCTATGATAAATAATAATCCTTTTCTATATATTCTTATTCCATCTTTATTACTTATATCTATTAAACTTAAATTTCCATTTTCTTTTAATTTATAATTTAAACTTTTAACTTCATTATTAAATCTTGCAGCAATTGCACCAACTTTTTTTACTTCATCACCTAATATATCTATGATTTTTGTACCATTTTCTACATCTATTGTTTTTCCATTATATTGAATTTTTACCATATTTTCCACTCTCCTATTTGTGATTTTCTTATTGTATATTTTATATTATCTCTTATTAAAATATCACAATATTTCTTCAATTGTCAATGTTTTTTCTGGTGTTTCATAACCACAAAAAAAGACTAGTATAAACTAGTCTTTTCGTACAAAATTAGTCTTCATCATCATCTTTGTTTGATTTTAAATAATCTTTAGCTGTAGATGGTGAAACATCTAAAATTTTCCATTTTCCATTAATTTTGTATACATACATTTTGTTTGTATTTGTATCACTATCATCTTTACCTTTTATAGTAGCTTTTATTTTAACTTCTTTACCTGCAGAAACTTTTACATCTTCATCATAATATTTTGAAATATAATCTTGAACTTTCTTTAAATCATCTTTTTTGATTTTTTCATTTTTTGTAACTTTATATGAAATTTTGATTTTCTCTCCATATTCATCTTCAAGATTATCATGCATTTTTTCCATATCATCATCATCTAAATCACGTTTTTCATTGATGAAATCTGGATATGCTTTTTCATATGTTTTTAAGTCACCTTTTTGCATTCCTTTGAAATAATTATCAATTGGTTTTTTCCATCCACTACTTAATATGTTGATTATAATAGCTAATACTACTATAACAGCTAAAGCGATTCCTCCAATTATTCCATATTTCTTTAAATTTTCTGAGCTCATTGCTGATTTTTTTGTAGTTGTTGTGTCTGTTGTATCTGTTGTTTCAACAGTTTCTTCAACTTTAACTTCTTCAGCTTTTACTTCTTCTGCACCATTTCCGCAATTTGGGCAAACTGTTTGATTATCTTCCATTTCTGCTCCGCAGTTTTCACAAAACTTACTCATAAAAAATCCTCCTTCATTTTTTAGTTTACTCTTATATAATAATATAAGTTTATTTTAATGTCAATAACAATAGAACAAAATTTTTGATTTTGTTTTTGGTCTGAAAATAATAAAATTATTATACTAATTTTTAATTATCTGTAATCACCGTTTTCAAGCACTTTCAGCTTAATTTTTCTTTCATTTTTACAATTGTATTTAAAGCATCTATTGGTGTTAATTGATTAACATCAATTTTATCAAATTCACTTGCAACTTCAGCTAATTTGAAATTAAACATATCAACTTGACCAGAAACAACTTTTTTACTTTCTTTTTCAATAGCTTTATTATTTAAAATATTTCTTCTTTCTAATGAACGTAAAATTTCATTAGCTTTTTTTGTAACATTTTGAGGAACACCAGCTAATCTTGCAACATGAACACCATAACTCTCATCAGTTCCACCATTTACAATTTTTCTTAAGAAAATAATATCTTCACCTTTTTCTTTTACAGCAATAGAATAATTTTTTACACCATCAATTTTTTCTTCAAGTTCTGTTAATTCATGATAATGTGTTGCAAATAATGTTTTAGCCCCACACAAGCTTTTATCTGCAATATGTTCAGCAACAGCCCATGCAATTGATAAACCATCATAAGTTGATGTTCCTCTACCAATTTCATCTAAAATAACTAAACTATTTGATGTAGCCTCTTTTAAAATTGTCGCAACTTCCATCATTTCAACCATAAAAGTACTTTGTCCCATACTTAAATCATCTGATGCACCAACTCTTGTAAAAATTTTATCAACAACACCAATTCTTGCTGAACTTGCTGGAACATAACTTCCAATTTGTGCCATTAATGTTATTAAAGCTACTTGTCTCATATATGTTGATTTTCCCGCCATATTAGGTCCTGTAATAATTGCTAATCTATTATCATTTTTGTCTAAATATGTATCATTTGGTACAAATTCACCTGATTGTGAAATTTTTTCAATAACAGGATGACGTCCATCTTTTATGTCTATTATTCCATCATTATCTACAACAGGTTTTACATAATTCATATCTTCAGCCACAATTGCAAATGATGTTAAAACATCTAAAGTTGCAACTATATTTGATGTTTTTTGTAATCTTTGAACCTGTGATTCAATTTCATCTCTTACATGAACAAATGCATTATATTCTAAGTTTACAACCTTTTCCTCTGCACCTAAAATTTGATTTTCCAAATTTTTAAGTTCTTCTGTTACATATCTTTCAGCATTTGTCAAAGTTTGTTTTCTAATATATGTTTCTGGAACCATAGATAAATTTGATTTTGTTACTTCAATAAAATATCCAAATACTTTATTAAATCCAACTTTCAAACCTTTAATTCCTGTTTTTTCTCTTTCTCGTGCTTCTAATTGAACAATCCATGTTTTTCCTTCAGTTGTGGCTTTTTTAAGGACATCAATTTCAGGGTCATAACCTAATTTGATAATTCCACCTTCTTTTACACTAATTGGAGGTTCTTCAACAATTGATTTTTCAATTAATTCATAAATATCTTGTAAAACATCTAATTCTTCATATAATTCATGTAATAAACCAGACTCTGTTTTACTTAAAATCTGCTTAATTTCAGGTAATTGTTTAACAGAATTTTTAAGAGAAATCAAATCTCTACCATTAGCATTTCCATAAGAAATTTTTCCAGCCAAACGTTCAATATCATAAACTTTTTTTAGACTGTCAATAATATCTCCTTTTAAAACAACACTATTTTTTAATTCATTAACAGAATCCAATCTTTTATTAATCTCATTTACATCAATCAAAGGGTCATTAATCCATCTTCTTAAAAGCCTTCCACCCATTGAAGTACATGTTTTGTCTAATACCCATAAAAGGGTTCCTTTTTTAGATTTATCTCTCATTTTTTCAGTTAATTCAAGATTTCTTCTTGCATTAATATCAAGTGACATATATTGTGTGATACTGTAAATTTTTATTGTGTTTATATGATCTAAATTTGTTTTTTGAGTTTCTGTTAAATATGTTATTAATGCATTAATTGCTGGAACTATAAGGTTTTTATTGTCAATTTCTTGAATTTGTTGTTTAGTTTTTATTTGAAAATCAGCATTTTTTTCCTCTTTTTGCTCTTTTACCTCTTTTAATTGAATATTTTTGATTTTAGAACTTGAAATAACATTATACATACTTAATAATAACTCATTTTCATCACTAAAATTTTCCTCTTTTTCCAAAGAAACATAAACTTTGAATCTATCTTTAATTTTAGAAATTTCAGATTTAGTTTCAAACATCATTTTATTAACAATAATCTCAGAAGGAGAATATCTTGAAATTTCATCTAATAATTTTGAAAAATTATTATTTTCACAAATCTGAGTAGCATAAAAATCCCCAGTAGAAACATCACAAATTCCCAAGCCATAATAAATTCCAGTTTTATAAATACTCATAATATAATTATTTTTCTTTTCCTCAAGTAAATTAGATTCAATAACAGTTCCAGGAGTTACAACTCTTACAACCTCCCTTTTAACCATTCCCTTAGCCAACTTTGGATCTTCCATCTGCTCACAAATTGCAACCTTATATCCCTTAGAAATAAGTCTAGCAATATAATTTTCAGCCGCATGAAAAGGAATACCCGCCATAGGAGCCCTTTCAGCCTGTCCACAATCCTTTCCTGTTAAAGTAATTTCCAATTCCCTAGACACAGTAATTGCATCATCAAAAAACATCTCATAAAAATCCCCTAATCTATAAAACAAAATGCAATCACTATACTCTTCTTTCGTTTTCAAATAATGTTGCATCATTGGTGAAAATTCTGCCATTTTTTTACCCCTCCTGTATTATTTGTTTATAACATCTATTTATAATCTCCCTTAAAATCTTTCATTCAATTCTTATTTAATACATCCAATTCATTTTTATGTAAATATCGCTAATAAATTTACACTCTTGATTTTTATAAGTGTGCAATTTGGACGCGTCCCTAATTGCACATTCCTTTTAAATACCACATATGTTCTGAAACAATTTCCAAATCAATCATTTTTCCAATCATTTCTTTACATCCTATAAAATTCACAACCTTATTAGAATCAGTTCTTCCTGTCAAAAATTCATTATTAGTTTTACTAAAGCCTTCAACCAAAACTTTTTGAACAGTTCCAACATATTTTTGATTATTTTCAGAAATTTGTCCTTCAACTAAATTCTTTAGTCTGTCAAATCTTTCATGTTTAATATTTTCAGGGACCTGATTTTCCATTCTGTCACCAGGTGTTCCAACTCTTCTTGAATAAATAAACATATATACTTGTTCAAATTTAACTTTTTCAACAACATCTAAAGTTTCTTCAAAATCCTTATCAGTTTCACCAGGGAACCCAACTATAATGTCTGTTGAAAATACAACATTTGGAATCATTTTTTTCATTTTTTCAACTAAATTTAAATATTGTTCTTTAGTATATTTTCTATTCATTAATTTTAACACATTTGAACTTCCTGATTGTAAAGGTAAATGAACAATTTTGCTAACTTTTTCACAATCTCTAATTGCCTCAATTACATCATCCGTAAAATCCTTTGGATGTGGTGAAACAAAACGAATTCTTTCAATTCCTTCTATTTTATTTACCTCTCTTAATAATTGAGCAAAACTTTTTATTTCACTATTAAAATCAGTTTTTCCACTTTTCAAATATGAATTAACATTTTGACCTAATAATGTAATTTCTTTATATCCTTCTTTGGCCAATTGTCGAACTTCATTTAAAATATCTTCTGGATTTCTACTTCTTTCTCTTCCACGAACATAAGGTACAATACAATATGTACAAAAATTGTTACAACCATTCATAATAGTTACAGATGCTTTAATATTGTCATTTCTTGTAATTGGTAACCCTTCAATAATTTCTCCATCAATATCTAAAATATCTTCAATTCTTTTATTATTAATGATTTTGTTATATAAATCTTCTGGAAATTTATGTAATGTATGTGTTCCAAAAACAATGTCAAAAAATGGATAACTTTGTTTTAATTTATCAACAATATGTTTTTCTTGCATCATACATCCACCAATTGCTATAATTGTTCCTCTTTTTTCTTTAATTTTCTTTACCTCTCCTAATTTTCCAAACAATCTGTCTTCTGCATTTTCTCTTACACAACATGTATTAAATACAACTAAATCTGATTCTTCCAATTTTCCTGTTTTTGTATATCCCATATTTTCTATCATACCACATAGTTTTTCTGAATCATTTTCATTTAATTGACATCCCATTGTCATTATTAGATATTTAAGATTTTTTCCATCATTTATTTTATTAACTCTATCTATGTATTGTAATTCATTTTCTATATCAACACTCACTTTTTCAATCTCCTTTTCTGAAATTATTCTTCCTCAAAATTTCCTTTATTTTACTATATTTAGACATTTTTTTCAAGGCATTTAAGATTAGTTTTTCATTTTTATTTTAGATTTACTATCCTTTTATTAATTTTTATTAATCTTTCAAATAAATATTTATTTAAAAATTATTTATAATAAATTCCTATCCTATTAATAAATTTTCTATATAAATATCCCACAGCATAGTGAACTATCTCCACTAAATGGGGTATAGTTCATAGCTGGGGCTTTCTCTAAAATTAACAAAAAAAATAGCCCTATGGCTATCTTTTCAATCTTATTTATGTAACTTATAAAATTATGCAATTCCAAATTTTTTCTTAAATTTATCTGCTCTACCACCTGTTGTTTCTCTTTTTAAGTTACCTGTCCAATATGGATGACATTTTGAACAAACATCAACTTTCATATCATTTTTTGTTGAATTTGTTTTAAAAACATTTCCACAAGCACATGTTATTGTTGCTTCTGTGTAATTAGGATGTATTCCTTCTCTCATTTTGTATTCACCTCTCTTATTTAAAATAAAATCACTGTTTAATATATTACCATAATCGAAAATATTTTTCAATAGTTTTTTACTATTTTATTACATTTTCTGATTTTTCCGCATCCTGTTGGTCTTGGATATATTGTGCTGATGATAATAATTCATCATCTAATGATAAATTGTTTACCAATTTAGAAACCACATTAAACAAACAAGCAATAATTAATATTAACATTAATATTTTTTTCCACCATTTTGCTAGCATAAATATCTCCTTGTATAATATATTTAGGTTTTTAATAAAGGATTTACCTATAAACCTATTGCCATTAAATGTATAATTTTA
>CAKOWZ010000004.1 GCA_934129745.1 uncultured Clostridia bacterium
AAAGTGTTGAAGCAATTGACATTGAAGGATTAGAAAAAAGATAAAAAAATTGCCTACATTTAGTTGACACATACTTTATGCATTAATTTTAAAAAAACTATTGATTTTCTTACAGTTTTATGTTAATATAATATTATGTATTTATATTTATACAAAATTGGAGGTAAAAATATGGAAGAAAGTCAAGTAAAGACTAGAACTACTTTGTTAGAAAGTTTAAAAATTATGACAAAGCAATTTTCAGAAACAATGAAAGCTGTTTTTGGAAATGATGAAGAATTTAATATAACAAGTGTTGATGATATCCCAGATTTGGATAAATATATGAATTCAGGGGATGTTGAAATTATAGAAGATATTAAAGCAATGAGAAAAATCGAAGAACAAATTCGTAAAATGGAAAATAAAAGACAAAATGCAATAAAGAGTTTGGAAAAACAAAAACAAAATTCACAACCAAGAAAACATGTTAAAGCAAAGATAGTTCGTCAAGTTGAAGAAAATCAAAAATAATAAAAAAAGAAAAATGAAGAATTAAAACTAAAATTCTTCATTTTTTTTATATTTACTATTGACAAATTAGAAATTAATTATTATAATAATAAATGTCTTCAAGACATGGCGAGATAGCTCAGTTGGCTAGAGCATCCGGTTCATACCCGGCAGGTCGATGGTTCGAATCCATTTCTCGCTACCATCTTTAATAGAGAAATAAATTCTCAGAATAAATAGAAGTAAACATTGATGAAATCAATTATTACTTCTATTTTTTTATTTTAGTCACAAAATAAAAATTTATTTTGTATTATTTAATTTCTCAAATTCTTTACACTTAATTCTATATTCCACCTGTTGAGTTAAATATCTGTAATACATATATGCTTGCTCATATTGCATAGCAGGATTTACTAAAGGTGTATCATACATTTGTGAATCAAAATTAGTTTCATATGAATTAAAATTTTGTTGATTTGAAAAATTATTAAAATCCATACTTCTATCCATAAAAAGTCCCCCTTTATAATATATTTTTGGTCATTAATAATTATATTTATATAAAATAAATAATATGAATTAATTATAATAAAAAATAACTAAAACAATGGTAAATCAAAGTAAAATAAATCAAAACTATTTAATATAATAAAAGTGTAAAATGCAGCAAATGTACCTTGTAACAATTTTCCAATCAAATACGGTTTCATAGATAATTTATTATTAGCAGCAATACTAAATATTTGCAAAAATATAGATAAACCAGCACATCCAAGTAAAAATGCAGAAATTATAATTTGAATTGACATTTTTTTAGTATGAATACTTGAAACACAATTAAGTCCATTAGTTAATTCAAGTAAACCAATCAATATACTTTTTCCATATTCAGGAGAAATATGAAAATATACTAAAGAATTGCTCAAAGTTTCTATTAAATTAAGACTATTTAAAATAGAAATTATTATAGAAAATAATACAATAAAACCACCAATTAATAAAATCGTAGAAATCGCATTAGTAATACTTGTACTTAAAATTCCACCTAAATCGGAAATTTCATAATTTTTATTTATAGTATCATATCTAAAACAGCTTTTTTTAGATTTAAGTAAATTGTGTTTACTAATAAATCCAAATATTATTCCAACTGTTAAACAAGCTAAAATATGTGTTATAAATAAAATTATGCCTATTTTAGAATCTCCAAAAAGACTTATACCAACAGTACCTATTATAAATAATGGACCAGAATTATTTGTAAATGCAAGCATTCTTTCAGCTTCAGGTTTAGTGCATGTGCCATCTTCAATAAATTTATTTACAATTTTTGCACCAACAGGGTAACCACTAATAATGCCCATTATAAAAGCATAACTTCCTTCTCCTGGAACATTAAATAATGGCCTCATAAATTTATTAGTAAATTTGCCAAGATAATATGGAACATTGGTGTAATTTAATAATTCAGTTGCAATAAAAAATGGAAATAATGATGGAACAACATTTTTTGCCCAAAGTGATAATCCATTTTTGGCAGCTGATAAATTACTTTTTGAGAAAATCACTAAAAACAATAAAAATAGTGTGAATAATAGTGTTAATCCATTTTTTTTAAGATTTATAAAAACAAATTTGTTAAATTTCATTTTTCTATTCCTTATGTATATATTTAGGTTTTTTAAAGGATAAGCCTATAAACTTTATTGATTAATTGTATGCTTGGACTTTTGAAATATTCCAGGTTCAAATAAGCAAAATTTACTAAAAAATAGGCAAATTTTGTTTTAATATTAATTGACGTGAGAACAAAAATTTGGTATAATAGTAAAGTATTAATATAAAATTATAAATAATGAAAGGTAAGTATAATATATTTAGATATATAAATATTTAATACATAAATATATTATATAAGGAACAAATATGGAATACAGATATAAACCACAAGGTGTATGCTCAAGAGAAATGATAATAGATGTTGAAAATAATATTATAAAAAATATACAAGTAATAAATGGTTGTGATGGAAATTTAAAAGGAATTTCAAAATTAATAATTGGAATGAATATAGATGATGTAATAAATAAATTAAAAGGAATAGAATGTGGATTTAAAAATACATCATGTCCAGACCAAATTGCAATTGCATTAGAAAGAATTAAAGCTGGTGAATTATAATATTAAAATATTGGAGGAATTGAAATTGAATATTTTAATAAAAGAATTAGAAAATTCAAAAAAATTTTCAGAAGTAATTAATCATATAAAAAATCAAAAAAGTCAGATAAGTTTATCTGGCTTATCTGACATGGGAAAAGTTCAGATGATTGCTGGATTACAAGATAGTTTAAAACAAAATATTTGTGTAATTACATATAATCAGATTCAAGCTAAAAGATTATTAAAAGATTTATTATATTTTAATGATAAAGTTGCAATTTTCCCTAAAAAAGAACTTGTAACATATGATTATATTGCAGAAAGTAAAGATTTGCCATATGAAAGAATAGAAGTTTTAAATAAAATACATGAAAATAAAATTAATATTTTAATAGTAACAATTGAATCAGTTATGCAAGATTTGTTACCAAAAGATGTTTTATATAAAAACACAATAAAATTATCTGTTGGAGATATAATAAAAATAGATTATTTAAAACAAAAATTAATTGATTTAGGATATGAAAGAAAAGAATTAATTGATGGTAGAGGACAATTTAGTGTAAGAGGTGGAATTGTCGATATTTCTATGTCTGAAAACCAAGGAATTAGATTAGAATTTTGGGGAGATGAAATAGATTCAATAAGAAGATTTGATATAATTTCACAAAGATCTATTGAAATGATTAATAGTTATCAAATAAATCCATCACATGAATATATTTTGGAAAATGGGTTAGATAAGGTTATTGAAAATATAGAAAAATATAATTATGAAAATAAGCAAAATCTTAAAGAAGATATTGAAATTATTCGTTCAGGTGATTATATAAGTAAAATTGATAAATATTTTAATTGTTTTTATAGTAAAAAATCTAATATATTAGAATATGTAAATAATTTTACTCTTGTATTTGATGAATACATTAAAATCAGTCAAAGGGTTGATAATATTAAGATTGAAAATAATAATATTGTTAAAAATTTGATAGATAAAGAAAAAAGTGTTCCTGATGTAATAAGTAATTTAGTTGAATTTAAAAATGTTTATAAAGATGTTATTGAAAAAAATGAAGAAAAAAGTGAAAATACAAATATTTATTTATTTAAAGATGATATAGTTACTCAAAAATTAACAAATACAATTTTTAATTTTAATTATAGAGATATATTATTTTATAAAAATGAAATTGAAAGTTTGTGTAATAATTTACAAGATAGTATCAAAAAGAAAAAAAAGATTATCATTTTAGGTGGTAGTGAAGAAAATGCAAGAAAAATAGGTATTTTGTTAAAAGATAGAAATATTGAAACTATATTTGTTGAAAATCAAAAAGATATAGAATTTAATGATATATCAATTCCTGTTTTGACAACAGGTGCTTTAACCTCTGGGTTTGAGGCAATAGATTGTAATTTATTTGTAATATCAAGTGAAGATTTTTTCACATCAATACCTGTAAAAAAGAAAAAGGTTTCAAAAGATTTTAATAATGCTGAAAAAGTTGTTTTTGCAGATTTAAATATTGGTGATTATGTTGTTCATCAATCACATGGAATTGGACAATATATTGGTGTTAATACAATTGAAGCAGATGGTGTAACAAAAGATTATATAAAAATAAGATATTTAGATGATGATATTTTATATGTTCCAACAGCAAATATGGATTCAATTAGAAAATATGTTGGATCAGAAGGAACACCTAAAATATATAAATTAGGTGGAAAAGATTGGTCAAAAATAAAAGAAAGAGTAAAAAATAATTTACGTGAAGTTGCAAAAGAATTAATTGAATTATATGCAAAAAGAGAGAAAATTAAAGGTTTTGCATTTAGTAAAGATACAGATTGGCAACACCAATTTGAAGAGAATTTTGAATATGTTGAAACAGAAGACCAATTACGTTGTATAGAAGAAGTAAAAAAAGATATGGAACAACCTAAACCAATGGATAGATTATTATGTGGTGATGTTGGATATGGTAAAACAGAAGTTGCAATAAGAGCTGCTTTTAAGGCTGTTATGGATCATAAACAAGTTGCATATTTAGTTCCAACAACAGTTCTTGCAAATCAACAATTTGAAGAATTTAGAAAAAGAATGAAAGATTTTGCAATTAATGTTGAGGTTTTAAATAGATTTAGAACAAAAAAACAACAAGATGAAATTATAAGAAAATTAGCATTAGGTGAAATAGATGTTGTTGTAGGAACACATAGAATTTTGAGTAAAGATGTAGAATTCAAAGATTTAGGATTATTAATAATAGATGAGGAACACAGATTTGGTGTTAAGGCAAAAGAAAAAATTAAACAATTAAAAAATAGTATTGATGTTTTAACAATGACTGCTACACCAATCCCTAGAACCCTTCATATGTCTATTGTTGGTGTTAGAGATATGTCTGTTATTTATGAGCCACCTCAAATTAGAAAACCAGTTCAGACTTATGTTTTAGAATATGATAAAGATGTTATAAAAGAAGCAATTATGAAAGAGATTGAACGTGGTGGACAGGTGTTTTATTTGTATAATAATGTTGAAAATATTGCTAATAAAGCTTTAGAGATTTCTAATATGGTACCAGAAGCTGAGGTATCTTTTGCAAATGGTAGAATGACAGGTAGAGAAATTGAAGAAATAATGTCAGATTTTATAAATAAAAAAACAAATGTATTAGTATGTACAACAATTCTTGAATCTGGAATTGATATTCCTAATGCAAACACAATTATTGTTGAAAATGCAGATAGATTAGGTTTAGCTCAATTATATCAAATCCGTGGAAGGGTTGGTAGAAGTGATAAACAAGCATATGCATATATAACATATAGACCAGATAAATTATTATCAGAAGTTGCTGACAAACGTTTAAAAGCAATAAAAGAATTTACAGAATTTGGTTCAGGTTTTAAAATAGCAATGCGTGACCTTGAAATAAGAGGTGCAGGAAGTATGCTTGGTGAAATTCAACATGGTCATATGGAACAAGTAGGTTATGATATGTATTGTAAATTATTAGACCAAGTAATTAAAGAAACACAAGGAATTGATGTTCAAGAAGATATTGATGTACAAATTGATTTAAATATTTCAAGTTATATTCCAGATAAATATATTGAAGATTCAAGTCAAAAGATTGAAATATATCAAGATATTGCACTTTGCAAAAATGAAGAAGATATTGCTAATATTGTTGATGAATTGATTGATAGATATGGTAATATTCCAAATGAAGTTGAAAATTTACTTGAAATTGTACGTATAAAAGAATTGTGCAGAAGAAATAATATTACTAAATTAAGCAGAAAAAATAATGGTTTTGTATTTTATTTTGATGAAAGTAAATTTGATTTTGGTGTTGTTGATAAATTAATTAAAGTTTATGGATATAATATAAGTTTTTCTCCTGGAAAAACTCCATATGTTACTTTAAAAAGTAAAGCTGTAACTCCAGATGAACAGTTTGAAGAGATTAAAAAATTTTTTGCATTTATAGGAACTTCACCAAATATGGGTGATACCTTAAAAAATGCACACTGAAAATAGAAAGGAAAGTTATTAAAAAATGCAAGTGATAACTAGTAAAGACAATGAGTTTGTAAAAAATGTAAAAAAATTGAAAGAAAAAAAATATAGAGATGAAAAAAATCAATTTGTGGTTGAAGGAATAAAACTAGTTGGAGAGGCAATTGAGGAAAATACAGATATTGATAGTATTATTGTGTGTGAAAATTGTGTTAATAATGATTCAATTGAAAAAAAGATGATGTATGAAATTGCAAAACATAATTGTGTTTATGTTTCAGAAAAAGTATTTGATACACTTTCAGATGTAACAAATCCACAAGGAATTATGGCTGTTATTAATAGGAAACATAATAATTTTGAAATTGATTATTCTCAAGATTTTATAGTTGTTTTAGATGGGATTCAAGACCCTGGAAATCTTGGCACAATTTTGAGAACTATTGATGCTGCAGGATTAAATCAAGTTATAATTTCAAAAGAAACTGCAGATAGTTTTAATCCAAAGGTTGTAAGATCTACAATGGGAGGAATTTTTAGAGTTAATGTAATTAAATCTGAAAATTTAATTGAAACATTAAAAAATATGAAAAGCCATGGGTTTGAAGTTGTTGTTACATCTTTAGATACTGATAATAGTGTTTATGATATTAATTATAATAAAAAAGTAATTGTAATTGGAAATGAGGCTAATGGTGTTTCAAAACCTGTACAAGATGTGGCTGATAAAAAAGTGAAAATTCCAATGCTTGGTAAAACTGAAAGTTTGAATGCTAGTGTTGCCGCAGGTATTATGATTTATGAATATGTTAGAAGTAAAATTTGATTTAATAAAAAATAGAAGAATGGTTTATACACTATTCTTCTATTTTTGAATTAGAATAATTAAAATTGTTATCTAAAGAATTATTTAAATTATTGCTATTGCTATTGTTATTATTATTATTATTGTTATTATTATTATTGTTATTATTGTTGTTATTGTTATTATTGTTGTTATTATCGTTATTAATATTAACATCATTATTTAAGTTACCATTAAAATCAGAAATTCCAGCAGGTAGAGCTAACATTGTTTGAGCAGGTAATGAAATAAATTTACATGAAATCAATTTTTTTATTTTGATGAAAAATAATTTAAATTTATTTTGTGTATTAAATTCTTTATTAGTTAAATTAGCACTATATTCTAATTTTTTTAAAGTAGTAACACCATAATGTTCATAAATTTCTATAAATTTTTTTTCATTAATTAATGATTTTAATTCTTGTTTTTTATATTTATATGGAACATATTTTAAATAAGCCTTTTTACCATATTTATCATATATTTTTTGAAATTTATAATATGATTTTTGAAATTCAATATTTGAATGAAATATTTTGTTAAACTGATATTCTTCATATTCAATTTCATCAACAATATTTTGTACTTCCAATTTAATCTTTTGTTTTAATTGTGTATCCATTAACAACCTCCATTTTTAATAGTTTTAAAAGTATATTTATTTTGGATTTTGATATTTAAATTTATTTTTTATACTAAAAGCATTTTATCATATTAGTTAATTTAATACAATAGAAAGATTAACATAAAAATGAATTATGGATTTTTTAATATATTTATAAAATTCTTTTTTTATAAGTTAAATAATATTGAAAAAACTCTGGAATCACTTGAAAAATAGCAAAAAAGATTGATTTTTTGTAAAATTTATGGTATAATGAAAAACAGTTGAATTTATTAACTAAATATAAAACACACAAAAGAAAAGGAGAACAAAAAAGTCATGGCTAAGAAAAAGCACATCAAAAAGGTAATCATTCAGTCGGTGAAGGTATATTCAACATTAGCATTAATTGCTATCATTATGTATGTTTCTGTATGTTTTGTGTACTACCAAACACGGGAATACAAATATGTACAAGGCATGTTTAGAATAGACAATGTAATATATGTAGACAGTGAACCTGAAGTTACATTTACACCAACTGAAAATGAGGAAACTCTATTTCAAATTACTAAAAGAGCAGTGTTAAATAGCAATGTTGCAAAAAAATATAGCTTTTTGAATTGGCAAAATGTAAAAGATGCTAGTTTAAAATGTTGCCCACAAAATGATGATACAATAATTGCTCAGTATACAAAATCTGAAAATTGTGTTTATTTGAGCAAAAGAGACATGAGTGAAAATATAATTATTCGTGTATTTATGCATGAATTGATTCATTCAGCAACAATTGATGGCAAAGTACAAGGAACATTATATGAGGCAATTGCTGAGAAATTGACATATGAACTTATAGATGAATTTGGCTTAAGTACAGATATGTCAACTGGTTATGGATTATATATTTGGCAATATGAAATGTATGAAACCATAATTGACAAAAATATTGTTGAATATATTTACAATGGTGAACTTGAAGCAATTGTAAATGAATATACAGAAACAGCGTATTTTGAATATGCTGATAGTGCTTTGGCATATGCATATGATGAAGAAAATGAAAAAAAGAGAAATAGATATTTGCGGATATCTCAGGATGTGTTAGTTCATTTTGCAGAATCATATATTACAAAAAATTATGATTCTACAACAGCTCAGGAAAAACTTAAACAAGTGGAAGATATGCTTCTTATAAAGGAAAAATATTTTTCTAAGATACTTAATGGAGAGAATTGAGCACAAATAATATGTTTAGTAAAAAAACACGGATAATTCCGTGTTTTTTTATTAGTACTAAAATTATTATTTATATTTTAGAGTTCTTTTTTATAATCTATTAATAAATCACGGTTTAAGAGATAAAAGTAAAAAAAATAAATCATAAAACTTTATATTATTTTGACAATTTGAAGCTAATCTCCAAGATGTTCAAAAATGCTTGAAAAAATGTCAAAAAATGCTTGAAAAATATTGAAATTTTCCATTTTTTTGGTATAATAGACATATTAAAACTATCACAAAAAGATGAAAGGAATGAAAACTATGTATAGAAATCATAATTGTGGAGAATTAACAATAAAAAATGTAGGAGAAGAAGTTGTTTTAGCAGGATGGATTCAAAGAATCAGAAATTTAGGTTCAATGAAATTTATAGATTTGAGAGACCAGTTTGGAATAACACAAATAGTTATTTCAGATAATACTAATAATGAAGAAATGAAAAAAACAGCTGAAGAATTAGTTACAGAAACAGTTATTCAAGTAACAGGTAAAGTTATTGAAAGAAGTAATAAAAATAATAAATTATCAACAGGTGAAATTGAAATAGATGCAAGTAAAATAGTTATTTTAGGAAAATGTAAATCAACATTACCATTTGAAGTAAATTCAGAAAAAGCTGATATAAATCTTGTAAAAGAAGATTTAAGATTAGAATATAGATTTTTAGATTTGAGAAATGAAAAATTACATAACACAATTTTATTACGTTCAAAAATTTTAAAAACATTAAGAGATAAAATGGATGAATTAGGTTTTAGTGAAATTCAAACACCGATATTAGCAAATTCATCACCAGAAGGTGCACGTGATTATTTAGTTCCAAGTAGATTACATCCAGGAGAATTTTATGCATTGCCACAAGCACCACAACAATTTAAACAATTATTAATGGTTTCAGGTTTTGACAAATATTTTCAAATAGCACCATGTTTTAGAGATGAAGACCCTAGAGCAGACAGAGCACCAGGAGAATTTTATCAATTAGATTTTGAAATGAGTTTTGCTGAACAAGAAGATGTTTTCAAAGTATTTGAAGAAATTTTTATTTCAACATTTAGAAAACATACAACATGGGAAGTTCCAGATGGACCATTTGTACAAATTCCATATAGAGAAGCAATGGAAAAATATGGTATTGATAAACCTGATTTACGTAACCCATTAATAATTCAAGATGGAACAGAAATATTTAAAAATACTGAATTTAATGCATTTAAAGGAAAGACAATTAAAGTAATTGTAGTTCCAAATGGAGCTGAACAAGGAAGAAAATTCTTTGATAATATGTCAGAATTTGCAGTAAATGAATTAGGTGCAAAAGGATTAGCTTGGACAAAATTTGATTCAGAAAATAATGTTACAGGTGGAATTGCAAAATTTATTACAGATGATGTAAAATCTGGATTACAAGAAAAATTAGGTGTTAAACCAAATGATAGTTTATTTTTTGTTGCTGACGAATTTGAAAAAGCTCAAAAAATAGCTGGACAAGTTAGAATTGAATTAGGAAATAGATTAGATTTATTAGAAAAAAATATATACAGATTCTGTTTAGTAGTAGATTTTCCAATGTATGAATTAACAGAACAAGAAGTAAATGGAGAAATTATTCAAAAAATTGATTTTAATCATAATCCATTTTCAATGCCACAAGGTGGAATGGAAGCTTTATTAAATAAAGATCCATTAGATATTTTAGCATATCAATTTGATGTTGTATGTAATGGTTATGAAATGGCTTCAGGCGCTGTTAGAAATCATGATATTGAAATTATGAAAAAAGCATTTGAAATTGCTGGATATACAGAACAAGATGTAGAAACTAGATTTGGTGCTTTATATAAAGCTTTCCAATATGGAACACCTCCACATGCAGGTGGTGCACCAGGATTAGATAGAATGATAATGTTAATTGCTGATTCACAAAATATTAGAGAAGTTATTGCATTCCCTAAAAATAAAAAAGCAAGAGATGTTTTAATGGGAGCTCCTTCAATTGTTTCAGAACAACAATTAAAAGATGTTCATGTAAAAATAACAGAGTAAAATAATTGTGAAAAGTAAATAAAACAAACTAGCAAATCAAAAAATTAAATGTGCAAAACAAATAAGAACAGAAAAATTTTACAATAAATTATTCAGTTCTTGTTTGTTTTATTTTTTTCATATTTTTATCAAATTCACTTGTTGAAACATAACATATATGATAGAATTACATCAGTAATGTCGAAAAATGACAATTTTTAAATTATTAAGAAAAAAAGGGGAAAAATTATGAGTTACAAACAAAAGGAAAGAACAAGTTCACCAAGAAAAACACTTACTAGGGAGTTTGAAGAAGAATATGGAACAGTATCTTCTGAAATCAAAAACAGAACAAATAGTAGAACAGCAAATAATAAATCAGTAAAAAGAGAAAATCCTAGTCAAAAAATAAGCACAGGTAAAAAATTTGCTTCAATATTTGGAAAAACATTGGCAATAATTTCGGTTACATTAGTATCAATATTATTAACATTAATTATGATGTTTTTTTTAATATGTCATGGACCATCAGAAAAAGCTACAGAATTATTTGCAACAACTTTTCTGGAAACTGGTCAAATGAAATTTATTGTTTCAATGTTTTTATCAAATGAAAGAATTCAAGAGATTGTATCAAATAATTCAATGACAGAAATGACTGCAGAAGTTAATACAGATATGATAAGTATAAATGAAACAAAAGAAAATACAAATCAACCAGATATTGAATTAAAACAAATATCAGGAAGTACATTTTCAGCTAAAATGTTGATTATAAAAGACCCATCAAGAGTAAAACTTGCAACAACATATCCATGGGGAGAATATGGTCAAGAACTTGATAAATTAGTAAAAAATTCAGGTGCTGTTGCCGGTGTAAATGGTGGTTTATATGTATCTGATAGTAATAAAGGTGGAAAACCATTGGGACTTGTAGTTTGTGATGGTCAAATACAATATAATAATCCAACAGGATATGCTGGTTTACAATTAATTGGTTTTGATGAAACAAATATTTTAAGAATTATCAATTTAGAGGGAATGAATGCTTCACAAGTTGAAAAACTCGTAAAAGATGAAAAAATTCGTGATGCAGTTGTTTTTCAAGAAGAAAGCAGTGATAAAAATAACCATTTTGTAAAACTTATTATAAATGGTGAAGCTAGACAAATGAATGGAAGTGGAAGTGGTGCAAATCCTAGAACTGTAATTGGTCAAAGAAAAGATGGAACAGTTTTATTATTAGTAACAGATGGTAGAGGTGCTTCAGGTCATTTAGGTGCAACAGCTTCAGATTTAATTGATATAATGAAAGAATATGGTGCTGTAAATGCTGCAAATTTAGATGGTGGAAGTTCATCAAGTATGTATTATAATGATAATTATGAAATGACAAGTGTTACTTTATATTATTCAAATTCTTCATGGAAATTACCAACAGCTTTTGTTGTTAAATAGGAGAAATTTATGAAAAGTGAAAAATTCTAATACAAAGAAAAATCAACATAAGGAAGGAAAAATAAAAATGGGGAAAAACAAAAAAACAAAATTTAGAAGTTTTATGAAAAAATATATTATTGTATTATGTATTTTAGCAGTAATATTTTTAGCATATGTAATGAACACTTTATATCAATATGAAGATTCATTTACAGATACATACATGAATTCATATATTACAGATTTATCAGAATCAGCTAAAAGTGGCAAAATAGATAAATATTGTAATTTTGAAAATATTCAAGTTAATGAATTTGAAACAAATAAAGATGGTGCAAAACAATCTTTAGAAAATATAATAAAAACATCAAATATAAGTTATAAATTAGAAGATGCTAATAAAACAACACAAGAACCAGTATATGGAATTTATGCAAATGATCAAAAAATAATGGATGTAACATTAAGTGTAAAAAAACAAAATAAAAGATTGAGTTTATTTACATATCCAACATGGCAAGTAAAACAAACAAATGTAAATAGTGGAAGAGGTATGTTTTATTATGATATTTTAGTTCCAAGTAATTATACAGTTACTGTAAATTCAAATAAATTATCAGAAAAAAATATATCTGAGACAAAAACAGATGAAGATTATGAAATTTTAGCTAAATATGCAAATTTACCTAAAATGGTAAATTATAAATTAGATAATTTTGTTACAAATCCAGAAATAAAAATTTCTGATGAAAATGGAAAAGAAGTTAAATTTTCAGTAAATAATCATAAAATAGAATTAAGTTCATTACATAAATCTGTAAATACATATGATGAAGCAAAACAATATTTACAAGCAGAAATTGATGTATTAGAATTAGCTAAAAAATGGAGCTTATTTTTAACAGATGATTTAACTGGACCAAGACATGGATTTAATGAATTAAGTAATTCATTAGTTAAAGATACTGAATTATATAATATGGCATATAGTTGGGCAACAAGTGTAGATATTACATTTACAAGTAAACATACATTCAAAAATCCAGCTTTCACAAATACTAGTGTAAAAGATTTTGAAATATATGGGAAAAATGCATTTTCATGTACAGTTTATTTAGAAAAAAATATGTTAATTGCTAATGGAAATGATAAAATTGATGTTATGCATGATAAATTATATTTTGCATATATAGATGATACAAAAGATGGTAAAGATAATCCACAATGGAAAATGGTTGCAATGAAAGCTGTAACAGATAATAAATAAGATTTATGTTATAAAAATCTTTAGAGAAAGGAGTGTATAAAATATTTGGTTTTTATATCAAATATTTTATACAAAAAGAAAATGATAAATGATGTATGTTTAATCATACCTGCATATAATCCTGATGAACAATTATTTATAGATTTTTTAGGAAAGGCAATACGAAATTTTTATAATATTATTGTTATAGATGATGGCAGTGATGAAGAATATAAAAATATTTTTGATAAAATTCATATTAGATTTCCAAAAATAAAAATATTGGAACATGGGGTAAATCTTGGAAAAGGAAGAGCTTTAAAAACTGCATTTAATTATTATTTAAACAAATATTCAGATTGTATAGGTGTTGTTCAAGCAGATTGTGATGGACAACATGATATAGATGATGTTGTGAAATGTGCTAGAAAACTATATTTTGAACCTGATAAATTTATTTTAGGTGTACGTGATTTTTCATCAGATGATGTTCCTAAAAAAAGTAAATATGGAAATAATATTACAAAATATGTGTTTAAATTATTTATTGGAATAAATATTTCAGATACTCAAACAGGATTACGTGCAATGTCTAATAAACTTATAAAAATATTTTTATCAATTAAAGGAGAAAGATATGAATATGAGACAAATGTTTTAATTGAATGTAAAGAAAAAAATATAGAAATATCAGAGGTTCCAATAAAAACAATTTATATTGAAAAAAATCAAACAAGTAAATTCAATCCACTTAAGGATTCTCTAATGATTTATAAATTGTTTGGAAAATATATTTTTGCGTCACTTAGTGCTTTTGTAATAGATATAATTTTGTTTAATTTATTTATTGTATTAGTAAATAATATTGAATTTTCATATAAAATTGTTGTAGCAACAATTTTGGCTAGAATTATCTCATCATTATATAATTTTAAAATTAATGCAAAAATGGTATTTAAAAACATGAATAAAAATTCTTTTATAAAATATGTAATTTTAGTATTAATTCAAATGATGGTTTCAGCATTTAGTGTGCAATTTTTAAGCAGGGTTTTACCAATAAATACTACAGTAATTAAGATTATTGTTGATGCAATTATTTTTATGGTTAATTTTGTTGTACAAAGAGAAATTGTTTTTAAAAATAAGAAAAAAATTTAGAAAATTTTGATATATGATATAGAAAGTATTGATATATGATAAAAAGAAAGGAACAGAATATGAAAAAATATTTGAATTATGGAATAGCTGGAATATTATTTATACTAACAGCTATTATAATGGTGTTTATTAATAATGGAAGTATAGTAAGTTTTGATAATAAAATATATAGTATAGTAACAAATACAACAAATGTTTTTTTAGATAATATGTTTTTATTATTTACATTTTTTGCAAGTACTAAATTTGTAATTGGAGCATGTGTTGCACTTTTAATTTTTATGAAAAATAAAAAAAATGCTGGAATCATGGTAGGAAGTGTTATAATCTCAACAATTACTAATGTTATTATAAAAAATATATTTAAAAGACCACGACCAAATGTTAGAAGACTAGTAATAGAAAAATCTTTTAGTTTCCCAAGTGGACATACAATGGCAAGTGTTACTTTATATGGAATTTTGATTTTCTTTATTTTAAAATCAAATTTAAATAAAACAGCTAAAACTATATTATCAATATTATTAGGCTTAATGCCAATTTGTGTTGCAATCAGTAGAATCTATCTAGGTGCACACTTTGCAAGTGATGTTATTGGTGGTGCATTTATAGCCAGTGGTTTATTATTATGTGAGGTTACAATTATCGGGCAATTGGGGACGCGTCCTAATTGCTCAAATGAACAATAGGGACGCGTCCCCAATTGTTCAAGGAAAGCTGGAAATAGGATGAGTGAAATAACAGAAAAATTAATTCAAGATATTTTTGCTGATTTTAAGCAAGGTGGGAATTTATTGAAATCAGTGATTAAAAAAATTAACTTATATAAAAAAACTAATAGGTTTGAGATTTTGCTTCAATCAGATTTACCAATAGATATAAAAGAGGTTCATAATTTTGAAATATATCTAATGGAAAGGTTTAAATTTGAAGTTGTTATTATTAAAATTGAATATACAGAACAACCAGATATTGATATTGTTTCTAAATGGGAGGATATTATTAATTATATGTCTTTTAAATATCCATCAGTTAAGGCGATTTTGAGGAATTCTGTTATTGAATTTGAGAATGATAATAAAACAATAAAAGTAAATCTTCAATTAAAGGGTTCTGAGATTTTGTATGCAAGGGGTATTGATAAAACATTTTCTGAGATAATTTATAATATTTATGGAAAAAGATTTTTGATAAAATATTTTGATAATGAGTCAAAAGAAAGAGTGGAACAATATAAGGAAAATGCTAGAAGGCTTGAAGAAGAGGCTATTAGAAAGGCAAATCAGGAGGCTGTTGCACAACGTAGAGAGTCTATGGCTGAGGAAAGAAAACAGGTTGAAGCTAGAGAACAGGAATTATTGGCTAGAAGAAATGGTTCACAAAATGGAAACTCTAATGGGACAAGTGGAAGTAAAGGTCAAGGGGAAAATACTGGAAACGTTAGAAATTCTGGAAATGCTGGAGGTAATGGAAGTGTTGGAAATAAATCATCAATTCAGCAGATAGCGCCACCACCACCTCCTTTACCACCACAAACAGATGATGAAGAATCTCCTTTAATTTATGGAAGAAATACAAATATAAAAGATCCATTATTAAAAGTTGTTGATTTATCAATAGATACAGGAAAAGCATGTATTGATGGTGAGATTGTAAATATAGGAGAAGTTCGTGAATTAAAAACAGGAAAATTTTTAATTCCATTTGATGTTTATGATGGTTCAAGTACAATTACATGTAAAATTTTTGCTAAACCAGAAGAAAATAAACAAATAATGAAAAGACTTAAAAACGCTGCAGGAGTAAGAGTAGCTGCTAATGTACAATTTGATCCATTTGCAAAAGAGTTAGGGGCAATTGCAAATACAGTTATAGAAACGCAAGGAATGAAAAAAGTTTCTAGAAAAGATGAAAGCCCAGTAAAAAGAGTTGAATTACATATGCATACACAAATGAGTCAAATGGATGCAATGACATCTGCAAAAGATTTAATAAAAAGAGCTATGAAATGGGGAATGAAATCAATTGCAATAACTGATCATGGTGTTGTTCAAGCATTTCCAGAAGCACATAAATTATTAGGTTTTAATAATCCAGACATGAAAATAATTTATGGTGTTGAAGCATATTTAGTTCCAGATAAAACACCAATAGTATCATGTTCAAAAGGTCAAGATATTGATACAACATATTGTGTACTTGATTTAGAAACAACAGGTCTTTCATTTAGAACAGACAAAATTACTGAAGTTGGAATTATGAAAGTAAAAAATGGTGAAGTAATTGATGAATTTAGTTGTTTTGTAAATCCAGAAAAACCAATACCACCAGAAGTTGTAAAAGTTACAAATATAACAGATGATATGGTAAAAGATGCAGAAACAATTGATAAAGTATTTCCAAAAATTCTAGAATTTATAGGTGATTCAGTTTTAGTTGCACATAATGCAGATTTTGATATTCCATTTTTAAAATATCATGGGAATTTACTAGGTTATGAATTAAATAATACATATATGGATACTTTAAGACTTGCAAAAGCCTTATTTCCGCAATTTACAAAATATAAATTAGGTTTTATTGCAGATAAATTAGGAATAAAAGTAGATGTAGCACATAGAGCTTTAGATGATGTTGACACAACAGTAAAGGTTTTAAATGTTATGATGGGAATGTTAAAAGAAAAAGGTGCTAAAACAATTGATGATATTGATGTTGTAACAGATAAAGATGAATCAAAAGAAATGTATAAAAAATTACCAACATATCATGCAATAATTCTTGCAAAAAATTATGTAGGATTAAAAAATTTATATAAATTAGTATCAATTTCACATTTACATTATTTTTACAGAAAACCACGTATATTAAAATCTTTATATAGAAAATATTCAGAAGGATTAATATTAGGAAGTGCTTGTGAAGCTGGTGAATTATATAGAGCAATTATTGGTGGAAAAACAGAAGATGAAATTGAACAAATTGCATCAGATTATGATTATCTAGAAATTCAGCCAACAGGAAATAATATGTTTATGGTAAGAAATGGCACAGTTCCTGATGTTAAAGCATTAGAAGATATTAATAGAAAAATAGTTGATTTAGGTGAAAAACTTGGAAAACCAGTTGTTGCAACATGTGATGTTCATTTTATGGACCCTCAAGATGAAGTTTATAGACGTATTTTAATGGCTGGTCAGGGATTTGAAGATGCTGATGAACAGGCACCTTTATATTTAAGAACAACTGAAGAAATGCTTAAAGAATTTCAATATTTAGGGGAGAAAAAAGCATATGAAGTTGTTGTTGAAAATACAAATAAAATTTCTGATATGTGTGAAAGAATAAGTCCAATATCACCAGAAAAATGTCCTCCATATATTGATAATTGTGAACAAACAATCAAAGATATTGCATATAATAAAGCACATGAATTATATGGTGATCCATTACCAGATATTGTTCAAGAAAGATTAGATAAAGAGCTTGATTCAATTATAAAAAATGGATTCTCAGTTATGTATATCATAGCACAAAAATTAGTATGGAAATCTAATGAAGATGGATATTTGGTTGGTTCAAGAGGTTCTGTTGGATCATCATTTGTTGCTAATATGACTGGTATTACAGAAGTTAATTCATTACCACCACATTATAGATGCCCAAATTGCAAACATTCCGATTTTACAGATTATGGCTATAAAAATGGTTTTGATTTACCAGATAAAATTTGTCCAAAATGTGGCACAAAATATGATAAAGATGGAATGGATATTCCATTTGAAACATTCCTTGGATTTAATGGTGATAAAGAGCCTGATATTGACTTAAACTTTTCTGGAGAATATCAAGCAAAAGCACATAAATATACAGAAGTAATTTTTGGAAAAGGAACAACTTTTAAAGCTGGAACAGTTGGTACAGTTGCTGATAAAACTGCATATGGATATGTTCAAAAATATTTTGAAGAAAGGGGAATACCAGCAAGCCGTGCGGAAATTTCTAGATTATCACAAGGATGTACAGGAATAAAAAGAACAACAGGACAACATCCAGGTGGAATTATTGTTGTTCCAAAAGGAAGAGAAATTTATGAATTTACTCCAATTCAGCATCCAGCAGATGATCCAAATTCAGATATTATAACAACACATTTTGATTATCACTCAATTGACCAAAACCTTTTAAAATTAGATATTCTTGGTCATGATGATCCAACAATTATAAGGATGCTTCAAGATATTACAGGTGTTGATCCACAAAAAATACCATTAGATGATCAAGAAACAATGTCTATTTTTTCATCAACAAAAGCATTGGGAATAACACCAGAACAAATTAAGTCAACTGTTGGAAGCTTTGGTGTTCCAGAATTTGGAACAAAATTTGTAAGAGGAATGCTTGTTGATACAAAACCAACAACATTTGATGAATTAATACGTATTTCAGGATTATCACATGGTACAGATGTGTGGTTAGGAAATGCTCAAAGTTTAATTGAAGATGGAACTGTTACATTAAATGAGGCAATTTGCTGTAGGGATGATATTATGATTTATCTAATAAAAAAAGGATTACCACCAAACCATGCTTTTAAAATAATGGAAACAGTTCGTAAAGGAAAAGCTTTGAAAGACCCTGCAAAATGGGCAGAATATAAAGAATTAATGAAAGAACACGATGTTCCAGCTTGGTATATAAAATCTTGTGAAAAAATTAAATACATGTTCCCAAAAGCACATGCTGCAGCATATGTAACAATGGCTTTTAGAATTGCATGGTTTAAAGTACATATTCCAAAAGCATATTATTCAGCATATTTTTCAATAAGAGCTAAACAATTTGATAGTGAAATAATGTGTCATGGAAAAGATCGTGTAAAAAATAAAATGAAAGAAATTGAACTTGCTGGAAATAGTGCTACAAACAAAGACCAAGAGATGTATCCTGTTTTGGAATTAGTATTGGAAATGTATGAAAGAGGTATAAATTTCTTACCAATAGATTTGTATAAATCACATAATTCTAAATTTATAATGGAAGATGAAGGAATTCGCCCACCATTAGATAGTATTCCAGGACTTGGTCCAATTGATGCTGAAAATATTTATAAAGCTCGTCAAGATGGGAAGTTTATGTCAATTGATGATTTGAAAATACGTTCTAAGGTTGGAAAGGTCGCTATTGAAACTATGAAAAGTGTTGGATTACTTGATGGTATGACTGAGAGTAATCAAATGAGTTTGTTTACTACTTGGGGATAGGTTGGCAATTGGGGACGCGTCCCCAATTGTTCAAAAAAAACACCAGCAATTATACGCCGGTGTTTTTGGGTGGTATTACCCGAATCAGACAATCTCCATCCTGGATAATGTTGAGCTTTTCATTGCCGTATTTGTCGGTAACAATACAGGATTCGAGGTATTCTGGGGTATACATTACTGTAAATGCTTCGCCAAGACGTTTGAAGTCTATGCTACCATTGGAAAGACGATGCACTTGGATAGAACTGATACCTAAACTCATTCCGTAATTGCTTAAAGATTGTGACATAATATACCTCCTTTAGGATTTGATAAAAAAATTATAACATATTAATTGTGAAAAGTAAATGAAATTTGTAATTGTAGTATAATTTTTTTGATCTGGGTTATATTTTTTGAAAATTATATTATTGGGAATTGTATTATATTTTTTGGGAATTTTTGAAGAATATTTTTCAGGAGTTTTTTTCAGAAATATTTTAAAAACCTCTGGCATGATGTACTGTAACTCAAAAAACATTTGATTTTTTGAGTAGTACATAGTCAGAGGTTTTTTAGATTTAGAAATCAGGGTTTACAACAAGCAGTCCCATTTCTTTAGGAAGAATACGGACTGAGTTTTCATCAGGAGCCACATAGTTAAGAAGTGATCTTGTTATATGTGTGTAATATTCCTGAAGTGAGTACTTGTGGCCAGAGAGAATGAAGTTCCATTCCTCAAAAAGAACTACTTTCTGGTGTGTGTATGGATTCTTATACTGTTTCCAATGATAAGGAAAATGTCGACTCCTTACCTTAAGGACAAACTGCACACTGTCTTTGGTTTTTTGGATTGCAATAAGTGAACCGTGTAAAGTATGTTTTTCAATAAGTTCACCCATTTTTTGGTCAAAAAACTTATCAAATTCAATCTGAGCTCTTCTGAATTGTTGATTTTTCCGACAAAGGGCGGTTTCTACTGATGAGATTCCAAGCTGAGTATTATGCTTGATATCTTTGATTTTTTGAATTTTGTCAGAATATTCAGATTTGGCAGCAGTTTTGCAGTTTGATTTTGTAAGAACACTGTCTAATACAGTGTCTTTAGGAGTAACCATTTTCAAAAGTTCATTTGGAGTCATTTCAGCTGCTTTTTTGTCTTTAGATTTTTTGTCATTTTCTAAAGCATAAATCATTAGATTTAGATCTTCATCAGCTGAAGCAACAGGTGAATCAACAGGTGAAACAACAGCTGAATCAACACGTGAATCTGTACTTTGTACATCAGTTGTTTCATTTGAAAGTTCAGTTTCAGAAATATCAGAATTATTTACTGACTTATTAGCAGAACCATCAACTGAAATTTTGGATGTTGAATCATCAGAAATTGGATTTTCGATAATTGCTACATCAATGCTGTCTGATGTCCCTTTTGCAGAGGTTACAGGTGCTTTTACCTGAGTTTCATCTGCAGATGTTAAGTGGTTGTTGTTGTTTGTGACATTCGTATTCATAATCGAATCCTCCTGGCTTTAAGCCTTAATTTTAATAATGAAGGTAAGTCATTTACTTACAATCTAAAACTAATTTTACCATAAATTTACATAAAACACAATATTTATAATAAAAAAAATATAATTTTGGCTCAAAAATAAGCTAAAAGTTATTTTAAAAATAGTTCAGGATAAGTAATAAAAATAATAACAAAAAAATGTAGAAATATATTTTTTTTTAATATATAATAAATCTATAAAAATAAAATAAATAATATGTTTATAAAATTCATTCTAAATAAACCTTATAAACATTATTATACGAGGGGGAAAATTTATGAATACATTTATAGGATTATTAATCCCATTTTTAGGTACAACATTAGGATCTGCAATGGTATTTTTTATGAAAAATAAAATCAAACCAAAAGTTGAAAAAGCATTATTAGGATTTGCTTCAGGAGTAATGATTGCAGCATCTGTATGGTCATTATTAATACCATCATTAGAAATGGCAGAACAACAAAATATTATAAAATGGGTACCAGCAACAATTGGATTTTTATTAGGAATACTGTTTTTATTAATATTAGACAGTATTATTCCACATTTACATTTAAATAGTGATACTCCAGAAGGAGCGCAATCAAAATTAAAGAAAACAACAATGTTAGTACTTGCAGTTACATTACATAATATACCAGAAGGAATGGCAGTAGGTGTAGCTTTTGCAGGAGTATTAGTTGGAAATGCAGGATTAACATTAGCAGGAGCTTTTGCATTAGCAATAGGAATTGCAATTCAAAATTTTCCAGAAGGGGCAATTATTTCAATGCCTTTAAAATCAGAAGGTGTTTCAAAAACTAAAGCATTTATTTATGGAACTTTATCTGGAATTGTTGAACCAATTGGGGCTGTTATAACAATTTTATTAACAAAATTAGTTGTACCAATATTACCATATTTATTATCATTTGCAGCAGGAGCAATGATATATGTTGTAGTTGAAGAATTAATTCCAGAATCACAATCTGGTGAACATTCAAATATAGGTACATTAGGAGTTGCTGTTGGTTTTGTTATAATGATGATTTTAGATATAGCATTAGGATAATAAAAAATTAGGCAATGTGTAAAAAGGAGGTCAAAATGGCACTTATAAATCAAATAGGAGCAAAAAATGTTGTAATATATTTTGTAATTATAAACATATTAGCTTTTCTTATAATGGGAATAGATAAATCAAAAGCTAAAAAAGGTAAATGGAGAATTCCTGAATCAACACTAATGTCATCTGTATTACTTGGTGGAGGAATTGGTGGAATAGCTGGTATGTATGTGTTTCACCATAAAACAAGAAAACATAAATTTTTTATCGGATATCCTGTAATATTGATAATTGAGGTTATTGCAATTATATATTTGATATTAAATACATAGTTTATATTTTTTATATAATAAAAAAATTTTTAAAAACAATGATTTCAAAAAATAATATTTTGAAAAAAACTATTGCATATTTTATAAAATTAATATAAAATTGTTTTCGGGTGTAGATTATGAAAAAATTGAATTACAAAAAATGTTTTGAAAGCAAAGTAAATATTGGTATAAAAAAAGCATCTCAGATGTTTTTATTTGTGATTACAATTATTCCTATTTTAAATTATATATTTATTTTTAGACACTAATTTATTTTAGTGTCTTTTTTGTACTTTTTGAGAGAAAAAATATGTGACAAAATAAAACAAAATTGTCCAGTTCTCAAATGTTTTAACTAAAAATACACCAACAAATTTAACAAAAGCTATAAAAAAACAAATGAAATAGCTTAGAAGGAGGATGTTATGAATCAAAAAACAATGGTAGTGGATGTGAATGAAAAACCGCCAATCGCAAAATGGATTATTTTAGCTTTTCAGCATGTTTTTGCAATGTTTGGAGCTACAGTATTAGTACCATTATTAGTAAATGCATCAGCAGGAGTAGAAGTATTATCAACAGGAGTTGCATTAGTATCATCAGGGATAGGAACATTAATTTATATTTTATGTACAAAAGGAAAATCACCAGTATATTTAGGAAGTTCTTTTGCTTTTATATCACCTTTGATTACAGCATATGTTTTAGGTGGAATTAGTGGAGCTATGACAGGTGTAATGATAGTTGGATTAGTATATATAATTGTTGCTACAATAATTCATTTTACAGGAAAAAAATGGATTAATAAATTATTACCACCAGTTGTAATTGGTCCAATGATAATGGTTATTGGTTTAAGTTTAGCTTCTACAGCAGTTTCAAATATAGGATTATCTTCAGAAACTGTTGACTGGAAAATAGTTGGAGTAGCTGCATTTACATTTTTAGTAACAGCAATTTGCGCAGTTAGAGGTAAAGGATTTTTAAAAGTAATTCCATTTTTAGTTGGAATTGCATCAGGATATATTTTATCAATATGTTTAGGAATGGTTGATTTTACAACAGTTCAAAATGCACCATTTTTTGGATTACCAAAATTCTCAATTCCATTTTTACACTATAATCCAAATTTTTTAATAGGAATTACAATGGCTCCAATTGCTTTAGTTACAATGGCTGAGCATATTGGTGACCATAAAGCTTTAAGTTCAATTATAGGAAAAGATTTAATTGAAGATCCTGGTTTAGATAAAACACTTATGGGAGATGGACTTGCAACATTTGTTGCTGGTGCTTTAGGAGGACCTGCTAATACCACATATGGTGAAAATACTGCTGTTGTAGGAATGAGTAAAGTTGCATCAGTTTGGGTTATTGGATTAGCAGCAATTATTGGAATTATTTTAGGATTTTTAGGAAAATTTACAGCAATTATTTCATCAATTCCTTGGGCTGTTTTAGGTGGTGTAACTGTATTATTATATGGTTTTATTTCAGTAAATGGATTAAAAGTTTTAATAGAAAATCAAATAGATTTTGGTAAAACAAAAAATGTTGTTGTTGCATCTGCTATGCTTGTTTTAGGATTAGGTGGTGCTGCAATTTCATTTGTTAGTGGTAATTTCACAATTTCAGTTTCTGGAATGAGTTTAGCTGCTATTGTTGGAATTTTACTAAATTTGTTATTACCTAATGATAAAGATGATGATAAAAATGATTTTGACAAAAAAGATATTGATAATAATGATTTTGGAGAAGATATTGATGTTGAAATTATTGTTGAAAATAATCTAGATAATGATAATAGTGATGATTGTGATATTAATGAAAATAAAAATGATAATCAATTAAAAAATTATATAAATGAAAATGAAAAAACAAATGATAAAATTGGAAAAATAGTAAATACAGAAAAATCAAATAGTGAAAAGAAAAGTGAGGTAAATAAAATGGAAGTAATAGAATTAAATCATCCATTAGTTGAAAATAAATTAGCAATTTTAAGAGATAAAAACACAGGAACAAAAGAATTTAGAGAAATAGTGTCAGAATTGGCAACAATGTTATGTTATGAAGCAATGAAAAATGCTAAAACCTATGAAGAAGAAATTGAAACACCAATCCAAAAAACTATTGTTAATAAAATTGATGAAAAACAATATGTATTTTTACCAATATTAAGAGCAGGAACTGGAATGTTAGATGGAATTATAAATATAATGCCAAATGCAAAAATTGGACATATTGGAATGTATAGAGATGAAGAAACTTTTAAACCACATATGTATTTTTTCAAAGTTCCTAAAAATATTGAAGAAAAAGAAGTTATTGTTTTAGATCCAATGCTTGCAACAGGTGGTTCTATAAATGATACTATTGAACAATTAAAAGAAAAAGGTGTTAAAAAAATCAAAGTTTTATGTATTATTGCTGCACCTGAAGGAATTAAAGCTGTTAATGAAAAAAATCCTGATGTTCAAATTTATTGCACTAAAATTGATGAAGGATTAAATGATAAAGCTTATATTGTGCCTGGTTTAGGAGATGCAGGTGATAGAATTTTTGGAACTAAATAATTTTGTATATTTTATAATTAATAGATATATAAGTATTTCTAAGATTTAACAAGATTTTTTGAAATTAATTTTAATCAAAAATTCAATTGACAAAAAACAAAAATGATGTTATTATAATATACATAATATGAAAACCGATGATATAAGAGAGTAGATTTATTTAAAACTTCAGCGAGTTAGGAATGGTGTGAGCCTAATAGTAGAGAATATTTTGAAAAGAACTTATTAGGGATTGTCAGAAATTGAATTATATAATAATAAAGTATGACAGTACGGGAAACTCACCGTTATTGAGAAATGAGATGTTTTTATAAATATAAATTATAAAAATAACTAAAGTGGTACAGTGTTTAATAGCGCCTTTAGACAATAGAATGTAAATTCAATTGTTTAAAGGTGTTTTTGATTTATTAAAAAAGAAAGGATGGTAATTATGTTAGATTTCAAAAAAGAAATTGCAAATGCAATATCACAAACAACAAATTTAAATGAACAAGAACTATATTCATATATAGAAGTTCCAAAAGATAATGCAAATGGAGATTATGCTTTCCCATGTTTTAAATTAGCAAAAGAACTAAGAAAATCACCAATGGCAATAGCTGAAGATATTAAAACAAATATAGTTTTAGATGAAAATATAATAGAAAAAATTAATGTTGTTTCAGGATATTTAAATTTTTTTGTAAATAAAAAATGTATAGCAAAAACAGTTATCAAAGAATTACAAAAAAACAGTGAATATGGTAAATCTGAATTTGGAAAAGAAAAAAATATTGTAATAGATTATTCAGCACCAAATATAGCAAAACCTTTTCATATTGGGCATTTACGTTCAACAGTAATTGGAGGAGCTTTATATAAAATTTACAAATATTTAGGATATAATACTACAAGTATAAACCATTTAGGTGATTATGGAACTCAATTTGGTAAAATGATTGAAGGATACACAATGTGGAAAAATGAATATGATTTAGAAAAAGATCCTATTAATCAAATGATGGATATTTATATCAGAATCAATAATTTATGTAAAGAAGATGAAAATGTTTTAGAAAGATGTAGAAACAATTTTAAAAAATTAGAAGATGGTGACCCATATTGTGTTGAATTATGGGAAAAATTCAAATCATTAAGTTTAAAAGAATTTAAAAAAGTTTATGATTTACTAGATTCACATTTTGATTCATGGAATGGTGAGGCTTTTTATTCTGATAAAATGGGTGAAGTTATTGATATTCTCGAAAAATCAGGAAAAGTTGAAAATTCTCAGGGAGCTGAAATTATCAATTTAGAAGATAAAGGAATAAATACACCTATTATAATAAAAAAATCCAATGGTTCAACAACATATGCAACACGTGATTTAGCAGCAATTTTATATAGAGCAAGAACTTATGATTTTGATAAAGCTTTATATGTTACATCATATGAACAAGTTCTTCATTTTAAACAAGTTTTTGAAACAGCAAAATTATTGGGATTAGATGAAAAATATACAAATGGGTTAGAACATGTATCATTTGGAATGGTTCTTTTACCAACAGGAAAAATGTCAACAAGAGAAGGAACTATTGTTAAATTAGAGGATTTATTAAATGAGTCAATAGAAAGAGCTAAAAAAATTATTGAAGAAAAAAATCCAGAATTAGAAAATAAAGATGAAATAGCTAAAAAAGTTGGAATTGGAGCAGTTATTTTTAATGATTTATCAAATAATCGTATAAAAGATGAAGTATTTGATTGGGATTTAATTTTAAATTTCCAAGGAGAAACAGGACCATATATTCAATATACATATGTACGTACAAAAAGTATTATAGAAAAAGCTGGATATGATATTGAAAACATTGAAAATAGTGAATTTATGGGTAATGTTATTGAAAACTCAATACAATATTTAACAGATTCTGATTCACAAAATATTTTAAAATTAATTTACAATTTTGAAGATATTTTAATACAAGTAACAGAAAAAAATGAACCATCAATTTTATCAAGATATTTAATTGATGTTGCAAAAGCATATAGTACATTTTATAATTCAAATAAAGTAATTGTTGATGATGAAAATGTAAAAAATGCCCGTATTTTCTTAACATATGCAACTGGTAAAGTTTTGAAAACAGGAGCAAATTTACTTGGAATTAAAATGCCTGATAAAATGTAGGTAATCTTATTTTTAGTTTTTAATATGCAAATTTAATTATTAATATAAAAGTACTAAATTAAATTTGGGGTGAATACACATTAAATGAAAACAGTACAAGCAATATTATTGTATGTTAAATTTATATCTAAAATAAATAGTTAGATATATTATTTTGATACAGTAATAAAAAAGTATTGTTAAATGAAAAGGTGTAGGAGTGCATATGAAAACAAAAGTAAGATATAATTCAAAATATTTAAATGAATTGAAAAAAATATTGATACAACATATATCAATTAATGTGAAAGATTACTTAATATTATCAATAATTTTTGTGATAGGAGTAATGATTGGTGTTGTTGTTATTAATAATTCAAATGAACAAAGTAAAAATGAATTAAATGGTTATATCAACAGTTTTGTTGATACAATAAAAAATGAAAATTATGAAATTGACAAAGTAAAGTTAACAAAAATTTCTGTTATCCAGAATTTGAAAATAGTAGGATTGATTTGGTTAGCAGGCTCAACAATAATTGGAATTCCATTAATATATGTAATAACATCATATAAAGGCTTTTGTGTAGGATATACAATATCAGCGATTATTTCAACACTTGGACTAGGAAAACGGAATTGTGTTTTCATTAGCATCATTGTTTTTACAAAATATTATTGTTATTCCAATTGTATTGATGCTTAGTGTTAGTGCATTAAAATTGTATAGAACATTGGTTAGAATTGATAAAAATGCAAGTGTAAAAGGTGAAATTATTAGACATACTGTATTATGTTTAATTCTTACAGTACCACTAATTGTAGCTGCTTTTATTGAAGCATATATATCTAGTGGATTAATGTGTTTGTATAAATAATGTTATGAGTGAATAAAATACTATAAAAAAATATTTAAAAAAACAATAAAAATATTCAAAAATACTCTTTACTTTTTGTCGAAAATTTGATATAACATACATAGTTTATGTAAATTGTAAAAATAAAATATTAATATAAGGGAGCTAAAGGGAAATGAATGAACAAATAAAACTATTTTTGAAGTTTCTTCAAAATGACAAGAAATTATCAGATAATACACTTCAATCATATAAAAGAGATATAACTCAATTTGAAAAATATGTTGAAGAAAATCAAGTAGATTATACAAAAGTAGATGAAAAAGAAATAAAAGAATATTTAGAATACCTACAAGAAATCGGAAAAAAATCATCAACAGTTTCAAGAAATTTAGCATCAATCAGGTCTTTCTATCAATATTTAGTTAGAAATAAAAAGGTTTTAGTAGATCCAACAAATAATGTGCAAGCACCTAAAATTGAAAAAAGAGTACCAAGTATATTAACAGCAAGTGAAGTAGAATTACTTTTAGAACAACCACAAAATGTTGATTTAAAAGGAATTAGAGATAAGGCTATGTTAGAATTTGCATATGCAACAGGAATGAGAGTTACAGAAATTATATCTTTAAATTTAGAAGATGTAAATTTTGAAGAAGCTTATGTAAGTTGTAAAACAGGTACAAAACAAAGAAATATTCCTTTAGGAACATTATCTTTAAAAGCTTTAAAAACTTATGTAGAAGATGCTCGTCCATATATTATTAAAGATGATGGTGTTAAAGCATTATTTGTAAATGTAAATGGAAAAAGATTAACAAGACAAGGATTTTGGAAAATAGTTAAATATTATAAAGAACAAGCTCATATAACAAAAGATATTACACCACATGTTCTAAGACATTCTTTTGCAACACATTTATTACAAAATGGTGCAGATTTAAAAGCAATTCAAACAATGCTTGGACATTCAGATATTTCTTCAACTCAAGTATATATGCAATTTCAAGATGAAGGATTGAAAAATATTTATAAAAATACACATCCTAGAGCTTAATTTTTATTAGATTTTTAATTTTAAATTTTAAGATAAATTTTGAAGGGGAGTAGCTTAGAAACTACTAATCAACAGGTCGGAGATTCTGGTTAGTAACCGTGTTTATATTTTTTATATAATAGGTAAGCAAGACTTTTAAAAATATCACGAAATTTGGCACAATAAGTGCTGAATTTGTGGTGTTTTTAAAAGTCTTTTTTTTGAACAATTTTTTTAACAAATCTCCCCAAAAGCCCTAATATATTAAAAAAATGCTAAAAAAAGTTTGACTATATAAAAATAAAATGATAAATTAAGGAGGTAAAAAATGTAGAATTAAAATCAAGTATTAAATATAGTAAAACAAAATAAAAGGAGGAAATTTATATGAGTGATGATAAGAAAAATTGGTATAACAAAACCAAAGAAGAAGTTTTTAAAGAATTTGAAATTTCAGAAGAAATGGGATTATCAAATAAACAGGTTGAAATTAATCGTCAAAAATATGGATTAAATGAATTACAAGCTCAGAAAAAAAAGAGTTTATTTATTAAATTTTTGGAACAATTCAAAGATTTTATGATAATAGTATTAATTTTAGCTGCAGTTGTTTCAGGTGTTGTAGGATATATACAAGAAGGAAAAATTACTGATTCAATTATAATTTTAATAGTAGTTGTTGTAAATGCAATAATTGGTGTTGCACAAGAAGCTAAAGCTGAAAAATCTTTAGAGGCTTTACAAAAATTAAGTAGTCATTCAGCTAAAGTTATAAGAAATGGACAAGTTAGTGTTGTTGCTTCAAGAGAATTAGTACCTGGTGATATTGTTGTTTTAGATACAGGAGATTATGTACCAGCTGATTTAAGAATTATTGAGGCTATTAATTTAAAATCACAAGAATCATCTTTAACAGGTGAATCAGTTCCATCTGAAAAAAATACTGCAACTATTGAAAATCCTAAAGTTGGTGTTGGAGATAGAGATAATATGTTATTTTCTTCAAGTTTAATAACATATGGTAGAGGTAAAGGTGTTGTAGTTGAAACTGGTATGAATACTGAGGTTGGAAGAATTGCAGGAATTATAAGTAATACTGTTAAATCAGAAACACCATTACAAACAAAATTAAATAAATTAGGAAAAACATTAGGAATAGCTGCATTGATAATTTGTGTTGTTATTTTTATAATTGGATTATTATATGGAAAACAACCATTAGATATGTTTATGACAGCTGTAAGTTTAGCTGTTGCAGCAATTCCAGAAGGTTTGGCAGCTGTTTCTACAATTGTTTTAGCAATTGGTGTTCAAAGAATGGTTAAGAAAAATGCTATTGTAAAAAAACTTCCAGCTGTTGAAACATTGGGAAGTGCATCTGTTATTTGCTCTGATAAAACAGGAACATTAACACAAAATAAAATGACAGTTGAAAAAATCTTTTTTGATGGAAAATTAGTTGAAATGAAAGATTTAGTTACTGAATTTGATGCACAAGGAAGTGAACAATCTAACAGTAGAATTACTTCAATTTCAGAATCAATGGATTTAAAAAGATTAGTACACATAAGCATGTTATGTAATGATACAAAAGTAAGTGCAAGTAATGAATTAACAGGTGATCCTACAGAAACAGCACTTGTAGATATGGGATTTAAATTAGATTTCACACCTGAATTATATGTATCATATCCAAGAGTTGAAGAACTTCCATTTGATTCAGAAAGAAAATTAATGACAACAGTTCATCAAGTTGGTGATAAATATTTAGTATACACAAAAGGTGGAGTTGATGAATTATTAAAAAGATGTAAATCTTATATAATTGAAGGAAACGAAAAAAATGATTTAGAAGAATTCAAAAAAGAAATTTTTATGGAAAATGAAAAAATGGCTAAAAATGCATTAAGAATATTGGCAATGGCATATAAAGAATTAGATCATTTACCATCAAAAGAAGAAATGAAAGAAATTGAATCAAATTTAATTTATGTTGGTATGGTTGGAATGATTGATCCTCCAAGAGAAGAAGTTAAACTTGCTGTTGAAAAATGTAAATCTGCAGGTATTAAAACTGTAATGATTACAGGTGATCACAAAATTACAGCAACAGCAATAGCAAAAGCTTTAGGAATTATGGAAGATGGAGATGAGGCAATAACAGGCAGTGATTTAGAGGAAATGTCTGATGATGAATTAATCAAAAGAGTAAGAAATATTTCTGTTTATGCAAGGGTTTCTCCCGAACATAAAGTTAGAATTGTAAAAGCATGGCAAGCAAATGGAGAAATTGTTGCAATGACTGGTGATGGTGTAAATGATGCTCCAGCATTAAAAACAGCTGATATAGGATGTGCCATGGGAATAGTTGGTACAGATGTTTCAAAAGAGGCAGCTGATGTTATATTAACAGATGATAATTTTTCAACAATAGTATCAGCAGTTGAAGAAGGAAGACGTATTTATGATAATATATTAAAAGCAATTCAATTTCTATTATCAAGTAATGTTGGGGAAATTATACTATTATTTTTAGCAATATTATTAGCTCCAATTTTTGCAAAACAATCTGGAATTGATATTAAATTAATTGAACCATTATTACCAATCCACATTTTATGGATAAACCTAGTAACAGACTCACTTCCAGCTCTTGCTTTAGCAGTAGATCCTGCTGAAAAAGATATAATGAATAGAAAACCAGATAAAAAGAAAAAAGGTATATTTACTAAAGGAATGACTTGGAGAATTATATATCAAGGTTTAATGATGGGATTATTAACACTTACAGCTTTTGTAATAGGACTAAACACAAAAAATATTCCTGTAATAGAAGGAAAAACATCTGAAGAAGTACGTGTATCAATTGCCCAAACAATGGCATTTATAGTACTTGGATTATCAGAATTAGCACATGTATTTAATATTAGAAATAATAGTAAATCAATATTTAAAACAGGAATATTAGGAAACATGGCCTTGATTGGTGCTATTGCACTTTCAGCTAGTTTAATGTTTATTGTATTGTTTATTCCTGGATTAAGAAATATTTTTGATATTGTTATGTTACCAACAGAAAATATTGTTGAAACAGTTTGCTTAGTATTAGCACCTATTGTTATTGTTGAGTTATTTAAATTATTTAGAATTAATACTATTAAAGGAGAATAAACCGTACAATTGGGGACGCATCAAAATTGCTCATTTGAGAAGTTTGGACGCGTCCCTAATTGTACGTATTGCAAAAAGAACATTTATTTGCTATAATAAATGTAGTTTATTGAAAAATGTAAGGAGTGATTGCAGTGGAAAAAACATATATGTGTATTGACTTGAAGAGTTTTTATGCTTCTGTTGAATGTAGAGAGCTTGGATTAGATCCAATGAAAACAAATTTAGTTGTTGCAGATGCTGAGCGTACTGAGAAAACAATATGTTTGGCTGTTAGTCCTTCTTTAAAATCTTATGGAATCCCAGGAAGGGCAAGGCTTTTTGAAGTTATACAAAAAGTGAAGGGGGTAAATTATGCAAGGAGGAAAAATGCTCCAAATCATGAGTTTAGTGGAAAATCTTATGATGATTTAGAATTAAAAAAAGATAAATCACTTGAACTTGATTATATTGCAGCTAAGCCACGAATGGGATTATATATGAAATATAGTACTAAAATATATAGTATATATTTAAAATACATTTCTGCAGATGATATGTTTGCATATTCAATTGATGAGGTATTTTTTGATGTGACAAATTATTTAAAATATTATAAAATGACTGCAAAACAATTAGCTACTAAAATGATAAGAGAAGTTTTTGAAACAACTGGAATTACTGCAACAGCTGGAATTGGTACAAATTTATATTTGACAAAAATTGCAATGGATATATGGGCTAAACATGTTGAACCAAATGAAAATGGTGTACGTATTGCAGAATTAAATGAAATGAGTTATAGAAAATTATTATGGAACCATAGACCACTAACAGATTTTTGGAGAGTTGGTCAAGGATATTCAAAAAAATTGGAAAAGCATGGGATGTATACAATGGGAGATATTGCAAGATGTTCTGTTGGAAGTAAAGATAATTTTTATAATGAAGATTTGTTATATAAATTATTTGGAATAAATGCAGAATTATTGATAGACCATGCTTGGGGTTGGGAACCTTGTACATTAAAAGATGTAAAAAATTATAAACCAAGTAAAAACAGTATAAGTTCAGGGCAAGTTTTACATTGTCCATATGATTATCAAAAAACTAAATTAATTGTCCAGGAAATGACTGATTTATTAGTATTAGATTTAGTAAATAAAAATTTAGTAACAGACCAAATTGTACTTACAATTGGATATGATGTATCAAATCTTACTAATAAAGATATCAAATATGATGGTGAAATAACCATAGACAGATATGGTAGAAATATTCCTAAACATGCACATGGAACATTTAATTTAGAACATAAAACATCATCAACAAGAATTATAATGAATGGTGTAGAACAATTATATGAAAAAATTATTAATAAAAATTTATTAGTAAGAAGAATAAATGTAGTGGCAATGAATGTTGTTAATGAAAAAGAAGCGGAAAAAGAAAAAACATATAAACAATTAGATTTATTTACTTGTGTTGATGATATAAATAAAAAAGAAGAAAAAGAAAATAAGGAAAATAAACTTCAACATGCTATGATAGATATAAAAAATAAATATGGAAAAAATGCAATTTTACGTGGTATGAATTTTATTGAAGGTGGTACTACAATTGAAAGGAATGGTCAAATTGGAGGACATAAAGAATAAAGAAAATAAAAATACAAAAGAAAATTTACAAAAATATTCAGATATAATTAATATGAAACATCATGTTTCAAATAAACATCCTCAAATGTCAATAACAGATAGAGCAGCACAATTTGCACCTTTTGCTGCATTAACTGGATATGGAGAAGAGGTAAAAAAATGTGAGGAAAATATACAAATTGATTATGAAGACCTTGCCAAAGAAACCATATTATAGTATAATTTCAATATACAAAATACAATAAAACGGAGGACAAAAAATGGGATTTTTTGACAAATTAAAAAATGGTCTTAATAAGACAAAAACATCAATAAACGAAAAGATAAATAATGTATTTAGTACATTCAGAAAAGTTGATGAAGAACTATTAGAAGAACTAGAAGAAGCATTAATAATGTCAGATGTGGGAATGGAAACATCTGAAAAAATAATTTCAGAATTAAGAACAAAAATAAAAAAAGAAAAAATTGAAGATGGTGAACAAGTAAAAATAGCATTAAAACAAATAATAAAAGAAATATTAGATTCAGTAGATTCATCTTTAAATTTAAATACAACACCTTCAGTAATTTTAGTTGTTGGTGTAAATGGTGTAGGAAAAACAACATCAATTGGAAAAATAGCAAATAGATTAAAAAAAGATGGAAAAAAAGTTGTTATTGCAGCAGCAGATACATTTAGAGCAGCAGCTGTTGAACAATTAGAAATATGGGCTGATAGAGCTGGATGTGAAATTGTAAAAAGAAAAGAAGGATCAGATCCTGCATCTGTTGTTTATGATGCAATTAAAATTACAAAAGAAAAAAATGCAGATGTTTTAATATGTGATACAGCAGGAAGATTACATAACAAAAAATATTTAATGGATGAATTAATTAAAATAAAAAGAGTTATTGATAGAGAATTACCAGATTGTTCACAAGAAGTATTAATGGTATTAGATGCAACAACTGGTCAAAATGCAATTTTACAAGTTAAAGCATTTAAAGAAACTGTTGATATTAATGGATTAATTTTAACAAAACTTGATGGAACAGCTAAAGGTGGAGCTGTTATAGGAATAGTTTCTGAAAATAACATGCCTATTAAATTTATAGGTGTTGGTGAACAAATTGATGATATGGAAAAATTTAATAGCCAAGATTTTGTTGAGGCTTTGATTTAATATTGAAAGGTTAGTGATTGAAAAAATGAAAAAAAGTAAGAAAAGAATATTTATAGTTTTACTATTTGTAGCAATAATAGCAATAGCATTAACCATAATGTTCAGAAGTGCTTATTTAGAAAAACTAGAAATTGGTGAACAATATATTTCTGTTTTTTGGACTAATTTTCAATATAAAACTATTTCATTAGTAACAACATTTGTATTAATATTTGCAGCAATTTATAGTACAAATAAAAGAATATATTCAGGATTAAAAGATTTTTATGAAGATGAAAAAAAAGAAATGCCAAAATTACCAAATAAATCAATTTCACTGATAATTGCAACATTGGTAAGTATGGCAACAAGTGAATTAACATTAAAAAAATTATTATTATTTATTAATAGTACATCATTTGAAATTAATGATCCGATTTTTAATCATGATATTGGATATTACTTATTTCAAAAACCATTTTTAGAATATATTTTATGGTTTGGAATAATAACTATTGTAGCAATAACAATATATGCAGGAATTTATTATATAGTAGCCTTAAATACCCAATTTGATGGTGTTAGAAGTGAAACATTAAAAAATAGTAAAATAGTAAAACAACTTTTAAATAATTGTAAGGTATTATCAATTTTAGTTGCTATATTAACTTTTCTAAAAACACAAGATTTAAGCTCAAGCAAATTTTTGACAATTGGTGATAAAACCTCATATTCTTTATATGGAGCAGGTTTAGCAGATGTAAGTATAAAATTATGGGGATATAGATTACTTGCAATTATTATTGTAGTATCTGTATTTTTGGCAGTTTCATCATATAATAAGGGGAAAACTAAAAAAGTAATAGCATCAATTTTAACTGTTCCAATTTATTTGTGTTTATTAGTATTTACTTTAATTGGATATAATGCTATTTTTATAAATTCTAATGAATTAGATAAACAAAAAAATTACATAAATTATAATATTGAAAATACACGTTCAGCTTATAATATATCAATTGATGAATTATCAGTCCAAAATGATGGAGCATTAGAAAATGATGATATTGTAAAAAATGCTGATTTATTAGGAAATATATCAATTGTTAACAAAGATTTAGTATTACAAAATTTAAATGGAACATTAACAAATAAAGGATATTATAATTATAGTACAAGCCAAATTTCTCAATATAAAATAGGTGATAAAAATATGACAGTATATTTGTCACCAAGAGAAGTTGTAAATAAAGATAATTCATATATAAATTCAACATATCAATATACACATGGATATGGTGTAATTGCAACATCTGCTTCATCAACAAATTCAATAGGTAATTTAGAAAATTATCAAAAAGGATTTAAAGATACAGATTTAGAAATTAGTGAACCAAGAATTTATTTTGGTAAAGAAACTAATGGAACAATTGTAACAAATAGTGAAGGAAAAGTAGAATTTGATTATCCTATTTCAGAAGGAAAAAGTGAAACAAATAAATATGATGGAAAAGCTGGGCTAAAACTTGGTTTTATTGATAGAATGATAATTTCAATTTCACAAGGAGACACAAAACTTGCATTTTCATCAAATGTAACATCAGAAAGTAAAATATTATTAAATAGAAATATCATAAAAAGAGCAAAAAATATAATGCCATATTTAATTTATGATGAAAATCCTTATTTAGTAATAACAAATGATGGGAAATTAGTATGGGTATTAGATGGATATACAACATCAAATTATTATCCATATTCTCAAAAAACAAATATTGATGGAAAAGAAATAAATTATATTAGAAATTCAGTAAAAGTGCTTATTGATGCATATGATGGAACAACAAAATTCTATATAACAGATAGAACAGACCCTATAATAATGGCATATAGAAAAGCTTATAAAAATTTATTTGAAGATTTAGATGAACAAATTCCAGAAGATATTATGAATCATTTGGTATATCCAGAATATTTATATAATATTCAAGCAAATATTTTAAAAAGATATCATAGTATACAACCTGATGTTTTATACAGGACAGATGATGTTTGGGATATTTCTACATATAGTGTATCAGGTTCTTCAAATAGTAGTATTTCACCTGTTCAAAGCTATTATACAATGGTAAAAACAGTTGATAATAATGAAAATACTTTAGGTTTGGTTATACCATATACTGTGTTTGGAAAACAAAATATTACTTCATATTTAGTTGGAACTTATGAAAATGGAAGTCCAAATTTAAAATTATATACATTTCCTGATGATAGTAATGTAATAGGTTTAATACAACTTGATACTCAAATAGAGCAAAATGAGGAAATATATAAACAAATAGAAAACTTGAATGTATCAGGAACAAAATTAACTAAAAATATTGTTGTAGTTCCTATAGATAATAAATTATTATATGTAGAAGCTATTTATCAGCAATATATTAATGAAGAAACAGCATTACCAACACTTAAGAAAATTGTTGTTGCTTCAGGAAATAAAGTTGCAATTGGAGATGACTTAAAATCAGCTCTTACTAACTTAGTATCTCAAAATGCAATTGGTATTGAAACATCAAGCACTGATGATATTCAAGGTTTAATTGAACTTATAATAAAAGCAAACAAAAACCTTGAACAATCTACTGAAAATGGTGATTGGGAAATGGTTGGAAAAGATATGGAAAGATTGCAAAAATTAATTACTCAACTTGAAAAAGTTTATGATGAAGAAAAAGCTAATAAAGACAATAATTCATCATCATCTAACAATAATGAAAATAAAAATTCAGATAAAGATACTAATGAACAAGAAGAAAGGAATAAAACAATATGACTTTACCAAATAAATTAACAATTTTTAGAATAATTTTAGTTCCAATAATGGTAATAATACCATTTTTACCATTAGAAGGAGAATTATTTAATATACCAATAACATGGTTATTAGTTGAATTAATATTTATAATTGCATCAATTACAGATAAATTAGATGGATATTTAGCTCGTTCAAGAAATCAAGTAACTACATTTGGAAAATTTTTAGATCCAATAGCTGATAAAATATTGGTTTTGTCAGCTATGATAATGTTAGTTGAAAATTCAAGATTACCAGCTTGGATTCCAATTATAGTTCTATTTAGAGAATTTTTGGTTTCAGGTTACAGATTAGTTGCTGTTCAAAAATCTGGAAATGTTATTGCTGCATCAATTTGGGGTAAACTAAAAACAGTTACTCAAATGATAGGTATAATAATAGCATTAATTGATATGAATAGTTTTGGAACATGTATTTTTGGAAACTTATCTGGTTGGAGTTTAGCAATTAATATTATGAGTACATTAATATTATCAATATCTGTAATTGCTACAATTGTTTCTGGAATTGATTATATGAAAAATGGAAAAGATTTGTTAAAAGACTAATTTTAAACAAAAGAATTTAATCTTTTCGAAAGGAATGTAAATTATTATGAATAAAACAGAGGCTAAAAATAAAATTGATGAATTAAGGAAAACTTTAGAATATCATAATAAAAAATATTATGATGATGATAACCCAGAAATTTCAGATTTTGAATATGATATGCTAAATAATGAACTTAAAAATTTGGAAAAACAATTTCCAGATTTAATAGATGAAAATTCAAATACACAAAAAGTAGGTGGACATGTTAAAGAAGGTTTTTCTGAAGTAGTACATGAAGTTCCACTTCAAAGTTTACAAGATGTTTTTTCTATTGAAGAATTAAAAGAATTTGATGAAAGAGTTAGAAAAAATATAGGTGATTTAGAATTAAATTATGTTGTAGAAACTAAAATTGATGGTTTATCAGTTGCTCTTGAATATGTAAATGGTGAATTTGTGAGAGGTGCAACAAGAGGAAATGGTTTAATTGGTGAAGATGTAACTGAAAATTTAAAAACTATTAAAAATATTCCTAAAAAATTAAAGGAAAATGTAAATATAATTGTTAGAGGCGAGGTTTTTATAGGAACTCAAGATTTTGAAAAAATGAATGAAGAAAGAGAAGTTCTAGGTGAAAGTTTATTTGCAAATGCAAGAAATGCAGCAGCTGGTTCTTTAAGACAACTTGATTCTAAAATAACAGCTAAAAGACCTTTAGATATATTTATTTTCAATGTTCAGAGATTAGATGGAAATACATTTAATTCCCATAATGAACAATTAAATTATATGAAAAAACTTGGATTTAATGTAAATCCAGTTCATGATTATTGCTCAAATATTGATGATGCAGTTGAAGCAGTAAAAAAAATTGGAGAAAATAGAGATAAACTATCATTTGGAATTGATGGAGCTGTTATAAAAGTTGATGAATTAGATTTAAGAGAAAAATTAGGTGTAACATCAAAAACTCCAAGATGGGCTATTGCATACAAATATCCACCTGAACAAAAACAAACAATTTTAAAAGACATAATTTGTCAAGTGGGAAGAACAGGAGCAATAACACCTATGGCAATCCTTGAACCTGTAAGAGTTGCAGGCTCAACAATTTCAAAAACTACATTACATAATGAAGATTTTGTAAAAGAAAAGGATTTAAAAATTGGTGATACTGTTATAATCCAAAAAGCTGGTGATGTAATTCCAGAAGTAGTTTCAGTTGTTAAAGAAAAAAGAACTGGAAAAGAAAAAGATTTTTCAATGCCTACAGTATGCCCAGTTTGTGGCGCACCAGCTATAAGAGAAGAAGGTGAAGCAGTTACAAGATGTACAGGAATTGAGTGTAGTGCAAAAGCTTTAAGAAGTATTGTACATTTTTCTTCAAAAGTAGGAATGGATATTGATGGATTAGGTTATAGTATAATTGAGCAATTAATTGATAAAGGATTAATTAAAGGAATTGCAGATATTTATACTTTAAAATTAGAAGATATCGCATCTTTAAAGAAAAATGGAAAAAAATTCGCTCAAAATCTTATAGATGCAATAAATGAAAGCAAACACAATGATTTATCAAAATTACTAACAGCACTTGGAATTAGACATGTTGGAGCAAGACTTGCAAAAAGTTTGGCAAAAAAATACAAAAATATAGATGTTTTAATAAATACTAATTTAGAAGAATTAAGTATGCAAGATGATGTTGGAGAAAAAACAGCTTTAAGTATTTATGAATTTTTTAAACAAGAACAAACAATAGATTTGATAGATAAATTAAAATCAGCAGGTGTTAATATGGAAAGCTTAGAAGAAGAAAGCACTGATAACAGATTTGAAGGTATGACATTTGTTTTAACAGGAAGTTTAGAACAATTTACACGTGATCAGGCATCAGAAATTATTGAAAAAATGGGTGGAAAAACATCTAGTTCAGTATCTAAAAAAACCACATATGTTCTTGCAGGAGAAGATGCTGGTAGTAAATTAACTAAAGCTCAAAACCTTGGTATTACTGTAATTTCAGAAAATGATTTTAAAGAAATGATTAGTGAAAAATAAAAAGAAAAAGGGAAGGAGTGTGTAATTTTTGTAAATTACACAAAATATTATGGATGGTAAATATACATTTAAGGAATTTGAAAAAAATTTAGATGATGGATATCAAATGTATTTTACATATGTTAGAAACAGATATTTATTATTTAAAACAGCAGAAAATTGTTATACACAAAAATTGCTAGATGCAGATGAAAAAAATCCACAACCAAGACATGCAATTATTACACATAGAAGAGTTAAAGAAATGTTCCCTTTTATGGAAAATATTGAATATAAGGTAGGAATTTAACAAATGATTTTATATAATGTAGAAATTTATTTTATGATGTTTATGATTTATGCAGTTGCAGGCTGGATTATGGAATGTACATTAGGTGTTATTCAAAAACACAAATTTGTAAACAGGGGATTTTTAATTGGCCCATATTGTCCTATATATGGTGTTGGTGTTGTAAGTGTTTCACTACTTTTAACACGTTTTTCTAAAAATTATATTTTATTATTTTTCTTAGCATGTTTAGTATGTGGAGTACTTGAATATTTAACGAGCTATTTTATGGAGAAAATTTTTAAAGCAAGATGGTGGGATTATACAAGAAGGAAATTTAATATAAATGGTAGAGTATGTCTTGAAACATTAATACCATTTGGAATTATAAGTGTAATTGTCATAAGTTTTGTTAATCCTTGGTTATTAGACAAGCTATATATGATACCACATAATGTTTTAACAATAATAGTTTGTTCTTTTTTGGTAATTTATTTGATAGATACATTTGTGTCATTTAATATTATTTTGAAATTTAAAAATCTAAGTAAACAAGAAAAAGACAATACAGAAGAAATCACTAAAAAGGTAAGAGAAACAGCAGAAGCTGCTATAGAAAAATTAAAAATCGAAAAAGAAAATTTGATAAGCAAAATAGATATAAAGAATTTTTCTTTATCACCTATTATGTATTACACAAGAAAAAAATATACTCGTAATATAAAGAAAAATCCAACAACATTAATTAACACACTAAAATTACGTATCCAAAGTATTGATGACAAAATGAAAGATATAGGAAAAGATTTATCTGAAAAAATTGCTAGTATTAAAGAAAATCAACCTAAAATATTTAATAAGGAAATCAAAGAAAAATTTGGAAAACAATCAAAATTAAATAAAAGGTTAATTAGTGCATTTCCTAATGTAGAGCAAAAAGATTATACTAGAAAGAAAAATAGATAAATATATTAAAATGTTTAAGTAAAACTAAATTTTATTAATTAATAAGAATCGAGGTCTTAAAAATGGAAATACAGGAATTAAAAAAAGATTCTGCAAATAAAGAATTATTTGAAAAAGCATTACAAGAATCAGGGCTATATTTAGAATGGGCAAGTCCTGAAATTCAAGATGATAAAAATTTAGTAATGATGGCAGTTAAACAAAATCCAGGTGCATTAGAATTTGCAAGTAATAGATTAAAAGATGATAAAGATATTTTATTAGAATCTGTTGAAAATGTTGGTTGGGTTATGTGTTATGCAAGTGATAAATTAAGAGCAGATAAAGATATTGTTCTTAAAGCTGTAAAAAATGATGGTCAAGCTTTATATTATGCTTCTAAAGAATTACGTGATGATAAAGATGTTGTATTAGAGGCTGTTAAAAATAAGGGAATTATTGTTAAATATGCAAGTTTGCGTATAAGATCTGATATTGATGTTGCTATTGCTGCATTAACTCAGAATGCAAAGACTATGTCATATGTTAAAGGATGTTTAAATCCCGAAATACTTCAAAATGAAGAGATTCAAAAGGTCCTAAATCAAGAATAATTGAATATTCGGGAACATGGCAAATTTGCATGACTCCAATCATCCCAGGTTATTTTTTGAAACTGAAACTAATTTGCCATATGTTCCCAATATTTCACTTTAATTCTAAATTAGCAGGACTAACATTAACAGTAGAATTAGTTGTATAAATAACAAATCCAGGCTTACTATTAGAAGGCTTTTTTACATACTTACCTAAAGTATAATCAACAGGCACATTTGAAGAAAGCCTAGCTTTACTATAATAAGCAACAATTTGAGCACACTTTATTATCACATCAATAGATGGAGTTGTATTATTAGTAAGTAAAATTCCATGACTACCATGAATATCTTTTGTATGAAACCACATATCATGTGATTTTAAAACCTTTGTTGACAAATAATCATTCTGTTTATTATTCTTACCAACCAAAAATGTATATTCACCAATTTTATATTCAATAGGAACATAATCTTTATCAGTTTTTTTATCTTTATTTTTTTTCTTTACTGTTTTTATATTTTGTGAACCTTTAATCTTTTTACTAAAAAACAAATCATTTTCCTTAATTTCAGTATAAATTTCTTCAACATCAAGAACACTTTTAGCATTATCTAAAGAAAATATAATTGTTTCAATATAATCTAACTCAGATATTGTTTCAGCTTTTTGTTTATTAACAATTTCTAATGCATTTTTTAATTTATTATATTTTTTATAATAATTTTTTGCATTAATAGATGGTGATAAATGTTTATTAACAGGAATTTTAATGATTGAATTATTGTCATAATAATTTTCAACCTCAATAAAATCATCATCAAATTCTTTAAATTTGTACATATTTGCTGTAATTAATTCACCATATAATTGAAATTTGTCTTTATCTTCACATTCTTTTAATTTAGAATTTATATTTTGTAATTTTTTAGTAATCTTTTTTAAAGTAGCTTGAACAAGTTTTAAAACAGTATTTCTATAATTTTTAAAATCTGAATCTTGTTCTTTTTCAGTATAAAAATCATCTAAAAAGAAATTTAAATTTGGTAAATCATTAGAATGTTCTGATATTATTTTATTTGAATTATTAATATTTGAATCAGTTTCAATTTTACTTTCATAATTAATATCAAATTCAGAATTATTAACATTTTTTAATGTTACAGTATAATCAGAATTGTATAATTTAAGTGAAACATTACCTTTCAAACATTCACAAATATATGAGTAAATTATTTCAAGATTTTCTTTTGTAACAATATTTTCAATTCTATTTTCATTTAAAATATTTTGAATAAATAATTTACTAATTCCATTAAAAGTATTAGAAATACCATTATCAAGTGTTTCAAGGTCTTTTGTATAATTATAAAATTCATCAAAATTGTGTATTTTCAAAAAATCTAATTTTGTAATTTCAGGTAATTCATAAGGATGTGCTGGTAAAATATCTCTAGATGAATTATTTGAAGAATCAAGATGTCTTAAACTATCAATAATAATATTTTTATCATTCAAAAGTATTATATTACTATGTTTTCCCATTAATTCAATAATTAATTTTTTTGTTGTTAAATCATTTAATTCATTATAACATTCCATATCAATTATAACTATTCTTTCTAATCCATGCATAGAAATATTTTTAATTTTTCCTCCAATTAGATGTTTACGTAAAAGCATACAAAAATTTGGAGCATTAAGAGGATTTGGTTTAGATTTTGTTGTTAAATTTATTCGATAATTATCTACATTGATAGTACAATTTAATGCATAATTTTTCCCTTTATTATAAATTCCTAATATAATTTCATTTTTATTAGGTTCAAAAACTTTATTAATTTTTCCACCAGTTATAAATTCATTTAATTCAGAAACTATTGATTTTGTTACTATTCCATCAAATGCCATTATATGTCTCCTTTCGATTATTTTACTGTGACCTAAGTATATCAGGAAAGAATTTTTTTTTCAAGTAGATTGGAATTATTGAAAATATATCGTAATAATATAATTAAATTTGAATATTATTGTAAAAATTACAAAAACTTAAGATATAAGAAAGAGAGATTAATATGAAAATTATAATATTAATAATAGTGACAATTTTAATATTTACAAATGCACTTACTGATGCACCAAATGCAATTGCAACATTAGTAGGAACTGGTGTTATGGAATTTAAAAAAGCTGCTAGATTAAGTGCAATTTTTAATTTAATAGGAATTATTGTTATGTGTTTTGTTAATTTTTCTGTGGCAAATTGTTTAAGTCGGAATGGTTAATTTAAATGATGGATTAACAGGATACATTGTTTTAATTAGTGCTATGGTTTCAGTAATAATATTTGCACTTAGTGCATTAATATGGGGAATACCAACAAGTGAGACACATGCACTTGTTGCAGGACTTACAGGAGCAGCAATTTCAGCATATGGAATTAGCCGGAGTTAATTTTAGTGAATGGAAAAGTGTTATTATTGGATTAATCTGGTCAATAGCTGGAACTTTTATAATTAGTGTTATTATGACAAAAATTATGAATCCAATTTTAAAAAACACTAAAGATAAAAATGTAAAAAAAGGACAAATTTTAAATACATGTGGAATGTCATTTATGCATGGAGCACAAGATGGACAAAAATTTATAGGCATATTGATAATTTTTATATGTTTATTACGTAAAACTCCAATTCCAGAAAATGCGATTCCACTTGATTATATTGGAATTATTATATTTACTGCTGTTGTAATGGCTATTGGTTGTTCTGTTGGTGGAAAGAAAATTGTTGATAATATTGGAACTCAAATGGCAACTCTAAATATTCAAGATGGTTTTATAAGTGATGTTACAACTATTATTACTTTATTAATTGCAAGTTTAACACGGTTTACCAATTAGTACAACACATGCAAAAACTATGTCTATAATTGGTGTTTCAAAATCTAATGGTAGAGAACATAACATGAAAAAGTTTTTAGAAATATGTAAAGCATGGGTAATTACATTTCCTGTTTGTGGTTTAATTGGTTTTGTTTTATGTTATGGAATGATTAAGATTTTGGGATAACTGCTAAAAACCACTTGAATTTTAAATTCAATCATGTATAATATAAACAGAATTGAATAAAACTAATATACAAAAAAGGAGGACAATTTCATGTATGATGTAATTATACTGGGAGCAGGGCCTGCAGGTGTATCAGCGAGTTTGTATTGTAAAAGAGCTAATAAAAATGTTTTAATAATTTATAATGATAGTTCAGAATTATTAAAAGCACAAAAAATTGATAATTATTATGGATTTGAAAATGGAATTTCAGGGAAAGATTTATATGAAACAGGAATTAAACAATCACAAAATTTAGGTGTTGAAATTATAAAACAAGAAGTAATAAAAATTGAAATGGAAAATGGATATTTTAATGTTATAACAGAAAAAAATTCTTATAAATCAAAATCTGTTATTATTGCAATGGGATCTAAGAAAAATACACTTAAAATTCAAGGTGTTCAAGAATTTGAAGGAAAAGGAATAAGCTATTGTGCAATTTGTGATGGATTTTTCTATAAAAATAAAGATGTTGCAGTAATTGGAAGTGGTAATTATGCAATTTCTGAAACTAATGATTTGATAAATATTGCAAATAAAATTACCATATTAACTAATGGTGAAAAAGCCCCAGAATTTAGAGCAGATAATGTTGAAATTGTTACCAAAAATATTAAACAAATTTCTGGAGAAAATAGGGTTCAAGAAATAGAATTTGATGATAATTCATATTTAAAAACAGATGGAGTGTTTATTGCACAAGGAACAGCTGGTGCAGTTGATTTTGCAAAAAAACTTGGAATTATGTCACAAAATAATAATATTATTGTTAATGAAAATATGGAAACAAATATTAAAGGCATTTTTGCATGTGGTGATTGTACAGGTGGTTTGTTACAAGTTTCAAAAGCAGTGTATGAAGGCACTAAGGCTGGTTTAGCTGTTATTGAATATTTGAAAAAATATTAGATAATATATATTTTTCTAAAAAGAAAGGAAAGAAGTTTAAGATGGAAGTTATAAAATTAAATAATGAAAATTTTAATAAAGAAGTAAAAGAATCATCTAAATTGGTTCTAATAGATTTTTATGCTGATTGGTGTGGACCATGTAAAATGATGTCACCAATAATTGATGAAATTGCAAATGAAGTTGATGATAGAGTTAAAATTTGTAAATTAAATGTAGATGAATCACAAAATATTGCTATTGAATATAATGTAATGAGTATTCCTACTTTGATTATATTCAAAAATGGTGTCATGATTAATAATATTGTTGGATTAAGACAAAAACAAGAGATTTTAAATATTATTAATAATAATTTATAAAATAATGAAATTTACTAGAATAAAAAATTGAAAAATATACAGAAAAATGTAAAGAAATAAAAATATAAAGAAGTATAAACAGATATAAAACAAATATGAAATATATACGCAACAAATAAAAAACAAACAAAAAGCAAATATAAAACAAATACAAAACAAACAATAATGAATAATTAAATAGTAATACTTAAAAAGACAAAATTTGGAGGTAATAGATATGGCAAATATTTTAGATTATATAGAATGGAGAGGAGATTTACCATTTAATCAATCTCCTTTTAATGAAATAGATAATCTAATTTTATCAAGAGTTTCATACTTTTCATTTGATGAAATAATTTCAGATGGAGAAGAAATTACAATCAAAGAAGCATACAAAAGATTTTCAAAATTAGATGAAGAAAAAATAAAATATCTTATAAAAGGAGATATAGATTTATTTCCAGCATTAGCAAAAAGTGAAAGATTTGGGAATCTAATTTTAAGAGATTTTATAAATAAATTTGATGCTAAAACAGAAAAACAATTTTGTGCAATAACAATTATGATACCAGACCAAACAGCATATGTATCATATAGAGGAACTGATAATACTCTTATTGGTTGGAAAGAAGATTTCAACATGAGTTTTATGGAATATGTCCCTGCACAAATTGATGCAAAAAATTACCTAAATGATATTGCAAATAAAATAACATGTAATATTAGAGTTGGTGGACATTCAAAAGGTGGTAATTTAGCTGTATATGCATCTACTTTTTGTGATGAAAAAATAAAAGATAGAATTATAAAAGTATATAATAATGATGGACCAGGATTTTTTGAAGAAGTGATTAAAACAAAAGAATATCAGCAAAATTTACCTAAAATACATACATATATTCCACAAGCATCAATTATTGGAAGAATGCTAAATCATGAAGAAAAAACAACTATTGTACAAAGCACTCAATTTGGAATTTATCAACATGATTTATTTAATTGGCAGGTAATGGGAAGTAAATTTGTTACAGCATATGGACTTACTGAAAATAGTGAAATTATTGATAAAACTTTGAAAAAATGGTTACAAGAAGTTAGCCCAGAACAACGTGAAAAATTTGCAGTTACATTATTTGAGATTTTAGCTTCAACTGATGCAAATACTTTATCAGAAATTAATGCAAATAAATTTGCTAATTATAAAAAGATTTTTGAATCATATAAAAATCTTGATGAAGAAGGAAAAAATATTATAAATAATACTGTAAGAACATTATTAAATATAGTAAAAGAGAATATTAAAAAATCTGGTAAAAAAGATGAATTAGAAAACAAATAAAAAATATAATTCAAAATGAAAGAAGTGGAAAAATGAAAGATAGAAAAAAGCTATTTAGAAATTTAGCTCTTTTTGTATTATTGATAGGAATAACATTTTATATATTATTTAAAGACCAAGATTTTAATCAAATGAAAAATATATTAGTATCAGTAAAACCACAATATGTATTGATTGGAATGATATGTGTTTTATTATATGTAATTTGTGAAGCAATAAATATAGGAAGAACATTAAAAAATTTAAATGAAAAAACAAGTTTTAAACAAAATTTGAAATATGCATTTATAGGATATTTCTTTAGTGCTATAACCCCTGCAGCAAGCGGAGGACAACCAATGCAGATTTATTACATGCATAAAGATAAATTATCAATTTCAAATTCAACACTAACTTTGTTAATTAATTTAAGTAGTATGCAAGTGGTAACAATTTTATTTGCATTAATTAGTTTGATATTTAATTATAGCTATTTAAGTGGTGTTTTAATTGTATTTTTTATAGTTGGAATATTACTTAATTTAAGTGCATTATTATTGTTGTTAGGTGGAATTTTATCTAAAAGAATGACAAAAGGATGTATTAATCTTGCTATAAAAGTAATGAAAATTTTTAGAATAAAAAATATTGAAAGTAAAAAAGAAAAATTGGAAAAAGAATTATTAAAATACCAAGATAATGCTGTTTATGTTAAAAATAATAAATTATTAATTCTAAAAACATTTATTACAACTATAATTCAATTTATAATATATTATAGTATAACATTTTGGACATACAAAGCTTTAGGATTTTCAGGACATAATATTATACAAATTATAAGTATGCAATCTGTATTATTTGCAACTGTTTCAGGAATTCCATCACCAGGTGCAGTAGGTGTTACAGAAGGAGCATTTATAGAAATCTTTAAAACAGTATATCCACGAAGTGTTATGGGAAGTGCAGTTTTATTAAATAGAGTAATTAGTTTTTATTTCTTAGTTTTAATTAGTGGTATGGTTACAATTATCAGTTATTTAAAATTTGGAAGAAAAGATGAAGAAATTCAAGATAATAAAAATTGTTTAGATTAAAGATGTAAAAAAACAGAAGATTAAATAAGAAACTTACAAATGATTGGAGAAATGCATATGAAAAAAATGTTGAAAAATTTTTATGTAGTCATAACAATTATAATGATTATTTTGATTAGTTGTATAGCTATTTTAAGTGTATGGGAATGTAAAAAATTTGAAAGCAAAACTTATGTAAATATATTTTATTTAAATGATTATGGTGAATCAATATTAGGTGGTAATATTATTAATAATTATGAAAATTATAATAATTTATATATAAATAATGTGACTAAATATGATGTGAATGAATGTTATGATGATTTTGTAAATCAAAATTTTATTGTTGCATCTCTTGATTCAAAAGAAAATTATCCTAAAGATTGGTTGGAAAATTTTAATAGAAAAATAATACAATTACAAAAAGAATTTCCAAGTGATATGTATTGGAATCATGCTGATATGTGTAGTAGTGAACAAGATTTATGTTATTATAATACAGAGGTTGGTGTAAATATATATACTGAAAATACAGGTGTTACAAACATTCCTTGTAATCATTATTTAGATGGTGAAAAAAATTGCAATATTTATAATGGTGTTTCAACAAATGCTTTAGGTTTTACATATGGAACACAATGTGCAGGTTTTTCAAGTATGTTGAGTGATAGAGTTTTTGGAAATGATGCTCCAATTAGAATGTTTACTGATTATGATGATATTAAAATAGGTGATCAGGCTCGTATAAATTCTGGAACACATTCTGTTTTTATTATTGATAAAACTGATGATTATGTTGTTGTTGCAGAATGCAATTCTGATTATTGCTCTTGCAGGATTCAATGGGGAAGAATGATTGCTAGAGATGAGTTGATTGGGGTGTTTTATAGTAGGTGGTAAGTTGAAAGAGTTTTTAATATTATGTGTTAAAGGGGAATTTGTATGAAAATCAAAAGTAAAAAACTTAAAGAATGCTTAAATGAAAATATTATAGAATATTGTAAAGAAAATAATATAAAGATTAATAATATTATAAACGAATCTACAGGTGAAATATATGAAAAAGAGTTATTAAAAATTAATTATGCTATATTTCAAATGAATTTTGAATCTGATGAAAAAATAGATGGAGAATTAAAAGAGTTGGCTGATTTATTAAAAAAAATGAATTTGCAATCTATAGAGATAAGTATATCAACAAGAGATAGAAAACCTAAGAAAACTAATATTGATTTAATAAATTCATTAAATGATGACATAGAGAATATATATATTTCAGGATTGGATTTATCAATATATAACTCAGAAAAATTTTCAAGATTTAATAATTTAAAAAGTCTTTATATTACAAATTCTAACCTTTCAAGTATAGAGCTTATTTCAAAATTAAATCAAAATGTAAAGTTATCACTATATAATAATCCAATTGAAGATAATATATCAGAGGATACAATCAGAATTTTAAAAAAACATAAAGCTATCTTAAATTTTAGAAATGGTGCCTTTTATGATGGAGATAAAGGAGAGTTAAAAATAAAATCTACTAAAGATATTGATATAGATACATTGATAAAATGTACAGATATAGAAAACATCTTGCTCAAAAAAGGCAATATATTTTCAAATAATGCTTTTGCAAAACATTGGGATGATTCGTTATATACACGAGAAGAATTCATTAAAATAAAAAAAGAAATAAATAATATATTAAATCAAATAAATATTCCAGAAAGTGATGCCCCGGATAAAGATAAGAAAATTTTTTCTCAAGTTTATAAAATTTTAGGAGAGAAAATTAAATATAATCACTATTTACTATCAGATGAAAACAATAATGAAGATATTATAAAGAAAGGACAGAATTTATCAGATGGGTTAATAAAAAATACTTGTATATGTGCGGGATATGCACAAATTTTAGATAGCATTTTAAATGAAGTTGGAATTGAAACTCAAATAATACATGCTTTTCCTATTGGAAAAGTGGAATTTGCATTTACTGCATTAAAATATGCAAATATAGATTTTGTTGATCTGAATGTAAATCAAATTGAAAATACTACTAAAATATTAAATTATGATGATTCAATTGGACATGCATGGAATGTGGTTGAGTTGGATGGAAAATCGTATTTATGCGATTTGACATGGGATGCAGATAAAATAAAAAATGGACAATTTCCATTATCAAATTTTTGTTGTTCATTAAATACATTTATGAGAAATGGTCATTATCGTTATGGAGAATATAGCTATTTTTCTGAAATTTCTGAAATATCAGAAGAAGACCAGTTGAAATTCTTTGGACTTAATGAACAAGAAATAGATCAGATATTAAATAATTCAGAAAAAAATACTGGAGAACAAGCACTGGAAAGTTGTGTTCAAAGTGTATCTGATAAAATCAAAAATTCAGATTTTAAAGAAATAGAAAGGCAATTTAGTGCAATACAACAAACAAAAGAGAAACAAGGAGGAAATGAATATGACAAATAAAATTGATAATATAACTTGTTTAGAGATTTATGTTATTTTAACTGAGTTACAATTGTTTGAAAAATTACCAAAAGAGATACAGAGATATATAATAAATACAAAAAGCAATGACCATATTTTTGTGTTTGAAAAAAATATGCCAATACAATTTCAAACTGTAAATAAAAATACAATGGTTGTTTTATCATATTTATATTTAAAATATATAAATGAAAATTCAGAAGTAAAAAGAAAGTTATTGGATAAATATAAAAATAACAAAATACAGTATCAAGAAGAATTAAGAAAAAAATATAATCCAGAGGATCTGTTTAAAAATAAAAAAGAAAGCAAACCAGAGGAAACATCATTAGTTGAAGTGAAAAAATGGTATGAAAAAATGAGATTACTGAAAAAGAAAATATGGAGTATCGTAAAGAAAAAATATATAAGGATGTTTTTTTAGACAAAGAAGAAAGTATTGTTACTAAAGAGAAAATTGAAAAATACAAACAATATAATTAGAAATAGGAGATCAAGGGAGAAAATATGGAAATGATTTTGCAATGTTAAATTGCCTTCAGGGTTTTTCAGTAGATGAAATTGAATCTGAAACATTAGGAGTTCTACCAGTAATGGGAATAGAAGGTACAAGATTAAGAGGCATTAATGCAACAAAGAAAACTTTAGAAGATTTAATTATAGAAAAGTAGGAGGAAAAACAAATGACAATTATAGGTATTGGAAATTTAGTGACAGATTATTATTACAAAGAAGGAGAATTTATAGGCGCATGTGGAGGTATGACATCTTTTAATATAGTAGCGAATCTATCTTCAAAATTTGAAACATACGCCGTTGGAATTTGTGGTAATGATAGAGATGGAAAAATTGCTATAAAATCTCTTAAAGATTTAAATATAAATACTGATTATATTATAACTTCAGAGAAACAAACTAGGTGTTTTAATATTAATATTAGAAAGGATGGTGTATCTTCTAGAAAAAAATGTCCAATATGTAATAGAAAAAAATGGTATGATAATTCAACTAAAGACATAGTACTTCCTAAAAAATTATTTACTCAAGACGGTACTATAGCAATTTTTGATACATTAAATGAAGAAAATATAAGATTAGCAAATGAAATAAAAGAGAATAATTGCATAAATGCCATTGATATAGGCAGGGTAGGAAGTTTAGAAGATTTAAGTAGAAATGAAATTACAGAAATGTTAAAAAGCAAATTTGATTATGTTCAGTTAAATGAACGAGTTGCTAGGTATTTAATAGAAAAATTTTCATTAAAAAATACAAAAGAATTAAATAGTTTCTTTTCGTCAAAATTGATAATTATTACATATGGAAAGAAAGGTGTAGAGTTCATATATGATAATAAAAACTACTTATACAACATGGAAAATCCAGCTGATGAAGTGGATTCAACAGGGGCAGGAGATTTGTTTTTCTCAGTTGTGCTTGAACATATAATAAAAAATAACTTTAATATAAATAAAAGACTGTTAAATAAAATATATAAAGAAGCAACTTTAAAAACATCACAATTAGTTGGAATGATAGGAGCAAGAGCTCTTATACAACCTTTATATAAAATACAACATGAACCAGGAAAATGTATATGTGGATTAAAATTAGAAAAAACAATGCAAGCAAGAAAGAAAATAAAAAAAATTTCCTCAAATGTATCTAACCTAAGCAAAAGAATTAAATCAGACTTTTCGAGTAACGCATATAATCAAGTAAAAAAAATGATACATAATTTAAAAGGAAATACCATTTTTTGCGGTACAGGAGGCTCATATTCAGCAAGTTATTTCGCATCAAAAGTTGTGAATACTACAAAAGGCGTTTGGACGGAAGCTAATCTTCCTAGAGATATTATTTATAAGAATATAAAAGATATTAAAAATATTGTAGCTTTTTCATATTCGGGTACTACAAATGATATCATAGAGACTCTAAATTATGGAAAAGATAAAAAAGATATCTAATAACAAAGGGTGACATAATAAATAATGAATTTGAAGTTATCTCATACTTAAATTCGAAAAGTAAAACAGGGAAAGAAAGAGGTTTTTTATCAATTGAGGGAACTATTTTTCCGGCTAGTTTATTTGCTAAATATTTTTTTGATCTTCAAAAACAAGAGCAAAACTTTGAAGAATTTATACAAGATAGATTAACATATTGGCGCGATTATTTTAAAGATTATTTTAAAGAAAATGATATGAAAGCAATATTAAACAATAGAAGTATATTAGACGTTTTCTGCGGCGACTATACGAATACTGCTGCAGTAGATTTAGAATCTAAAATTGTGGAAACGGGTATTTATAGAGCAACATTTCATGAAAAAAAGAACTTTTCACATGGAAGATTCATTTCACTAGAGCACTATAAACCAGATGCTATAATATATATACAAACTAATAATAAAAGTAAATATGAAAGAAAATTACTAGGATATTTAGAATCTAAAGAGTGTAGTTTGATTTTGATAAAAACTCCATTTAATGGGTTGATTGGTGAATTTGATTTGCTACTTGCTATGCAATTTTTTATAAAAAACATTGCTGATGTTTTGGATGTAGATTTATCTAAACCAGATTACAGTGAAGAATCTATGGATATTTATAAATATAAAGGAGTGTTGAATTAAAGGAATCTAATGGATACTACAATTGGAAAAGTTAGATATGAAAATATAAAAGATTGGAAAGATAATAAATTATTATGGAGGGAGAGTTAAAGAATGGCTCATTATGGAAGATATGATAGTACTTTAACTAAAAGACTGTTGAGGAAAATTAAATAGATACTGATAAAATTGGATACATTAGTAAATGAATTGCAAATACAAATTCAAAGAGATAGACATAGAGCTTTACCAGATTATGTTCTTACCGCAAAGGTTTTTTTTAGATTATTAGAAATGCAAAATCAAAGAGGTAAACTTAAAAACTTAGATGAATTACTTGAAGTAGCAGAAATACAAACAAGCTATAATAAACCAAAGCAGTTAACTTTTTTTGATTTTTCTAAGTGAGATGAAATATGATCTGCAGTGCAGATCGAATAATATAGAATAAATTATGAATAAAAGCATATATTATACAAAACGAAAGTGAGGTATGATGTATGCTTTTTAAATATATAAAGAAGTCTTTTAAAAAGGTAGCGGGGTTAACATTGTCTATATATTTGATTTTGTCGGTATTTGTGGTTTCGCGTGCTGAGACTTATGAATGGACTAATAGGTTATATGATTCTAATGGTCTATATATTCCAGAGAAAACAAGAGAATACGATGGAATACGATATTTCAGAAGAACAGGAAGGCCTAATTATGAGAGTGTAGGAGAGCATTATTTTCCAGAGGGTAATTGATGTACATATAGGACTATGGGAGCGTATGTCGACTGCTCCTACTGTACGTGTTAATAATTTTGGTGACTCTAATGATAATGTAACGATGCTTATATTCGTCGATACTTTAGAAGAAGCGCAGCAATATTATGAAGAACACACAAAAGGAAAAATAGAAAAAAACATTAAATATACTCCAACATCAGATAGATTTTATAAAGGAAAAAAATATTTAGGAGAAAGTGCTGGAATTGATTTAGAAGAACTTGAAAAATAATAACTATTAGTAAAAAATAAAAGGTGCAGATTGTTTTAATTTTCTGCACTTTTTTGTTAAAGAATCGTTAAGTACTATACTTTATGAAATCACCAAAAAACTATATCAATTGGTATATCAACTAATATAGGCTTTTAATTTTATGAAAAAAATTTTTAAAATTTTGCCCATCTAATTTCGAAAATACTATTGCAAATTCTGTATCTTATGATAAAATTTAATTAGAAATAGAATCATAAAGTATAGTACTTAATGAAATTAAAAAATATGTAATATAAAGGAGTTTTGTATGGAAAATAGTGAAATAGGTAAATATTTTCAGGAACATGGTGAGCAAATTACAGAAACGATGATAAGAAAATCATTTCGAGATGGTGTTGAAACAGAAGGAAAAACAACAGCTTATATAAGAAAAATGCAAGAAAAGGGACAAGCTATTCGACAAATTGCTGAAAGGTTAAAAATCACGCCATATATGTATGATAGTGATTTTAGTGAATTATACCAAGCACAAACAGAATTAATAGAAGAATGTAAAAGAAGTCTTGATGAGGAATTTATTAGTGATGCATTAAAGAAAGATAAAAAAGTAAATGAAATAAATGGAGTTTCTTCTGGGTTTTATCAAGATTCGGAAAATTCAAAGAGAGATTGCAGAAAAATGTATGAATTATTTGAACATAAACAAGATGAAGCTATGCTACATGCAATAAATCAATATTCGTTAGTAACCATTCATGTAAGAGATGCAAATAGTTTAACTAAAGAGTTAGAACGAATAAAAAGCAGAACAGCAATAGAAAAAATTAAGGATTTATTTACAGGTCAATCTAGAGCAAAAAAAGAACGTGGTACAGAAATAGAAAGAGCTCTGGGTATAATCACAAAAAGAATTGAAAGAGATAAAGATAAGAGGGATAATCCTAGTATGCCACAGGAAGAATTAACTCCAGAGCAAGTTGTAGTTAATTTACATAGAGCTAGAGGTATAATAGAAACAACTTTAGGAAGTAATTCTGAAGGTGCAGAAAGATATAGTCAAATGATTGAATATATACGAGAGCATTATCAAGTAGACTATAAAAAAGTAAACGAAATGTTAGAGGCTGATAAAGGTCAATTGCCTCAAATTGCTGGAAAGGGTACAAGAGTAGTTACTGAACGACAGAAAATGGATTATTATTTAGAACATCAGGGATATACAGACAGAACGGGATTATCTGTAGCTGATAAAGATAAGAGAAATTCAACAATGCAACCATTAGATCCTTTTAAAACTTGGACTATGGGTAAAATAGAATCAATTAGAAAAAGAATACCTAGAATAAAAGAAATTGGAACTATGCTACGAACAAGCGAAGATAATGATAGTAAAAAACAAACTAGAGAGAGCCAAATTAGGGGAACAGGTGATGGATTTAATATTGTGAGATAATATAAAAGCTACATATCAAGTTATAGGAGTTGAAGTATAAATGGAGAATGAAACAGGTATTATAGCGTTCTTTTTCTTAATTGTTATAGTTGCTCTATTATGGAAAATAAGGAAGAATCATATTGAGTATTCTAAATATAAAAAGAATGAAACTAAAGAAGGAAAAGCAACAATCACTTCTTTTGAAGGTGGAGGAAGCAGATATTCTTGGTATAAATATGCATACTCATATAAGTATAATATTAATGATACAATATATAGTAGACAATATTGCAAATTAAGTGGAGTTTATAACAAAGGGGATACGATAAATATTTTTTATATTAATGATAATCCAGAAGATTCTGTTACAGAGGAAGAATATACCAAAATTACATTAATGCGTAATATATGGTATTTGATATTATTTGGAATTAGTTTTATCTCATTTGTATTCCTAGTATATCTATCAATATAAACAATAAAATAAAGCAAATTGGAGGTATAATTTATGAAAAAGAGAAATATTATTTTGGGATTTATATCATCATTAACATTATTACTATCATATTTAGTTTGAAAGTATATGCTTTTTACAGAAGAGTATTATTGGAAAAATATAAAATATATGAATTTAATTCGTAAAATGCAATATGTAGCTATCATTCCAATTATACTTTTAATTGCGTATTTTTTAATAGTTTTATTAAAAAAGAAAAATACAAGTTTAACAAAGGTATTGCTAATTGAAGTTACAATTATAAACAGTATTATATGCATATTATCAAGAAGTGGTTTAATATCTATAATATTTAATATTTTATTGTTTGTATATTTAATAAAAGTTTGGTTTATGCCAAAAATACCATTAGATAATAAAGCTATTATTATAGCATTTGTTTTGATGATTTTAGCCTCTGTTTTTACTAACATATATAATATTATAAATATTATTCAGCACACAGAGTTATGGGATAAAAGTTTTATAACAGCAATATTTTCAAGGGTACTAAGTCAAATTGCATATATAATGATTGCTTTTTATTATAATGATTTGTATTCAGAATGTGATAATAGAAAAATGAAAGTAGGAGAATAAATGGGAACTAAAATAAAGAAAATTATGAGTAGTAAAGAAATTAAAATTTTAATATATTTTATTATTATTGCAGTAATTTTGATTATAGTAAACAGTATATGTTCGGATTATTTTACTAAATTGTATAAGTATAACTGGAAAGGTGCAGATGCTGATGGTGATGGAATAGTGGGTGATGTTGAAGGATATGCGTATTTATTCAATGGATTTGCTAAAGATATTTCGAGTGAATTGTCAAGTGGATTTAAAGTTGGGACCATATTACTACCTTTAACGATAAAAATATATGTAATTCCGGTGTATGTAATATTTCAAATAATTGCAATAGCTATTAAGAAAAATAAAAAAGTTTTAAGTAATATAGCACTTGCCATTAATTTGATAAGTAGTTTATTTGCTTTGATTTTGGGATTGTTTGGAAGTATTATACTTATAGAAGTTGTAATTGCTTTAGATATAGTTGGAACAATAGTATTATTGATATATACTAATAATGACAAGAAGAAAATAGATTTATATAATATAGAAGTTTGATAGGTAAAAAGATAATAAATAGTAAAGGAATTTAATTAAATAAAAAACGAAAACTGGAACAATAATGTTTCGGTTTTTTCGTTAAGTTACTTACTTTATGAATTAATTTCTAACTAAATTTTATCATAAGATACAGAATTTGCAATATTTTTTTAGAAATTGGATTATTAAAATTTTTAGTGAATTTTGCAAATATAAAAAGTCTATATTAGCTGATGAATCAATTTGGTGTTAGAGGCAGCTAAAAAAGGAAAACAAGTGAGATTTGAGGCAACTGAAGATACTTCTTATAAAAATATTAATCATATAAAAAAATTAGGGTTAATTGAGGTGTTGGAAGATACAGAAAAAAATTATATACAGGACATAGTGAAAGATAAATTTAAGAGGTTCAAAAATGTATTTATATTAGTTACTTTATAGTAAATTCTTTAAGTAATTTATTTAAGAAATTTACAATCTACTAAAAGAAAAAAGTTCGTAAAAATTAATTAAACATAAACTATAAGAAATATTTGGATAATGTTTATATATTAATACTTTATAAGTGATTAGTAATTAAGAATAAATCATATAAAAGAGCATATATTATACAAAACGAAAGTGGGGTATGATGTATGCTTTTTAAATATATAAAGAAGTCTTTTAAAAAGGTAGCGGGGTTAACATTGTCTATATATTTGATTTTGTCGGTATTTGTGGTTTCGCGTGCTGAGACTTATGAATGGACTGTTATTAATAGTGTGGGAAAAACGATTGAGACTAATAGTAGTGAAATTGAGGAAAATGAAGGAGATGCTAGAAGCGGTGAGGAAAACAGAGAAAGTGAAAAAACGAATGCAAATGTGAAAAATAAAGAGACTGTTAAAACAGATGAATTGAATTTGCAATGTGAGTCAGCAATATTAATAGAACAAACCAGTGGGCAAGTGCTATATGAAAAAAATTCACATGAGCAGCTTCGTCCAGCAAGTGTAACAAAATTAATGAGTTTACTTTTAATATTTGAAGCACTAGAAAGTCGGTCAAATCACCCTAGAAGACCAAGTACCATGCAGTGAAAATGCAGCATCAATGGGAGGATCACAAATTTGGCTAGATACAAAAGAAACATTAACTGTAAATGAAATGTTAAAAGCAATTACTATTGTATCAGCAAATGATTGTGTAATGGCGATGGCAGAATATATTGCAGGTTCTGAAGAGGCTTTTGTTCAAAAAATGAATGAAAAAGCAGCAGAATTAGGAATGAAAGATACATGTTTCAAAAATTGCCACGGAATTGATGAAGATGGTCATGTTACATCTAGTTATGATATTTCACTGATGTCAAGAGAATTGTTATTAAAACATCCTGATATTACTAATTATACAACAGTATATATGGATTCATTAAGAGATGGAAAATCACAACTTGTTAATACAAATAAATTAATTAGAAATTATAAAGGTGCAACAGGATTAAAAACTGGTTCAACATCATTAGCATTATTTAATTTATCTGCAAGTGCAACACGTGATGATTTATCATTAATTGCAGTTGTAATGAAAGCACCTACAAGTGCTGATAGATTTGCAGATGCAAAAAAATTACTTGACTATGGATTCAAAAATTATGAATTTAAGCAATTTGGAAGAAGTGGTGATATTGTTGGAAATGTCAGTGTTGAAAAAGGTATAGAAAAAAATGTAAATGCAATTTTAAAAGATAATTGTGGAGTATTATTAAAAAAAGAAACAGAAAACAATATTGTTCAAAATGTTCAATTAGAACCTAAATTATCAGCACCAATATTAAAAGGACAGAAAATTGGTGAGGTTGTTTATAGTTGTGATGGAAGTGTTATCAAAAGTGTTGATATTATTGCAGAAAATGATATTATAAAGGAAAGTTTTTCAAATGTTCTAAAATTTGTTTATGGAAAATGGTTTTGTTTGCTAAGATAAGTACTCTTATACCAACTTTTTACTTATTCTATTTTTCTTCAGTATTTCAATAAAAATATTAACAGAAAAGAAAGTTTTAAATTATCATTTGTATTAATAAAAACATCAGAAATTTAATTGCAAAATTTCTGATGTTTTTGTATAATCTAATCATATAAAACAACATAATAAAGGAATTTAAATATGATATATACAAGCAGTTATGAAATATTAGAGAAATGTTGTTGAAAATTATAAATAAAGAGTAGTAATTACTCATACAAATTTATATAAAAGAAAGGCAAAATTATGAAGTATTTAGTAATATCAGACATACATGGTGATATATATTATGCTAAAAAAATAGAAGAAATTATTGGTAGAGAAAATCCGGACAAGATAATTTTATTGGGGGATCTGTATTATAATAACAATTTTGGAAATATTGATTCTGAGAATAATAAACCTAAAGAAGTTGCTAAAATTCTAAATAAATATAAGGATATTATTTTATGTACAAAAGGAAATTGTGATAGAAAAGTTGATGAAGATATTTCGGAATTTAATATAGAGGAATATATTGCGTTAAAAATTAATAATAAAGATGTTTTTTGCAGTCATGGACATATATATAATTCAGATAATGTTCCACCAATAGGAGATATTGTTTTATATGGTCATTTCCATACAGGATTTATTAAGGAAGAATATGGAATTGTATTTGCAAGTCCTGGATCAATTGCTTTTCCAAGAGGTGGAAGTAAGAACAGCTATTTGATAATTGATAATGGAATTTTAATTTTGAAAGATGTTGAAGGGAATATTATTGATGAGTATAAGTATGTTTAAAATGAGTATAGGCAAGTTTAAAATAATAATTTAAAAAATTTACATAATGCAATATAATTCGAACATATTTTAAAAAATATACATTATTATTGAATATTCTAAGGATTCAAGATAAGATTTAATGGATATAAAAAGATATATAAATATAATCCTCCTTATTAGACAAAGAAGTTTAATAAGGAGGGTTTATTTCAGTAAAAGATTAAAGTAGATCTTTTGATTTTTTAATAATCAAATTATTAAGAAAAAAGTAAAGTTAATTAATTACAGAATCTTTAAATATCGAAACTTAAAGTGTATATAAATTCAAAAATCAGACATAAAGCCACATAAAAGTTGACATAATTGCTATAAAATGGTATTATTAAATGAATGAATTGATTTTAGGAGGATGTATAGTGGATTTGTTTGATATAAATAAAATAATTAATAGATTAAAAAATCAAATTAAAGACGGAGTATTGGAACAGAAGAGAAAAGCTAAAGGTAACAATGTAAAATCGTATAAACTGGAACCTAAAAAAATTAGTGTTACAAAATTAAAAAAAATAGCAGAATTAAATAAAAAGAAATATTCAAAATTTGATTTTAAAGTAATGCAAAACTTTATATATGAATTTGAAATTACATGTGGTAAATTTTTAAGCCAAGCAGAATTAGCGCAGAGATTAATGGAAAACTTTAATGGTTGTATATTTGGTTTGGAAAGTGATAATTATGTAGCTGCATATCTTTGTGGAGAGGGTAAAAAAAATCATAATGTTGAAATAGCTAGAGATAAATTTATAGAATGCGATTCTAATACAAGGAAATCTATATTATTTCATGAATTGATGCATGCAGTTACATATAATTTGAAGTATAATTGTGTTGGCTTTGAAAAATTATTAAATAAGGACGAGAAAAAGAAGACAGCATTTGTTGGTAAAGGAATTAATGAAGCAGTTGTTGAATATGTAACTAATAAAAGAAATAAACTATTTCCATTACCACCAGATGCAGGTGTTAAGGTTGGTTTCTACGACTATGCACCAGAGCTAATTGAGGTTTTAGATAAATTTTTAAGTGAAGGGACTTTAATAAATACAATAATAAATGTACCACAAAATTTAAATGATGTTTTAGGAAACAAATCTACAGCTATTGTAAAAGGCTTAGATTACTTATTTTTAAATAATATGGATTGTAAGTATGATTGTAAATCATCACAAAATTATTTAGATACGCAAAATTCCAGAAAAGTATATAGTTATGTTTTAAAAAATATAATTGAAATAAAGTGTAAGGATGAATTAGATTATAAGAAAAAAGTTTTGGTTACATTAGATACTCTTAAAAAATTATCAAAAGGCAAATTAAAAATTTGCAGTAATTATCCTATTTACGATTATTTATATACTAATATAGTAAGAGCTATAAAATCTGGTGTTCAATTTAAAGATATAGAATCTAACATTGATGAAGAACAAAAAAATATGATACATAAAAGTATAATAGTTCACAAACTTAAACATTGCAAGAGTGATGAGTTAGTGAGGTTACTTAATGATAAAAAATATTTAAGATCGATAAAAAAAGTTTTCAAAGATGAAAATTTTGAAGTAATTGATATGAATGCTTCATTCTATAATATGAATTTTAAACATACATTTATGGATGATATATGTCAAATAGCTGGACTGAATGAAAATATAAATATTGAATTTTTACAATCAAATATAGCAAAAAAATTGGTCAAGAGAGGTATTGATTTGAGAAAAATAGAATTTGAAGAGTGTTATTCAAAAAGTTTACCTAATGGAACATTTGGAACAAATATATTTGCTTTAAAAGAAGGGAAAAAAGAATATATTGGTACAGCTGTTAGTAAATGTAATAAAAAAGCAGATTATAAATTAGTACAATATGATGATTATGATGAGAAAAGAGAAACAAAAGTACAATGGATAACAATAGGTAGTGAATAAGATTTTATATAAATATATTACAATTTTGTAAAAGAAAAATTGTTTGGAATTAAAAAATAGATATTTGACATGGTGAAATCAAATATCAATATAGACCTTTTTAATTTTTCGTAAAGTATCTAACTTTATGATAAAAGAGCAAAACCTAGATTAGTTGATATATCAGCTAATCTAGGCTTTAATTTTTTTTAGTTTCTCTTAAAAATTTTTTTGATATTTAATTTCAAAAAGTATTGAAAAATTTACTATATTACGATATAATTTAATTAGTATTAAATTCATAAAGTTAGATACTTTACGAATGAAAGATTGAAGGAGTACCAGTATGGAAGGTAGTGAAATTGGAAAATACTTTGAAGAACACGGCGATGAAATAAATGAAATGCTTAAAAGAAAAGAACAAGAAAACAATCAAAGAATAGAAGAAGAAAAAAGCAATATGGTTATAGGAAGTTATTTCCATGAACATGGAGAAGAAGTTAGAAAAATATTAATAAGAAAATCTTTCAGCGATAAAGTAAAAGCAGAAGAAAAAGCAAAGGAAGAATTAAAAGTAATGGAGGAAAAATAAATGGAGTGGTATGAAATAATGATGCTTATTTTAATTGGTTTAATTTTTATAGGAGGTGCGGGATTTGGTACATGGTATGTCTTAAGACAAAATAAATCAATAATGGATAGAGCAAGAAAAATCGATCCTACAGTAAAAACATTAGCTGATGCTCAATATGTATTACGAAAAGACATATTACAAAATGTTGGGAAAAATAAAGAATAATTACTTTATTATATAATAAAAAAGTGTAATTGATTAGTTCGTTGAGGAATAAAGAATATTGGTTGAAAATCATTCTACCTTTTTGTATAATAAATTTATAAACTAAATAGTAATTTATAGATAAAAATATAGTTCAGTTTAGTAAAAAAACTCAATATATTTGCAATTAATATAAAACTGTGGTATGATATAAGCATCATATATGTATAACGCTACTTATACAGAAAATAAATTATAAAAATTTTCTGGAGGGGTAGCGTAACCTCCAGAGCGTATTACTTAGGAGGTAATAATATGATCGGATTCGGTAAATTTTCAAAAAAGGCAGATACTAAAATAATTACATCCCTCACCGACAATCGTTTGGTGAAAATCGACCCACAGGAGCCTGGTTTCTTTGATGAAGTTCTTCTTAACTTCAAGTCAACAAATAAAAGTATCAATGATTTTATTGAAGCAGTTGCTGAGGTTAAGGAGGCGAGAATTGAAGCTTTCTACAAACCAATTTATGATCCTTCTGATGCTGGTGACCACCGGGTTACTTATATGAAGGGAATGAGACCTGCGACAGGTCATAGTTACAATTGGTGGGTTAAAACAGCCTCTAATATGCCTGCAGTTGAAGGTCGGCACTGGTGTGTGGCTACAGAATATAAGTATTATGCCTTTTTAGTATGGCTGATTAATCAACTGATCAAAGCTGAAACTTTAGAGGAAACCTTGAATCAAATAATAATCGACTCGATAGAGTTAGGGCATTATGATAATTCTAAAGGCTCAACTAATGGGAAGTATTTAGAACCAACGGGATCAAGATGTATTTGCGGGATTTATGATCTTGGTAATGTATTTAAAATTCTGGCATGCTCGAATCAGGAAGCCGGAGGCTTATGGCTTGGTGGTGGCGTTTACTTTCGTGATGGCCACAACCTTCCGCTTGCCAACCTCTACCATCTCACTAATGTAGATGGTGACGACAATTTTAGTGTGGGTATGCTTGTGCTTTAAGTAGCACTGCTCACTGAAAAGAATCCAAACGAGTAGGGGACTTGCTTTGCAGGTCCTGTATTCATGTATGTAGAAAGGCAAAAATATGAAGTATTTAGTAATATCAGATATATATTATGCTAAAAAATAGAAGAAATTATTGGTAGAGAAAATCCGAACAAGATAATTTTATTGGAGGATTTGTATTATAATAACAATTTTAGAAATATTGATTCTGAGAATAATAAACCTAAAGAAGTTGCTAAAATTTTAAATAAATATAAGGATATTATTTTATGTACAAAGGGAAATTGTGATAGAAAAGTTGATGAAGATATTTCAGAATTTAATATAGAGGAATATATTGTGTTAAAAATCAATAATAAAGATGTTTTTTGCAGTCATGGACATATATATAATTCAGATAATGTTCCACCAATAGGGGATATTGTTTTATATGGTCATTTCTATACAGGATTTATTAAGGAAGAATATGGAATTGTATTTGCAAGTCCTGGATCAATTGCTTTTCCAAGAGGTGGAAGTAGGAACAGCTATTTGATAATTGATAATGAAACTTTAATTTTGAAAGATGTTGAGGGGAATATTATTGATGAGTTTTTGCAAATACGCTTAAATAATGTGTATAGAAAAATAAAAAAAGTATAGTAAAAGAAAGTTTTTTATGGTAAAATAAATAAAAAGCATAGGAGATGATTTTTATATGAGTGATAAACAATTAATTTTAAATACAGTTGCACAAATTGATGATGCTACAAGTTATGAAGAAATATTATATGCTCTATATCTGCAATATGAAGTTACAAAAGGAATTAAAGATATGGAAAATGGTAATGTAAAAACTAGTGAAGAAGTAAAGGAGATTATTAAAAAATGGTAGTTTGGTCAGATACATCAATAATGCATATAACAGGCAGATGGAACACCATACAATTGAAGAGCAGTTATAAGCAATGAAAGAAAAATACGAATTTTCTAATTTATTATTAATTGTTAGTGAATGTCTAGAATAATATAGTATCAAAATCACACCTCCAATCATATTATACAAAAAATATGATTGGAGGTTTACTATATGGATTATGAAATAATGATGAACGGAAATGTAAAAATAGGACAAAAGGCTCCAAATTTTGAAGCAAGAACTACAATGGGAAATGTACAATTATCAGATTATCAGGGAAAATGGGTTGTCTTTTTCTCACATCCAGGTGACTTTACCCCAGTATGTACAACTGAAATAATAGCATTTTCAAAATCAAACAAATATTTTGAACAACTAAACACGCAGCTATTACGGAATAAGTATAGACTCAATACCATCTCATCTAGAATGGGTATATAACATATATTGTATGACAGGAATAAAAGTACCATTTCCTATAATAGCAGACAGAAGCGGTGAAATTGCAAGAAAATATGGAATGATTGCAACAGATATAAGTAATACAGAAACAGTAAGAAATGTATTTATAATAGATGATAAAGGAATTGTCAGAACAATTTTAGTATATCCAATGAATGTTGGAAGATGGATTCCTGAAATATTGCGTATTGTTCAAGCTTTACAAGTAGCAGACAATAATAAAGCTTCAACACCAGCAAATTGGATTCCATGTAACCCAGTTATAATGCCAATTCCAACTACTTTTGACAGATTAATGGAAAGAAGAAAACAAATTCAAGAAGGAATTGTTGGTGGAATGAATTGGTATTTAGGGTTTAAAAATCCTGATAAATGTTCGAAAATTTATGATAAAGTTGAAAATTCAAACAATATTAATCATATAGGAATCAGTGAAAACAATAGTGAAAGTAGTTGTGGTTGCGGAAACAATAGAGAAAATAATAGAGGAAATAATAGAGAAAATAGTATTGGAACTTCAGCAAATAACAGTGGAAAAAGTACTGAAAACCAAAAAAACAATAAACCAACCACCTGAATTAATTTAAATGTTAAAATAGAAAAAAATAAAGTTTTATGATACAATATAAATGTGATATAATATAAAAGTAACAAAAATATAAATATTACAAAATATAAATGAAATATTATATAAAACAAGAAAGGCAGATGTAAAAATGAACATAAAACAATCGAAAAAAAATAAAGAAGTAACACAATCATCAAATAATAAAAAAACAAATTTAAAATATAAAATAATTAAAATATTAATAGCAATTTTCACAATAGCTATTATTGCAGTAATATTAGTAAATGTGATACCAATTTTAAAACAAATAACAACACATGAAGGAAAAATAGCATTTAAAGAAAAAATACAAAATTTAGGAATACAAGGAATATTAATAATATTTGCTCTTGAAGTTGCACAAATTTTCTTATTTATTTTACCAGGTGAACCAATAGAAATTGTAGCAGGAATGTGTTATGGAGGTTTTTGGGGAACAGTATTATTACTAGTTTCATCAACAATAATTTCAGCTATAATATTTTTCTTAGTTAGAATTTTAGGAAGAAGATTTGTGTATGAATTTAGTGATGAAGAAAAGGTTAAGAAAATAGAAAATAGTAAATTATTTAAAAACTCTAAAAAAATTGAATTAATAATGTTTATTTTATTCTTGATACCAGGAAGTCCAAAAGATTTGTTAGTTTATATTGCAGGATTATTACCAATAAAACCTTCTAGATTTATTGTAATTACTACAATTGCAAGGATTCCATCTATAGTTTCTTCAACATATGCTGGTGAAAAAATCTTAAATGGTGATTATAAAGTGGCTTTTATTTCATATGGAATAATAATTGCAATTGCAATTATAGCAGTGTTTATTATAAATTTATTTGATAAAGATAAAACAGCTGAAAAAGCTTTTAGAGAAATAAAATAAGAAATCACTTGAAATTTTTTAAATATATGTTATAATTATTCACATAATAAGTATAAATAAGAAGGTATTGTTATGTGCAGTGAAGATCAAATAAAAATTTTAGTGGTTGAAGATGATTCTTGTATAATTGAAAGTTTGAAATACATATTAAGAAAAGAAGAATATAATGTAATTACAGCTAATAATAAAAATGATGCAATTACATTAATAAATGATAATGAGTTTGATTTATTTTTACTTGATGTTCAATTACCAGATGGAACTGGATTTGATATTTGTAAATATATAAGAACAAAAAATGATAAACCAATTCTATTTTTATCAGGAAGAAATGAAGAATCAAATATTGTATATGGATTAGATTTAGGTGCAGATGATTATATTACAAAACCATTTGGAAATAGTGAGTTAATATCAAGAATCAGGTGTATTTTGAGAAGATGTGAAATTCAAAAAAGATCTTCTAAAATAATTTCATATAAGAATATAAAAATTGATACAGATAAGATGAAAGTATATAAAGATTTGGAAATTGTTGAATTAACAAAATTAGAATATAAAATTTTAATGATATTCATACAAAATATAAATAAAATAATAACAAGAGAAGAAATTTTATTAAAAATATGGGATATAAATGAAAATTATGTAAATGATAATACTGTTTCAGTTTATATAAAAAGATTAAGAATTAAATTATTTAACTCTGAAGAAGAAGGAAAACAAATACTTCAATCTGTAAGAGGTGTTGGTTATATATTAATTAAATAAATTATAAAAATGACTAAAATTTTACTTTTTTAGTCATTTTTTTGTCACTTTTGTAAATTATAATAATACTCACACAGTTTTGCAAAGAAGGGGAGGAAATTGTTTGAAAAATTTTAAAACTAATAATACAATTATAAGGAGATTTAGACTATCAGATGTAAGTCAAGTTCAAGAAAATTTTAAAAACAAAACTAATTTTAGTGATTTACTAAAAACTTTTGAATACTTAGATAAAAGCAAGGGATTTGAAGTTTGTAAAATGATAGTGAAATCTTGTATAAGAGAGTTTGATTCAAAAGAGCCTATTTGGGCAGTAATAAACAGAAAAAACAAAAAATTAATTGGATATATAAGAATTAATAATTATTCAAGCAAAAACAAAAGATGTAACATAGTATGTGCCATGTCAGAAGAACATTGGAATAGTCAATGTATGAAAGAAGCTGTTTATGTAATCTTAGGGTATTGTTTTAATAAAATGAAAATAAGGCTTGTTGAATGTTCACATTATTGTAGAAATGAAAAAATGGATAACATATTATTAGATATTGGTATGACAGAAGAAGCTATTCTAAGAAACAGAAGATATGAACCTCAAACTAATACATATTCTGATTTTATAATTTTCTCAATTACTCAGTCAGAATTTTATGAAAAAAACAATTTTGGTAAATTAGTAAACAAAGTTATTAATTTTAAGAAATATGCTAGCAAAACAGATGAAGATGAAAATGAAGATACAAATAAAAAGATAATCAAATTTCAAAATAATATCAAATCAAATTGTGCATGAAATTCATAATATGTATAAAAAAATATTAAATAATGCATAATAAAATAGGACTTAAATTAAGAAATTGATAATTTTAAATAGAAAAATTTGAAAGTCGCTTAATAAAATAGTCCTATTTTTATAGAAAGGATTTGGTGATTGACAATGGAAAGAAATCAAAAAATAAATTGTACTGTAGAAAGCTGCAAATATAATGAAATTGGGAAAGGTGTTTGTAGTCTAGAGCAAATTAAAGTTGCACCTATAAAGAATTGCAACACTAAAAAAGCTGATGAATCTATGTGCAGTAGCTATATATTTGAAGAATAATGTGCAATTGGGGACGCGTCCCTGTTGCATGCATCGTGCAATTAGGACGTGTCCCCAATTGCACAGACAAAAAACGTTGATAAATTAAATGCAAATTATTGATTTTTTGTAAAAAATAATATATAATAATAAACATAAAAGTTCTTACACCAGCTATGTATAGATGGTAAAAGTCTTTTAAATAATTATTTAAGGAGGTCATTATTATGACCAAGTACTTTGTGTTAAGACCACACGCATTATTATCTTCACTTAACAGCACACAGCGGTTTGGAGAAGACAATGTAGTTGTAGTACCAATGGCCATTCTTGATGAAATATCATCAATGAAAGACCTTAGCCCTGCAAAAGATCGCATAAGACGTGAGGTACTGCGCTATATCCGTTCATTACTGGATAAAGGGGTGTTAACCGACAAAGGATACAGACAGGAAAACGGTAGTATACTTAGAGTAGTGAGAAACTACCGTGATATCAAAGTTGAACTGCCAGATATTAATGAATTCCAGAAGCGAACTCTTCAGGTTTGCTTGGGACTTAAGAAAGATATCGAAAAAGAGGATGCAAAAGTTGTTCTCGTAACAAACAATATTGCTCTTCAGATTAAAGCATACACCCAAAATATCGATGCAGAGGAATTCAAAGATGAGATTTTCCCTGTACTTGAGGAACAGTATACTGGAAGAATGGAAATTTCAGTAAGTAAGGACATTGTCGACAAATTGTATAAAGACGATGAGATTGTTATTTCTGAGATACATGACTTTAACCAGTATAACTGGATAAACAATTGCTATGTTATAGCAAAAGCTCAGAACACAGCCGTATATTGCCAGGTAAAAGGTGATAAACTTGTCAAAAACAAGTACAGCCATAATAAGGCACCAATGGACATAAAGCCTAAAAATGATGGACAAAGGCTTATGATGAATGCCCTTTATGATGACACACCACTTACCATAATAAAAGGATGTGCTGGAACTGGTAAAACTCTCTGTTCATTAGCATCTGGTTTGGATATGTATGAAAACAATAGGAAATATCCCAATGGAATTCTTATTACCAAAAAGGTAAGCAATGGTTCTCTTGGATATCTTCCAGGCAATGTTGCTGAGAAAATGGGACCATTTTTAGAGAGTTATAAAGACAATTTGTCTACTATACTCCACGGAAATTCCCGTGCTGAAAATTCATACTCCAAAACAGCAAACAGAAAAGGAAATGATGAACAAGAAAACGGAGATTATTATTTCGAAACTGGTGAAATAAAGATTCAGGCTTTAGAAATGCTCCGTGGTCGTTCAATTACTGATACCTTTTTCATCATTGATGAGGCTCAGAATATTGAACCTGAATTCATCAAAACAATTGTTACCAGAGCTGCTGTTGGCTCAAAATTTATCATTATGGGTGATCCAACCCAGATTGATAATCCCAGACTTTCAGAACGCTACAATGGTTTAACATATGTTGCTGAGAAATGGAAGGGACATCCTCTGGCTAACATTGTGTCACTTTCAGAGAGTGAGTCTGTAAGAAGTGAACTTGCAAGAGTAGCTTCACAGATATTGTAATCAAGAGCTAGTTTTAAGCTCAGAGATTAGATAATTATTTAAAAAGATTAAAGAGATCCACTTATGTGGGTCTCTTTTTTGTAAAAGATTTATAAAGATTTATAAAAAAATGTTTCATTTTTGAACCCTTGACAAAAAAATAAAACAAACATAAAATAAAGAAAATTAGCAATACTAATTAATAATTACAAAAATTCAAAGGAGGAAATAATATGCCATTAGTAACAACTAAAGAAATGTTTGAAAAATCAATGAAAGAGCACTTTGCAATAGGTGCATTTAATGTAAACAATATGGAAATAATTCAAGGGATCGTAGATGCAGCTGCAAAAGAAAATTCACCAGTAATTTTACAAGCTTCATCAAGTGCAATAAAATATGCAAGAATTCCATATTTAAAAAAAATGATTGAAGCAGCATTAGAGGAACATGATATTCCACTTGTACTTCATTTAGACCATGGACCAGATTTTGAAACATGTAAAATGTGTATTGATAATGGTTTTACATCTGTAATGATTGATGGTTCAAAATATGATTTTGAGGAAAATGTGGCTTTAACTAAAAAAGTTGTAGATTATGCACATAGTAAAGGTGTTGTGGTAGAAGCTGAACTTGGTAAATTAGCTGGAATAGAAGATGATGTAAATGTTGCAGCATCTGATGCTATGTATACAGATCCAGAACAAGCTAGAGAATTTGTTGAAAGAACAGGATGTGATTCATTAGCAATTGCAATTGGAACAAGTCATGGTGCATATAAATTCAAAGGAGAAGCTAAATTAAGATTTGATATATTACACAAAGTTAAGGAACTAATTCCAAATACACCAATAGTTTTACATGGTGCATCAACAGTTATTACAGAATTAGTTGAATTATGCAATAATAATGGAGGAAATATTCCAGGTGCAAAAGGTGTTCCTGATGAAATTTTGCATCAAGCAAGTTTAGAGGGTGTTTCAAAAATTAATGTTGATACAGATTTAAGATTGGCAATGACAGGGGCTATTAGAGAGGTGTTTAATAATGATCCAGCAGTATTTGATCCTAGAAAATATATGGCACCTGCAAGAGATTTAATTGAAAAAACTGTTAGCCATAAGATTAGAGATGTATTTGGGTCTAGTAATAAGGTTTAAGATGCTTGAAATTTATGAATAAGGCTTAAAATGAAAAAATGTACAATTTGAGATAATGTTTCTCAATTGTACATTTTTAATTTTACAGTAGATTTTTCATATCATCAAAAAGTGGTGCAGTAAATTCCATTTTTTCTTTTGTTACTGGATGAACAAAACTAACTTTATAACTGTGTAATGCCTGACGTTTGATTAAATCAGATTCAGTGCCATATAAAGTATCACCAATAATTGGATTACCAATATAAGACATATGAACTCTAATTTGATGAGTTCTTCCTGTTTCTAAAACAATGTGAACAACAGACAAAGAATTATTAATAGTTTTTATTAAATCATAATGAGTAATAGCATTATCACCATCATCATTAACACATCTTTCAATAATACTGCCTGGTTTTCTAGAAATTGGTTTATTAATTGTACCAGTATTTGGACTAATAATTCCCTCACATATAGCAATATATTCTTTTTTAAAACTTTTAGTTTTCATTTGTTTTATTAGATTTTCTTGAACATACTCATTTTTTGCAAAAATCACAATTCCAGATGTATCTTTATCTAAACGATTCACAGGTCTGATTTTTTTATGAAGATTAATTGAATCAAAATAATATTTCACACCATTTGATAAACTATCTTCAAAATGAAGTAGTGATGGATGAACTGGATATCCTGCAGGTTTGTTTAGAATTAATAATGAATCATCTTCATAAATGATTTTAAGGTCCATTTTTGTTGGAATGATATTAGTGTTATCTTCATTAAAATCTAATGAAATTTCAATAATGTCATTTGAATTAACAGGAGATTTTATATTTGTTGGTATGTTGTTTAGAAATATTTTGTTATTTGTTTTTAGTTTTAATAAAAGTCTATCTGATATTTCGAATTTAATTTTTAAGACTTCTTTTATGTTGTCAAAGTGTTCTGTTGATTGAATTTGATATGATAGTTTCATTTATTGTCTCCTTTTTTATTTTTCTATATTTTATAAGAATTTTGGAAATATTGCAATATGTGTTTAGAATTATACAGGTTTAAAAAGAGTGGTTGACAAATTATTAAAAAAAGTTTAAAATAAAAAACAGAGTAAATTAAATAGTCGCGTATAGCAATTTCGAAAGAAAGCGTACGAGGAAAGTCCGGGCTCCACAGAGCAATAATGCTGGATAACGTCCAGTGAGGGAGACCTTAAGGAAAGTGCAACAGAAAATAACCGCCATATAATGGAATTTTCCATTTATGGTAAGGATGAAAAGGCGAGGTAAGAGCTCACCGCTGGTATGGTGACATACTGGGTCAGTGTAAACCCCATTTGGAGCAACACCCTAATAGAAGGCTAAGACTGCTCGTCATCTTCTAAATGAGGTGGCTTGAGACATATAGCAATATATGTACTAGATAAATGACTATTCAAGACAGAACCCGGCTTACAGATTTACACTTTTTTTATGTATAATTGCACAATTGGGAATTCCTCAATTGTGCATTTTGTATAATTTAGTATTCATATATTCTAAAGGAAAGGGTGAAAAAATGAATAAAACCAAAAGAAAAATTTTTGAAACAGCAATGGAATTATTTGCACAAAAAGGATATGAAGCAACAAGTGTAGAAGAAATAACTTCAATAGTTGGAATTGCAAAAGGTACATTATATTATCATTTTACAAGCAAAGAAGAAATATTTTATTTTCTTATTGAAGAAGGCATGAAATTATTGAAAAATAGTATAGAAATAAAAACTTCTAAATATGAAAATTCAATAGATAAAATTAAAGCTATTGTTTTAATACAAATTAAAAGTATAGTTAAATGTGAAAACTTTATAACTCTTGTAATAAGCCAGATGTGGGGAAGAGAAGAAAGAAATATAAGGTGTAGAAATTATGTGTATGAATATATAAAAATCATTGAAAATATTGTTAAATCTGGAATTGATAAAGGTGAAATCACTGGTAATAATGCAGAAATAATTGCATCAGGTTTATTTGGTTTTACTTGTTCAGGTTTATTATATAGATTAAAAACTGGAGAAGAATTAGATATTGCTGAAATTTATAAAGAGTTTAGTAATTATGTTGTTAAAGGATTATGTGCAATTGGAAATAAGGCAAAGTAAAAGTTTCCAATTGCACATTTTGTCGATAAGATTTCAAAAAAATCATCTGAAAAATCTTGCACAATAAACCTAATTGTTGTATAATCACCGATATAAAATGAGTAACGAAAATTTTCGAAAAGCAAAGGAGAGAAGCATTATGAAGTATGTAAATGAAAATTTGCAAGAATTCGAAAGATATATACAAAACAAAAGAGTAGCTCTAATTGGCCTAGGAGTAAGTAATTTACCTTTAATGGATTATTTCATAAATAAAGGAGCTAAAGTAACAGTATTTGATAAAAGAAATATTGAAGAAATTGATAAATCAGTAATAAATAAAATTAAAACACATAGTATAAATTTTTCATTTGGGGAACACTATTTAATAAGTTTAATTGATTTTGATTTAATATTAAGATCACCCACATGTAGACCAGATATACCAGAATTGAAAGCAGAAGAAATACGTGGAGCAATTGTAACATCAGAAATCGAACTTGTAATGAAATTATGTCTAGGTAAAGTAATTGGTGTTACTGGAAGTGATGGAAAAACTACAACATCAAGTTTAATTTATGAAATTCTAAAAGAAAAAGGATATGAATGTTATTTAGGTGGAAATATAGGAAATTCACTTTTCACAAAAATAAAAGATATGAGTCCAGAGAGTTTTACAGTATTAGAATTAAGTAGTTTTCAATTAATGGAATGTCAAACATCACCTGAAATAAGTGTAATCACTAACATTTCACCAAATCATTTAGATTTACACAAAGATTATCAAGAATATATAAATAGTAAGAAAAATATATTTAAATATCAAAGCAAAAACGGTAAACTTATATTAAATTATGATAATGAAATTACAAGACAATTTGTTGGTGAAGCTAATGGAAAAGTGAGATACTTTAGTAGTCATAACAAATTAGATGATGGTGTAATTTATGATAATGCAGTAATAAAATCATGTATAGATGGAGTTAGAATGCATATCATGACAATAGATGATGCAATATCAATTCATGGACTACATAATTATGAAAATATATGTGCTGCAATAGCTGCAACAGAAGATTTTGTAGATCCATATGTTCAATCAAGAGCAATAATCAAATTCAAAGGTGTTGAACATAGACTTGAATTTGTAAAAAATGTAAATGGAGTAAAATGGTATAATGATTCTATTGGAACAAGCCCAACAAGAACAATTGCAGGTTTAAACTCATTTAAAGAAAAAGTTGTTTTAATAGCTGGTGGATATGACAAAAACCTTGATTATAAAGAACTTGCCAAATCAATCCTAGAAAATGTAAGTTCACTAATATTAATGGGGCAAACTGCTGAAAAAATAAAAGATGCAGTAAAAGAACAAATGGAATTAGATAATATAAGTATATCAATTTACAGATGTTCCTCACTAGAAGAATGTGTCGAAAAAGCCCACGAAATAGCACTCTCAAATGAAATTGTATTATTTTCTCCAGCAAGTGCAAGTTTTGATATGTTTAAAAATTTTGAAGAAAGAGGAAACAAGTTTAAACAACTTGTTTGTGCAATTGGGAACGCGTCCTAATTGCTCATAGTTATTAAAATATGTTGATTAAATATAGTATATAAAATAATAAAATAGGAAAAATAAAATTGTATTCAAAATAAAAAATGAATGCAATTTTTGCTTTTTATTAGACATTTTTTATTAGAGGTGTTTTAAATTTTGAATATAAATATTAAAACAAAAAGGAGAGAAAAAAATGAAAGTTAGTGAATGTATGTGTCATGATGTTTTATGGGTAAATCCAACTACATCAGTATGTGATTGTGCAAATTTGATGGCAGAACATAAAATAGGTTCTGTTCCAGTGTGTGATGAAAATCAAAAAGTTGTGGGAATGATAACTGATAGAGATATTTTATTAAGAACAGTTTGTTCAAATAAAAATGCTAAAACTACACCTGTTAGCGAAATTATGACAACTGATGTATGTTGTTGTGATTCAAATGAACACTTAGATACTGCTGAAAAATTAATGTCAAATAACCAAGTTAGACGTTTACCAGTAATTGAAAATGATAAAATTGTTGGTATTTTATCAATTGGAGATATTAGTAGAAATCCAAATACTAATAAAGAAAATTTTATATTAACATTTGATAATATTTGTAAATGTAGCAATAAAAATAATTGGTAATTTGATTAAGTAATTTTGGAAAAGTGAAACAATTGGGGACTGGGCAATTTTGTTTCACTTTTTTACATAAACAAAGGAGTTGAAAAAAATGACAAATTTTCAATATTGGTTAGAAGTAATAAAAAAAGCATTATTATTTTTATTAAGCATACTTCTAATATATTTAGGGTTCAAAATAAGCATATTTTACATTCCATTTTTAATAGCATTTGTTTTATCATTACTAATTGAGCCATTAATCAGATTTTGTATGAGAAAATTAAAGATGAAAAGAAGAATTAGTGCAATTTTGATATTTGCAATAATTCTTTCAATAATAATTGGATTAATAGTATGGGGAATAGTAACACTTGTTTCAGAAGCTTCAAATTTATTGGGTAACATAAACATTTACTTTGATAAAATATCAGATGGTTCTAGGCAATTAATATCAAGATTTGATTTTGATAAAATAAAGGTATCTGAAGAAATTCAAACTATACTTCAAAATTCAAGCCAAAATTTTATACAAACAGCATCTGAGTGGGTAAAAAACATAGTGACAAAATTGCTGAATACACTCACATCTCTGCCAACAATTGGCTTGTATATTGTAATAACAATATTAGCATTATATTTTATGTGCACAGACAAAATATATATGCTAGATCAGATTGAACATCATCTTCCAGAAAAATGGGTAAAATGTCTAACAAAACATATACGAACATTAACAAAATCATTAGGATGTTATTTAAAAGCACAACTGAAACTGATTTTAATTTCATTTGTGATTTCATTAATAGGGTTATATGCATTTTCAGTAACTGGAATGAATGTGAAATATCCATTAATGATAGCAATTGGAATTGCACTGGTAGATGCACTTCCAATATTTGGTTCAGGAACTGTAATGGTGCCATGGGCGATAATATCAGCATTTAATGGTGATTTAAGGTTAGGAGTTGCTATATTGATATTATGGATTATAATGTGTGTTGTAAGACAAGTGTTAGAACCTAAAATAGTCAGTGGTCAAATTGGAATACATCCTATATTTACATTAATAGCAATGTATACTGGGTTTAGATTTTTGGGATTTATAGGAATGTTTGTTGGACCAATTGTTTTGATTTTGTTGAAAAATATATATGAGGTGAGAATTGATAAGGGGATTGTGAAAAGTATTTTTGAAAATGATTGTAAATGAGTAAAACATTTTGGGGCAGGGCGATTTTGTTTCCTGTTCCAAAATGTTTAAAATATTTTATTTAATTCACATAACTCATATCAGGAGGATAAACAAATTCATCCTTTGGAGCATTTGTTTCTTTAATATTTTTAATTTTTACAATAGGAATATCTCCATGATAATTTCCTTTCTCAATAACACCTTCAACTTCTACCCAACTACCATCACGAAAATTACTACTAGTATCACAATCACAAAGAAAACCAACAATAACAGCCTGATTATCAGAAGAAATAATCATTTCACGAGAAAGGACAAATTGATTTTCAGTAAAATCAAAAAGTCTATAAACAAAACCTGTAAACTTAATCTCTTTACCAACATATTTATCAATATTTTCATGAGAATCTTTTAAAATACTAGTATAATTATTACAATTAACATCAAGTCTGGATTCATTAACTGAGTCATTAACAACAAATCTCGAGCTAGCATTATAAAATTTAAATCCAACAACAATAAAAACAACTATTAAAACGATAACTAAACCACAAATCAGCAATTTTTTTAATAAACCATTATTTAACTTAAAATTATATACAAACATAAAACAAACAACTCCTCACAAAATAAATTTTTAATTTTGAAATTTTATAATATATGTCCCCAATTGTTCAAATGAGCAATTGGGACACGTCCCTAATTGCACACTTATATTAAAAATATATTAACTTTAAAAAAAATTATGATTTTTCTTGCGAAAATTTTATATTAGTGATATAGTACAGACATGATTATATGTAAAACAAAAATACATAAGATGGAAAGGAAGAAAAGCAATGAGTTTTTTAAACAAGATATTTAAGAATTACAGTGAAAAAGAAGTTAAAAGAGTTATGCCTCTTGTTGAACAAATAAATGGTTTAGAAGAGAGTATATCAAAATTGTCTGATGAAGAATTACGTGGTAAAACAAAAGAATTCAAAGACAGGATAGCAAATGGTACAACATTAGATGAATTGTTACCAGAAGCTTTTGCAGTTGTTAGAGAAGCATCTAAAAGAGTTTTGGGATTACGCCATTTTGATGTTCAATTAATAGGTGGTATCATATTACACCAAGGTAGAATTGCAGAAATGAAAACAGGTGAAGGAAAAACTTTAGTTGCTACATTACCAGCATATTTAAATGCATTATCTGGAGAAGGTGTTCATATAATTACTGTAAATGATTACCTAGCAAAAAGAGATAGTGAATGGATGGGAAAAGTATATAGATTTTTAGGACTATCTGTTGGTTTAGTTATTGCAGGAATGAAACCAAATGAAAAACAAGAAGCATATAATTGTGACATAACATATGGAACAAATAATGAATATGGATTTGATTATTTAAGGGATAATATGGTTATTTATAAAAACCAATTAGTTCAAAGAAAATTAAATTATGCTATCGTTGATGAGATAGACAGTATCTTAATAGATGAAGCTCGTACACCTTTGATTATTTCTGGTAGAGCTAATAAATCTTCAGATTTATACAAAAAAGCTGATTCATTTGTAAGAAAATTACAAGCTAAAGTTATTGTTGAAGAAGATATTAAAGATGAAGAACAAGCTGAAGATAATGAAAATTATGATTATATAGTTGATTTAAAAGCAAAATCAGCAACATTAACACAAAAAGGTATTGCTAAAGCTGAAAAAGAATTTGGATTAGAAAATTTCAATGATATTGAAAACTCTGAATTAGTTCATAATGTAAACCAAGCATTACGTGCATATGGAATTATGAAAAAAGATATTGATTATATTGTTAAAGATGGGGAAGTTCTAATTGTTGATGAATTTACAGGACGTATTATGTATGGAAGAAGATATAATAATGGTCTACACCAAGCAATTGAAGCAAAAGAAAAAGTTAAAATTGCTGATGAATCAAAAACATTAGCTACAATTACATTCCAAAATTATTTTAGAATGTATGATAAATTATCAGGAATGACTGGTACAGCTATGACAGAAGAAGCAGAGTTCCAAGAAATTTATAAATTAGATGTTATTGAAATTCCAACAAATAAACCTTTAATAAGAATTGATGAACCAGATATAATCTACAAAAATGAAGCTGCTAAGTTTAGAGCTGTTATTGAAGATATTAAAGAAAGTCATGCAAAAGGACAACCAGTTCTAGTTGGTACTGTTTCAATTGAAAAATCAGAAAAATTAAGCAAATTATTAGATCAAGCTGGAATTAAACATACAGTTTTAAATGCTAAACAACATGAAAAAGAAGCTGAAATTGTTGCACAAGCTGGTAAATATGGAGCAGTTACAATTGCTACAAACATGGCTGGTCGTGGTACTGATATTATGCTTGGTGGAAACAGTGAATATCTTGCTAAACAAGAAATGAAAAGACTAGGATATTCAGAAGAATTAATTGAACAAGCTACTGCATTTAATGAAACAAATGATGAAGAAATTTTATCTGCAAGAGCTAAATTCAAAGAATTAGAAGCAAAATTTGATAATGAAATTAAAGATGAAAAACAAAAAGTTGTTGAAGCTGGTGGATTAAAAATTATTGGTACAGAAAGACATGAATCAAGACGTATTGACAACCAATTACGTGGACGTTCTGGACGTCAAGGTGATCCAGGTGATTCTAAATTCTATATTGGTTTAGATGATGATTTAATGAAAATCTTTGGTGGAGATAGAATAACAAAAGTTTATAATACTTTAGGTGCAGATGAAGATATGCCAATTCAATCTAAATTACTTTCAAGTACAGTTGAATCAGCTCAAAAGAAAGTTGAAGGAAGAAACTTTAGTATTAGAAAAAATGTATTAAGCTATGATGATGTTATGAATACTCAAAGAGAAATAATATATAAACAAAGACGTGAAGTTCTTGATGGAGAAAATATTAAAGATAATGTTTTAGGTATGATGGATTCAACAGCTGAAGGCATTGTTTCAGCATTTTCTGATGAGGAAAATGTAATTATTGATGAGGCTATATTACTTGAAATTGATACTACTTTAGGATTGACAAAAGATCAATTAGGCTTAAATGAATCTGATAAAATTAGTGCTCAAGAATTAACAGATAAGTTAAAAGAAGCAGTACACAATAAATATGAAGAAAAAGAGCAAATGGTTGGTTCTGATGATTTAAGAGAGATTGAAAGAGTTATTACTTTAAAAGTTGTTGATGATCATTGGATGGAACATATTGATAATATGGATGAATTGAAAAATGGTATTGGTTTACGTGCTTATGGTCAAAAAGATCCTGTTGTTCAATATAGAATTGAAGGTTTTGATATGTTTGATGAAATGATTGAAAATATTAAGATTGATATTACTAAATCTTTATTACATTTGGAAAAAGCTGATAGGGTTCAAAGAGAAGAGGCTGCTAAGATTACTGATGCAAGTTTGAGAGATACTGCTATTAGTTTGGTCGATGGAAGTATTACTCCTCAAAAAAATGCTGAGGGTGATAAAAAGGTTGATAAGACTGTTGTTAATGAAGAACCTAAGATTGGGAGAAATGATCCTTGTCCTTGTGGAAGTGGTAAGAAATACAAAAACTGCTGTGGTAAAAACGCCTAAAATCGGTACTTTCAGGGAATAGTGCAGTAAACATAAATTACCCAAAACCATAAAATGTTCGCAAAATGTTCGCAAAAGTTAAAAAAAGTTCGCAAGAACTCATGAAAGCCTTATGTAGCAAGAGATTGCACGATGCGAACAATTTGCAAATAGCAATAAATAAAAAGTGTTAGTATTAATGTTGATACTAGCATTTTTATTTTGCCTAAAAAAAACGGTATGGTGATTAAAATGGTTAATATTAAAAAAAGAGGAAATGTTTACCAATATCAATTTGAAATTGCTCCAGTAAATGGAACAAGAAAGTATATTAATAAGTCAGGTTTTAAATCGAAGCGTGAAGCAATGGAGGCTGGAATTAAAGCATATAATGAATATTATGAAACAGGACATTCATTTAAGCCATCAACAATGTCATATAGTGATTATTTAGATTATTGGTTAAAAAATTATTGCTATGTTAATTTGAAGTATCATACGATTCAAGCATATAGTAATATAATAAAAAATCACATAAAACCAAGGCTTGGCTTTTATAGATTATCACAAATTCAAACAAGTACATTACAAGAAGTAATAAATGCCATTTATCTTGAAAAAGCATTTTCAAAAAACTTTATGCATAACATTTTGAAAGTATTAAAAGGCTCATTTAAATATGCTAATGAGTCAGCACAATTTATAAAGGATAATCCTGCAGTAAAAGTTACGATGCCCAAATATGATGAACCAGAAAAAGACCCAGCTCACATTTTTACTGCTGAAGAAATAAAGATGATTTTAGAAAGATTCAGAAATAATCACGCAATGTATTATGCTATCTTGACTGCATATTATACAGGATTAAGAGTATCAGAAGTATTTGCTTTAACTTGGGAAGATATAGATTTTGAAAATAAAACTTTAACGGTAAACAAAAATGTTTTAAAGAAAAATCAAAGTGGTGCAACGCACGGAAGACATATAAGTGGAAAAGCAACTAATGTATGGTATTTTGGAACTTGTAAAACTAAAAGTAGTTACAGAAAAATTAAAATTGGTGATACTTTATTAAATGCATTGAAGGAATATAAGGAAGAGCAAGAGCGTGATAAAATAGAATATGGTGATTTGTATATGAAACATTATACAAAAGAAACATCTAATTATTATAATCATAAACCAGAGACTAAAATTATAAATGCTTTTTCAGAATTGCAAGTTGCATTGCCAGAAGTACATCTAGTTTTTGTAAAGCATAATGGAGTTTTTGAAGGAACTGATACTTGCAAATATCCATTTAAAGTAATTCATTATGAATTGGGCATTAATTGTAGATTTCATGATTTTAGAGATACACACGCAACTAGACTAATTGAGTCAGGTGCTGATATAAAAGCAATTTCGGAAAGATTAGGACATAATAATATTCAAACAACTTATGAATTCTATGTAAGAGTTACAAAACAGATGAATAATGATGTTGTAGAAAAATTTGAAAAAGTTGCAAATTTGTAAAATTTAATTAAATATGTATTTAAGCTATCTTTAACTAGGTAGCTTTTTTTGATGGAAGGAATTTTATATGGAGAGATTAAATTTAGAAAAAATAGATAAAGGAAATAAAACATATTCAAGAATAACAGCAAAAAGAGCATTAGAAAATATTATCAAAAAACTTGAAGAAGTTAATTATCACGATGAATTTATATATAGAGTAACCAAGGCAGTATTGTTTGGCTCATATATTAATTCTAATAAAGATAAATTGGGAGATATAGATATTGCAATATATGTTGAACTAAAGAATAAAGATATACCTGAATTAGAGCAAAACTATAATCGTTCAAAACAAGTTACTCTTAATATGCCTTTTGTATTTAGATATACATATGGAAAAGAAGAAGTTTTTAAATTTTTAAAAGATAGAAAAAGAGTAATTCAGTTACACGATGGTGATTTGGTAGAGCATGAGGCTAGAAAATTTGGGTATGAAATTAGTTATATATATTTTGATAAAAATCAAGTTATATATGAGAATATTAAAGGAGGTGATGCTGATGATATAACAAAGCATACTGAAGAAAAAAGTTACTCTAGTTAGTTATGAAAATGCCACAAAATCGATTGTGGTGCGAAGTGAAAGGAAGGATTATATGAATAACTACAAAAGATATTTTTTAACTAGTGAATCTGTAACAGAAGGGCATCCTGATAAAGTATGCGATTATATTTCAGATTCAATTTTAGATGCTTGTTTGGAACAGGATAAAAATTCAAGAGTAGCAGTAGAAACATTTATATCAAATGGACAGGTTTCAATTGCAGGACAAATAACATCTAATGCCAATATTGATATTGAAAAAATTGCAAGGGAAAAATTAAAGGAAGTAGGTTACGATGATGAAAAAGTAAATATGGATTATAGGACTTGTAAAATTAATGTAAATATTGTTAAGCAAAGTAACAATATTGCAATTGGGGTTGATGAAGGTGGAGCAGGAGATCAAGGAATAATGTTTGGTTATGCTTGTGATGAAACAGAGAGCTTAATGCCATATGCAATAGATGTTGCACATAAGTTGGCTTATAGATTAGCCGAGGTAAGAAAGCAAGGAATAATTCCATATTTAAAATCAGATGGAAAAGTTCAAGTAACTGCAGAGTATTTAAATAATTTTCCGTTTAGAATAGATACAATATTGATTTCAACTCAACACAATGCAAATGCAGATATGGATGAGCTTGAAAATGATATAATAGAAAAAGTTATTAAACCTGTTGTTGAGTCTGATATGATAGATGTTGATACTAAATTTATTATCAATCCAACAGGACAATTTGTTGTTGGTGGAGCAGTAGCAGATACTGGATTAACAGGAAGGAAAATTATTGTAGACACTTATGGAGGATATGCTCATCACGGAGGTGGAGCTTTTTCAGGTAAAGATGGAACAAAAGTTGATAGGTCAGCATCATATATGTTAAGACATATTGCAAAATGTGTTGTTGCAAATGGTCTAGCAAGAAAATGTGAGATACAAATTAGTTATGGTATAGGAATGAAAAATCCAATATCATTTTATATTGATTGTTTCGGAACAAATCGAATTCCTGAAATTGATATTATAAATATTATTAAGGACAGTTTTGATTTGGCTCCTGAAGGAATTATAGAATATTTAAAACTGAAAAAGCCAATTTATTCAAAGACTACTAATTATGGACATTTTGGTAGGGATGGATTTACTTGGGAAGAATTAAAACAAATATAGAAAGACTTGTTATTAGGTGTATGAAGAGTTAAGATTACATACCAATAGCAAGGTCTTTTTTTATTGGAAAGGAAATTACTTTGTTTAGTATAGGTCTTATTGTTGGAATAATGATTGGTGGAATTGTAGCAATTGCACTACACTGTATTGTTATAGTAGGAAAGGAAGAAGATAGCAAATGGGAGGAAGAGCAGATTACGAGGAACGCAGAAAAGCAAGACAAGAAACATACAAAAGATTAGCACAAAAAGCTGAAGAAAAATCAAGACAATATATGAATTCTAATGCTAATAGAATTTTGGAAATGACACCTCGGTCAGCCAATAATAGTTGGTCATCATTCAGAAAAGACTGCTAGAAAATTACACGAAAAAGCTTGGAAAGATATTGGAAAATCAATAGAAGAAGATAAGAAACAAAAGTATTATGAAGAAAAAGCAAAAGATATGAATAATTCGAGTGTTATTTATAATGACGATCCAAATGCTTTGACAAAATTAAAAGAAAAGTTGGAGTATTTAGAAAAACAAAGAGCACTTATAAAAGCAGATGAAGAACATCAACCTTGGCAACTTCAAAATGTAGGTGCAAGGATAAGAGAAACAAAAAGAAGAATTGCAAGACTTAAAAATTTAGAAAAAATAGAATTTGAAGATAAAGAATTTGTTGGTGGTAAAGTAATCCATAACAAAGAAATAAATAGGATTCAATTTTTATTTGATGAGAAACCAAATGAAGAAGTTAGAAATAATTTGAAACATAATGGTTTTCATTGGTCTAGAAATGAAGGTGCTTGGCAAAGAGAATTTAATGAAAGAACAATAAAAGTTACTAATAATTTAGTAAAAGAAATGTTTGAAAAGGAACAGCCTAAAGAAACAGAATCTTTTGAGTTTGAAGAAGAAGAAGAAGAAATGTAGCTGTTTTAAGAGGCAAAACTACCCTAGCTAAAAATGAAAGTGGCACAAAATCAATTCTCGTGCGAGAGAATTTTGAGGAAGGATATGAAATATGGGATATTACAGTGATTTAAGAATTACTTTAACAAAAAATGATTATTTAGCAATGTTAAAAAAAGATGAAAAAAACAAAAACATTTGTAATTTTCTGTTAGATGAATATGAGTCTTATATTTATGAATATAAGGAAAATAATATTGACTGTGTTTGTATAAGAAGTGATAGCTTAAAATATTATAAAGAGTTCAGTGAAATACAGATGTTTGAAAAATACTTGAGTGAAGCCAAAAGTGGCTATGTATTTTTTAGGGATGGAGATAGATTCGATGATATTGAATACAGAAATACAGCTAAATATAAAGAGCTAGAAGTTCCATTTGAATTTATTGACCAAATAAGAAATCAAACCATAAATCAAGTTAAAATTAAAGATGCAAACTATGAAAAGACAGAAAAGAAATGTATTATTTTAAACATTGATGAAATAATAGATTATTGCAAAGTAGATAAAAAGATGGTGGATGAAATAAAGCAATGGTCAAAAGAAGGTGTTCAATTTAAATTAGTATTAGATATAGATGCTAAAAAAGAAAATTCATCAGCAGAGATATATTTAAGAAAACCAGAAGATGAACAATATTTACTTTGGTCTGCAGGTAAGGTTAAAACTGAAACTGCATTAAATTTCATTGGATATCCAAATATAGAAGTTTTTTTAGAAGAATTGAATAAAGAAGAATCACAAACTGAAAATGAGTCGGTTGAAGATGAGGAGGATGAGGAGTTAGAATGAAAAATACAAATGTTACAATTAAAGATATACAAGAGGATTTAGAAGAACTTGATACAGAATATATAGAAACACTTGCTAAAGCACTTATGGATTTAAAATACATAAATAAATCTCCAGTAGAAATGAGTATGGGTACAGATGAAGAACGAAAAGAGTTAGATTATCTGTATAAAAAAGATTTGAGACCATACCAAATATCAGATATTATAAAATTCATCTCTAATGAAATGGAAGGGGATTTTCAATTTGAAAAGTATAAACCTATCGAGGAAAAATATCTTCAAGTTGTATATGAACATGAAGAAAAGAAACCAAAATGTGCATTGATTGGGCAGGACGGAAATATTTTTAATCTAATAGGAATTGCTTCAAGAACACTAAAAAATAATGGAATGCGAGAGGAATCTGAAGAGATGGTTAATCGAATTACAAAATCACATAATTACTATGATGCGATTGCAATTATAGGTGAATATGTTGATATAAGTGATAGTGAATATGACGATGAAGATGAGGAAGATTACTATAATGACGAAGAATTTGAGTAAAAATCCAATTAAATTCCGAGTGCAGTAAAAGTGTACCACATATTTTAAGAGTGAACTCGCTAAAAGCTTAGCTTTTAGGCTGTTCACGGGAGTCGAGTAGACTCCCTGTTCCTGCAAAATTGCCTGAAGGCAATTTTGAATGACTGAAGTCGAGAGGAAGGAGGTAGTTTTGGAGATTGAAAATAAACAAGAAAAGTTAGTAAGAATTGCAATAAATATTCCTGAAAGTAAAAGAGATGTAATTCAAAAAGTTGTAGCAAAAAGTTCATATAATAATGTTTCAGAGTTTGTCAGAGCAGGAATTGATAAGGAATTAGATATTCAGATGTATAAGGATAATCTTGATTTTGTAGTTAAGGAATTGAGTAAATTAATTGATATAAAGTTAGATGGATTTATTAGCTCTCAAAGAAAATTATATGCTAATAATGTAAGAATAAGCGCAGTAAATACTTATGCAGTTGGTGAAATGATGAAAAGAATATTAGGAGATGAATTTCACAATGATTTTATTGAAATTGTAAAAAGTGCAAGAGAAAAAGCTAATTATTTTGTTAGTAGAAAAACAGAAGATATATCAAAAGAAGAACTTGCAGACTTTTATAGTATAGGTAATGTATATAGAAAAGAATAATTTGGATTATAAGAATCTAAAATGGAAGGATATCATTATGAATAAATATGAAAGTATAATAATTATGAAACCATCAATTGATGAAGACAAGAAAGCAGAAAAATTAAAAGAATATAAAAAATTTATAAAAGAATTAACTAATAACAAGGTTGAAATTAAAGATTTAGGAAAAAGAAGTTTAGCATACGATATTAAAGGTAATAAAGAAGGCTTTTTTGCAATATTTAATTTTACTGGTAAACCAAATCATATTAGTGATTTAGAAAAAAATATAAAGCAGATGAAGATACAATAAAGTTTATCACAGTTAGGCAAGAGGAAAATTTTGCTGAATATGAAGAGTCTGAAGAAGAAATGTAGGAGTATATATGAGCAACTTAATTTTTATATTTAAAGCATATAATCCTAATAAAAGAAGTACATATTTTAAGCATAAAAATTATACAGATTATATTGCAAATAGCGAATATGTAATTAGAAATAAGGAAACAACTCATGGACTATTTGGAATTGTAGATAAATTTCCTAATATACAAAAAGAAGAAAATTTATCAGAAATAGTTAATTATATTGATGATTTAGCAAAAGCAAAAGTTCCAATATATAGAGGACTTGTATCACTTACAGAGTTTGATGCAGAGAGATTAGGTTACTATGATCAAGATAAGTGGAAGAAATTATTAGAAAATAGACTTCCAAGTATAGCAGAAAAAATGAATATAAAATTTAGTGATTTGCAGTATTTAGGAGCTGTTCATTATGAGGATAGACATCCACATCTGCAGTTTTTTGTTTGGAGTAAAAGTAGTAGAAATTATTTTATTAAATATAAAGAAATTAATAAAATGAGAAATGAGTTTATAAACGATGTTTTTAAGGAAGACTTACTACCAATATATCAAGATAAGGATTTAGCAAAGAAGAATATAACAGGCGAAAATTATATTTTGCAAGAACTAAAAAAGGCGAATCTAGATGAAAAATTTGTAAAAGATTTAATGAAATATCAGAAAAATGCGTTTCAAAATCATCGAGTAAGAAGTATTTTGAAGGATGAGGATATAAAAGAAATTGTTGATGCAATGTTACTATTAAAAGATGAATTGAAAAGAACAACAGGAAGTATTAAATATCAATATTTAAAAGCATATCCTGAGATAATTGCAAATGTTAATACTATAGCAAATAGAATAATAGAGCTATCTCCACAATGTCAAAAAGAAATTGATAAATATATTAAAGCAAAACAAAAGCTGGTTGAATTTAAATATACTGATAAAGAAAAAATTGAAGATGAAAAACAAAAGATTAGGGAGGAAACCGAAGAAGAAGTTATAAAATTAATTGGAAATCAAATTTTGGATATTGAAAGAACATGGATAAATGAAAAAGATTTAAATATAACAGCGATTAAAGCTAGCAATATCAAAGCTAATAATGATACAAGAGACTTATTAGATAATATTTTAACCATATTAGAATTTCAAGCAAATGAACAATGTAGATACAATAAATTTTATGAACTCCGTTTAAAGAAACAATTGTCAAAACAAGCTAAAAAAGAACTTGCAAAATCAAAACAAAATTCATCAGAATTCAATTGGGAAGAGCTCTAATTGAAAATGATGTATTATAAAAGTTTATAAAGAAGGGAGGAATTCAATTGCTGAATTGAAATAATAGGAGGCTACTATTAAACGAGGAATCTTATTAATATTTGCTCTTATTGTTAGTGTATGGATTACAGCGTACTTTTCTGTATCAATACATTTTATAATGAGCAATAATTTTGATAACTTATTACATATAAGTTTAGAATCAATAATTCAGACTATAGTAAATAATAAAACAGTGCTAATAATCTTCATTATAAGTGAAGTAATTGTAGCATTTTTTTTATTATTTGTTTCAAATAATAAAAAAAACATTTACCATAGTGAACAAGTAAAAATTACACCAAAGATAAAAGTTCCAGCACCAGTTGGTCAAGGTCAATATGGAACTGGATGGTGGCTAAATAAAAAGGATTATGAAAAAGTTTTTGCCTGTAATGAAATAGATAACCAAGATTATAATAAGGTTTCATTTTCTTCAGGTGGAATCATTACAAACTTTGAAAAAAGAGGAAATAAGGATAGAATTTATTATATTAAGGATAATATTCATACAGTATTAGTTGGAAGTTCTGGTTCAGGAAAAAGTAGGTCAATTATAATTCCAACAATTACAATGCTTGGATTAGCAGGTGAGAATATTTTTATTTCTGATGTCAAAGGAGAATTATACTTATATACTGCAGAAAAGTTAAAACAACTTGGCTATAATGTAATTGCACTTGATTATATTAATTTTTTAAAAAGCAATTGGTACAATTATTTAGATATTATAATAAATGCAGTAGAAGATAATAATATACCTTTAGCTGAAAGTTTAGTTAGTGATATGGTTAATATTTTAGTGCAAAAAAATGATAAGACAGAGCCAATATGGACTAATGGAGAAATGTCTGTGATTAAGACTGCACTAATGGCAGTAATACTTGAAAATAAAGGTAATAGAGAACTTCAAACATTACCTAATGCATATTACTTTGTAGCAGAGATGTTTAAAGTTAATAAAGATGGAAAAATGCCAATTGATTCATATATGGCAGATAAAGATGCAAATGATCCAATAAAAAAGTTTTATGCTGTTGCACGGAACTGCACCAAGTAAAACCAGAGGAAGCTTTGTTGCAGCAGCACTTTCTACATTGCAATTATTCATAAATGAATATGTTGCTAATTGTACACAAAAATCAGATTTTGATTTAAGACAATTTGCAAGAGAGAAAACTGCAATTTATGTTTTATTACCTGATGATAGAGAAACATATCATAAACTTGCAAGTTTATTGGTACAACAGATTTATACAAGTCTCGTTGAATTAAGCAGACAAGAAGGTGGAGAACTAAAAATAAGAATGAATTTTGTATTAGATGAATTTGCAAATTTTACCAAGATAGATATATTTCAAAGTATGCTGACAGTATCAAGAGGAAGGAATATCAGATTTATTATTTGTTTACAAAGTTTTGCACAAATTGAAGAAAAGTATGGTAAAGAAGTAGCACAAAATATAATTGATAACTGTGCTTTAATTTATTTAAAGACAGGTAATGTTGATACTGCTACTAAAATCTCAGAGAGACTTCGGAACTTATACAGTACAAAGTTATGGAGAAAGTAGTAGTTCTAATAATAGATTTGATAAAACAAGTAGCAGTATGAGTTTAATTTCTAGAAAGCTTTTAACACCAGATGAAGTGTTAAAAATAGAAAATCCATATGCAATTGTAATGTTAGCAGGAAAGCCACCAGCAATTACGACTATACCTGACATATCAGAAATGTATTTTAATAAATTAAATGGCATGGGAACTAGAGAAGAAAATAGAGAATTAAGAATAAATAGAGAACTAAAGAGAAAAGAAAGACCAATTCAAAAAATAAAAATTTGGAATATATGGGAAGATACAGAAGATGATGTAAAAATAAATAAAATTGATTTTATTAAGGATAAAATCCAAAGGAACAAAGAAGAATGAAAAAAAGTTTAAAAGTTGTTGGAAAAGTATTACTTGGAGTAATGCTTTTTTTGAGTCCTCTAATAAACCAAACTGTATTTGGAGCTTCGCTAGATGATAGTGTTCTAGTAACTGGAACAAAGAATCTAGTTAATGCAATAATTAGTTGGCTTACAGGAATCGGCATAACAATTTGTGGAGGATATTTTATCTATTATGTTTATTGCCTAAAAACAAATGATGAAGGCGAGAGAAGAAGAAATATTCAAAATATTAAAACCACATTAATTGCAATGATTTTAATAACTTGTGGTCTAGCAGTAATTAACACCATCTTAAGTTTTTATCAACAAACTGGAACAGCTCCAGCGTAATAGAAGGAGGCGAATAGTGAATGACTGATATGCTTGTAGAATTGATTGAAAACTTTATAGGTGGCTCCGAATCAACATTGAATTCATTGTTTAATGGAATGCTTAATTTAGTATTCTTTATTGAAAGAGAACTAATGTACATACCAGAAGGAACTATGTTTGTAAAGTCAAGAATAGATTTTAATCAAATTTACCAAGTTGTTTTTAATTTTGCTACATCGTTATTGGTTATTGTTTTTATTACAAAGGCAATTAAAACGTATTTTTTAATGCGAGAGCGGAGATAATGAGCAAAATCCTATGCAATTAGTTGTTGGAATGTTAAAAGCAGTTATTGTAATGATATGTTTTAAAGAAATATATACACTTGGTGTTGGAGTAGTTGAAGAATTTTTGAATTCAATCTTGGGAGTGGTAAATGTTAGTAAAATAAATTTAGCAGAAACACTTTCTAATAACATTCAGGGTGGAATATTTACAGCAGTTGCTTGTTTAGTAATGCTCATTTGTTGGCTACTACTAATATGTCAATTTATAATGAAAGGAATTGAATTATTAGTTATGAGAGTTGCAATTCCATTTGCGTGTATAGGACTTCTGAATTCGGATGGAGGTGTATTTCCAGACTATGTTAGAAGTTTTTTAATGACAGCATTTACAGTAGTTATACAATTGACCTTACTGAATATTTCAATAGCAACTATTATGATAAATAAGCTAATTTATGGAATAGCAATTGCAGTTGTTGCAGTAAATACTCCAAATATAATGGGCAAGTATATGGTTAAGCCATCAGCAAGCCCTTTAAGATCATTAGGAAATTCGGTAAGAACAATGAGAGCATTGTTGCCAAGGGGACATTAATGGATACATTAAATAATATTATAAATTCATTAAAAATAATAGGAATCTCTATCGCAGGAATAGCATTTGTGGTTTTGATGGTTAAAATTGCAGTTGAACCTGAAGTAAAGGGAAGATATTTAAAATTAACAAAACATTTACTTTTAGCAACAATATTGATAACGGTTTCTTTAACTCTTGTTGATATTCCAAAATCATATTATGGAGATAAAATTGCAATTGTAGATGAAAAAGAATCTAAATCTACAATAGAAGAATTAAAAGACAAAGATTGCCAAGGAAGAGAAACATTAAATATTGATGGAAAGTGGTATGTTGTAACAGATTCTGGCAAGAAAATTGCAGGACTAAATGATAATGATTCGCTTGATGATGTAAGCATTGTAGGTTTCTATAGTACTGGAAAAGTTGTAGAAAATGTTAGTTTTATAAGACTTTTTTCTGAAAGCCAAGGGACTTTTAAAGGGTACTTTGCTGATGTTAAATATTATAGAGATTCGGATGGTTTTATATTTTCAAGAGATTGTACTTATCCTGAATATCAAAGATTAAAGAATGAATTTAACGAAAAGAAAAAGCAAGAAGAAGAAAAAAATAAAGAAAATAATTCTACTTCAGAGCATACTGAAGGAGGTGAATCTGAAAATGGAAGATAAAAAGAAAATGATTAAAATTCCAAGACAGATTCGATTAAAAACAGAGTTTTTTGTTGGATTTGGAATGGAAGAATTAATTAAAACTATAATAGTTGGAGCAATAGCAGGAGTTATTGCTTTTATTTATTACAAGATTACAAATCAAACAATAATAGCTACTCTAATTGTTATAGGTGCTATTGTAATTTCCGTTATTTCACTTATTAAGGGAAATAATAATTTTTCGATGGTAGATACAATAAAAAACATTGTTAAATTTAAGATTACGCAAAAAAACTACAGGTATAAAAGAATTGAAAAATATAATCAAAATGGCAATACAAAATTTTAGCAAAATTATTGATAATATTTGAAAAATATAGTAAAATAATTATATATGATAAAAAAACAAGGAGGTGCATAGAAATGACTGCAACCAAACAAGAACTATATAATACAATTGATTTAATACCTGATTCAGTCGCTAAAGAATTATTAAACTATGCTGATTACTTAACTTCAAAATATATTGAAAAAACTATGCCTGATAGATTAATTATAAAAGATAATGAAGATTTAAAGAAAAAATTGAGCGAAAGAATTGAAAAAATTGAAAGTGGAAAAGCAAAAATGCTTACAATTGATGAAGCTTTTGAGGAAATTGATAGTTTATAATTGAGGTGACACAAAAATGAATAAGTACAATGTAAAGATTCTAGATGAAGCCAAGGACGATATTAAAGAAATTATAATATATATAAAGACAAAATTAAAAGAGCCTGAAATTGCTAAACAACATAGTAAAGCTTTCAAGGAAGAAATCTCAAAGCTAAAAGATACTGCTGATATATATAATGTTATTGATAATGAAATAACAGGAAAAACTGATATTAGAAAAATAAATGTAAAAAACTTTATGATTTTTTATAGAATAATCAAGGAAATAAAAGAAGTGCAAATTATTGCAGTATATTATTCTGGTAGCAATTGGCAAAAAAATATAAAATACAGATAAAATGTATATTAAGGAAGGGACACCATAGGGTGTTCTTTTTTGATGGGAGGAATTAAAATTTTAAAATTAACTAATAGATTCTTAAAAAAAGAAGAAGAGCAATCTCTTAATGAATTCTTAAATGTAAAAAACATTAAAGAAAATTTTTTATATACACTAGATGGACAGGTTATTCAGTTTATTAAAGTTGAGCCAATAAATATTGAACTTTTAACTGATGATGAGCTTGAATCAAAGATGAATTTTTCTAGTATCGAATTTAGTGAAGAGCAACAGCCATATAAGATTTTAGTTATACCAAGAGCAGTTGATATTTCTGAACATATAGAAGAACAGGAAGAACTAAAACGAAAAATCGATGATGATGTTGGAATTGAGATAATTAATAATAGAATTATTTCTACAACAGAAATAGTAGAAAATAAAAATATCATAGAAAATGAATTTTATATAATGATATATGATTCAAATAAAGATAACATTGAAAACGAACTAATGAAAAGAGCAAATAACTGGATTAATCGATTAAAGAATTGTGGCTACAGAAGTAATTTACTATATGAAAGAGAAATTATTCTTTTAATAAAAAGTTTCACAATTCCAGAATTTGCAAGGTCAGAGGGAACAGATTATGATGATAATATTGTTCAAATAAAAGGAAAGACCAACTATAAGAAGTCAATAGATTTTTGAAAAAATTTTTAATTTTTTTAGAAATAAAAAAATATACAAC